>QCDR01000009.1 GCA_003278705.1 Prochlorococcus sp. AG-355-J23
TATCATAATTATATATTTATATAATTTTGTTCATATAAATAATTTTGGAAATCTTCCAAATAGATATGTCACAATTACAATTGCAGTTTTTTGGATAAATATAAGTTATATCGTTGGTAGATATATGAGAGTAAAAAGTTTAAATAGCAGGAGTATTTTTAAGAGCCTTATTAAAACATTTTTACTCTTTTTACTAGTTAATTTAATTTATATATTAGTTAATTTCGGATATATATTAATAGTGCCATTTACTGTAAATGGTTCAATTTATATTGATTTTAATAACTATTTATTTAACACATTTCTAAGATCTACCATATATATCGCATCCTTAAGTTATTTTTTTCAAAATTTATTAAGCATCATTACACATTTTATTTATAACTATAAAAAGAAATGGTTATTTATTGGATCTGAATATGATTATCAAGAAATAATCAAAGAAATCTCAAATAAAAAGAAAGATATTGAATTAGTATTTGCTTCAGAAAATAGTAACTTAAAAGAAATTAAATATAAAAATATTGAAGGTATTATTTTAAATAATTACTCTAATATTAATGATCATAAACTCAAATTTATACTTAAACTAAAATTAAAAGGTCTTAAAATAATAAATTTATTGAATTGGTTTGAAAAGGAATTCAATAGAATCCCAACAAATATAATTTATGAAAAATATCAATTAATAGAGAAAATAAAGTCTGCTGAATACAATTATGAACTCAGGATAAAACGGTTAGGTGATATTTTTGTAAGCTTAATACTAATTATCCTATCTTCACCTATTTTTTTAATAATTGGAATTCTTATTTTTATTGAAGATGGCAAAAACATTTTTTATACACAAAAAAGAACAGGTCTCAATGGAAAAATAATTAGAATTACAAAATTCAGAAGTATGAAGATCAATGCCGAAAAAAATGGTGTTCAATGGGCACTTAAAAATGATTCACGAATTACAAAAACTGGAAGATTAATAAGAGCGACTAGATTGGACGAATTGCCTCAACTTTTTTCAGTGATTATTGGTGATATGAGCCTAATCGGTCCAAGACCGGAAAGGCCAGAAATTGAAGAAAAATTATTAAAAAATATACCTTATTATGATTGCAGGAATATATTGAAACCTGGATTAAGCGGTTGGGCGCAAGTAAATTATTCTTATGGTGCAAGCGTTTTTGATTCAACTCAAAAACTCAGTTATGATATTTATTACATAACTAATTTTTCCTTTTTTCTAGACTTATTAATCTTATTCAAAACAATAAAATTAATTTTTAATCTAGGGGGTTACAAGCCATCTTGAATAATTATTGATAATTATTCAATTTGAAAAATACAAAATAAGAAGAGGGTTTTATTTTTAAAATTGTGAATAATTTTTCCATAAAACCAAAAAAAGTCTGTGTTAGAATGCAAAAGCTTTCATGAAAATAATAAATGAAAGATAAATATAAAAATTCAAAAGTTGCTGTTATATTAGGATTTTACAATGGTAGACAGTTTATTTTACCTCAATTAGAAAGCATACTTAAGCAAACTCATAAAGACTTAGATATATTCATTTTTGATGATAATTCAACCGAAAATATAGATTATCTAAAAAGTTATCTGGATCATAATTCATATTCAAATATAAAAATTATTAGAAGAAAAAAAAACTTAGGATATGCCAAAAATTTCCTACAAGGTCTTAAAGATGTTGGAGAAAAGTATGAATATTTTGCATTTAGTGATCAAGATGACATTTGGAGGGAAAATAAAATTGAGATGGCAATAAATCATTTAAAAGAAAAAGAATACAAAAAAATTGCAAAACTTTATTTCTCGCGAACTGCATACTATTGTTCAGATTGCATTAATGAAATAGGTTCATCAAGAATTTTCAAGAAGCCAATTTCTTTCTCTAATGCACTGTTACAAAATATAGCTGGAGGGAATACAATTTTAATGAACTCCAGTGCAAGAAAAATTGTGATTCAAACTGTTGGTGAAAGTAATTTTATATCTCATGATTGGTGGTGTTATCTAATCATATCTGGAGCAGGTGGAAGAATAATTTTCGACAAAACAAAAACACTAAAATATAGACAGCATAAAAAAAATTTAATTGGCATGAACATAGGTTTTGATAATCAAAAATCAAGATTTTTTGAATTTGCTAATGGTAAAGTTAAAAATTGGTTGGATTCAAATATAGAAAATTTATCAAAACATAAATACCTTTTAAGCAAAAATAATTTAAAAATACTTAACAACTTTTCTAAAGCAAGAAGATCTAAAAATCTGTTTTTAAGGCTATTTTACTTTTACAGATCTGGAGTTTATAGACAATCTTCAATCGAAAATTTTGTTTTTATTATTGGAATTATTTTTAAAAAAATTTAAAAAATTTTTTTTTTTAATAAGAGTTTTAATCTAAACTAAAAAGTATCTTTTGCAATCCAGAATGAATTACCAAAAGCAAATAAATAGAAAAGGTATTATTCTTGCAGGAGGGAAGGGGACAAGATTATTTCCAATCACAAATGTTGTTAGTAAGCAGTTGTTACCTATATATGACAAACCGATGATTTATTATCCTCTCTCAACTCTTATGTTGTCTGGGATAAAAGAAATCTTAATAATTACAAATGAGAAAGATGAAACATTATTTAGAGATTTGTTGGGTAATGGCCAAAAATTTGGAATTTCCATTGAATACAAAACTCAAAAAAAACCAGAAGGTATAGCTCAAGCTTTTATCATTGCTGAAGAATTTATTAAAGATAATTCTGTTACCCTCATTTTGGGTGATAATATTTTTTATGGTAAAGGTTTGATAAATTTGCTTGAAAAATCAAATAATAATAATAATAATGCAACTATATTTGCTTACCCAGTTAAAGATCCAGAAAGATATGGAGTAGTAGAATTTAATAAGAAATTTGAAGTTATTTCAATTGAAGAAAAGCCAAAAAATCCCAAGAGTAATTATGCAATAACAGGGATTTATTATTATGACAATACTGTATTAGATAAGGCAAAATCTATTAAACCCTCAAAGAGAGGTGAATTAGAAATAAGTGATATTAATAACTTATACCTAGAAGAAAATTGTCTAAATGTTGAGCTTTTCGGTAGAGGTTTAGCTTGGTTAGATACTGGTACTTTTGATTCTTTAAATGAAGCATCACTATTCATAAAGACACTTGAGAATAGACAAGGTCTTAAAATATCTTGCCCTGAAGAAATTGCCTGGAGAAAAGGTTGGATTGATGATGAGCAATTAATGACTTTATCTAAGTCACTAAAAAAAAGTGGTTATGGGAAATATTTAATTTCACTTTTAAATCAGTAAAACATGAAATTAAATTACGAAAAATGTTTTAATCAGAATGGCAAACTTATTGAAGGACCGCTGATTATAAGTCCCAATGTTATTTTTGATGAAAGAGGATTTTTTCAAGAAAGTTGGAATAAAAGAATATTTAATGAAGTACTTTCTCAAAATGGACAAAATGAAGCATTATTTGTTCAAGATAATCATTCCAAGTCATCTAAAGGCACATTGAGAGGTCTTCATTATCAAAAGGATCCTCATGCGCAAGGAAAGTTAGTAAGATGTATAAATGGAGAAATATTTGATGTCGCTGTAGATTTGAGGTTACATTCAAAAACTTTTCTTAGCTATATTTTTATATATTTAAGTAGTCAAAATCAGAAGCAATTTTGGATCCCAAGAGGTTTTGCTCATGGATTTTTAACATTAACTGACAATACTGAAGTTTTTTATAAAGCAACTAACTATTGGAATAAAGAGTCAGAATCTAGCTTAAATTGGAACGATCCGGATATTAATATAAAGTGGCCAATATCTTCACTCAACAAAACCTTGAATATTAGTGAAAAAGATAAAAATGCTCTTTATTTTTCCAAAGTTAATAATGAATATTTATTTTTATGAAAATATTAATAACTGGAATTGATGGTCAACTTGGTAATCAATTAAAAGAAAGTTCATTAAAAGGGGTAAAAATAATAGGGCTAAAAAGAAAGCAATTTAATCTTTTAGATAATGATCATTGCAAAAAAACAATTCTAGAACTTAAACCTGATTGGATTATTAATGCAGCTGCATTTACTGCTGTAGATAGTGCTGAAAAAGAAATTAAAAAAACATTTGATATTAATGCAAAAGCAGTTGAAACTTTAGCTAAAACAATCTCTAGCTATGGTGGAAGGCTTTTGCAAATAAGCACAGACTTTGTATTTGATGGGTCAAAAAAAACACCATATTTACCTACTGACAAATGTAATCCTATCAATGTATATGGAGCTTCAAAGCTACAAGGTGAAAATTTATCTTTGAAATATCCAGGTACTCTAATTCTTAGGACTAGCTGGCTTTATGGACCATCGGGGAACAACTTTTGCTTAAAAATGTTAAATCTTCACAACAATGCTGCAAAACAATCAAAAATCATCAGAGTAGTCAATGATCAAATAGGATCTCCCACTGATACTATTCAACTATCAAAAATTTGCTGGGAGTTAATAAAAAAACAAAGTAACAATGAAATAAATGAAAGAATCTTTCATTGGAGTAACAGGGGAATTATAAGTTGGTATGATTTTGCAGTTTCAATTGGTAAATATGCTGAAGAATATGGATTAATAGAAAAAGCCGGTTCAGTAAAATCCATTTCATCTCTTGATTACAAAACGATTGCAAAAAGACCTGCTTTTTCTGTATTAAATTGCAATAACACAGAAAAATTCTTAAATATTAAACAGATAGATTGGGTTGAAGCATTAAAATCAAACTTGAGAATATATGCACAAAGGAAACTAGGAAAATGAGAATTTTAATAACTGGAGGTGCTGGATTTATTGGCAAGAATTTGATACTTAAATTACTTTTATCAAAAAATAATATAGTGTTTAACATTGATAAACTTAATTATGCAAGTTATGAAAAACCTATTAAAGACTATTGTTCAGAAAGAAATAATAAACAATATAAATTCTTAGAAATTGATTTAGCTAATGAATCAGAAACCTTCGAAGCAGTTAAACTAGCAAATCCTGATATTATTTTTCATTTAGCCGCAGAGAGTCATGTAGACAGATCAATAGCTAAACCATTTGATTTTATCCAAACAAATATTTTGGGGACCTATAACTTGTTATCAGCATCATTGCATTTTTACAGAAATTTAAATCAGGAGAGACAAAAACAATTTAAATTCCTGCATATTAGTACTGACGAAGTATTTGGTTCGCTCGGACCAACTGGATATTTTTCTGAGAATACAGCTTATGATCCAAGAAGTCCCTATTCAGCTTCAAAAGCTAGTAGTGATCATTTGGTTATGGCGTGGTATCATACTTATTCTTTACCTGTAATAATTTCAAATTGCTCAAATAATTATGGCCCATGGCAAAATCCAGAAAAACTAATCCCAAAAATTATTTTTAATGCACTTAAAGGAAGGGAAATACCTATATATGGTAATGGTTCAAATATTAGAGATTGGTTATTTGTTGAAGATCATGTAAATGCACTAATATTACTTTCTAAATTTGGTAAAATTGGAGAAAATTATTGTATTGGTGGGAACGGAGAAAAATCCAATAATGAGGTAGCAAATGAAATATGTCAAATATTAGATAAAAAATATCCAAATAATTTTTCAAGAAATCATCTAATTAAATATGTTGATGATAGGCCAGGGCATGATCAAAGATATTCAATTAATTTTTCAAAAATAAAAAATCTACATGGTTGGGAACCAAGTTATAGTTTTTATGAGGGTTTATTAAAAACTATAAACTGGTACATTAAAAATATTTCTTGGGTAGAAAAAATTTTAAAATAATTTCTTAATTTTTATTTTATTTGATTTTTTTTTATAAGTTTCTTTTTCATAAACCCTAAATTTAGAATCATAAATATTTGCAAATCCATGAATATCTAAACCTATTTTTTGCCACTTTCGATTTTTCTTAAAGATATATTCTTCCATTCCTTTTTCAAAAAATTTTATTTTAATAATTTCAAGAAATTTATTTAATTTGCTTAAAATTTGTATAAATCTAATTTTATATAGTATGAATTCTATTAAACGTAATAGCTTTAATTTAAAAAGAATTTTTCCAATTAATTGAAATAAATTTATCCTCAAGAAAAGAAATTTAAATCTATTTTTTATAACTAAAGAATTACAAAATTCATTAATAAATAATATCCCTAATGACTGTCCTCCTATATGCGGATATAAGAAATCTTTACTTTTTAGAAAAGATGTCCATTTCTTATATCTTCTTATATCTAAATTACTAACTTGATGAACTTTATTCTCCCCAATTATAAATTTATAAATATTTAAAAAAGTCGTCTCATCTTCCTCAAGTAAATCTTTTGCATGAAGTGTTGCTTTTTTTTGAAAATTATTTAAATATAAATCTTTAAAATAATTAGGGTCTGATGTTATAAGATTTTGCAATTTAGAAATGGGGAATTTACTCATACAAAAATTATCAAATAGGGAATTTACACTAAAAACAGGTATCCCTAAAGAAGCCGCTTCTAAATTTAATTGTGTTAATTCATCAAATGTTATTAAGGCTTTAGATGAAAGAAGAATTTTGAATAATTCACTTCTTTTGTCAGGATAATTTCTTGTTATTAACTGGATATTTTCTTTACAAAAAAGATCCATTATTTTATCTGGGATTTTTCTAATTTTTCCTTTTCCTGTATAAATTGCAATTGAATCTTTTTCAAAATAATTTTGATATTTTAAAGCAGCTCTCCAATAGCGATCAATTTTAGTTTGGTAATAATAAAATTTTTCTGCTTTTGGATCACAACATGATGAGAAGGGAAGACTGTAATCTCCTATCTTAGGAAAAGAATTTTTACCAAGAAGAGAATAAGGTGCAAGTTGCCAAAAAACAATTTTTAAACCCTTTTTTCTAGCAAGTTTGATTTTATGTTTTGAAGTTGTATCATTAACGATAAAAAAATCATTTTTTTTCGCATTTTTTAAACTAAATTCTATTAGAAATTTAGTTTTAATTTTCATTTTTTTTAATCCTATATTTAGAAAATCCCTAGGTAAAAAAATTGTTTGAAAATCGTTTTTTGCATTTAAGAATTCAAATAAATTATAGACACACAAAACCCCATTACTCTTTTCTGTATATGGTGGCATCTCAACATAAACTTTCTTCATAAGAATATTTTTTTAGATTCTATCATTTAAAAATTTTGGATTTTAAACTATTAAATTAAGTTGAAGTATGATTTGAAAAATTATTTATAACATCAATTTCAAAATCCATCATTTCCTTTGTTAATCCAGGATAAGTTCCCAAGAAAAGAGTATTTTCCATTATTTGATCTGAACCTTTTGTATCTAAAGCTATTCTGAATGCTGATGGTCTATTCTTCTTTAGTTCTACGAAAGCTGGCTGTCGTATAAGATTTCCACCAAAAAGCATTCTATTTCCGATCTTATTTTTATCCAATATTTTAGCTAAATCCGTCCTACTAAAAAAAGCCTCTTTTTTGACTGCTATCTTGAATCCAAACCAAGAGCAATCAGTTTTACAACCGCTATGATCCCAAGAGAAGCCATTCTCAGAATCCCAGCTAGTAGCATGAGTAGGTAATGCAAAGTCTAAAAATTCTTGACTTTTAATTAATCCTTTTCTTAAATAATTCCAATTGTCTTTTCGTAGTTGAATAAACTCTGGAAGTCTTTTTAACTGGACCCTTCCAATTGCAGCTTGAATGTCTAGAGGTTTTAAATTAAATCCAAGATGACTGTAGGTATATTTATGATCATAACCTTTTGGTAAGTCGCCTAATTGCCAATCAAAACGCTTATTACATGTATTATCAACTCCACTTGGACACCAACAATCCCTTCCCCAATCCCTAAAACTTTCTGCTATGACAGAAAGTTTTTTACTATTAATAATATTTACAGCACCTCCCTCACCCATAGTCAAATGATGGGGTGGATAAAAACTTTGAGTACTTAAATCTCCCCAAGTTCCAGTCCATCTGATTATGTTTTCATCTCCATCATTTAAACCAGGACTATTTTCAAAAAAACCTAACCTATTAGCTATATCTTTTGGCATAGAATATGAACATCCCAGAGCATCGCAATTATCTTCAATTAGCCATAACCCATATTTTCTACAAAATTCAATAGTTTCCAAAAGATTAAAAGGATTTCCTAGTGCGTGAGCCATCATTACAGCTTTTGTTTTCCCTGGCTTATATGCAGCTTCTAATTGATCACATTTTGGATTCCCTGTAATTGGATCCGCATCAATAAAAACAGGTACTGCTCCAATCTGAATAATTGGGGCGACGGTAGTTGGGAACCCAGCTGCTACTGTTATTACCTCATCATTAATATTTAAACGTTTTTCAGAATTAATCTTATGAGAAGTAAGTGCAGATATAGCAATTAAGTTAGCGCTCGAACCAGAATTGACGAGTAAGGTCTTCTTTGTACCTAAAAATCTAGATAATTCATTCTCCATATTAAGGCCTTCAGATCCTAAAGTTAACCAAAAATCTAAAGTCGAAGAAACTGCTGCTTCTACCTCATCTTCAGTAAAGACTCTTCCTGCATAAGGTATGACATCTCCTACATTCCAAGAAAACTTTAATGGATCCGTAGATGGCCTGTTAGAAGAATGTACTTCTCTAGAGTAATCTCGGGTTAATTTTAGGATTTTCTTTTTTAATTCACTTAATTCTGACAAGGGTTTTAACTATCTAGATACAACAATAAATCATATTCGCAACATTCAAAAGCGGTTTTTGAATTTAGTTCAAAATTTTTATACCAATTTATAGTTAATTCAACTGTTTGCTTAAAATTTAATTTTGGCCTCCATAGCAACATATTATTAGCTTTTTCTATAACAAGATTGAGCTTTCCAGCTTCATGAGGCATATTCTCTTTTTTATTAATAACGTATTTACCATCCCAATGATTTAAGCATTCTTTTACTAATTCTCTGACTGTTTTATTGGAGTTGATATCTGGCCCAAAATTAAAAGACGATGCAATATTTCTATCTTCTGTTTTATATAATTTTTCAGCGAGTATTATATATCCTGCAAGAGGCTCTATTACATGTTGCCAAGGTCTTGTTGATAGTGGGTTTCTTATTTCTATTTTATTATTTCTTACTAATGCTTTTGATATATCTGGCACAATTCTATTAGCAGACCAATCTCCTCCTCCAATAACGTTACCTGCGCGAGCAGAGGCTATAAATATATGATTTTTTTGATTTACTGAAGGACCACAGAAACTTTCTCTCCAGGAATTAATGGCAATTTCAGCAGCTGCTTTACTGCTACTATAGGGATCAATTCCTCCTAACTTATCAATTTCTCGATAACCATATACCCATTCATTATTTTGATAAACCTTATCAGTTGTAATAAAAACTGAACTACATTTTTGATTATTACTAATAATGGATTCTAATATATTGATTGTTCCGATTACATTTATTTCCCAAGTTTCACAAGGTTTTTCATATGAAGTTAGGACAAGTGGTTGAGCCGCTAAATGAAAAACTATTTCAGGTTTAAAATCATTGATAATTTTTTTAATTTTGTCTTTAGACCTAATATCGCAAATATTATGTTCAATATGTTTTTCGAGATTCAGCAAATCAAATAAATTCTTTTCAGATTCTGGTTCTAAACTTATTCCACAAACCTTAACACCCATTTTTAGAAGCCAAAAAGTAAGCCAGCTCCCTTTGAATCCTGTGTGCCCAGTAACAAGTACTTTTCTATTTTTCCAAAAAGATATATCAGGATTATTTCTTACGCTATTTTCCATTACTCCCAACATTTCCATGGAGCGTTCTGAGAATCCCATAATTCTTCTAAAGTATTTTTATCTCTAAGAGTATCCATTGGCTGCCAAAAACCTTCATGATGATAAGCTGAAAGTTCTCCCTCTTTGGCTAGTTTTTTTAAAGGAGTCTGTTCCCATATAGAATTATCACCATCAATATAATTTATTACCTCTGGATCTAATACAAAAAATCCTCCATTAATCCAACTATTATCGCCTTTAGGCTTTTCTTGAAAAGAAAAAACTTTCCCTCTTTCAAACTCTAATGAACCAAATCTGCCTGGAGGCTGCACTGCCGTTAAAGTTGCTTTAGTATTAGATTTATTATGAAAATCGATCAAATTCTTAATATTTATATCAGCGAGTCCATCTCCATAGGTAAAACAAAAAGTTTCATCGTTTAGGTAATCAGATACTCTTTTTAATCTTCCTCCAGTCATAGTAGAGTCTCCTGTATCAACTAAAGAAACATTCCAAGGCTCAGTTCTTTTGGAATGAACTTCCATTTCATTATTTTTCATATTAAAAGTAACATCTGAAGTATGTAAAAAATAATTAGCGAAAAATTCTTTAATTACGTATCCCTTATATCCACAACAAATCACAAAGTCGTTAATACCATAACTGCTATAAATCTTCATTATATGCCAAAGGATAGGCTTATTTCCTATTTCAACCATGGGTTTAGGCTTAATGGATGTCTCCTCAGAGATTCTTGTGCCTAAACCGCCGGCAAGTATTACAGCTTTCACGTCACAAATAAATATAGGATTATGATATCACGCTGGAACTATTCGATCTAAGATAAATTAGGAATTTATCTTTTTATAAGTACAAAATTTTTGATAATGATAGAATGCTCTAAATTTAAATAAAATGAGAGTATCAGATTTTATTGCAAAAAGATTAAAATTCCTTGGTTGTGAAGAAGTCTTCATGGTTACAGGTGGAGCTGCAATGCATCTTAATGATAGTTTTGGAAATATTTTTAAAGATAAAGTTCATTTCCTCCATAACGAACAATCTTGTTCCATAGCGGCGGATAGTTATGCAAGAATTAATAACTTTCCTGCTATTGTTAATGTCACTGCAGGTCCAGGAAGTATTAATGCAATAAATGGTGTTTTTGGAGCTTATGTTGACTCACTTCCAATGATAGTAGTTTCTGGACAGGCAAAAAGAGAAACACTTGTCAAAAACTCAAATGTTGACAATCTAAGACAGCTTGGAGATCAAGAAGTGGATATTGTTCATATGGTAGAGAAAGTCACAAAAGAATCAATTCTTTTAGAGGATCCATATAAGGTGGCGGAAATTGTTGATCAAGCTTTTATCAATTCAATTCATGGAAGGAAAGGACCTGTATGGATCGATGTGCCAATTGATGTTCAAGCAACTCCTCTCGATAAAAATTTTTCTAATCTTATTGAGAGACCATTAGAAAGAGGAGGTTTTAAAGATTCAGATAAATTTTTAATGATAAGCGATGATGACTTAAACCAAATTGTTAAAAATTTGATGAATTCTCGCAAACCTATTTTATATGTGGGAAGCGGTATTAGACTAAGCAACTCTTATCATGAACTATTAGATTTCCTCCAAAAGTGGCCAATTGCCACGGTAACTGGTTGGAATAGTAATGATTTATTGTGGGATGATCACCCAAATTATTGCGGCAGGCCTGGATCAGTTGGTAATAGATCTGGAAATTTTGCTGTTCAATTATCTGATTGTGTAATAACTATTGGTTGTCGCCTAAACATTAGACAAGTGAGTTACAACTGGAAATCTTTCGCAAAGAATGCTTGGAAATGTCATATAGATATTGATAAAGCTGAATTAGAAAAACCAACCCTTAGTTCTGATTTAAAGATACATGGAGACATAAAACATTTTTTCAAAAGATTGGATAAGGCGCTCGAAAACAATTTCAAGAATAATGAAAACCAAACTATTCTTAAATGGAAATCTTGGATTTTATTCAACAAAAAACTTTTAAAAGATTTTCCTGCAACATTACCTTGTCAAAAAATTAATAATAAATTGATTAATCCATACTTCTTTGTAGATAAACTTTTTAGCACATTAAGTGAAGACGAAATTGTTGTTTGTGGGGATGGAACAGCTTGTGTTGTTACATTTCAAGCAGCGATTATAAAAAAAGGTCAACGTCTTTTTCATAATTCTGGATGTGCTTCGATGGGTTATGAAATACCTGCAGCTATAGGAGCATATTATGCCTCAAGGAAAGAAATTATTTGTATTGCAGGAGACGGTTCTATTATGATGAACCTTCAAGAATTATCTATAATCGGTTCTTTGTCTTTACCTATAAAAGTTTTTATATTAAATAACGAAGGCTATCATTCAATTAGACAAACTCAACAAAACTATTTTCCTGATAACCTTGTTGGTTGTGGTTTAGATTCTGGACTACCCTTCCCTAATTTCAAGGATTTGGCTAAAGGTTTTTCTATGGCATATAAATATAGTGAAATTGAGGATAATTTGGAAAAAGAAATTGAAGCAACCACCTTACACAATGGTCCAATAATTCATGAAATAAAATTAAATCTAAATCAAGCATTCGAGCCAAAGTTGTCTAGCAAAAAATTACCAGATGGATCTATGACTACTTCCGAATTAGAAGATATGGCACCCTTCCTTTCACAAGAAAAAATGAATGAAATAATAAACCTAGCATCAGAAATATAGTATGAATTTAATATTTGATTTTGATGGGACTTTAGCAGATTCATCTTTAGGAATTTATGAAGCATTTAAGTATAGTTGTAAAAAAAATAATCTTCATTGTCCTGATTTAGATTCATTCAAAAAAAATATTGGTCCTCCTATAAATAAATTAATATATAAGGTATTTCCAAATATGGAGGCAATAAAAAAAGAAAAATTTATATCTAATTTTAGAAGATCTTATGATAATGACTTTTATAAGAAATTTGAATGGTATGAAGGTGTTCCTGAAACATTAAATTTTTTAGGTGAAAGTAATAAAAATAAACTTTATATTATTACAAATAAACCTACGAGTATATGTATCAAGCTTTTAAAAGAATCTAAACTTTATCAACTTTTTGACACTGTAATCGGTATAGATTACTTGCTTTATATTGGTAGTAGAAAAGCTAAAAAATTTAGTGAGAAATCTCACGCTATTAATTATTTAATATCCCAAAAAGGTCTTAACAAAAAACAATGCGTCTACATAGGCGATACTTTTGAAGATAAAGTTTCATCTGAAAAAAGTGGTATTCAATTCATACCTGCTTTATATGGCTTTTATGAATGGGATATTAGTGATTCTTCAAATTTCAAATTAAAAACTATTTCTAATTTAATAAATCACAATTGTATTTCTTAAATAATTGAGCACTAGGGTTTAGAATTTTTTCTATCATCAATTAATTATGAATGTTTTAGAGAAGAAAATGTGCGATATTCTTAAACGCTCTTGCGAGTGTTATGGAGCAATAGGTACAAAAGCAGAATTTGAGGCAGAGGGCACTAGAACTGATGAGCTGTTGAGATTAATAGAAATAGCTAATAAATCAGGTGCAAAAATTGCATTAAAAATAGGAGGATGCGAAGCAATTAAAGATCTTTATGAATCCAAACAATTTGGGGTTAATTATATTATTGCTCCAATGGTAGAAACCCCTTATGCTCTAGAAAAATTTATTAATGCGAGAAAAATAGTTTATAGCGATACTGAAGCGGAAGATACTAATTTTTTATTTAATTGTGAAACATTTACTACATTCAAGAATATAGAAGCAATAGCCGATATTTGTTTAAAAAATAAGAATTCAATTGATGGTATTGTTTTTGGTCGAGTTGATTATGTAGGTTCTTTAGGTCTAAGTCGAAGTGCAATTGAAAGTGATGAAGTAACTGATTCAGTTTTAAAAGTTTCAAAAAAATGCAAAAAAATTGACATTGATTTTGTGGTTGGTGGAGCAGTTTCATATGATGCAAGATCTAATCTTAGAAAATTTAAAGAAAGTTATCTTTCTAGATTCGAAACGAGGAAAGTTATATTTGATAGTAAAGCTTTAGAGTTAAAAGACTTGGAGCAGGCTTTAAAAGATGCTGTTCATTTTGAACTACTATGGTTGATAAACAAAAGGGAATATTATAACGGCCTATATAAAGAAGATACTAAAAGAATTGAAATGCTTGAATCTAGATGGAGAATACTAAATGAGAATTAATTTTTTATAGATGAATGGATTATTTATAATAACAGGAGCTACAGGCTGGGTTGGTAAGAATTTTCTTCACGAACTGCAGAAAAGAATTAAACCGAAAGAGTTTAATGATAAAGTTTTTGCTTTTGGTAGTAAACCAGGTCTAATAAAATCAACTGCTTATATTAACTCAATGGAGATTGATATACCCATATATCCATTATCAGCAATAAACAATATGTTCAAAAATGAACCCTATTTAAACGTTATTCATACTGCTTTTTTAAGAAAAGAAAAAATCAAAAGTTTTGGATTAAATCAATATATAGAAACTAATAAATATATTACTAGGCAAGTAAGAAATTTATTGGAGACTTCAACAGATTCAAAGGTTTTAGATATATCATCTGGAGCTGCCTATATTTTTAAAACTAAAGAATCAAAAAATCAAACAATAGAAACTGACCCTTATGGGTATCTAAAATTGGAAGAAGAAAACATCTTAGGTTCAGTATCTAAATGCCTAGTAATGAGAATTTATGCACTTACTGGTAAATTTATAACTAGCCCAAATTTATTTGCTTTAGGGGATTTTATTTTAAGCGCTATAGGTAATAAAAAGATTATTTTGCATTCAAAGAAAAATACTATCCGAAGCTACGGTTATGCTGGAGAAATAGCAGCTTTAGGTTTGAACTTTATATATTTAGATAAATTCGTGAAAAATAAGTTAATTTTAAATTGTGCCAACCATACAACTAGTTTATTAGAACTTGCAAATAAGATTTCAAAAATTTATAAATTGCCCTTAGTTGATTCAAAGATTGACTATACACTTCCAGAAAATAAATATATTTGCGAATTAGAAACATTTCAGAACTTATTAAAAGAATTAGATATTGAACCAACTACTTTAGAAAAACAAATCGAAATAACATATAATTATATAAAGAAGATGTTATGAGAATTAAAAGTAAAACCCTAAAAGCTTTAATCCCTATTCTAAGAAGTTTACCAAAGAAAAGGAAAATAGGATTAATAAGCCTTATTCCCTTAGCGGTACTTTCTGGAATAGCAGATTTTTTGGCTGTTGGAATAATTGCTCAACTTTTTTCTGTAATTGTGGGCGATCAAGCAGGTAGATTACTACCAAATTTTATTTCCGAAATTTTACCTGAAAACTTAGAATCATTAGCACTAAGCTTAGTCTTTATATTTATTCTTATTACTTGGATTTCTTCTTCATTAAAGATAACCTTAAGGGCTATGAATATTCGCTTGAAAACTAATATTCGCAAAGATTTGAGCGAAAACGCTCAAAGAAAAATAATGTCTCAAAATTACGAATATTTTCTTGGTAGAGATACTAGCAAACAAGGAAACCTTGACGCATCCATTTTAATAAATATTGCCAGAGTCACAGAGGAATTAGTCCAACCTTTACTTCAAATGACAAGCGGATTAGTTGTCATTGCATTTTTATCAAGCGCAATATTTATTGTTGGAAAGCAATTAGCAGGCGTACTAATATTTTCTTTAATAACAAGTTTTTTCCTAATTAGTTATGCCATAACGCCTTATCTAAGATATTCCGCAAAAGAAAGAATAAAACTAGATATGCGTAGAAATGGCATTTTAAGAGAATCCATGAGGAATATACTAGATATTCAACTCACAAATACTGAGAAATATTTTCAATCAAAGTATGAAGCACTTGGATCAGCGGGAGTACCTATAATTTGGAAAGGAGAGGTACTGCCCGAAATACCAAGGGCTTTAATTGAACCACTTGGCATAACTTTAATATTCTTGTTGGGATTATTTCCTATTATTTCCAATCCAGGAACTAAGCAAATACTTGATATAATTCCATATTTAGCAACAGTTGCTGTCACATCCCTAAAACTAACACTTCCTTTGCAAGAAACCTTTAGAGCAATAACTTCAATTAGATCTTGTTTACCAAACTTAGAAGAAACCGTCAAATTAGTAGATTTAAAAATAGAAAGATTCACACTTGATTCTCCTGGAGCTTTACAGAAAGATCAATTAAGTATTTTGAAAAAAGTTGAGATTTGTAATACAAGCTATAAATATCCAACTTCTAAGAAAATGATAATTAAAAACATTTCACTTTCTATTCCAGTTGGGTCACGTATTGCCTTCGTTGGGAGAACAGGTAGTGGAAAATCCACAACAGCAAATATTCTTTTAGGTCTATTAAGACCTCATCAAGGCTTTATCAAAGTTGATGGGGTGAAGATAGAAGATTATATGATTCCAGCATGGCAAGCAAATTGTTCTTATGTACCCCAACAAATAAATTTACTAGGCAGCACCATCGCAGAAAACATAGCGTTTGGAAAAAAAAGAAAGGATATTGATCAAGATAGATTATGGGAGGCTTTAAAAGGATCTCAACTAGAAGAATTCGTTAGGAATATGCCCAAACAATTGGAAACAGTAGTTGGTGAGAATGGTACCCGCCTTTCTGGAGGACAACGACAGCGATTAGCAATTGCGAGAGCCTTTTATAAACAAGCAAAATTCCTAGTACTTGATGAGGCGACAAGTTCTTTAGATAACAAAACAGAAAAGGATTTAATGTCTGCTGTTGATTTAATAAGCAATGATTGTACCGTAGTTATTATTGCCCATAGACTTTCAACAATAATGAACGCTGATTGCATATATGAATTTGAAAACGGAAAGATAAAATCATCCGGTACATTTGAAGAACTACAATCATCTTCAGATAGTTTCAAAGATATGACCTTATTAAAAAAAAGATACTTAGACAAATAATCATTTTAAAAAAAGAAATTTTCTAATATTGTTTGTTCATAAGAAGCATATTTCATAAAAATATTGTTATCAATTTTGATTTCCTGGGAGTTTGATTGGTTAGGGGAAGCAGTTTTTTTAAACGTCTGTTTAACTTTAAAATCTAATACATCATAATTTTGACTTAAAAAATCATGAAAATTTTTACATGATTTAAATTTTTTATTAGGGTCTAAGTAAATGGATCCTAATTTATTATTATCCAGAAGTTCTTTTATAAGAGGAGATTTTTCTTCCCACATTTCCTTTATTACCTCATTTGAATAAAGCCATAAAATTTCCAAAGTATGAGTAGGATTTTTTGAACAAATCAGTGTAAGAATATACCTAAGCTGATAAGTAGCAATTTCTGGAAGAATCTCAATTGCCCAATTAATAGCATCATTTATAGACAACTCTTTTTTTCTAAGTTTTATACTAATCATGTCAAAAATTGGACGCCTGTCTCGTGGCATGAAATCCGAATCACAACCACCATTCCATATCGCTCTTTTTTTTAATTGTTCTTTAAAAGATTTTTCGGTAATATTAGATCGAAATGAATGTTTAAAATGAGATATGGTTCTATTCATCGTATCTCTAAGAGTTAATACAAAAATATTTGGGCAATTTTGTAAGCTCCAAATATGTGATGAAGTTTCATCCCCTATATCTGAATTTATTGGAAGTCTTAATACTCCACTATTGTGATGATGAATAAGGATTCTATGCATTTCAAGAAAATTTTTTTTCTTCAATGTAAAATTGATCTCTTTATTGCCTAATATCCCCAATCCTATTTGTGGATCATAAATTGTATTATTTTGGTATTCTCTAATATCAGATTTTGAGTACAATTTTTCCCAATAATCTACATCAACAAAATTTCTAGAATCAAGTTTTATATTATGATCTGGATTATATGCAGCAGCATCACAATCAGTTATTAACTGTCTCCAAATACTATTACCAGCTGTTTTAGGAATATGTATTAAATGAATTACAGGAGAACACTTTTTTAGAACCATAAAAATATCTTTCTCCTCTAATTATAACTTATTATTAAATACCGAACTTTAACCTATATTATTCAATAAAGGATTTTAGCCATAACTTAATTTAATTAATTGGTCAGATATTTAAAGTATGCTTGACACTTTTAGTTATTTTCTCTTCCGTATTTATCTTCAAACCTTTTAATATCATCTTCCCCAAGGTATGTTCCGCTCTGAATCTCTATTAAAGTCAAGTTTTTTTTAGTTGGATTTGATAGTCTATGTTTAGCTTTTAATGGTATATAGACACTTTCATTTGGACCAATAATTTTTTTGACATGGTCTATTTCTACCTTCGCTTTCCCGCTAACAACAACCCAATGTTCAGATCTATGGAAATGCATTTGAAGAGATAAAGAGGCACCAGGGTTAACATCAATTTTCTTAATTTGCCAATTATTGCCTTCCTCAATGGATAAAAAAGATCCCCAAGGCCTAAAAACTAATTTATGATTTTGAGATTCTTTAAGGCCTTTTTCATGCATCAATGATAATATTTTCTTTATACTTTCAGATGAATTTTTATTTGCGACTAAAACTGCATCTTTTGTTTCAATAACAATAATATTTTCCAAACCAATTCCTACCAAAAGTTTTTCTTCACTATGTAAATATGAATTCTCAATATTATTAATAAATGTTTTTCCTTTTACAAAATTTCCCTTCTTATCTTTTTTAGAAATTTTCCAAATCGATTCCCAGCTACCAACATCATCCCAACCGCAGCTTAGAGGAATTACAAATGCCTTTTTTGTTTTTTCGAATACAGAAATATCAATAGAAACATTATCGCATTTCAGAAACGATTTTTTTTCCAGTCTTAAAAAATCTAGATCTTTTTTACTAGTTTCTAGACAATATTTGCAATTGTTGAATATTTCAGGAGAGAAACTTTTAATTTCACTAAGTATAGAATTAGCTTTAAAAACAAACATTCCGCTATTCCAAGAATATTGTTTATCTTTTACAAAAAGTTCAGCAGTTTCCTTATTAGGTTTTTCAGTAAAATAATCAACTTTATTCGGAAATGATTTATCATATGAAAGTTGATTCACAGATTTTATATACCCATACCCAGTAGAAGGGAATGTTGGCTCAACACCAAAAATCACTAGATTCCCTTTTAATGCTGTATCTATACTATTTTTAATCGCCAGATGAAAATTATGAATGTTTTTAATTTGATGATCAGATGACAGGATTAAAAGTACTGGATCAACATTAGTATCCTTAAATATTTCTAGGGCTTTTAAAGCCGCTACTGTAATTGCAGGGGCAGTATTTCTTCCTTCAGGTTCTAATAAGATTGAAAGAGGTTCAACATCTATATCCCTCATTTGATGACCTACGATAAACCTATGCTCTTCATTACAAATAACTATAGGTCTACAGATATTTTCTAGATTTTCAATTCTTTTATATGTTTTTTGCAACATAGTGAACTCATCATCTAATAAATTTAAAAATTGTTTTGGAAAACTTTTCCTTGATAGAGGCCAAAGTCTTGAACCTGTTCCTCCAGCAAGAATAATTGGAACAATTTGATTAATTGCTTTTATACTCATTATTCCTTTGGACTAAATACTGAAAATCCCTTATTTTTAAGTAGATATTCTTTCTTGGCTTCGTTTAAATCTTCCTTTATCATCTCAGAAATTAATTCTTCTAAAGTGATCTGATTCATCCAATTCAGTTGTTTTTTAGCCTTAGATGCATCCCCAAGTAACTGCTCGACTTCAGTTGGTCTAAAGTATCTTGAATCAATTCTGACAACAATTTCGTTTGTATCAGCTCTTCTACCTATTTCGTCAATACCACTATTTTCCCAGATTATACCTTTACCTCCTTTTTCATTATTCCAACCTAGTTCAATTGCACTAAATTCTATGAAATCGCGAACACTTGTCATCTGGCCAGAAGCAATAACGTAATCTTCGGGCTTCTCTTGCTGAAGCATTAGCCATTGCATATAAACATAGTCCTTAGCATGACCCCAATCTCTTTTCGCATCAATATTACCCATATAAATACATTTTTCAAGGCCATAATTTATTCTTGAAAGACCTCTTGTAATCTTTCTGGTAACAAAAGTTTCTCCTCTCCTAGGACTTTCATGATTAAATAGAATTCCATTACATACAAAGATATCGTATGCTTCTCTATAATTCACAACTATCCAATATGCATATAACTTTGCTACTGCATAGGGACTTCTTGGATAAAATGGAGTTGATTCTTTCTGTGGAACTTCTTGTACTTGGCCGAACAATTCGCTTGTACTAGCTTGATATATTTTAGTTTTCTTTGTTAAATTCAAGTTTCTTACTGCTTCAAGAATCCGGAGAATCCCTAGTGCGTCACAATTTGCTGTATATTCTGGAGTCTCAAAACTAACTGCAACATGACTTTGAGCGCCTAGATTATAAATCTCATCAGGTTGAATCTTTTGTATTAACTTCATTATATTTGTACTATCAATTAGATCTCCATAATGAAGAAAAAACTTTGGATCTTCTTCATGCGGATCCTGATATAAATTATCAATCCTTGAAGTATTAAAAGAACTTGAACGTCTTTTTAAACCATGAACTTCATAACCTTTTTGCAGAAGTAATTCTGCCAAATAGCTTCCATCTTGACCTGTGATACCAGTAATAAATGCGACTTTATTTTTCTCTATCATATGAATCAAATCTTATTTTAACTTTACAATAAAATGAAATTTTTCAAATTAAATCTTCACTAAAAAAGAAATATACATAATTAAAGTTTGTTTTTTATGTTTTTTTATTTATTTTTCTGTTATAAATTTATTTTTTAAAAGCCATTAGGATTTTTTAACTGCCAATTCCATCCATCTCTACAAGCATCATCAATATTTTTTTTAGGTGTCCAATTTAGAATTGACATGGCCAAAGAATTATCTGCGACGACAAAAGGAGAATCTCCTATTCTTCTCTTATCAAAACTAAATGGAATTTTTACATTATTAACCTTTTCAAACTTTCTTATAAGCTCTATAACACTTGTCCCTTTACCAGTCCCTAGATTAAGTGTTAAAAATTGAGATTTTTCTTTTAATAAATGATCTAAGGTTAAAAGATGGCCTTCCGCAATGTCCATTACATGGATGTAATCCCTAATACACGTACCATCCCTAGTGGGCCAATCCAAGCCAAATATTTTAATTTTATCAATCTTTCCAATAGCAACTCTTGTTATCCTTGGGTATAAATTATTTGGCCTATTTAAAGGACATTCACCTAAAAGACCAGACTCGTGCGCACCCACTGGATTAAAGTATCTTAAACAAGCTATTCGCCAACTATTTGGCTGACTTTTGTATAAATCATTCAAAAATTTTTCGATAGCTAATTTTGTATTGCCATATGGATTAACTGGTTGACAAGGATCATTTTCACCTACAGGTTCTGATGTATTTATCTTATAAACAGTTGCACTACTACTAAATACTATATTTCTGCAATTATATTTTTCCATTACTTTCAAGAGATTTATTGTGCCATTTACATTGTTTTCCCAATAATTTATGGGTTTCCGCACTGAATCAAAAACTGATTTCAAACCTGCAAAATGTATAACACATTCAATATTTTTTTGAAGTGTAAAACTCATTTCAAATACTTTTTCAATATCACATTTTTTCTTTAAATCTCCTTTTATCAAATAAATTCTTCCTTCAATATTTATGCCTTGTTTTTTTAAGATAGTTGAAATTCTTTCTATTGACTGATCTGAAGAATTTATAAATGAATCTACAATAAAGATAATATAACCTTTTTCTAAAAGTAAAAGACAAGTATGGGATCCTATAAAACCAGCTCCACCAGTAATAAGTATTGATTTCATTATTTCTAAGTTTTACGTATTTAAATATATGTCAAACATTATCAGAATATAACTAATATAGAAATAAATTTAATAATGTATAAACCAAAGAAATAATTATTGTTTATATGAGTAAATATGTTTTAGTTACAGGTTGTGCTGGTTTTATTGGTTTTCATCTTTGTAGAAAATTAATTGAAGAAGAATATAAAGTAATAGGTATTGATAATATCAATTCTTACTACGATAAAAAATTAAAGAAAAAAAGGTTAGAAATTTTATCCCAAATAAATTTGAATACTAAAAATTGGAAGTTTCTCAAAATTGATTTAGTTGATAAAGATTCATTACTAGAGATATTTCAAAAATATAAACCTCAAACGGTTATTAATTTAGCTGCACAAGCTGGGGTTAGATACTCAATTAAAAACCCTACAGCTTATATCAATTCAAATATTCTTGGTTTTTATAATATTTTGGAATGCTGCAAAATATTCAAAGTTAAAAATCTTTTATACGCAAGTAGTAGCTCTGTTTATGGAGGTAATACTAAAATCCCATTCTCTGAAAATGACTCTGTAAATCATCCAATAAGCATATATGCAGCAACAAAAAAATCTAATGAGCTAATGGCTCACTCTTACAGCCATTTATATGGTTTTGCATGCACTGGGATAAGATTTTTTACAGTTTATGGACCTTGGGGGAGGCCAGATATGGCTCCAATGATTTTTGCAGATGCAATAATAAATAAGAAGACTTTAAAAATATTCAATTATGGCAACATGTCTAGAAGCTTTACCTTCATAGATGATGTTATTGAAATCTTAATTAGTTTAATTAATAAACCAGCAGTGCCAGATGAAAACTTTGATTCAAGAAATCCTAATTCAGCTACTAGTTGGTGTTCACATAGAATTTTCAATATTGGGAACGATAATTCAGTGGGGCTATTGACTTTTGTTAATATGCTAGAGGAGGAATTAGGTTTAGAGGCTATTAAAGATTTTGTATCTTTGCAAAGAGGAGATGTTGTTAATACAATATCTGACAATACAAACATTAATAAATGGATTGGTACTTATCCAAAAACATCTTTAAAAAAAGGAATTAAAATTTTTATCAAATGGTATAAGGATTACTACAACTAAATATGGTAAAAAAAATATCATTAAATGAAAAGATTTTTGTTGCTGGCGCAACAGGAATGGCCGGGAACGCTATTTGTAGAGAATTGTTTAAGAAAGGCTATGGGAAAGAAGAAAATGGAGGGGTGATCCTAAAACCTACTCGAAAAGAATTAGATCTGTTAGATACTAAAGCCGTCAACAAATGGTTTAAAATAAATAAACCAACAGTTGTAATTATAGCTGCGGCAAGAGTTGGGGGAATCCTAGCAAACTCTATATACCCTACTCAATTTCTCTTAGATAATATAAAAATACAAAATAACTTAATAGAGCATTCCTGGCAAACAGGAGTCAAAAGGCTTCTCTTCCTTGGTAGCAGTTGTATTTATCCAAAATTTGCTCATCAACCTATTGAAGAGGAGTCTCTATTAACTGGTCAGTTAGAAGAAACGAATCAATGGTATGGTATTGCAAAAATATCTGGGATAAAATTATGTGAAGCCTTAAGAACACAATATGACTTTGATGCAATATCTCTAATGCCCACAAATCTCTATGGACCTGGAGATAACTACCACCCTAAAAATAGTCATGTAATGGCTTCTTTAATTAGAAAATTTTACGAGGCATCAAGCAACTCACTACCATCAGTTACTTGCTGGGGGACAGGCAACCCTTTAAGAGAATTTTTACATGTAGATGATCTTGGGAATGCTGTAGTTTTTCTGTTAGAAAACTGGGATCCTGGCTCATTAAATGCACCAAAAGATTCTAAAAACAACAACTTAACTATCCTAAATGTTGGGACAGGTAAAGATATTTCAATTAAAGAACTTGCCTATAAAATATCAAATTTAGTTAACTACAAAGGTAAAATTATTTGGGACAAAAGCAAACCAGATGGAACTCCAAAGAAATTATTAAATATTCAAAAGATACAAAGTTTAGGATGGAGTCCCAAAAAATCCTTAACTGAAGGAATAAAAGATGCAATTGAATCTTTCAAAATCGAAAAATATACTATAAATAATTTTTAATCTACTGATACTGCGAGGATGCTATATTCTAAATAATTCAAAGTCCTTCTTTTGAAAAATATTGTAACCGGCGGAGCAGGATTCCTTGGCTCACACTTAATAGATAAACTTATAGAAAGAGGAGAAAAAGTATTATGTATTGATAACTTAACTACTGGAAGTATAAATAATATTTCTCATTTATTTGAAAATGATTCATTTGAGTTTATTGAACACGATGTTATAAATCCTATTAAATTATCTTGTGATAGAGTTTGGCACTTAGCATGTCCAGCTTCACCAATTCAATATCAAAAGAACCCCATAAAAACAACAAAAACTAGTTTTCTAGGAACTTATAATATGCTAGGGTTAGCTTTATCAAACAAGGCAAGATTTCTTTTTGCTAGCACTAGCGAAGTTTACGGAGATCCGGAAATAAGTCCTCAAGATGAAGGATACAAAGGTTCTGTTAATACTATTGGTACAAGAAGTTGTTACGATGAAGGTAAAAGAGTTGCAGAATCACTATGTTTTGATTACTTTAGAACACATAATTTAGAAATAAGGATTGCGAGGATTTTTAATACTTACGGCCCCAGAATGGCTAAAAATGATGGAAGGGTGGTTAGCAATTTTATATGTCAATCACTAATGAATGAATCAATTACTATATTTGGTAATGGGAACCAAACAAGATCTTTCTGCTATGTAGACGATCTTATAGAGGGATTGCTCCTAACAATGGAGTCTAGTTGTACTGGCCCAATCAATTTAGGCAACCCAAACGAATTCACCATCAATGAATTGGCTAACATAATTAAAAATAAAATAAATAATGAAGCAAATTTCATATATAAAATTTTGCCAGATGATGATCCTAAGCAAAGGAAGCCAGATATATCAAGAGCTAAAAAAGAGCTAAATTGGGAACCAATGAATAATTTAGATAAAGGTTTAGATTTAACAATAAACTATTTTAAAAGCATTATTTAAGTGAATAAGAAGATCAAAAATATTTGCTGTATTGGAGCAGGCTATGTAGGAGGACCTACAATGGCAGTCATTGCGCATAAATGTATAGAAATCACAGTAAATGTTGTTGATTCAAATAAAGCAAGAATAGATGCTTGGAACGATAATGACTTAAGAAAATTACCTATTTACGAACCTGGTTTGGATAAGATCATTTCTAAAACGAGAAATAAAAACTTATTTTTTTCGACAAATGTTGAAATGAATATTTCAAAAGCTGATTTAATTTTTATTTCTGTAAATACACCAACGAAAACAAAAGGACTTGGGGCTGGGAAAGCAAGTGATTTAAAATGGGTTGAATTATGTACAAGGCAAGTAGCAAAATTCGCAACAGGACATACTATTATTGTAGAGAAAAGCACCTTACCAGTACGTACGGCAAAAGTTATTCAAGAAATTCTTTTTAAAGCCCAAGATGAATCATCTAATACTCATAACTCAAAGACTTTTGATGTACTTTCAAACCCTGAATTCCTCGCAGAGGGTAGTGCAGTGCATGATCTTCTAGAGCCAGATAGGGTCCTAATTGGGGGTGAAGATCTAGAACCTATCAAAATATTATCTGGAATATATGAACATTGGATCCCTAAAGAAAAAATACTACAAACAAATTTATGGAGTAGCGAGTTGGCAAAGTTAGTTGCGAATGCATTTCTCGCTCAAAGAATAAGTTCAATAAATTCTATAAGCGCCTTATGTGAAAATACAGGAGCAGATATTTATCAAGTTTCAAAAGCAATAGGTTTAGATACGAGGATAGGTGAAAAATTCCTAAAAGCTGGGCCTGGATTTGGTGGGAGTTGCTTTAAAAAAGATATTTTAAATCTGGTTTATCTTTCTGAATATTTTGGATTACCTGAAGTAAGCAGATATTGGGAAGAGGTGATTAAGATAAATGAATGGCAAAGAAAGAGAATTTATAGGTTAATTGTTAAAAACCTTTTTGGCACAATTAGCGGTAAAAAAATTGGGATATTGGGATTCTCATTTAAAGCTGATACTAACGACACTAGAGAATCATCTGCTATTCAAATCTCTATTGACCTGCTTAATGAAGGGGCTAATTTAATTATTTATGATCCCAAAGTAAGTAAACAACAAGTTGAATTTGCTTTAGGATTGGAAAGCAACGAAAATAATGATTCAATAAAAAATCCCTCTTTAGAGCAGTGTGCGTACACAAGTAATATTTACGATGTATTCAAATCCTCAGATTGTGTTGTAATTATGACTGAATGGAAAGCATTTTCTGAAATAAATTGGGATAAAGCTGCAAGAGATATGAGGCATCCTGCTTGGGTATTTGATTCAAGAGGGGTAGCCAACAAAAAGCAAGTTATTGAATCAGGATTGAATTTCTGGCAAATTGGCATCGGATAAGGTTCAACTCATAAAATCAAAAATCTATCATCCTTTAGTTCTATAATTATTCCTTTTGTAAAGGTATAAATATTAAGTATGTTCACATTTAAATCCTTTGAAATTTTTAATTAGATTGAATTTTAAAAATTTTTACTGTTACATATACATCTATATAATAATTTTTTTATTATTATCCAAATCCATAAGAATTTATTAAATTCTCTCAATCCAATAAAGTGAAAGTAGATTTTACCCTTGAATAAGATACAAGAATTCATTAAGAGAAAATGTAATTTTATTTAACTAACAAATTTCCTGATAAATCTTTTCAGTATCAGCAATATATTTTTCAGATGAGAATCTATTACAAGCATCTGTTCGACAATTTTTATTAGATATAAAACTAATATTCTTCATCCCGTCTAATAAATCGCCGTAGTCATTACATAAATATCCAGTTTCACCATGCCTAACTATTTCTTTCAAGCTTCCTTTATTAGTTGCGATTATAGGAGTTCCACAAGCTAAGGCTTCTATATTCATAATTCCAAAAGGTTCGTTCCATCTATTTGGAACTATTAGTGCTCTTGATCTGGATAAAAGATTTCTTTTTTGTTGATCATTAATTTCCCCTATATATCTAATCTCACTATTTAAAAATGGTTTTACTTTTTCCTCAAAAAGTATTTTCGCTTCTTTTTCATTTTCTCTCAGAGGGCCTGCAATTATTAATGGAATATTTGAATCCTTTGCTAAATTCACAGCGATATCTATACCTTTATTATAATTTAATCTGCCTAGAAAAAATACAAAATCGTCCTTCTTCGTTAACTTGGGTTTAAAAAAATTTGTATCAACACAGTTATAAGTAACAAATGTCTTTTTAAAGTTACTAATTTGAATATCTTTCATTTGATTGTTACTTATACATTGCAAATAACCAAAATTATGATTCTTTTTTATAATTCTCTGAAATGTATTTGGAAAACATGGGTTTTGATGATTATAAATTATCGGTCTTTTTGATTTATTCAGAAAAAAATGTAATTCTGGCCATTCTATAAATGAATGAATAATATCTACATCTTCTATTAATCTTATAGTTTGGGTTTGAAATTCTACCCAATTAAAGATTCTTCCAAAAATATTTTTTCCATACCTATAAATCTTGTAGCAATTAGTAGTTCCCCCAAAAGATAATGAATTCTCTGCAGCTAAAAGATTAACTTTATATCCTTTTGAATGTAAGCCATAACACAGATTGTAAACCATTCTCTCTAAACCTCCATAAAGTATAGGAGGGACTGGTATAAAAGGAGGAGCTATTACTAAGACTTTCATTAAGTTATATTTATCATTAACATCTTTTTTTATTTAATAAGCTCAGAATTAAGCAATGAAATATACACTTTACTGACTATAGAAACTGATATTAAGCTAAACAATAAACCACCATATGAATCATGAAAAAAGTTAAACATATCATCTTTATAATTAGTTTCAATTGAAACAATTAATGCAAGTAATACATTTCTTAAAATATTCATCAACACAGGTACAACTATCGTAAGCAAAGTAATTAATCTAATGTTTCTTAAAGTCTTTAATTTAAACATCATAAAAAATATATATGTAGTACAAATCACAAAGAATAAATTATCCGCCCCAAGGCAAGCCTCTCCTATAATGAGTTCAGATTGATTAATAAAAATGCTTTCTCCTATTAATATTGGCTCCTTTCCCATAGAGAATAAAATAATCCATGTAAAATATTTAGTTAATGGTAAAAGTAAAAAATTTAATAAAAAGACAAATGCTCTTCTGAAAGGTAATAGTAAGGAAATACTTACTACATTTTTATAAAGATTAATATCTTCACTTTCATAAAGAAAAAGTAAAATAGAAAAAATTCCACTTGGTAAAAGTAAGTAATAAAATTTATCTTCAACCGTTTTTAAAAATGATGACCTCGCTAAAATAGCAATTAAAAGACTAATTCCTAAATATCTTATTATTCCTTTATCCTGCCTAAAAAATTCTATTTTCTTATTTCTATCTTCCAGTAAAATGATAATACCTAACGATAGCAGTAAATTAAGTAGTTGAATTCTGTAATCTGCAGAGATCTGGTATAACTTAAAAGCATTAAATCCAAGAAATGAGAATATATATAAATTAGAAGAATTAATAAATTGTTTAACTTTATAAGGTAAATTTATCATTCTTTATATTTAAAAGAAGATAATTTGAATAATCCATATGTCCAAACTAAAGACATAAGAAACACTTTTAGATTACTTTTTAATAATACAAATTTTGCTTTTGAATTGGCTTTATTTAAATCTTTTATAAACTTTTTCTTTTTAATATCTAAAGATTTATTTTGGTCAGCTAGTTTATCGTTAAGAATATTTTCATTACTTTCATTATTTTCTTTAATTTTTGATAATACCTTTTCTTGATATATTTCATATTTTTGCTCAATTTGATTAAATTCAAACATGTATAAATTATTTACTTGTCTTAGACCATTAAAAAATAAAAAAAACTGAGCTATTGCTAAAAACAAAAAGAAATAAACTCCAAATTTGGAAAACTTATCTATCAGTTGAATATTATTAATTTGTATATTGGTTAAGTCATCATTCTCATTAGCATTTCTTTTTAAAAGAAAAAACGCACAAAGTTTAAGAGAACCCAAACCTAATAATAATAATGAAGCAGTATCTACAAATAGCGTTGATACAGCTACAAACCAAGAATTTGTAGAATAATTTATCGGAATTATATTAAAGAAGTTTACTAAAAGAAAAGCTGATAAAAAAGTTCTCCCAATTAAGATAAGAAAAAAATCAATTCTCAATTTAGTTGATTATTAATTTTTTATGATTCTTATATTTCCTTTTAAGTGTTTTCATTGAGGAAAAAGCTGAAAGTAAACCAAAAATTGGTAATGGGCCTGGACTATGATAAGTGATTGTGTTCAATTCGAAATCATCGTCAATAGTTCCACCTATATTGTTAACTTCTTGCGTATTCCTTAAAAAGTTTGTACCCATAAAGAACGATCCATCACTATCAGATCTAAACGCTATATCTGTTAACTCAGTTGTTAGATCGGCTACACTAAAGTCTGGAGTGCCAGTATATTCAATTCTTACCCTAGCAAAATCTGTATCATTAAAATTATCTGAATTTATTGTAGATACTACTTCAGTAGTGTTATCAGTGTGTGTGAAGGTTATGTTGGTTATAAAACTACCAGCTCCAAAAGAATATACCCCATTAGGATAGTTACTTGGTATGAGAAAGTCGTCATCAAAAGTAACTGTACCTACTAGAGTATTGCCATGATCTGAAGGGTTATAATTTAAGACATGAGTATAAATAGTCGCATTTACCTTATTGGTATTAAAAATACCAATTAAAACAGCTCCTAAACCAGCGACTAGTAATTTTTTCAAGATAAAAATTTACTTTAGACAAATATAATAAAGTTTAATGTAATATGCAAGATTTTGTTAAATACATGTGACAGTAATTGTTTAGTTCTATGTATAGTTATTGTGAGTTTATAAAGTTTATTTGTTGTAAATGCAAATTTGTTGATTTATTCTGTTGCTTTACATAATCACAGGCTTGAATCAATGACAAACCTTTAGTCTTATTTAAGTAAGCAATACTTATGAGCGGTGATCTTTCAGCAGCGGCATGACAATGCATAAAAACAGGGCCAAATTTAATTAATTTCTCCAACTCCAAGACTGCTTTTTCTATTTCAGCTTTATTTGAGAACCTACCAAACTTATGATCAGGTAATTGAACGTTAACATAATTAAATTCATTAACTAAAAGTAAGTATTTATTTTTATCAATTTTTAGAAAATCATTTCCATTTCTCAAATCCAAAATTGACTTTATTTCTTTTTTTTGGAGAAATTTTTTATCATCTGGCGTTATAAGTGGTGTTCCAATAGCTAAGTTATTAATAGAAATCCAATTAAAAAGCATATTCAATTAAAAACCATATTAAGGGATTTAGAAATCAATCCATTTCAAAAATGCTTTAAAACGCTCAATTAACTTTGACTTAATATTACTTTTAATATCACTTTCTTTTTTAGATTTAGATTCATTATTACCAGAATAATAAGAATATAGAGTTTTATCATAATTACTATAGTAGTTATAACCTGAACCTGTAGATTGTTCTTTTAAACTGTTAGTTATTAAACCTAAATTGGTATTTGAAGAGGCCAAATTTTTAACAGTTTTTTTCGCAACGTTTTTGTCAACATCATCAATAGAGACAATAAAAAAAATAGAATCACAATAATTACTTACAATTTTTGCATCAGATAGTCCTTGAGAAGGTGGGGCATCATAAAAAACATAATCAAAATCAGACTCAATAAATAATGAATTAATTTCTTTCATTCGTTCTGAAGAAAGGAGATTAATAGGATTTGGCGGCTTTATTCCAGCTGTAATGAGATATAAATTTTTATTAGGGGAGGGTAATATTACATCTTTTAAATTTAAACTTTTATCAGTAAGTAAGTTTGAGAAACCGATCATATTGTCAATTTCAAAAAAATTATGAATGTTTGGTCTTCTTAGGTCAGAGTCAATTAGCAAAACTTTTTTACCAAGTTCAGCAAAAGTTTTAGCCAAAATAGCCGATACAGTAGTTTTTCCCTCTCCTTTCTGAGAGCTTGTTACAACATAAGAATAATTTTTTTTCTCGTCAGCATTAAGAAATCTTATTGAAGTAGCAAGATTTCTAAATGCCTCAGAACATAAAAATTTATTTAATTCAATTTTTTCAATTTGATCTTTATCTATATTTTCTTCATTATTATTTTTAATATTAGTTATGTAAGGAATAAAACCTAAAGTTGAAAGTTGAAATTTTTTAAATTCTGTATCGACTTCATCAGGATTATGAAAAACTCTATCAAAAAATTCTTTAAAATAAGATACTAATAATCCTAAAAATAAAGCAACTAAAAGATGTCTAATGGATTCCTTTTGGATGTTTGGGCTAATTGGATTAGAAGATACTTTTGGTTTCTCAATTATGCTCCATGGCAATGACTTTTGTGCTAGTTGCAATTGAAAATTTTCTTTAGCAGAAATTAAACCATCAAGATTCTTTTTTGAGAGATCTAACTTTCTCGTTAACTTGTTATATTCACTGATTATATTTGGTAGTAATTGCAATTCTTTTTTGATTTCAAGGAGACGCGTTTTAGATATGGCTATTTCTGAATTATTAGACGCTATTGCAAGATTAATAGCTAACAGTTGTTTTTCTCTAATTTCTGGTAATAAAATTTTTAATCTTTCTTTGATGTTTTTAATAACTATTGAATTTGGTTTGTATTTGGTTTTTGAATTTGCCAATTCAGCTTCTAATATTTGATACTTATTTATTAAATCTTGGTCATACCCTTTTACCAAAATTCCTAAATTATCTAAAGTCTCAGAGAAACCAGAAGTTTCAATTCTATTTAATTTCAGATCTGCTTTTATTTTTTCTAATTTATCGATATTCTCTTTATAGTTTTTTATGCTATTTTGTGTTTGAAGTTTTCTTAATTCTGTATTATTAATATCTTTAATAGGATCGATTAAATTATATTTCCTTTGAAAATTTTCTAACTCCTCTTGAATTAAAAAAGTCTTCATTTCTAGGCTTGGATATTCTTGATCAAGAAATTCCATTCCTGATTTTAATCTCAACTGACGCTGCTCGCTTGCTGCCATTAAATATCTTTTGGTTAATTTTTCGAGTATTATTTTATTTTGGATTTTGTTTTTTCCTTGCACTTTAACAACAAGAATTCCTCTTGATATAAATGGTTTAATCCCATCAAGAGCTATTGATATCCTGTTTTTTAAGGCATTACTTGATAATCCAAGCTCTTTTGCTACTGGATCAAGAACATATTCGCTTTTTAGATATTGAACCAATGTTGGTAACTCACTATAAGTCTGATTAAAAGCAAGTCTTTCTACAACGTTTCCTCTACTAGGATTGAGGCCGTCAATAGGATCCTTAATTAAAACGGAAAATGATCCAATATATACTGGTTGGGTAAAATATTTTTTAACTGTATTAATGAATAAAATACTAAAAATCAATGATGAAGTTAGGAAAAAGATTTTCTTTCTTCTATTCAAAAATTGTATAATTTCTTCAAAATTTATAATTTTAATTTCTTCTTCTATAGATTTAGAAATATTGCTCATCAGATTAATTGTAATAAAAAAATATTAAATGCTAATTCATATAATACAATAGACTAATTAATTGAAACAGACTTCAATATCTTTTAGAATACTTAAAGTATGGATAATTTAAAAAAATTTACTAAATTTGGTGAATTGTTTAATTTAAATTTACAAAAAAAGATACTTTATCCAATCATTTTTTTTAGTATTTTTTTAAATCCTCTTTTAATACGAGCCTCTGATGAAATAAAAAGTGATAAAGAAAATAATATTTTAATTAAATATACCGAAAGTACAAATGAATTACAAAAGGATCAGTATTTACTTGGGACTGGAGATAATTTACAGCTAAGAGTTATAGGTGTGCCTGAATTAAATTCAATTATAAATATTCTTAATGATGGCACTACCACCATCCCCATACTGGGCATTACAAACATTAGTGGAATGACCATTAATGAAGCGAAATTGCATTTAGAAAAACTTTTATCAGATGAACTTATAAATCCTAAAATTGATTTAATACTCTTAAATGCAAGACCAATAAAAATTTCAATTATTGGAGAGGTTATAAGACCTGGGATATATAAATTGCCAATGAATACTAATGATTTGCCTTCATTAATAAATGCAATTGAAAAAGCGGGTGGTGTAACTTCTAAAGCTGACTTAATGAGTATTGAACTTAAACGCAGACTTCCAGGTCAGACAATTAGATTCAAAAAAACTTCATTAAATTTTAAAGATTTACTTTCGAAAGGAGAGCAACAAAATAACCCATACTTATTTGACGGAGATGTTATTACAATAAACGTGGCGAAGAAAATTGATAAGGAAATCATCTCTCTCGCTTCAAGTAGTCTTTCGCCCGAAACTATTAGAGTTAACTTTTTGGGCGAAGTTAGATCTCCTGGGGTTAAAAAATTAGCTTCGAACAGCACGTTAATAGAAGGTATTTTATCAGCTGGAGGATTTAATAACACAAGAGCCAATTATAAATTCGTTGAAATATTGAGAATAAATAGAAATGGTAATGCTTTTAAGAAAAGATATAAAATAAGTTTAGGGAGTAATTATTCAGAAAAAAATAATCCAATACTTAATAATGGTGATTCAGTGTGGGTCAAGAAAAATAAATTCGCAAAAATGACTGATTCCATAGGGTTAGTAGCCGCCCCTCTAAAGGATATTGTAACTATATGGACGTTTTTCAGGCTTACTGATTAAAAATTTAAGTATTTAATAAAATTAATAGCAAATAATTAAATGATCAAATTTAAAAAAAAATCAAAAATTGATTTAATTATTTTTTTAGATGATTTTACTGCTGAAGGTTGTCCAATTCTGGCTCTAAATTTAATCGATGAATTAAAGAAAAAAAAATTAAGTTCGTTGGTAATAAGATTTCATAATAAAAACAATGAACTCTTGGATCAATTTAATTCAAGAGGCATTGCAACTAAATCGATGGATTTAAAGAAGGGCTTGAGGAGATACCTAACAATTTTATTTTATTCCTACAAAATATGCCTCAAATATAATCCAAGAAGTATCATTTCATTTCCTCTAGGTTGGCACTCATTTATTGCAATAGGTTCAAAATTTGCAGGAGTAAAAACAATTTGTGCTCATGCTGGCAATCCAGCTCCAAAGCTTAATAATATAAATGCTTTAAAATTCTTTTTGCTAATCAATCTAGGAAGATTATTTACGACTAAAATCATATGTTGTAGTGAATATATAAGAAGAACAGTAATAAAAAGATTTTTTTTATTTAAGGAAGAAACAACATTTATATATAATTCATTTGATGATGAAAAATTTAAAATTCATAAAAAAAATAAAAATTTGGGATCCCAAATCGACAAGGAAATTTTAATTGGAATGGTGGGCAGACTTGAAATTCACAAAGATCAAAAAACATTAATAAAGGCAATAAATATATTGAAGAAAAAAAAATATAAAACAAAGTTGTTACTTATTGGAGATGGCACAGAAAAACTTCATTTAAAAAAGTTAGTTAATAAATTAGAAATTAATAAAGAAGTACTATTTCTTGGAGCTAAAGATGACGTTTCCTTAATTTTAGATGAATTAGATATCTTTGCCTTCTCAACTACACAAGATGAGGGATTTGGGATAGCCTTAGCAGAAGCGATGGGGAAAGGTATTCCTATAATTGCTTCGGATGTAGATGCTTGCAGGGAAATCTTATTAAATGGGGAATGTGGCTTGCTAGTAAAACCTCTTTCTTCAAAAGAAATGGCATGTGGAATTGAAAGGATTCTGAAATATAAAGAAGAAACAACTTTAAGAAAGGAAAAGGCATATATACATGCAATAAAAAATTTTACTAAATCACAAATGGCTAATAATTATATTTCTCAATTAAAGTTAAATAATTGAATAGAATGAGATAAACCTTATAATTGATAAAAAAAGATTAAATTGTTTTGCTGAATTTGTTAATAACAACAGAAAAAATAGGACCTTATCATAATTCTAGATATAAAGCATTATCCGACGAAATTAATCTCAATATTGGTGTAATACAATTTAATCCCCAATCGAATAGATACTTGTGGGAAGAAAATTCAAATTATAATTATAAAGTATTTAATATTGATAATTACAGTTCTAAGAAAGAAATAAAAAATCAAATTAGAAAAATCTTAGAAATATTCAAACCAAATATATTTATAATTGAGGGTTGGGATCAGAAAATAAATAAATATATTATTTTCTTATCTAATTATCTCAATATTCCATCTATAATTTTATCCGATAGTAGATATAAAAGTCGTAAAAGATATATTTTCAAAGAGTTAATAAAAATTATTTTATTAAAAGGTATTAGTTCCGCATTGGTTGCAGGCAAAGAAAGCAAGGAATATTTAATAAAGTTGAAATTCAAAAAAGAAAATATATTCAAACCTTATGATGTAGTGGATAATGAATATTTTTCTAATTTTAGAATTGATAAAAAAATTACGAGCAATAACTATATATTAAGTGTCTCAAGATTTAGCCACGAAAAAAATATTATTATGATTATTAAGGCATTTGAAATATATAAAAAATCAAGAGGAAAACTTGAGTTATTACTTATTGGTTCAGGACCTGAAGAAAATTTGATCCGTTACCATATCAACAAATCAAAATATAGAAAATCAATTCATATTAAACCTTGGCAACAAATAGATAAATTACCTTATTATTATAAAATTTCAAAAGTTCTTGTTTTTGCGAGTACAAACGACACTTGGGGCTTAGTGGTAAATGAAGCATTAGCTTCAGGATTAGTATGCTTGGTAAGCAGAGAATGTGGATGCTGTACTGACTTAATTGATGATGGTTTAACAGGATGGGGTTTTGATCCACATGACGAGTATCAGCTTAGTAACCTATTCCACAAATCAGAAAGAATTAATCAAGATGAATTAAAAATAATGAAAAGACAAATTAAAAATAAAATGAAAAATTATGATTTAGATAATTATGTCTTATCTGTCAAAAAAGCATCATTAAATTCTCTTAAAAATCCTAAATATTCTAAGCTTTCTTTAATAATCTCATTATTACTTTTTTGGTTTCATAAATAATAAAAATGTATAAAGAAACGATCCTTTTATTAGACATAATAATATTATTAACATTTATCTTAGTGAGTTTAATACCCTTCAGATTAATAAATTTAAAAAATAAATTAACGTTTGTTAATCCCTTAATTATTCATAATATTATCTTTTTATATTACTGTGTTTATTCTCCAATACAAAAAATATTTGATGATAATCTCCTTTTTAGGGGGGTTGAAGTTATTGATTCTTTAACTGTTGCATGGACAGGTGCTTTAATAACAGTAACTTTTATATTAATAGGTTATTTTATTCCTCAACTAAAACAAAACTTTTCCATTAAAACAAAATGCACTCTTAATTATAAACAAATTTGGCAATATGGTTTTTTAATTAATCTTGTTGGATTATTATTATATTTTTTGGCTACAGGATTTGATATTTCAATATTTAATGCGTTTTCACCAAATAGAAGTCGAATTAATTTTTTAACTTTTGGCGGGAATTTCAAAAATTATCTAAATTACTCAATAAATTTCTTAATTACAGGTAGTTTTTTGACTACCGTAGCATCTTTTAAACTTAAGAAAAAAGTATTATTATCTCTTCTTATTTTAATTTTAACTATTTCTATATATCTAAAATTTGGTTTTCGATATAGGCTGTTTTTTTTAATATCTCCAATATTTCTTTTTTATTTATTAAACTCTAAATCAAATATAAAAACTTTTTTTGCCTCAATACCAGTTGCCATATTTTTTGCAAATATGATTGAATTAGTAAGGACATATGGTAAGGGTCTCCAGCTTGATATAATAGCAAATTATAATTTTGATAATTTATTGGAGAAAGGTCTTAGCGGGGCAGAGTCTGACATCTTTATATCTACTGCTGGAATTATGTCAATTATTCCAGATAAAATCAATTTTATATATTTTACGCCAATTATCCAAACTATCTTGTACCCAATTCCTAGTACTTTCATAGATAAGAAATCTTCAGAATATATTTTACGAGCTTTTGAAGTTTTATTATCAAGTCCTACTATTGGAAAAGGAGCCGCATTTTTAAATTTCGGAGAATATTATTACATGTTTGGCTGGGTAGGGATTATAGTTTTTAGCACAATTTTTGGTTTTATTTTAAAAAAATTATGGATATGGATTAATCTTCATCAAGAAGAGCCATTAGCAATACCAGTATATTTACTTAACGTCAGTTACATTTTTATGATTATTTCTAGGGGTTATATGCCTCAACAAGTATTTTTGTATATTTTCTCTATTATGCCGATAAATTTAATTTATTTTTTCAATATGAAAAAAATAATTACTTAATTTTCAAATGCTTAATGTGGTTCATATCTCTTATACAAAATCATTGGAGGATGGTGGGATTTTTACTTATATATATAACCTACAAAAAAACCTTTTAAAAAGTAATATTAAAAGTTATTGGATAACTACTAAAAATATAAATAATAAAGATTTTAATTCAAGTTTTTTTGATTCTATAAAAGTTTTAAATCCAGATATTATTCATATACATGGTTTATGGAGAAAACCTACCAGGATAATTAAAGAGCTTAGAAACATTTCTGAAAACATCATTGTTTCTCCACATGGCATGCTTAATAAAGAACTTTTTAATCAATCAAAATTTAAAAAACAAGTTTCAATGTTTTTATTTGAAAAAAGAAATTTAGAACTTATCAAAACTTTTCACGCCTTAAATGCATATGAAACAAAATCTATAAAGTATTTTTACCCTTTGAAGCCATCACATGTTGTATCCACTGGTATTGAAATGCCTGAAGAATATCAAAATAAAAATTTAGTTAATAAAGATTTAAAAAGATTATTAAATAATAGAAAAATTATCTTATATCTTGGAAGATTAGTTAGTAGAAAAGGTATCAAAGAGTTAATAAAAGCTTGGTTAAATTTAAATAAAGATTCCTGCAACACTCAATGGCTTTTAGTATTTGCGGGATTTGGGCCATTATCAAAATTATTAAAAAGACTAAATAAAGATAAAAGAAATCGTATATTATTTATTGGAGAAGTATATGGCGAAGAAAAAGATTACTTATTAAGAAGTTCTACAGCTTTTATTTTGCCTTCAAATGGAGAGGGTACTCCCATATCTGCTCTAGAAGCGCTTTCATATAAAACAGTTTGCTTACTTACTAACGAATGTAATTTAGAAAATTTGAACACTAAAAATATTTCTTATAGGATAGAAAAAAACTCTAAAAGTATTGAAGATAATTTAAAAATTTTATTTAAATTAAATGAAATAGAAATACATAACAAAAAACAAATGGGTTTTAACTATATAGAAAAGGAACATAATTGGGCATCAACTACCCAAGAGATGATAAATTTATATAAAAAAGTTTTAAGAAAATCTCAGAGAAAAATATAAAATCATGAGATGTCAAAATCTGAAAGAATATAAAACACCAGAATCATGGAATAGAGGAGCATCTTTTTTTAAAGAATTATTATGGGTAACTATATTCAAACCTATTGTTAAAAGCAGCTTTCCAGGATCAAAATGGAGAATAATTTGTTTAATTATTTTTGGAGCAGATATAGGAAAAGGTATAAGATTATCTTCAAGTTTAAATGTAACAATGCCATGGAGATTAAAAATTGGGAATTTTTGTTGGATTGGTGAAGAAACTTGGATTAATAATTTAGCATTAGTGAGCATTGCTGAAAATGTTTGTATTTCACAAGGCGTTTACTTTTGCACAGGCAATCACAACTATAAAAAATCATCATTTGATCTAATGGTTAAACCAATAGTTATTGATTCAGATGTATGGATTGGTGCTAAATCTATTATTGGACCAGGTTATAAAATAGGTAAGGGTTCAATAATTACTCTGGGATCTATTATTAGGGAAGACATACCAGAAAATAGTATTTATAAAAAAAATCAGATCTACAACTTTTCATAAATTGAATGAACAAATTTCACTTAATCGTACCAACAAAAAACTCATATAAAATTCTTAATAAACTAATCAATTCAGTTAAGAAACAAACTCATGAAAATTGGTCAGTAATTTTTATTGATGGCAATTCCAGCAAGGAGCATAAAGATTGGCTTAAAGAATTCTGTAAAAAGGACAAGAGGTTTTTTTACTCAAAACAAAGAAAAATATATCAAGGTATTTATGGAGCAATGAATCAAGGATTGCAATTTATAGAAAAAAATAGCTGGGTTTTGTTTTTAGGATCTGATGATTGGATAATTGAGCCAAATACATTTGAAAAATTAAATAAAAACTTAAAAAGTCTTTCCACGCAAAACTTAGATCTAGTTGTTTGTAAAGGTAAATATTTTAGATTAAATAAATCTTTCTATAGAAATTCCTTCTTTACAAAAAAATTTAAAGATGAGGAGATTAACTTAAAAACTTTCAAGAATCTTTTATTTCGAGGTTTAACACCACCACATCAAGCAACACTTATGCGCAGTACTATATTCTCTGCAGAATATAAATATGATGATAATTTTATAATCGCTGGAGATTTGGATTTCTTTTGTAAATTATGTAATAAAGAAAATTTATCAATATTTCTATTAGATCTCTTTATAGTTTCTATTTCCTGTGGTGGAATAAGTTCTAGAAACCACCTGAAGAGATTTAGCGAAGTTTTAAAAAGTTATATAAGTTTATTTGATAAATTATTTTTTATTCCTTTTTTAAATAGATATTTTTTAAAAATATTTAGATTAAAATGAAAAGTATTCTCTTATTTGGAAGTTCAACAAATACAGGTATTTATATTAATAACAATTATGATGTATTTACGAATTATTCTAAAGTTTATAAATTTTCTAGGGGACAAAACTCAGATTTTCATATTGATTTAAAAAAATATAATTTCCCAACAGAAATTTTCCTTGATAAAAAATTTGTAATTGTAAGCCTTGCACCAATTTGGTTATTTGTCCCTTATCTAGAATCATTACTTCATACAAAAAAAGTTGATAAGAAGAATATTTTAGGTTTAATAGTAGCTTCCTCAACCTCTGCTATTACAAAAAAATATGCCTGGAACAAATATGATCAAGAATTATCAGAGAAATTAATTTTCTGGGAGAAAAAACTATCGTACTTGAAAAAAAAATATAATTTAAAAAACGTTACTTTAATTAGGCCTACATTGATTTATGGAGACATTGGTAGTAATTCTGATAAGAACTTTAGTATTCTTTTTAATCTAATGAAAAAAACTAATGTTTTATTTATCCCTAAAGAAACTGGCCTTAGACAACCAGTTCATTTTTCTCAATTAGGAGCGTCTATTTTAAATATAAGCAACTCATTTATTCAAACTAGTAAAGATCAAAAGAGATTAAGCATTATAAACTTAGGAGGAGATGAAGAATTAACCTATGAGGAAATTATATACAGGTTAGATAAAAATTTGCCAAAAAATAGTATTTTCGGCAAATCTATAATCATGAAAATTCCAAATAGAATATTTTTCTTATTTTGTATGCCTATTTTAATTTTTTCTCCAAAGTTATACGAAGCTATTCAAAGAACAACAATAAACATGAGTGGATTCAAAAAATCGTATAAGATATCTGGTAATAATAAAGAAAAATTTCCTATTAAATCAAATATTTAGAAAGCTTTATGGGTTATTCTTTAATAATTTTAATTTTTTCATTTTTAATTAGTAATAAATTATATAAACAATTTATACGTATATCATCTAAAAAATTTCTTGATATACCAAATGAAAGAAGTATGCATTCTTCTCCAATTCCTAGGGGTGGTGGGATCATATTCTCTTCTATAACAATTTTTTCAAGCCTTATTTATACATTTATTTTTGGATACTCGAATATCTTAATAATTCCAATTTCATTAATACCTTTATGTGTAGTTGGTATTTTGGATGATCTTTATTCTTTGAAGCCATTTATCAAATATCTTACTCAATTCATTATTTCAATTTTTATTTTTTTTCTTGGAGATCTTTTTATTAATTTCAATATTAATAATTACCTTAATGCACTTTTATTCTTATTAATAATTATTTTCTTTACAGGAATAATCAATTTTATAAATTTTATGGATGGAATTGATGGATTAGTTTGTAGTTGTATGCTGATTTCTATTTCTACTAGCTGTATTATTTTAGGTATTGATAAAAATATTTTATTTCTATTAGGTTCCTTATTATCTTTTACAATTTTCAACTGGCAACCAGCAAAATTATTTATGGGTGATATTGGCAGTACTTTTCTCGCAGCTATCAATATTGCTATTATTATCCAATCTAATGATCTAATTGAAGCTTTAGGACTTTTACTTATTTTAACTCCATTATTGATTGATCCTTTTGTTTGTATAATTAGGAGATATTTTTATAGTGAAAATATTTTTAAAGCCCACAGATTACATTTATATCAAAGACTAAAATTAGCAGGTATGAATGATGCAAAAATTTGTACAATATATATATTCTCCACTCTTCTTTTTTCTATAAGTAATATATTTTTTAATATAAAATTCCTATTAATGATTTTTTTAATTACAATTTCCATTGGAATTTATCTTGATCAGAAAATTTCACAGCCTTTTATAAAAACATTAAATAATTCAAAATAAAAAAAATGATTCTACTGAAATTAAAATTTTTAAAATTAAAAGTTTATAAATCCATAGAAAAATTTTTGAATTCCAAAAAAATTTATAGAAAATTAATATTAATTGTTCTTGATTATTTATTTATTTATATTTCATGGATTATAGCTTTGATTTTTGCAAAAGATTTTAATCAAATAATTAATATACGCTCTATTCTTTTTCATTTTTGGTCGATTCAAATTTTAGCATTACCTATTTATATTCTTACAAATCAATATAAGCCATTAACAAGATTTATTAATACCACATCTTTTTATAATATCATTGCAAGAAACACTTTTTTGATATCATTACCAATTCTATATTTAGATATTGCAAGATTTAAGAAAGTCGAATTAACTTTTTGGTTAATTTTTCTATTTTTAATTTTGCTATTTCAAATTGGTTATAGATTTTTTATTAGGGATTTAATAAACCAATTAATCAAATCAAAAAAAACTAATACTTGTAAAAGGGCAGCCATTTATAAAGCTGATTTTTATGGGTTTCAATTATCAAAACTTATCCAAATTGAGGCGGATTATAGTGTGGCTTGTTTTTTAGATGATTCACCTTCATTAATTGGAAACTCAATAAATTCAATACCGATTAAAAATATTAAAGAATTTGATAATAATATAGAAAAAATAGATGCATTAATAATCCCTGCAGGAGCTGGGCCAATATATAAGCTGAAATCATTAATTGAGGAATTTGAGTCCAAAGATATTAATGTTTTATATTTATCTCCCTTAAAATCTATTAAAGATGTAAATGCATTAAAAAAATTTAGTACAAAAATCGATCAAAAAGAGATTTTAGGAAGGCCCGAAATTGAACCTTCAAAAAGCTTATTAGAAAAAAGCATAAATAATATGGTCTCTGTTTGTATAACTGGAGCAGGAGGTTCAATAGGTAGCGAATTGTGCAGGCAAACTATTTTAATGCGACCTAAATATCTTATAATGATAGATTTCTGCGAGTATAATTTATTTAAAATTAATCAAGAATTAGAAGAATTAAATATTAATGAAACAATATTGATTCCAAAATTGGTTAATGCAGAAAATGAACTAATTTTAGAAAAAATTTTTAAAAAATATAATGTGAATATAATCTTTCATGCAGCAGCATATAAACATGTCGGAATAGTTGAAATAAATCCTTTAGAAGGTTTAAGAAATAACTTGTTAGCTACTAGATCAATATGTAGGGCAGCCATAAAAAACAATGTCAAAAAAATGATATTAGTTTCATCTGATAAGGCAGTTAGGCCTACAAATATAATGGGAGGAAGTAAATTTTTATCAGAATTAATTGTTAAAGAATTTTCTAAAGAGAATTCTTACTCAACAAAATTTGCCATAGTGAGATTTGGTAATGTTATTGATTCATCAGGCTCTGTAATACCAATTTTTAGAGAGCAGATAAAGAATGGGGGGCCCATTACTATTACCCATCCAGATATGGAAAGATTTTTCATGACCATATCAGAAGCAGTTGAACTAGTTCTACAATCTTCAGTACTCACTAAGGGCGGGGAGACTTTCATACTGGATATGGGAAAACCTATAAAAATAATTGATATTGCAAAAAAAATGATCCACAATAGTGGTTTAAAAATAAAAGAACCGAATCATAAAAATGGTGATATTGAGATAAAGATTATTGGAATAAGAAAAGGAGAAAAATTAAAGGAAGAACTTATTATTAATGGGAATATTGTTAAAACCTTTCATCCATTAATATATAAAGCAGAAGAAAATGTATTTTTAGAAAGAGATGTACATAATAAGATTAACCAAATAATCGATTTATCTAAAGAACTAAATGAAGAAAATGCTTTAACGTATTACGAGCAAATAATGGATATATATAATTCAACCTTATAGAAATATTTAGATTAATGACCAATTCATCCTCAGATAATATGCAAAAAGAGTTGAATATTCTAGCTGTTGACCTTGATGGAACATTAATTAAGTCTGATATGTTATTTGAAAGTTTTTGGTCAGCATTTTCAAATGACTATTCTGTCCCACTTAAATCTTTGTATGTATTAACTAAAGGAAAAGCTTATCTAAAAAATTTTTTATACAACAAATCAACTATTAATATTAAGACTCTTCCATATAATCAGAAAGTAATTGATTTTATTAAATCTCACCGAGTAAATGGCGGGCAAGTTGCCTTGGTAACCGGTAGTGATCAAAGGTTAGCTTTTGAAATTGCCGATCATCTTAATTTATTTGACTTTGTATATGGAACTTCAAATAGTAAAAACCTTACAGGATCTAATAAAGCAAATTTTCAGAAAGAAATTTTTGGATTAAAGAAATTTGATTATATTGGAAATGCAATTGAAGATACATCTTGCTGGGAATATGCTGATAAGGCTATAACTATAAATGCCAAAAAAAATATCAAAAGAAGTTGTGAGAAAGTAAATAGCAATTCTTTACATTTGAAAAATCCAGATCAACCTAATTTAATATTCAATTTCTTAAAAGAAATTAGAACTTATCAATGGATTAAAAATACTCTTGTTTTCCTACCTTTAATTGCAGCTAAGAAATTTGATTACATTTCTATAGGTCAATCAAGCTTAGCTTTTTTTGCGTTTAGCTTTGTAGCCTCTAGTGTTTATATTTTAAATGATTTAATAGATCTTAAAAGTGACAGAGATCATGCAAAAAAATGCAACCGACCATTTGCTTCAGGATCCTTATCTTTATTTCATGGATCTATTGGTGGTTGCATATTGTTAATTTTAGGATTTACTTGCGCTTTTAAAATTAGCTTATTATTTGCAATCGTTTTGGCTATCTACTACACATCTACAGTTGGTTACTCAATATTTTTAAAGAAAAAACCGTTATTTGATATTTTTCTTTTAACAGGACTTTACACAATAAGGATAGTAGGTGGTGGGGTTGCAACAAATTTAGAAATTTCATTCTGGCTATTGGCTTTTTCTGTTTTTATTTTTTTATCACTTGCTTCTATCAAGAGAGAAGCAGAACTTATTGAATTACGCGAAAGAGGTGCATTTGAAATGAAAGGTAGGGGATACAAATCAAATGATTTAAATTTCATAAGCATTATTTCAATTTCTAGTGGCCTAATGTCATCATTAGTTTTAGCTTTATATATTAATTCTCCTAAAGTTTTAGATTTCTATAACAACCCTCAATTACTTTGGATTGCATGTTTTCTATTTTTATTTTGGATTTTAAGAATATCTTTTAAAACTCAAAGAGGAGAAATGGAATATGATCCAATCATATTCGCTTTAAAAGACAATATTAGTAAAATAATTTTTTTAATCATATTTATTTTTGTCTTAATTGCTTAAGTATTAATGAACAGAAAAAGGAAAGTTATTCTATACATCTTATTTGCGATAGTAGCAACTATTGCTAATCTTTGTACTCAAAGAGTCGTTTTATCTTTTAATAATACGAATTTATTTTTTCTTTTTGCACTGTTTATTGGTACATTGGTTGGTTTATTAATAAAGTTTTTTCTTGATAAAAATTGGATATTTTTTGACAGTGCAAAAGGTTTTAAATCTCAAGGCAAAAAATTTGGAAGATATACAGCGATGGGGATTTTTTCCACAATAATATTTTGGGGTACAGAAACTATATTTTGGTTTATATGGCAAAAAGATAATATTAGAGAATTTGGAGCTCTTTTAGGATTATCGATAGGGTATATTATCAAATATAAACTTGATAAACGGTTTGTTTTTGAAAAAAAATAATTTTTCTAGTACTGAAGAAATTACAGGTTGGGGACTTTATCCAAGATTTAATGTTTTAAAAAAAAATCCTAAAAATATTGATGAATTAACAGAAGCTGCTAAAACCCCTTCATTAATAGCTAGAGGAAATGGTAGATCTTATGGTGATAGTTCGATTAATAAGGTCAATACAATCGATATGAAAAATTTCAATAGATTTTTACATTTTGATGAGTCTGAGGGATTACTAGTAGCAGAAGCGGGTGTTTTATTAAAGGATGTTATTGATACATTTTTACCTCGGGGATGGTTCCCATCAGTAACCCCAGGCACTAAATATGTAACAATTGGAGGAATGGTAGCAGCAAATGTTCATGGCAAGAATCATAAAAATAGTGGGAGTTTTGGTAACTATGTGCATTGGATAGAAATTATTAACATTGATGGGGAAATTGTTAGATGTTCAAGAAATGAGAATAGTGATTTATTTTTTTGGACTTTAGGAGGAATGGGTTTAACTGGAATTATATTAAATGTTGCATTTTTTCTAAAATCAGTAAAAACAGCTTGGATAAAAGAGACAACTTTAGTAGCAAAAAATATTTCTGAAGCTTTCAGATTTTTTGAAGATAATTTAAATTCACCCTATAGCGTAGCGTGGATTGATTGTTATACCAAGGGCAAAAGCTTAGGACGTTCTTTGGTAATGCTTGGAGAACATGCCAAAATAAATGAAATTGATTTTAAAAACAAATCAAATCCTCTAAAATCTCCCAAAAAGAGAAGAATTTCTATTCCTTTTTATTTCCCACCTTTCATACTAACAAAATTTAATGTGAGAATTTTTAATTTTTTTTATTTCCTTAATGGAAGAATTGGGCGGAGAACTAAATTAGTTGAATGGGATACTTTTTTTTATCCTCTTGATAAGATTTCAAATTGGAACAAAATTTATGGTAAGAAAGGATTCGCTCAGTTTCAATGTGTTATTCCCTTAACAAATTCAAAAAAAGCTATTACTGAATTATTAAATTGTATTTCTAATTCAAAATCATTCTCCTTTTTAGCCGTCCTAAAAAGATTTGGCACTGAAACAAGTTACTTTTCTTTTCCAATGGAAGGTTATTCTTTGGCATTGGATTTCCCAATTAATTCAAATAATTTATTATTAATGAAAGTTCTTGATGAAATCACCGTTAAGTATGGTGGGCGATTTTATCTTGCAAAGGATAGTCGAATTAAAAAAAATATTTTTGAAAAATCCGATAATAGAATTAGTGAATTTAGAAAATATAGACAAAATAAAATACAAAAAAAGTTTAGTTCTATACAATCTGATAGGCTTAATTTATGAGAAAAAATGTGCTTTTAGTATTGGGAGCATCAAGTGATATTGGAATGAGTGTTGCTAAAAAATTTGCTCAAGAAGGTTTTGATATCCAGCTTGCAGGCCGTAATTCATATAATTTGGAAAATCACTGTACTGATTTAGGAATCAGATATAAAGTGAATGCCAATTTCTATGAGTTAGATGCATTAGATTTCAATTCCCATGAAAAATTTGTCAGGTCTCTACCAATACTTCCTAATGTAGTAGTTTCATGTATTGGCTTACTTGGAGATCAGTCAGAAAGTGAGCTTAAAATCAAAAAGAATGTCACGGTTATTAGGACCAACTTCGAAGGTGTAGTGAGTTTATTTTCGATTTTTGCTAATTATTTTATAGATAGGGGTAATGGAACATTAATTGGCATAAGTTCTGTAGCTGGCGATAGAGGTCGAGCTTCAAACTATATATATGGATCAGCAAAAGCAGGATTAAATGCTTTTCTCTCTGGACTAAGGAATAGACTTTTTTCTTATGGTGTAAATGTCTTAACAGTAAAACCTGGTTATGTCACCACAAAAATGACATCGGGACTTAAATTGCCAAAGGCTTTAACTACAAATCCTGAGAAAGTGGCATATTGTATTTATAAAGCTTATAAGAATAAAAAGGATGTTTTATATGTCTTACCAATATGGAAATTTATAATGATATTTATAATCCTTATACCTGAATCAATTTTTAAGAAAATGCAATTGTAAAGATTGATTATATTTTAGTAAGAAACAATTAATATAATTACTAATAAATTCAATTCAAGTTGACCTATATAAATTTGCAATTGATTTTAATAAATAACTTTGATAATCTTAAATACCCAAAATATTGCAATTTCTGAAATAAAAAAATTTATTTAAAAGTCTTTAAGCTCTGCGAAAGTATACAATCTTTTACCTATCCAAATAGTTCTATTTTTTATAAGATCTTTTTTAATTTCTCCTTTAAGATTGGTCTTTAAAACATTTTTTCTATTGTTATTATAATTAGTTATCATATTTTCTTGTTCAATAGTTAATAGTGATTTTAGTCTTTTAATTTTTTTTGATCCAACTATAGAGTTAGTAGCTAAGGTACCTACAGAGCCAAATGTAATTAAAAATAAAAATTTTCTTCTTTGCATTTTTAAATTATAATTTTTTTCTTTTAAGTAAATCATCCACCGCTAAAAGAGTTGTTGCTATTGCGCCATGAGTGGGGTTTTCGAAACCAGAAGTAGGGAATACTGAACTTCCAACTATATACATATTTGAAAAATTTTTATGTCTAAAGCTATTATCAATCACTGAGTCACCTTCAAAATAGGGAACTGTTCCCATATGATGAGCACCTCCAGAAATTTCGATTGGGAATGCAAAGCCATCTATAGAATCATTTTGTAGCAATTTAAATTCCTTGGCCATCCCAGAATAATTTAAAAAAGAAATAAATCTCCTTAGATAATCTGAATAAATTTTAAAATCCGAATCAATTACATTCCAATTGACTTTATTCCTTACAAAGTCTAAATTCGAATTTTCATTGGGCGTTTGTTCACATCGCATAGTTAGATAACAATCTCCTCGAATTTTGTTTTTTAAATAATTTAAAAAACTATCTTTAATACTTTTAGATTCTCTAGCAATCATATCAAATGATACTTTTGGAGTACCTACTCCATCCCAAGCAACAATGTTGAATTTAACTTTTCCTGTTATTTTTTTTTCAGCATAATAAGGAATCTGATGAGTAAGAATTTTTGGGATTGCTACACTTCCAAAATCAAAGGATCCTATTCGATAAATATGCGGATGTTCCTGAAAATTACCAACGTTTTTATTCATTTTCTTTGTTTTATCATATTTACTATTTATTATTTTTATAAATCTTGCATTTTCTACTCCTCCTAAACCCAAGATAAATTGATCAGCTTTTACTAATAATTTATGGTGCTTAGATCTAAACTCTAAATGGGTAATTTTGTTATTTTTTATATGTGCATCAACAAGCTTAAACCCATAAAGAACTTTCTTATTTGATGAAATCTTATTGGGATCGGGTGTCGCCTTATCTTCCCAAAAATCTTTAAGTCTCAATGGTGATTCAGCCCAAGAATAAACTGTATAAAAAAGACCTTCGGGCAATTTTGGTAATTTTATTTTTAATGATTCCGCCACTTTTATAGGATCAAAATCATCTATAGGAGAATTTAAAATTCTTGAAGATTCTTTATTATATTTTTTTAAATCAATATTTCCCCATGATTTATATAAATTCTGCTCAAAATTATTTAAATAAGTTGAGGGTTCTAAAGGTTTAATATATCCTTGCCATCGAACTTAAGAACCTCCTAATGTGTATTGCCTATCATTTATTGACAAATTAATCATACTTTTTATATTAGTAATATTTTTTTTAGTTTCGATTTTTCCTGCATAATTATTATGTTTGAATTTATAATTTAATTGGTCAGAAACTTTATTAGGAGATTCAAACTTTCCGCCCTCTACAACTAATAAATCAATTTTATAATCTGATAACTTTTTATAAGCAGAGTATCCACAAAATCCTGAACCAACAATACAAACTTCCTTTTCCAGTGAAAATTCCATAAAAATAAATTTTCTATAGATTATTATAAATTAATTTAATTTCAATTTCTATAGTAATCTTTTAATTAACTCCTACATGTAATTTTACTTAAAGTAAATACATTTAATTTAAAGATATTGAAATTAGTATTAATGTTATAAAGAGTAAAAAGTGAATTTTATTTAAAATGAAAAATGGCCACTATACAACATATCTTAAAGACAAGAATTTTTTATTTTTTTCTATTCTTCTACTTTCTTACGGTATATTTCTATCTATTTTTTCAGTTGCAGATTTTCCAACCTCTATGAAAGCTGGATTTATGCCATATTTATCTGACAAACCCGTAGGTGAAGATGGATTTTATATGTTGGATGTAGCTTGGAATATTGCTAAAAATAAAGGGATCTCATACTCAGGATTTCCTACAACAGGAATTCAACCATTAGCAACTTTTATTTATAGTTTTTTTGCCTGGATTAATATTAATTTTCTTGGGGAAAATAAATGGTTATTTATTAGGCATATTATATTCTTTGGGACAATTACACACATAATCTTTTCCTATTTAATGGGGTACATATGCACATTTTTATACAAAAAAGATAACAAGAATAAGAAGTTGGTTTTTAGGATAGCTAGTACATTAACTATATTTTCATTTGGGCTCTATCGGATTTCAACTTATGGATTAGAAACAGGTTTATATTTAATAGGTTTAGCTTATTTTTTATTGTTTTTATTAAATAATCTCAGTAAAAGAAAAAAATTAGATCGATTTAAAATATTAACTATTGGCCTTATATCTGGCTTACTAATTCTAATAAGAATAGATTTCTTAATAATATTAGGTTTTACTATTTTAATTTTAAATACTAAAAAATTATTATCATTTAATCAAAGTAGCCAAATATTTTTTATCTCATTAATAATATCTAGTCCCTGGTTTTTTTATGTAAAACACATAACTAATAAATTCATTCCTTCTAGTGGGGGAGCACAGTCGAAATTAATTAATTTTGAAAACATATCATTTCGTTCAACAATATTTATCAAATCCCTTATTTCACATTTTTCTATCCTAATTAAAGATGGTAGAGAATTTCTATTTTTTTGTTCTTTAATTATTTTTGTTTTCATTCTTTTAATTAATTTTTACAATAATAATGTCCATAAGCAAACACAAAAAATATTATCCAATGATATCTTTATCTCATTTAGTTATTCAATAGTATTTTTATCATTTATTTATTTTTCAACATCCTCTGCAACACATTTTTATTACAGGTATATTTCACCAATAAGCATATTAGTAATTCCAATAATATCCATTAATTTAATGAGTATCTTAAATAAAAAAACTTATATATATTTTTTTAGCATTTTTTTATTTATTTTACAGGCTTACGGAAGTTTACATATGGGTAAAGTTGGTAATGGACATTCAGTAACAGCAGGTTATATTCAATCAAATTTTCAATCAACTAGAGATCATATAGGTGCTTTTCAAAGTGGTGTAATAGGGTACTTTAATAATAATGTGATTAATCTAGATGGGAAATTAAACCATAATGCACTCAAAGCCCTATTAAGAAATAAAGATAAAAAAGACAATTATAAATTCTCAGATTTTATAGAAGAGCAAAAAATCAATGTAATTGTAGATTGGGAGGGTTATATCAAAAATAGTTTGAGTGATTTAATTATAAATAACAAGAATTGGGCGGAATGTGAATTTAAAATCAAAAATAGCCAAAGTATTTGCTTGAGAAAAATCAGCAATTAAATTTAAGATAAAAACTATTTATAAAAATTGAATTTATTCAGAAAAAAAATTTAATTTTATATCATTTTTAAAAGATTCCAGTACTCTTTAGAAACTTTTTGAATATCGTAAAAACTTGATATTTCTCTAGATCTTTTTCCAAGAAGAATTCTTTTAGTTTCAGATTCCATTAAAACAGAAAGTTTTTCTTCCCATTCGTCTATATTTCCAGCTTTGACCAAAATTCCTCCTTTTCCTTCCATTAAAACTTCTCTGCAAGCAGGCACATCACTAGCAATTATTGGGATACCTAGTGAAATAGCCTCTATTAATGCAATACCAAAGCCTTCATCTTTTGTGGTGGAAAAAGCAAAAATATCAGTATTAGATAAAATTTCAAGAACATTTTTTCTAAAACCCCAAAACTTAATTTTTTCTTTTCCATATAGATTTTTAACTAAATTTTGCAAATAGTTTTTTTGGTCGCCATCTCCAATCAAATTCAATTCCCATCGAGCATTGTTGATTCTTAGAAATGCTTTTATAAGAGTTTCTTGATCTTTAATTGTATCCAATCTAGCAACCATAGTAATAGATAATTTCCTATCTTTTTTAAAGAGCTGGCTGGATTTATTTTTTATTAAGTTAGCTTTTATTAAATCGCAACCATGCCTAATAGATAATGACCTTTTTGGTAATTTGAAAAATTTCTTAAATTCATTCAAGGTATATTTCGAACAGAAAACTATTGGAATATTGAAAATTCTCAAAAAAGTCAAAAAAACTTTTAATTTTAATAAATATTTTCTTAGTGGGGGATTTCCTACAACTATTATTATTTTTTTTATATTGAATATCTTTGATATAAAAATAAAATTCAATATACTGATATTAAATACATGAATAATAATTGAATGAGGTTTTTGTTTCCGCAACAATCTAATTATAAAAAAAATATTTTTTATAGATTTTGTATTATTTATTTTCTTCAAATTTGCTACAACAGAAATATCATTTGCAATAAATCCGTCAATATTATCTAATGAAAAAACTGTATGATCTGCCTCCACAGGAAAATTTTCAATCAAAGATTTTGCAAAAACTTCAACGCCGCCAAGATTTGTACTAGGAATTAAATGCCAAATATTCATCTAATATTAAAATCAAAATTTTTTACCAATGATAAGCATAATACAAAAAAACAAAAACTTTTGTTGCAAAATTAATTACTTTTTATTCTAAACTTGAAAAGATTTTTAGGCTTCATCATTTTTAAATTTCAATTGTGGAAAGTATATGAAATTTTTTTAATATTTATTAAAGTTTAAATATGAAATTTTTTCTAATTTTAATAATTAAAAATCATTTTATATTTAGAAGCTTTCACAATTTTTTGAGTAATAATTATCGCCTCAAATAGTTATAAATTTTGCTTTCATAAGTTTTTTATAAATAATTTTAACTCTAAAAATCTTCTTTTAAATTATTGTTGGGTATAAATTTTGTGCAAAAAAGATTATACGGTGTGAACAAGCCAGAAGTAAATATTTATTTGATTTAGAACTATACTTTTTATAAAAAAATTAAACTGATTTTATCATTTAAAAATTTGCCAAATATCTTCTCTTGCAATTTTATATTGTTCTTCTATTTCTTTTTATGAATATCTTTAATATTTAATGGAAACATATTTATATTAATTAATTATCTAAGGGGCTGGACACATTAATAATTTTACCGGCTTTAGTAATTTCGATTAAAGGTGAATTTGAACTGATAGTAATAATCGAAATTGATTCAAGAAATTGAAATTCATGGTCTTGCCAAATATACAAGAAAGAGACCTTTCACTATAAAAAAATAATTTAAAGTTATTAGAATTTAAATTAAGAATCTTGTAAAAATTACAATAATTAATTTATACAAATTTTTTTAAAGTTTTCTTATAGTAGGATAAATATTAAGGCAGTTTTAAAAATTACAATAATAATTTATTAGCTGTTCTTTTAATACGGGGCCATAGCTCAGCTGGTAGAGCACCTGCATGGCATGCAGGGGGTCAGCGGTTCGAGTCCGCTTGGCTCCACTTAATTTTCTTAGTGATAGCAATAGATTCAAGCGATTCTCACAAATCTAATGATTAGACTGATATAGGTTGATAGTTTACGATATAGCTAAATTCCGCAATAATTCTCGCAATGGGATTATTAATGAAAGTTAAGTTATGGCTACAACTTTCTATTAGGTCAACCTAAGAAATATAAGTGAGAAAATTATTATTAATCGCAGGACAAAATTATATGAGAATCTTTAGCTAAAAAATCTCTTTCATCTTTTGCTTTTAATTTATAACCTATTTTGTAAAGATCTTCCAAAATAGGTTTAAAGTAGAGTCCTCTCTTTTTTAGTTTTATATTATGAATCTCGATAATTAATGTTGGTTTATATTTTTCTAAATAATTCATAGAACTTTTTAAAACTTCATATTCATAAGATTCAATATCAAATTTTATAAGATCTGGAAAAAATTTATATTTTAAAAACAAATCAGGTAATGTAATTATTTCTACATTTTTATTAAGTTCCCAGGGGACTTTTGTTTCATAATTATCTGTTAAGAATGCCCTAGCTATTTCCCAATATTTGGGTTTAAAAATATCACTATTTTGTTTATTGAGGATATATATTTTTTCAGGATCGGATCCTTCATCAGCAAAACAATCAACAGATAAAATCTCTGAATTTTCTCTATGAATTGAAGCAAATAAGGCGCTATAAAAACCTTCAGCACTTCCAAGATCAGCAAACTTATTTTATATTTTTTTGCGAAAGTAATAAAATTATTAATTTCTTTGCGCATATACCAAGCTGAAGCTTGGTGCAAAAATATATTATAAGTTCTTATAAAACCTGTATTTAAAATCCCCTCTTCAGTTGTTTTTCTTTCCGCATTAATGATATCAGGGCAGTATATTGGGTAGATTTCATTATCACCTTTTATTAATAGTTTATTTGAATATTGAGTTATCCTATCACCATCTATTAATTTATCTTGGGTGTAAAGAGAGGGTATTTTTCTTAAAAATCTTAAAAAATGCAAAAAATCTTTACCAATAATTTTTTTTTATAGTTGTTTTTAAATTACTCAAAATTCAAAATTCAAATCTAAATTTAATTTTAAGTTAAATCTTCTCATTTTTGCCAATATTAACGATTTGGAAATAATGGTTTCAATCCCACTATTTTTTTGAATCTCACTTCAATTTCTCGCTGATTATCTTCTAAAGCTTCATTAACTCTATAGGCTTGAGAAATCTTTGCTTTAAGCGGTGATAGTGGTTTTTCTTCTTGAGATATAACATTATCTACAATGGATTAGATAATGTATTTATCTATACTTTAGACAATACATTTACTTATATTTATAGCATTAATTTATATAATATATAGGAGTATTTGTGATACTCAAGGGGGAAATAGAGGCGCAGCTATTTTCTCCGATTAAAGTACTATTTAAAGTAATAAAATGGGTTATATATCAGATATTGCAATGCGTCTTATACCCTATCAAGTTCTCGCACTAATTTTCGCAATTTACATTTAGTTACAATTTCTAACTCGTGTTATACTAATGGGACACCTGTTTTTAGCCCTTCATGGCATGCAGGGGGTCAGCGGTTCGAGTCCGCTTGGCTCGACTTTATTCTCGTGTAATGAGACATATGGAATGGTTTGTTTTTA
>QCDR01000010.1 GCA_003278705.1 Prochlorococcus sp. AG-355-J23
TTGTTTTTTCTAAATCATTAAAACTACTTTCAAGAAAATTTCCAATCCTCCCTCCAGAGCATGATTGCAAGAAAATTAAAAAAATTAATAAAAAAAATTCTTTTTTTTTAAAAATCATATTTTTTCTAGCTTTTCTTTTTCCTTGTAGTTTTTTTATTACTAATCTTTGTTTTTTTTAAAATTGCGCCTTTTTTATCTTTTAGTTTTTCTTCTAAAAGAGATACTGCTTCATCTATGGTAAATTTTTCTATGTCAGTATCTTTGGCAATCGAAACATTAGTTTTGCCACATTTTAAATAGACACCATATCTTCCATTTAATATTTGAATTTTTTCTTTAAATTCTTTCGGTTTTCCAAAGTCTTTAAGTACCTCTTGACCACCTCTACCCATTTTTGGCATCGCAAGAATTTCTAATGCTCGTTTTATATCAACAGTAAAAACATCATCCTCTTTCTTTAAGGATCTATTTTCAGATTCAGATTCATTTTTCATCCATTTGATGTAAGGGCCAAATCTTCCTCTATCAGCTTCAACAACTCCTCCTTCAGGATGAACTCCTAACAATCTAGGTAAACTTAAAAGTACAAGCGCTTCATCTAGAGTTAGATCATCAGTTTTCAACTCTTTGGGTAATGAAGCTCTTCTTGGTTTAGCTTTATCTTGATCATTATTTCCCAATTGTACGTAAGGTCCATAAGGGCCAAATCTTAAAAAGACTTTTTCCCCAGTTTTCGGGTCAGTTCCAAGATCTGATGGGCCACTTAAAATTTGATCAACTTGCTTTATATCTAAATCTCCAGGAGTAATATCCATTGGAAGATTACCTTTAGCCTGAATTTCATTACCAGATTCATCAATTTTTGTACCCTCCAGCCAAGGTCCGTTAGAGCCTATTCTGACTACGCAAGGAAGGTCTTCGAAATCAACTTGTCTATAAGCTTTACCATCAATATCACCCTCTGTTTTCTGAACTTTTACCTCCAAACCATTTTTACCTTTATAGAAAGTTTCTAGGTATGGTAGCCACTCAAGATTACCAGAAGATATTTCATCCAATGAAGATTCCATTTTTGCTGTAAAAGTAGTATCAACCAGATCAGGAAAATGTTCTTCTAATAGAGCAGTAACAGCAAAAGCTGTAAACGTTGGAGCCAAAGTATTGGAAGATATATTCGCATAACCTCTATCAACTATGGTCCCAATAATGCTGGCATAGGTAGAAGGTCTCCCAATCCCTTCTTTTTCAAGAACTTTAACTAATGCAGCCTCTGTATATCTTGCAGGAGGTTTAGTTTCATGAAAAGTAGATTCCTTATTAGTAACTTCAAGACATGTTCCAGTTGTTAAGTTTGGGAGAATAATTTCTTGTTGTTCAAGGGATGAATTTGGGTCATCACTTCCCTCGACATAAGCTCTGAAGAATCCTGCGAAATCAATACTTTTCCCGCTGGATTTAAATAATCCATCCCCTACGCTAATTTCAGCATTAATCATTGTTAACCTAGCTTCCGCCATTTGACTAGCTACAGTTCTTTTCCAAATTAAATCGTAAAGTGATAAGTCTCTACCAGTTAGATTAGTTTCCTTTGGTGTTTTAAATACCTCACCTGCCGGCCTAATAGCTTCGTGCGCTTCTTGAGCATTTCTTGCAGTTGAATTAAATTGTCTTGGTGAGTTAGATAAATATTCTTTTCCATACATAGAACTGACACATTCTCTAGCAGCTCTTGTGGCTTGTTCGGAGAGATGAACTGAATCAGTTCTCATATATGTTATGAAACCTCTCTCATATAGACCTTGTGCACATCTCATAGTTTCTCTTGCAGACAAACGAAGCTTCCTATTTGCTTCTTGTTGTAATGTGCTAGTTGTAAATGGAGGAACTGGCTTACGAGTGGATGGCTTTTTTTCGATTTTTGAGACTAACCAATCCTCTGAGGAAAAAGTCTTCAATAAATCATTTACTTGTTCTTCTCCAATTATTAAAGATTTGTTTCCTTCTTTTAATTTACCGGTTTGTTCGTCGAAATCGGAACCGTTAGAAATTCTTTGACCGTTTAAACTGAATAACTTAGTTTCGAAAGTAATATTATCTTTTACTAGGGAAGCTTTAATCCCCCAGTAACTAGCTTTTTTAAAGGATCTTCTTTCTCTCTCTCGCCTAACAAGAAGTCTTACAGAAACTGATTGGACACGACCAGCAGATAGTCTGGGGGCTACCTTCTTCCAAAGTAAAGGAGATAATTCATATCCAAAAAGCCTGTCCAAGATTCTTCTTGTTTCTTGAGCCTGAACAAGTTCCATATCAATTTCTCTTGTTTGGTCTAAAGCTTTATTAATTGCCTTTTTTGTGATTTCATGAAAAACCATTCTCTTAGTTGGTATTTTAGGCTTAAGTATTTGCAAGAGATGCCAGCTAATACTCTCTCCCTCTCTATCTTCATCAGTTGCCAGTAATAGCTGGTTCGCACCTTTTAATGCATCTTTTAACTCTTTAACAACCTTTTTCTTATCTTTTGGAACTATATAAAGTGGTTCAAAATCTTCTTTTGTATTAACTCCTATCCTTGACCATTTTTCCTTTTTAACCGCAGCAGGTATTTCAGCAGCTCCTTTTGGAAGATCTCTTACATGTCCCATTGAAGCAAGAACTTCATAATTAGGAGGCAAAAACTTTCTTATAGTTTTTGCTTTGGTGGGACTTTCAACAATAACAAGTGTGTGATCCAAGGTTTATTTCAAAAATTGGTGTTTTTGTTCTGTTAGGGCATATTATGATTATTTGAAGCTTTTTCAAGTATTTTCTTCTGAAAATTTCAAAAATCATACCCACAAATTATAATCAAGTTAAGATTAACTCTTAGACCCTTACAATCAAACATCTAATTTAATCCAATTTAATAAAGTGCCCAACGAAATCTTTACAATTAATTTAAATGCTCAAGCCATTATTCCAGAGGCTTTTATTTTATTAGGCATTGTTGGAACTCTTCTTGTAGATTTAGCTGGAGAAAAAACTGCATCAAAATGGGCACCAATAATTTGCTATTTATCAATTGGCAGCTCTCTCGTTAGTTTGGCATTGCAATGGAGTAATCCTGTAGAAAGCGCATTCCTTGGGTCCTTTAATTCAGATAATTTGGCAATCGCATTTAGAGCAATAATTTCTTTATCAACCTTAATATCTTTACTTATAAGTTGGCGGTATACAGAACAAAGTGGTAGCCCAATTGGCGAGTTTGCTGCGATAGTTCTTTCGGCCACCCTTGGAGCAATGCTTTTGTGTGGATCTACTGACCTTATTAGTGTATTTATATCTCTGGAAACTTTATCCGTAGCAAGTTACTTACTTTCTGGTTACCTCAAGAGAGATCCAAGAAGTTCAGAAGCGGCCTTAAAATACCTCCTTGTTGGATCAGCTGCTGCTGCCGTCTATTTGTATGGATCCTCTTTTCTTTATGGATTAAGTGGTTCAACAAACTTAACGACCATAGGTTTAGAAATTATCAATAAGCCATCCTTTATTACTTCACTAGCTCTTGTATTTGTCTTATCAACAGTTGCCTTTAAAATTGCTGCTGTTCCCTTTCATCAATGGACTCCTGATGTATATGAGGGTTCACCTACACCTGTAGTAGCTTTTTTATCTGTTGGTTCAAAAACAGCGGGCTTTGCATTTGCAATAAGAATATTAAGCACAACTTTCTCTTCTTTTGACGAAGAATGGAAACTTTTATTTACCATTTTGGCAATATTGAGTATGGCTCTAGGAAACGTTGTAGCTCTAGCTCAAACCTCAATGAAAAGGATGCTAGCTTACAGTTCTATTGGACAAGCAGGATTTGTAATGATTGGAATAGTATCTGGCACACAAGATGGTTTATCATCTGCTGTTTTATATTTGGCTGCATATTTATTTATGAATTTGGGTGCATTTTCTTGTGTAATACTTTTCTCACTAAGAACTGGTTCCGACAGAATTCTTGATTACTCAGGACTTTACCAAAAAGATCCTCTAATTACATTAGGCTTAAGCCTTTGTCTTCTATCTCTTGGAGGGTTACCTCCAATGTTGGGATTTTTTGGAAAGATATACTTGTTCTTTGCAGGTTGGGCTAATCATCAATATCTACTAGTAATTGTTGGCTTAGTAACTTCAGTTATATCTATTTATTACTACATTTCAGTGATAAAAATGATGGTAGTTAAAGAACCACAGGAAGCTTCTGAAATAGTCAAATCATATCCAGAAATTAATTGGGAAATTGTAGGATTACCTCCCTTGAGAATTGCACTTTATACTTGCGTGGCGGTAACTGCTCTTGGAGGAATCCTATCCAATCCTCTTTTTAAATTAGCCAATACAGCAGTTTCAGAAACTCCTTTCTTACAAGATATTATTGCTACAGCAAATAATATTTCCTAGAAAAATTATTCAATAAATGTCTAAGAAAGTTGCAAGTTTAGAAAATATATCTAAAACATATGGGAAAGAGGATTTAACTGTCAAAGCCTTAGACAGCATAAATTTAGAAATTTATAAAGGTGATTATTTAGCTGTAATGGGAGCAAGTGGCTCAGGTAAAAGTACAGCTATGAATATTATTGGATGTTTAGATAGACCATCTGAAGGTATTTATAAATTAAATGGTATTCCTGTTGAGAATTTATCTGATGATGAGCTCGCGGAAATACGTAACCAAAAATTAGGCTTCGTTTTTCAACAATTTCATCTTCTTTCAGACGCAACTGCGCTTGAAAACGTAACTTTGCCCATGATTTATGCTGGTATTGAGCCTGAGCAAAGATTAGAGCGAGGTGAGAATGCCTTAAAAAAAGTTGGTCTTTCAGAAAGGATGAATAATCGCCCAAACCAATTATCAGGGGGTCAACAACAACGAGTTGCTATTGCGAGGGCTATTATCAATAACCCTGCAATTTTGTTAGCCGACGAACCTACTGGAGCACTAGATTCAAAAACCACTGAAGATGTATTAGATCTTTTTGACAAACTGCATGAATCTGGAATAACTATAGTTTTAGTTACGCATGAAGATGAAGTTGCAAATCGGGCAAAAAAAATAGCTAAATTTAAGGATGGAAGAATAGTTGAATTAAAAGTTAATTAAATTCAAAACCTTCTAATTACCTTCACTTGAGTTTCATTTTCAATTCTTAAATTCCCATTCGAATCAATATCTTTAATTTTCCATGTATGAGGACAATAACCACTAGGTAAAAAACTTTTAGTAAGAAACTTATTTGCAGATTTAATTACATATTCTTTCTTCTTATTACATTCAATTGAATCATTAAAAGCTTTAAGAACTTTGGCTGTCCAATAATGTTGATTAATATTCTTAGTTTGAAGTACTTTTGATAATGAAATACCTTCTGATGGAGTGTAATTTAAAACATTCATGCCAAGTCCTACTCTTACGTAGATAATTTCTTTTCCTCTTGTAATAACCCTTGGCAAAAATCCAATCAACTTTTTTGAACCAAGAAAAATATCATTTGGCCATTTCAAACAAACATTTATATTCTTTTGTCTAAGCATTTCACATAACTTAATACCTAAAGACAAATTAAATATTTGACATTCAAATTCTTTTGAAAATATTGGGTAAGCTGCACTTAACCAAATCCCGCCTTTTGGTGAAATCCAAGTTTTTGAGTTTTGGCCAACTCCTGAGAACTGTTCTCTTGCGATTATAGCCAAAGGTTGATTTTTCTTTATTTCAGAATATTCAAAAAAGTTTGTTAGTTCATTTTCGGTACTTTTACATTTTATTTTGTAATGAAGTGTCCAGGTTGGATATTGACCCTGAATTTTTTTTAAATAAAAAACTGTCTTAGCTGCAGGTCCAATAACTTTCACAAATTTTTTATTAAAACAACGAGCATCTTTTTAAAGATTAGATTAACTTTAGTCTTAATAAGTAAATTTTACAAATTGGACAAAAAGTATTTGCCAATAGTGAATAGAAGGAATCCACATCTATTAAAAAATTGTCTTGATAATTTCAAAAAATCATGCGGAGACTTAGATAAACTCTCTAAAATCAACGAAAACTGGAAGAACTTAATCGGATTAGAACTATTTCAAGAATGTAAACCATTAAATATTGAAAAAAAAATACTTACTATTGCAGTGAATCATCCACAGTGGCGCCAAGCTTTAATCTATAACAAGCATAAATTAAAAGAGAGAATAGAGAAAATTGGAATAACTTTGAATGAAATAAAAATAATACAAAATTATGAAATTAAAAATAAAAATATCAAAGCTACTAATGCAAAGATAGTTTGGGCAAAGCATCCAAGCAGAATCAGTCAAAATAATATGTGCATTTGTACTCTTTGTAATTCCCCTACTCCTGAGGGCGAAATCAAAAGATGGGGAAAGTGTTCTTTTTGTTGGAGAAAAATAAAAAACTAAATTCTTTATTTAACTAAAATTAGTATTCCCATTTGCCCCCCCAAAATAGTCCTATATTCAGCTTTTTTAAATCCAACTTCCTTAGCAATATTTATAAGCTCATTTTTCTTTGGAAAATTACTAATACTTTTTTCAATATATTCGTACTCTGGACCTAAATTAAAAAGCCGCGAAATTGTTACTACAATTAATCTCAAATAAATTTTCTGAAAAATATTGGATAAAGAATTTCTTGTTGAGTGATTAAAATCCAAAAATCCTGCCCTTCCCTTATCCTTCAAAAGATCAAAAACTTTTTTTATTCCTTCTTCAACATTATTTAAGTTTCTAAGTCCATATGACATGCAAATCCCATCAAAATTTTTTGAATAATCATTAATTTCTAATACATCTTTAATTTCCCACTTAATAAATTTATTTTTTTTAAGCTCTGATTTTTTTTTTGCAATATTTAAGATATCCACTGCACTGTCAATCCCAGTAATTGAACCCCTTGGACTAACTCTTTCAGAAATTAAGAATGCTAAATCTCCAGTTCCACAGCATAAATCAGCCCAATCTTCGCCATTTAAAGGTTCTAATAAATTAACTAATTTCCTTTTCCATAATCTGTGCAGCCCAAAACTTAATAGATTATTTAAAAAGTCATATTTATAAGAAATTTTATTAAATATATTTTTGACTTCGATAGTTTTTGTGAATTTCATTTTTAAATTTTTAAACTTATTTTTTTGGTATTAAATTAAATTTTTATTCATATGGTCTAATTGGAAGATTTTTTTCGAGAAGGAAAGTTTTTATTTCTTGTAGAGTAAGTTTCTTATCATGAAGTAATGATGCTAAAAGTGCGGCAGATGCCCTGCCTTCATTGAAAACTTCATAGATATCTTCTAAACAACCTGCCCCTCCGGAAGCAATTACTGGGATATCAACAATATTTGCAACAGATTCTGTCAAATTTAAATCATATCCATTCTGTGTTCCATCACCATCCATTGAAGTAAGCAATATTTCCCCTGCGCCTAACTCCTCAACTTTCTTTGCCCAACTTAATACATCTATACCAGTATTTTCTCTCCCTCCTTTCACATATACCTCCCATTCGTCAGTCTTATCAACTTTTCTTCGAGCATCAATTGCTATAACGATGCATTGATTACCAAATTCTCTAGAACTTTCAGAAATTAAATAGGGATTTCTTACGGCTGAGGAATTCAAACTCACTTTATCTGCTCCTGCTCTTAAAAGATCATTAATAGAAGAAACAGAATCTATACCTCCACCTACTGTAAAAGGAATTTTTACTGATTTTGCTGTCCTAGAAACAAGGTCAACTAATGTATTCCTATTTTCCACGCTTGCTCTAATATCTAAAAATACCAATTCATCTGCGCCTTCATCAGAGTACCTACAAGCCAATTCAACAGGATCTCCTGAGTCTCTCAAGTTAACAAAATTTACACCTTTAACGACTCTGCCATAGGCGACATCTAAACAAGGAATTAAACGAAGAGCTACCATTTTAGTAAAAATTGTCCAAATGCTGTTAATCTTGCATAATAGCTTCCATTTTACCTCTTATGGCTGAAACAAAATTATTACCCAAAATAGGTAGTAAAATTAAAATTAACATTAACAAAGTAAAAGACAGACTTCCAGCGAAATTAATTGATCAAATATCCTCTAATCCTAAAGCCGTAATAACAGGCTATAAGATGACAGACGGAAGGAGTATTGGAATCACCGCAAAATTTCAGAATGGTGAGCAAAACTGGTTTTTCCCAGAAGAAATTGAGAAAGGTTAAAGAGTAAAGTGAATGATCCAAAACAACTTTTAGGAATTAAGGGTGCATCTGAAACTTCAAGTATATGGAAACTTCGTATACAGTTAATGAAGCCAATTACCTGGATACCTTTGATATGGGGAGTTATTTGCGGAGCAGCGGCAAGTGGAAATTTTGAATGGACATTTAGTAATGTTTTAGCTTCACTAGCATGTATGTTAATGAGTGGGCCACTTCTGGCAGGTTATACACAAACCATAAATGATTTCTTTGATAAAGAAATTGATGCAATTAATGAACCAAATAGACCAATTCCTTCTGGGAAAATTTCAATTAAAGATGTAAAAATACAAATCTGGGTATTACTTATTGCGGGTTTAATAGTTGCTTTTCTATTAGATTTATATGCTAAGCACAGCTTCCCCTCAGTCTTACTTTTGGCATTAGGAGGTTCCTTTGTTAGTTATATATATTCTGCTCCACCACTCAAATTAAAACAGAATGGTTGGCTTGGAAATTATGCATTAGGAGCATCTTATATAGCTTTACCTTGGTGGGCAGGACAAGCCTTGTTTGGAAAATTAACAATAGTAACGGCGATACTAACACTTGCCTATAGCCTCTCAGGACTTGGAATTGCTGTTATTAATGATTTCAAAAGTGTTGAAGGAGATTCAAAGCTAGGCTTGAATTCTCTACCAGTAGTATTTGGAATTAAAAATGCAAGTAGAATAAGTGCAGGACTGATTGATATTTTTCAATTAGCAATGGTTGTAGTATTAGTCATTATTGGTCAACATTTAGCCTCTGTGATTTTGGTTTTATTGGTAATTCCACAAATTACATTTCAAGATATGTGGTTACTAAGAGATCCTCTAAAGTTTGATGTCAAATATCAAGCAAGTGCCCAACCGTTTCTTATAACTGGAATGTTAGTTACAGCTTTAGCGATAGGACATAGTTTTTTAGTTGCTTAAGGTGCAAAAGATTAAATTCAAATCTTTTGTTTTAATAATTCCAATATTAATTTTTTCTGGAATATCTTTTTATTTTTTTAGTCTAATATTTAGTACCTTAAAATTTGAAGTTTCTAAAAATAAAAAGTCTCGGGAAACCAAATATTCTTACGTAATATCATCTTCTGATAATAAGATACTAAGCAAATTAAGCAGCAAATTTGAAATAGATAATAGTAAAAATAAAATTCCCTTTTTTCTCAAACATTCTTTTATATCTTCTGAGGATAAAAGATTTTATAAACATAATGGAATAGATTTTAAAAGCATTTCACGTGCCCTTATTCAAAATATTAGAAGTGGTTATGTTAAAGAGGGAGGCAGTACGATTACACAACAAGTTGCTAGATTACTTTTTCTAAATAATGATTTAAGTTTTCAAAGAAAAATCAAAGAAATATTTATATCACTCATACTTGAATTTAGATATAACAAAAATCAAATTTTAAAATTATATTTAAATAATATTTATCTAGGATCAGGAGCATACGGGGTAGACGAGGCTGCCCAAGTTTATTTTGGAAAATTTATAGAAGAATTGACATTATCAGAGATCGCATTAATTGCAGGATTAGCTCCAGCTCCATCAATTTATTCACCTTATCAAAATTTAGAACTAGCTATTAAAAATAGAAATAAAGTTCTTGAATCAATGTATGTTGATGGATATATTTCTCTTGCAAATAAGAATAAGGCTATTAAAGAAAAAATAAAGTTAAATTATCAAACAGCTGATAATTTTTTAGATGATAAATTACTAATAAACTTTATTCTTCAGGAGACAGATAAAAAAATTGGAAGTAAAAATGATTATAAGTTTTTAAGAATTAAATCTTCTATCAACAAAGATTGGCAAGAAAAAGGTCAAAAAATATCAAGATATGCAGGGCCTAAAGAACTTGAATTTGGTCTGTTATCTATCGAATCAAATACAGGACTAATCAGGACAATGATAACCAGTAAAAATCCATCAATTAATGAATACAATAGAGTAATTTCATCTGTAAGACCTTTAGGTTCTACTTTTAAAATAATCCCTTATTCTGCTGCATTAATAGAAGGAATAAAATTAAGCGATAAATTTGAAGACTTACCAATATGCTGGGAAAGTTATTGCCCAAAAAATTTTTCAGAAGACTATAGAGGTTCAATATCTTTAATTGAATCATTTAAAAGTTCATCAAATATCGTTCCAATATCAATAACAAAAAAAATCGGCTTAAAAAATATTATTAATTTAGCGAATTCATTTGGACTAGGCTACGAGCAAGAGTTTGAGGAATTCCCATCATTAGCTATTGGCGCCTACGGAGATAATCTTTTAAACATCACAAATGCATATTCTGCAATAAATAATAATGGGAAGATTCAAAGCCCTGAAATCATAGAAAAAATAGAATCATTTAAAAAACAACCCATTTGGGAAAATAAACCTATTTCCAAGAAAATATTAGATTTAAAAATAAACAAGAAAATAAATAAACTTCTTGAAAAATCTGTAAAAGAAGGCACTTCAAAAGCAGCCTCTATAAAAGGAAAGAAAATTTTTGGGAAAACAGGAACATCTGATGGAAATAAAGATCTCTGGTTTATTGGTTCCATTGATAACCTTACAACAGGGATCTGGTTAGGTTACGACGATAATAAGGAATCTGAATTATCTAGTGGGAACGCAGCTTATTTATGGAAGAAGTTCATATCTGAAATTTATAAAATTCCAATTAAAAAATAAATTATATTTTTAAGATTTATAAGAAATTATTGCAGAATAAAATCCATCACCAGGATAATCCAAGCTAGGTAAAATTTGCTTTTGGCTAACCAATTTTAAAGTTTTGTTTTTTTCAATAAATCTTTCAATTAATAGATTATTTTCATCGGGGCAAATAGTACAAGTTGAATAAACTAAAGTGCCATTTTTTTTCAAAAGAGGGAAAACACTCTCCAAAAGTTTTTCCTGTAATAAAGTTAAAGATTTTATTTTTTCTTTACTTAGAGACCATCTAGAATCTGGATTCCTGGAAAGGGTTCCAATGCCCGAACATGGAGCGTCTAATAAAATCTTATCAAAATAAGATATAAACTTAGGATTTAATTCAATCAAACTCGTAGCATCAGCCTTAAGGGTATTAACAGATTTCAAATTTAACCTTTCTAAATTTGATTGCAGTATTTTCAATCTTTTTGCTGATCTATCTACGGCAATGATTTCAGCACTATCATTTGTTAATTCTGCAAGGTGGGTAGACTTACTTCCTGGAGCTGCACAAGCATCTAAAATCTTTTCACCTTCTTTTGGATTTAAAAGAGGTGCTATCCACTGAGAAGATCTATCTTGAATTGTCCAAAGTCCATCACTATACCCTGGTAAATTTTTTATAGATCTTGGATTAGATTTTAAAGTAATTCCATTATGTAAATCATTAATAATTTCAGCATCAATATTATTTTCATGAAGTACTTTCAAAAATTTATCTAAATTAGTTTTTAATTGGTTAATTCTCAAATCAATTGATGGTTTTTTATTAAATGCCTTAATGATATTTTCGCCCTCGCTATTACCGACCCATCTATAAAGATCCTTCACAAGCCATAATGGAAATGATTCAAGATATGAAATTCTTTCTTTTCTATCAGAAGATAATTCCGGAAAGATTTTTTGATCTAATTTTCTTGAGGCATTTCTCAATATCGCATTAACAGTTCCCGCTAAACCATTTAAATCTGTTTTTTTAGCTACTTCTACAGTGGTAGAAATAGCAGCAGGAAATGGAATTTTATCCATTTTCAATAGTTGATACAAACCTATATGTAGAAGCCATCTTAACTTTGGAGGCTGCTTTTTATGAGTAATTTTTGATGTATGATCCGTCCAAAGATCAAGAAATTTTCTATACCTTATGCATCCAAAAGATAATTCCGTAATAAAAGCTATATCAAGAGGATTAAATTGATAATTTTTTAAAACCTTTTCAAGAGCATGATCAGAAAAATCACCAGAACTAACTTTTAATAAAATTTCCCAAGCTGCCTTTCTTTGTAAATATCCTATGCTCAAAATATAATTAATTTTTTAAATATAACTTTAATATACAAAAAATTCAAAAATTTAAACTACTTTTTCAATTGCAGAATTTAACCAAATAAAACCTAAGATAGAAATAAGTGAAAGATTAAATCCTAAAAAAAGAAAGATATTTAAAGAATGGATTCTTTCCCGAAAAAATATTTTTTTCTCTTTTTGATACTTCATTATTAAAATAAAAAATTATTCATGATTTCAAACGGCAACCAATATTGATAGATCCTGCATCAAGCATTCTGCCTAATTTAATTGCTATGGATTCCTCCAGCCTAGTGAAATTAGATTGATGGGTAGTTATCCAATCTAATTCAGAAAAAGTGATGATTCCCGTCGAATTACTTTTTAAAAAAAGTGTTCCAATTTCCACTAGATAAATCTAATTTTTTCTAAATTAACATCCGTACTTAATATTTCTTCATAACATAATATTCTTTTAATTTTTCAAAGACAACTGTAGGTTATTACTCTTAATTTATTGAATATCTCTTAAAAATTTATCGGCCGTTTTTAAGTGATTATTTAATTTTTCCTCTGACATTTTATCGAGATTTCTCGTTAACATTGCCAGACGATATTGCTTTCTAAAAAAGCTTTCATTATCTTTAATAAATTTCCAAAATAAGCCATCCCATATTTCACACCATGGGCCACTTTTGAAATTAGACATTTTCTTTACATAATTAGAGCTTGATATATATGGCTTTGTTGAAAAGATACCTCCATCACTAAACTGACTCATTCCGTAAACATTTGGGACCATAACCCAATCATAGGAATCAATAAACATTTCCATAAACCATTTATAAACTTGGTTGGGGTGAATTCTACATAGAAGCATAAAGTTGCCAACAATCATTAGCCTCTCAATATGATGACAATAACCAAATTTAATAATATTTTTTATAACAACGTCTACTGGTTCAATTCCTGTATTTCCTTGATAAAAAGATTTTGGAATTGGCTTATCTTCAAAATTCCAAAAATTACTATTTCGCATCTTTGTTCCGTACTTTTTATAGACGAGGCAAATAAATTCTCTCCATCCAATAATTTGACGAATAAAACCCTCTAGAGAGTTAATAGGAACATTATTATTTTTTGCAAAAAGTAATGCTTTATTTACTACTACATCTGGGGTTAATAAGCCGCTATTTAAAAGAGGAGAAAGTAAACTGTGCCATAAAAAAGAATTTTCTTTAGAAATAGCATCCTCATAATCTCCAAATAAGAAAAATCTATGTTTAAAAAAATCATTTAACCATGCATCTGCCTCTTCAAAATTAGTTGGATATAAAAAGTTGTTACTTTCTCCAATAAACTCAATATCAAAATTGGCTAATGACCTTTCTGCATTAACTACAAATTTATTTTTTTGTAATTTAGGTGTATCGGGTATATTTATTTTTTTTGGTAATTTTTTTCTATTCATTTCATCGAAACTCCATTTACCACCTTCAGGTGTATCATCAGGATTAACTAATATCTTTTGGCTCTTTCTTTGATTCTCATAAAATCTCCCCATAAGAGGTTTTTTTGTATTTGATACAAATAAATCTTTTAAATCTTCACTGCTCATAAACATAGGAGAAGGCAAAATATTTAAAGCTAAATTATTACTTTCAACAAAATTATTAATCCTCTTCATTATTAAAAAATCATGAGGATCAATGAGATTTATTTTCTGATATTTATTTTTAATAAGTTCCGATAAGTGATCAACTGTAGAAACATTATTCTTGTTTTCGATATATAAAACTTTAAAGCCAGATATTTCTAAATAATTTTTATAAGCGAGCATAGATGCTCTATGAAAAACTAACTTATTTTTATGATTAATTAATTTATGAAATTTATCATTTCCAAAAAATAATGAGTCTTCCAAAATCAAAACTTCACAATTTATTTTTAAGATTGGGCTTTCTCTAAAAAGTTGATTGGGGAAAATAATTGATATTTGTTTCATCTTTGCGACTTCCTGTTACTGCATCTTTTTGAACAGTAGATAACATCATCCCAACAGTTTTTCCATTTTTTACGCCACTCAAATGGCCTATTACAAACAGGACAAATTTTAGTAGAAAGATTTTTCAAAATTTATAATTTTCTTTTATGAGTAGATTTAAATCTAGTTGAATCTTTAAGAGCCATATGTTTTGTATTTCTTCCCGAAACTCTCTTTCTCCAAACTTTGAAAGATTTGGGTTTAAGATTTTGACGCATAATTTTTATCGCATCTTCCTCTTTTAAACCAAATTGATACTCTATAGCTTCAAAGGGTGTTCTATCTTCCCAACACATTTCTATTATTCTGTCTATATCGATACTTTCCATATTTATTGTTCACATTGTGAGGTACAAAGTTTTTCAATATCGGATCTACCTGTAATTTGAAGTCTATATTTTGCCCAATATCTGTAAAACAATCTCAATAATGGAGATAAGAGATTAATCTTCAAGGGATAATAAACCCAACCTAAACCAACTAATTCATAAGAATATGCAAGTACATCTAATCCCCTAATAATTTCACCATTTTCAATAATCCCATGCAGGTTTGACATAGCTTCTGAATATGATATGTCATTAAAAAGACTTTGATCATAATCCTTACTATTAATATCAATAAATGCAATTTGTTTTAAAGTATCTCTTTTTTTAAGAAAATTTGTTTCTCTCAAACAAAGTGGACAACCACCATCGAATAAAAAAGTTAATTTGATTTTCATATTTTTAATCAAATATAGAAATTAAATAACTTTTTTGTGGAATAAAAATTTTTTTTAGATTACAAGCTTTATAAAGCCTTAATAATTGCCAGTTTTAATTTAAAGAAAATATATTATCTTATAAATTAATAAGCCATTGATTAAGGGATACATCAATGGCTTAAAACTATTTATGATCAGTCATCTAGAAGATGAACTCCTTCTCCTACGTCAGGAGTGAATTTACAATATTTTTCAAAAATAATTCCAACAGCTCTCATTTTTTCTCCTAATTCATCATTAAATTTATTCCATTCTTCCGATTCACGATCAGGTAAATCCCACCCTTGTTTTTCTACCATACTCGTTATTACTGTATAGTCCCATTCTATGTATGCCATTGAGTTAACTTAAACTACCAAATATTATAAACCAAGAGATTTAATAGGTAATCAATATTTTTTGAATATAATTTAAAAGCGTGAAAAAATTATAAATGTCAATTTTGCCAAGAAGATTTGAACGAATCAAAAGTGTTTTAAATTGCAGAATGAAAAACTTGACTGTTTTAGTTGAGGATGTAAACAAACCACATAATTTATCTGCGATATTAAGGACATGTGATGCAGCAGGAGTTTTCGAAGCAAATTTTATTAGCAAAACGAATGCCGTTAAGACTTTTAATAGTACTGCTCAAGGAAGTCAAAAATGGGTAAAACTGAATAATCATGAAAACACTATCACGGCAATATCTGATTTAAAGAATAAGGGTTTTAAATTATATGGAACGACTCTTAATAGTGAATCAGTAGATTATAGAAATTTTGATTATTCTCAAAATACATGTTTTGTTTTAGGAGCAGAAAAATGGGGACTAAGTAATGAACTTATATCAATGGTTGATCAATCAATTTTTATACCTATGAGAGGAATGGTTCAATCTCTGAATGTTTCAGTTGCTGCTTCTATATTATTATTTGAAGCTATTCGCCAAAGAAAAAATAAAGGTCTATTGCCCGCTAATGGAGAAGGTTTAAATATAGATGAATATCAAAAAACACTTTTTGAATGGTGTTACCCAGAATTAGCTGCGGTGTATAAGAAATCAGCTAAAGATTATCCAAATATGAATGATCTAGGAGAACTTGATCCTAGTACAGATAACTAAATTTATTTAGAATTTTGACTATCAAAAATTTCTTCAAGATCCTCTCCTATAAAAGAAAGACCTAAAACTAAAAAAAACATTGCCAAACCCGGGAACAAAGCCGTCCACCATATACCTGTAGGTAAAGCGGCAAGAGCAAGATTTAAATCACTTCCCCACTCTGGGACATCTGCAGGAACACCAAGGCCTAAAAATCCTAAACTTCCTAATACCAAAACAGCATCTGCAGCATTTAGGGTAAGCAGAATAGGCAACGGTGTAATTACATTTGGGAGAATATATTTAAAAAGAATTGTTTTAACATCAGCTCCTGCAACTTGAGCTGCCTCCACATAAGTTTCGGATTTAACCAATATTGTCTGATTTCTGATTAATCTAAAATATTGAGGAGAGTAAACAATACACAATGAAAAAGCTGCGTTGAGGATACCCTTACCCAATACAAAAGCCACAACAACTGAAAGCAAAATTACAGGTATTGAAAAAATAGTATCCATTATTAGTGATAAACATTTATCAAAAAAACCACCAAAATAACCACTTAATAATCCTAATGGCAAACCCAAACTTAATGAAAAAAGAATAGCTAAGAAAACAACTTCTATCGCTAAAGATGATCCTTGCAAAGTTCTTAAGCAAACATCTCTTCCTAATCTGTCTGTGCCACATAAATGATTAAGCGAAGGTGGTGCAAAGATATCATTGCTTAACATTGAAAATGAATAACCAAAAAAATTATTGGCCTCTAAAAATTTCATTATTAAAACAACAAGAAGATAAAAAAGTACAATTAAAAATCCAGCTTTTCTGATATTTGCGCCGACACGATTGATTGAGTTAATATCCAAAATCTTTTTTAGAGATATGACTGAAATATACCCAATTCTTAAAAAAAAAAATAGTTATTAAATTTAAATTTTAAGAAATTACTGATTTAATTTTAGGACTGCCATAAAAGCTTCTTGAGGGACTTCAACTTTACCCATTGCCTTCATCCTTTTTTTACCTTTAGCTTGTTTCTTTAAAAGTTTCTTTTTCCTAGAAATATCTCCTCCATAACATTTAGATAAAACATCTTTTCGTAAAGCACTTATACTTTCACTTGCAATAATTCTGCTACCGATTGAGGCTTGAATAGGTATTTTAAATTGTTGTTTTGGAATAAGTTCTTTTAATTTCTCAACTAAACTTCTGCCAATTCCATAAGCTTTATCTTTATGAACAATAGAAGTTAATGGATCTGCTCTTTCTGAATTTATTAGAACATCTAATCTAACAAGGTCATTCTTTCTATAGCCAATCAAGTGATATTCCATTGACGCATAACCTTGGGTCCTACTTTTCATTTGATCGAAGAAATCTGTAACTACTTCTGCTAATGGAATTTCATAAATCAAAGTAACTCGATCTGTTGTTATATATTTCATATCTATGAATACTCCCCTTCTTTCCTGACATAAACCCATTAATGTTCCATTAAATTCATTGGGTGCATAAATTTCCATTTTCACATAAGGCTCTTCTATTGATTCTCTTAGTTGTGGATCAGGAATTGTAGAGGGATTATCAATAAAGATATGTTCCTGCTGATTTAAATTGACCTTATAAATAACTGATGGTGCTGTTACGATTAAATCCAAGTCATATTCTCTTTCTAATCTTTCTTGAACAATCTCCATATGAAGAAGTCCTAGGAATCCGCACCTAAATCCGAAGCCCATTGCACTACTGGTTTCGGGTTCATATTTTAAAGCTGCATCAGATAATTGCAATTTTTCTAGTGATACTCTTAAATCCGGGAATTGATCAGCATCAGTCGGGAATAAGCCACAAAAAACCATAGGATTTGCTGTCTTATAACCAGGCAAAGGATCATTGGCAGGTGAATTTAAAAGAGTAATCGTATCTCCCACTCTCGCATCAGCAACTGATTTTATAGAAGCAGCTAAATAACCAACTTCTCCTGCATGTAATTCATCAACTTGCTGCTGATCAGGCGCCATTATTCCTATCTCATCTAGTTCATAATTTTTCTTACTTGCCATTAATAATATTTTTTCTCTCTTATTAAGAGACCCAGATATCACCCTGAAATAAACAATAACTCCCCTGTACGGATCATAATAAGAATCAAAAATCAGTGCCTTTGTAGGTAGTTTAATTTCATCTTGAGGAGGAGGTACTCTTCTTACGATTGCTTCCAAAATATCTTTAATACCAACTCCAGTTTTTGCTGAACAATTTATAGCATTGGATGTATCAAGTCCAATAATTTCCTCTATTTCTTGTTTTATTTTTTCAGCATCAGCACCTGGTAAATCAACTTTATTTAAAACAGGAATAATTTCAAGATTATTTTCTAAGGCAAGATAAACATTAGCTAAGGTTTGAGCTTCTACTCCTTGACTTGCATCAACAACGAGTAAAGCGCCTTCACAAGCTTGAAGAGATCTACTAACTTCATAAGAGAAATCAACATGCCCAGGCGTATCTATTAAGTTCAAAACATATTCTTGAGAATCGTCAGCTTTATATTTCATCCTAGCGGCTTGTAACTTGATAGTAATGCCTCTCTCTCTTTCAAGATCCATACTGTCCAAAAATTGTTCTTGCATATCCCTTTGCTGCACAGTACCAGTATCTTGAAGCAACCTATCTGCAAGGGTAGATTTACCATGGTCAATATGAGCTATTATGCAGAAATTTCTAATTTTTGAAACCGATATATCAGTCATATAGAAAGAAAAATTCTCCTCTTATTACATCTTGATTAATATTAGCTAATTAGAATTATGGATGGAAACCAAAAATGGAATTATTTCTTTTTTTAATTTCTTTTATGAAGGTAATGTAATTTTCAGAGACTGATAGTTCTGGATAAATTAATTCATTTATTTTTTTCTTAAGATTATACTTATCGTTTAAAAATAAAGCAGATTTTTCAAGAACCTCAACCATAATTGAAACCGCAGTACTTGCTCCCGGAGAGGCTCCCAACAAAGCAGATAATGATCCATCAGATGAATTTACAATCTCAGTTCCAAATTTCAAAGAACCACCACCTTCAGTTTTTTTAATTATTTGGACTCTTTGACCAGCATTCTTTAAATACCAATCAGAAGGATTAGCTGATGGCATCATATTCTTTAAATTCTCAACTCTTGAGTTATGGTTCTTTAATGATTGTGATATTAGGTAATTAATTAAATCGTTGTTCTTGAAACCAACGTCTAACATAGAAAAAATATTATTCTTTTTAATTGAACTAAATAAGTCAAAGTATGAGCTTTGTTTTAGAAATTTCGTTGTAAATCCAGCAAAAGGTCCATATAAAAGAAGTTTTTTATCATCAATCCATCTGGTGTCTAAATGAGGCACAGACATTGGTGGCGATCCAATATCAGCTTTACCATAAACTTTTGAGTTATGTTTTTCTGTAAGATCTTTTTTCTCGCAAATAAGCCATTTCCCACTAACAGGAAATCCACCATAACTTTTTGCTTCTGGAATTTTTGATTTTTGTAAATAATTAATTGTTTTTCCACCAGCACCAAGAAAAACGTAACCAGTTCTAATTGAAGTTTTTCTACCTTCAGAACTGATTTCTAGTTCCCATTGTTTTTTATCAATTTTCTTTAAATCTAATAATTCTGTTTTGTATCTAATTTCAACATTTTTGTTTAAGGAAACTAATGACAAATACTCTTTAGTTAAAGCCTCAAAATTAATATCAGTTCCTCTACCTATTCTGGTAGCAGCAATTTGAGTAGATTGATTTCTATCTTTTGTTATTAGAGGAGCCCATGATGAAATTTCATCAAAAGATGTAGAAAATTCCATATCGATGAATTCAGGATTTTCGGTCATTTTCTGAAATCTTTTTTTTAAAAAAGAAATATTATCCTGACCAGACACAAAGCTAATATGAGGAATAAATTTTAGAAACTTCTTAATATCAATTTTCCCTGCTTCATACAATGAGGCCCATAAAGACATGGAAGTTTCAAAAGAACGATTTATTGAGAGCGCTTTATCTATTTTTAGATTTCCTTTTTCATCTATAGGTGTATAGTTTAATTCGCAATTAGCCGCATGTCCTGTACCTGCATTATTAAAAGCGCCAGTACTTTCACTTCCTGGAGCGTTTAATTTTTCTATAATGAGAAATTTTATATCTGGTAAAACTTCTGAAATTAGGAGAGCTAAAGTACTGCTCATTATTCCTGCTCCTACTAAGACTGCATCAAAGTAGCTATTGTCATTAGTGGGATTTTGAGATGAAGTCACAACAGAAAATTATCTTTTTTGCAATTAATCAGATTTCTTTCTAGGCTTATTATAAAGTTAATCCAAAATTATGAGTACTGAAACACTCTCGCTGACAAACGAAAATGTAGAAAAAGTCCTTGACGAGCTAAGACCTTTTTTAATTTCTGATGGAGGTAATGTAGAGATTGCAGAAATAGATGGTCCAATTGTCAAAGTAAGACTTCAAGGAGCATGTGGTAGTTGCCCAAGTAGCACTATGACTCTAAAAATGGGTATTGAAAGAAAGTTAAAAGAAATGATTCCTGAAATAAGCGAAGTTGTCCAGGTTTTATAAAAATTTTTAACTGAAATATATATTATTTAGTTTTTAATTCCTTCAATAAAGATGATTCCATATCAAGGCAATCAATTGGAAGTCCTTGACCAATAGCGATTAAAAGAGGTGCAAGAATTCCTAAAGTAAAAACTAAATTTGATTGGCTTACATCATATTTACTCAAAGTAAAAGTTATCAAATAAATAACTGAAAAATAAGCATGTAATGAAAAAAATTCTTTTGGCTTTAAAACTGGCCACCTTAAAGTATTTCCCAAGAAATATAAAAAACCTGTCATAAATAAATAGTTACATGAAGTTCAAACCAAATATAAACATAAACCTTTTTAGAGACTATTTATAAAAAATTTACCTAAGATAATAATTAAATAAACATTAAATCTTCGTTTCTATTTGTAAAAGCTAGACATCCTTAGAGAAATACGCTTATAATAATTTTGTAGCAATAGCTACTTTTTCGTTCACCCTCATTTGAGGGCGCAGTTCGAGTCATACCATGGAACGGGGGATGGCCGTGTTGTCACATCGAAACATGACTACTTTAACTTACAGAGGTAAAAACTACGTTCAAAACAAAGAAGCTGCTAAAAAGCAACTTGTTGAACTTACCTACAGAAGAAACGTATACACCAACAGAATGGATAACGCTTCTTCAAGTAATGAAAAAGCAGAATTAAATTACAGAGGTGTTAATTACACTAAATAATTTAATTAAAAAAATTAAAAGCCCCTTAAAAAGGGGCTTTTTTTTTGGCTATATTTATCAAGAGTCCTTTAAAAAATATGTCTGAAAGTTGCTGTAATACAAACACATCGAATAAAGCACCTAATCAATTCGATCATAAAGATGCGATTCAAGAAAGATATGGCTCAGCCGCACAAGAAAAAGAAAGTTGTCTTTGTACACCAGTTGGGTTTGATCCCGTTTTACTTGAAGCAATTCCTCGAGAGGTTATAGAAAGAGACTATGGATGTGGTGATCCAACAAAATATGTTCAAAAAAATGATATTGTCTTAGATCTTGGAAGTGGTAGCGGCAAAAATGCTTTCATTTGTGCCCAAATTGTTGGAAAAGAAGGGAAAGTTATTGGAGTTGATCAGAATCCTGACATGCTTTCTTTATCTAGATCAGCCTCTAAAGAAGTAACAAAAAATATAGGTTTCAACAATACAGAATTTCTAGAAGGTTCAATTGAAAAACTTGATGAATTAGATAAAGATTTAAATCCATTAATAGCAGATAAATCAGTAGATATTATTTTAAGTAATTGCGTTTTAAACTTGGTAAGTCCACAATCTAGAAATAACCTTCTAAATAACATAAAAAGAGTTTTAAACGATAATGGAAGAATTGCAATTAGCGATATCGTCTCTAACAAAAAAGTTCCTTTAAGATTGCAAAATGATCATGATCTATGGACAGGATGTATTAGTGGAGCATGGTATGAGCCAGAGTTTATAAGTGATTTTAAAGAACTAGGATTTAAAAATTTAAAATTTGCAGAAAGGAGTTCTGAACCTTGGAAAGTAATTGAGGATATTGAATTTAGGACAGTAACTTTAGTGGGCAATATTTAAAAAAATTCAAGAGTTGAAAATTTACTATAAATTTCTATGAGAAATAATCCAAGAGATCAAATACCCGCATTAAAAAATAAGTATTATTTCAACTATGGTGGTCAAGGACCATTACCAAAATCTTCTCTAGAAGCAATAGTTAAAACTTGGGAAATTATCCAAGATTTAGGTCCATTTACCAATGATATGTGGCCTTTTATTTACAAAGAAATATTGACCACAAAAAGAATAATTGCTCAAAAATTAGGTGTCAATTCAAAGAATCTAGCTTTAACCGAAAACATTTCTTCCGGTATGATTTTGCCCTTTTGGGGAATAAAAGTAGAAGAGGGAGAAGAGTTATTAATAAGTGACTGTGAACATCCTGGAGTAGTAGCTGCAAGTCGAGAATTTTGCAGAAGAAATAAATTAATATTCAAAATTTTGCCAATCCAAAAAATTAAAAATCTAAATGACGAAAATATAATTTTAGAGATTTTGAAAAATCTAAATCGTAAGACTAAGATCCTAATTATTTCTCATATCTTATGGAACTTTGGATATAAAATTCCTTTAAAACAAATTTCTATCGAATTAAAAAATAATCGAGAAGATTCTTATTTACTCGTTGATGGTGCTCAAACCTTTGGGCACATAAATATTGAAAAAGAAGTTTTTTATTCTGATTTATATTCAATAACTTCTCATAAATGGGCATGTGGACCAGAAGGACTTGGAGCCATTTATGTCTCAGATAGATTTATTCATGAAACAGATCCAACAATAATTGGTTGGAAATCATTAAAAAAAGAACAAGGCATTTATGAGCCTTCAGATAATCTTTTTCATGATGATGCAAGGAAATTTGAAATAGCTACCTCTTGTATTCCTTTACTTGCTGGGCTTCGGAATTCTTTAGATCTTTTGGATAAAGACTGCCATGAAAAAGAAAAAAACAAAAATATCAAAAAATTAAGTGGAAAACTTTGGGATGAATTAAATCAATTAAAGGGTGTTGAATTAGTTTTAGAAAAAAAATATTTAAATGGGATTGTTAGTTTTAATATCGAAAATATTGAAGATAAGGATGAATTTGTAAAGAAACTTGGAGAAAAGAAAATTTGGATTAGAGTTTTAGAAGATCCAAAATGGTTTAGAGCATGCATACATCAAATAACTATTGAAGCTGAGATTGATTTACTTGCTAAAGAAATAAAAAAAATATTGACTTAAAGATCTATTAATAAAAAAATTTAGTTTACCAAGGTATCTCCGAATTGTCCCATGCAATAAATTTTCCTGTAGATTCTGGTGATTGATTTTTAATAATATTGATCAGAAATTGGGAGGATTTTTCTTTACTAAATAATTTATGTTCTGGAACAAATTTATGAAAAGGTCTAGATAAATCAGTATCTACTGTTCCTGGATGAAGCAATGTGATAGCAGCCTTTGGGAAACGTCTAGCCCATTCAATACTTAAAGATTTAAAAAACTGATTTTGCGCAGATTTTGCAGCTCTATATGAATACCAACCTCCAGTTTGATTATCTCCAATACTACCAACTCTTGCACTTATACTTGCAAAATTAAAATCAAAATCTTTTGGTATAAATTCTTCAATCGCTTTAGCTAATAAAATAGGAGAAAAGGCATTTATTGAAAAACTTTCCAACATATTTTTTTTATCAAGATGTTGTAATCTTTTTTCCGGTTGAAGAGAATCACTATGAAGTCTACCTGTGGCATTAACAACTAGCCTTAATTTTGAAGGATGATTTGATATTTTATTTTTCAACTGCAAAAGGGATTGAGAATCCTCTATATCTAATTCCCAAAAAGGATTAAATTCACTTTTTCTTCCACACAAAACAACATCTAAATCTTTTTCACTTTCATTGAGATCTTTAGCTAGTTGTGTTCCAATTCCACCTGCGCCTACAACTAAGGCTAAGCCTTTCATTTTATTAAAATTAACTCCATTGATTCTAAGAAACTTTTCTTATGATTTGCGTAAAATCTTTCTTATTTGATTAGGAAATTTTATTGAGATTTATTTTTTTCTTTTAATAATTTATAAGCTATTTTTCTATCATCGAAATTAATAACTTTATCATTGAGAATTTGGTAGTCTTCATGTCCTTTTCCTGCAATTAAAACAATATCTTTTTTATTGGCAAATTTAATAGATTCATTTATTGCTTTAAATCTATCAATTTCAATTGTTATTTTTTCTCTTTTTTTTATACCCATCAAAATATCATTTACTATCTTTTGGGGTTCTTCTGATCTTGGATTATCTGAAGTTATAAAAAGTTGATCAGACAACTCTTCAGCTATTGATCCCATCAAAGGCCTTTTACTACGATCACGATCTCCGCCACAGCCAAAAACAGTTATTAGTTTCCCTTCACAAAGTTTTTTAATTGATTGCAAAACTTTTTTTAATCCATCAGGAGTGTGGGCATAATCAACAATTATTGTTGGAAGAGATCTTGAAACGTCATTATCATCAATTTGTATTTTCTCCATTCTCCCAGGAGCACCAGGGAAAGATTGTATTAACTTTGATAAATCTTTTAAAGAAAAATTCAGTTTATACAAAATTGTTATTGCTTGAATCGCATTCATTAAATTAAATTCACCAACAAGTGGAACAAAAAGTTGAATTTTTTCCCTAGGTGTATGAAAAATACAAGTGGAACCACTTTCAGTAAATTTTTTATCTGTTACGAAAAAAAAATCATCATTTTCAAATTCACTTTCAGTAATCTTTGTAGACACTAATGAAGATCTTTTTTCAAGATCAGACGATAATTTAGATATCCAATGGTCATCGTGATTTAATACAGAAATTCCATCTTTTTCTTTTAAGTAAGGTGGGAAAAACAATTTTCTTTTTGTTTGAAAATAAGATTCCATATCTGAGTGATAATCAAGATGATCTTGAGTAAAATTAGTAAAAATAGCCGCCTCAAATTCGCATCCTGATATCCTCTTTTGAGCAATAGAATGAGAACTTACCTCTAATATCGCGAATTCAGATTCTGCCTCAACAGCAGAATTTAATTTCTTTTGAAGTTTATCGGCGAAATCAGTTGTATGAGAAGCCACTTCTGAGAATCCTGGCCATCTATTAAACAAGGTCCCAAATAATGCAGTCTTTTTCCCTAATTTTTTTAAAAGATATTCCAATAAGAAAGTAATTGTCGTTTTTCCATTAGTACCAGTAACACCAATAAGTTTAATTTTTCTTGAAGGCCTATTCCAAAACTCAGCGACAATTTGACCAAAAATATAATCTAAATTATCCTCAATAACCAAAATCCTTTCTCGATCAATAGATCCAATTCTCTCTTTTGCAGCAGACCCAATAATGGCAGCCTCCGCGCCATTTTCAATTGCCTCAATACAAAATTTTCCTCCATCAACATTTAAACCAGGCATTCCTAAAAATAAAGTTCCTTTTTGTACTTCTTTAGAGTTAAAAGAAATATTATTGATTTCATGATCGATTAAATCTAATGAAGGAATAATTCCTACTAAATCTAAAAGTTTATGTAATTTTATAGATCTCATATAAAAAAAATTATTTCTCCAGAATGGTAATAATATTTTTTTGAAACCAATTCTTTAATTGATCATCTTTTAATCTTGGAGAAATGCGAGGCAATTCTATGATCTCCTCAGACCTAATTCTTTCAATAGCAATAACAGGTACTTCATAATCATATTTTTTATATTTATCTTTATATAAATCGAACCTATCTATATCAATTTCTTTAAGCTCTTCTAGATTAGGGAATAACTCATTAAGATTTATTTTTGCCAATTTATTTTTTAATGAATCACAAAGGCAACATCCCTGCCTAACAAAAATAAATATTTTCATTCATTTAGTCAGGCACAGGGTCACATCCACAGGGAGTTAAAGGATGACATTTGCTTAATCTTTTTAAAGTTAACCACCCTCCCTTCCAAGGACCATGTCTAGTAATTGCCTCATATCCATAAGAGCTACAACTTGGAATAAATCTGCATCTTGGTCCAAAAAAAGGAGAAAACCACTTTTGATAAAACGAAATCATAAAAAGAAGTATAGAAGTAATTGATTTATTAATAGTTTTGAACACTTTAATGATGTAAAATAATATTTCCAGTAGTAATTAGTTTAATTGAATTTAATCAATTATCCAATTTATTGCAAATTTCTATTTAATTTAAAATTATGTCAAGATACCGCGGCCCCAGATTAAGGGTTACGCGTCGCTTGGGAGAACTACCAGGTCTCACCAGGAAAGCTTCAAAGAAGTCTAATCCTCCAGGTCAGCACGGCCAAGCCCGTCGCAAGCGATCAGAATATGCAATTCGTCTAGAAGAAAAGCAGAAACTTAGGTTTAATTATGGAGTTTCTGAAAAACAACTAGTTCGTTATGTAAAAAAAGCTAGAGCTCAAGAAGGATCTACAGGAACTAACCTACTAAGACTTTTGGAAAACAGACTTGATAATGTTTGTTTTAGATTAGGTTTTGGAGGTACCATTCCAGGCTCAAGACAATTAGTAAATCATGGCCATGTAACCGTTAATGGAAAGGTTCTTGATATTGCTGGTTATCAATGCAAATCAGGCGATGTAATCGGAATTAAAGAAAACAAAGCAAGCAAAAAACTTGTTGAAGGTAATATAGAATTCCCTGGATTAGCAAATGTTCCACCTCATCTTGATTTAGACAAACCTAAATTAACGGGAATAATAAATGGAAAATGCGATAGAGAGTGGGTGGCTCTTGAAATAAACGAACTACTAGTTGTTGAATATTATTCAAGAAAAGTTTAATACTACTTTTCTTTGGATTATTAAATCTCTCATTAAAAAAATGAGAGATTTAATTTAATTCTTATTTTTAAAAATAATGGGAAATAATGAAAATAATATCAAAAAGCCAGGTTTTAAGACCCTATCTATTCACCATGGGGAAACATTTGCAGAAGAAACTGGATGCGTTATGCCTCCTATTTTTTCTACATCCACTTTTAAACATGGAAATAAAGATAATTTCGACTACACCAGATCAGGCAATCCAAACTTTAGAATTCTAGAAAGCGTCCTTAAATCAATAGAAGATTCTAAATACTGTACAGTTTTTGGATCTGGAATTAGCGCGGTAACTGCAATTTCATCAACACTAAAATCAGGTGACAAGATACTCTGCGAGTCAAATCTCTATGGTTGTACAGTGAGGATGTTCGAAAAAGTTTTCAAGAAATTTGGGCTAGAAGTTTTATACACAGATTTTACAAACGAAAATAATATCAAAAAGATTTCATACTTCGAGCCAACCTTGATATGGCTAGAAAGTCCAACTAATCCACTTTTGAAGGTACTTGATATTAAGGCGATTTGTGATGAAGCGAATAAACTCGAAATACCAGTAGTTGTAGACAACACATTTTCTACAGCGCTTATTCAAAAACCATTGGACCTTGGTGCAACACTATCGGTTGTGAGCACCACAAAATTTATTAATGGACATAGTGACGCACTTGGCGGAGCAGTACTTACAAATAATGAGGAATGGAATAGTAAGATGCTTTTCTCTCAAAAAGCTCTCGGGCTTCAACCATCTCCTTTTGATAGTTGGCTCATTACGAGAGGAGTAAAAACTCTTCCATTAAGAATCGAACAACAAACTAAAAGTGCAGAATTTATTTCTGAAGAATTAGGTAATCATAAAATTATTAGTAAAGTAATTTACCCTTTTAATCAAGAACATCCGCAATTTAATTTAGCAAAATCGCAAATGAAATCTGGAGGTTCAATGATCACCCTAAAATTAAATTTAAATAAAAAGGATACTTTTAAATTTTGCAAATCTCTCAAATATTTCTCTCTAGCAGAAAGCCTTGGAGGGGTTGAAAGTTTAATTTGTCACCCTGCAACGATGACTCATGCTTCTGTTGATGATAAAACAAAAAATCTACTAGGGATAGATGATGCTCTTGTCAGATTATCAATTGGATGTGAAGATACAAACGATTTAATCTCGGACATTTTATTTGCTCTAAACAAATTCTGAAAATTGAGAGATTTACTTAAAAAACCTATATGGAAAAATTTAGAGTTGGGATATGCAATTCCTGATAGTATTCATGCCGTTTCTGTAGCATTACCAACTTGGAATGATGTAATAAATTACGAGGAAAAAGATCAAGAATGCATGAATTTATTGAAGTCCATTTACCCACGATTCGGGCTAAACCCCATAGTGAAAAGATTATGCGAAAAAGTAAAAAATCAAAATTACTACAACAATAAAAGTATCTGGCCATATCCGAATGAAGGCATAGCTTTTAAAGCTAAAAAATACATTGATAGAAATACTTCTGAAAAATTCTCGTTAATAGAAAAAAGAAATAATTTAGCTTTCTTAATAACTGAAAAAGAAGGAAGTATTTATGCAAAATATTTTTGGCAACATACTGGTCTTGGTCTATCTTCAAGAGCTGCCGCTATAGAACTAGGTCTTGAAGATTGCCCTCCAAAATCTTACGTAAATGAATGTTCTCAAAGAATAAAAAATAGAATTTCTAAATCTACAAAAATTGACTCTAATGATATTCACTTAACTTCATCTGGAATGTCTGCATTGCATACATCATTAGAAATCATATATAAATTATTTCCAGCTAAACCAACACTCCAAGTTGGTTTTCCATATGTAGATGTACTTAAATTACCAATGAAAATCTTTCACGGAGCAAAGTTAATTACAGAAGAAAATTTCGCGGATATTGAATTAGAAATCAAAAGAATAAATCCATCAGCATTAATTATTGAACTTCCAAGTAATCCAATGCTCAAATGTGTAAACATTAAAAAAATTTCAAAAATTGCAAAAAAGCTAAATATTCCCTTAATTGTTGACGATACAATTGGTTCGAATTTAAATATAAATTCCATAGAACATGCAGATATAGTTTTTACTTCACTTACAAAAATTTTTTCAGGTAGTGGTGATATTCTTGCCGGATCATTAATACTAAATCCAAAAAGCAAATGGATTGATCAGTTTAGAAATGCATTAAACGAGATTAATATTCCAATACTTTCCGATGGAGATATAGTTTATCTAGAGAAAGTTAGTAGAGATGTAAATCAAAGAGTTTTTGAACAAAATAAAGCATGTTTAGAATTAAAAAAAAGATTAGAGAATCATAGCGAGATTAAAAATATTTTCCATCCTGAAAATTGTCCAAATTTTAATTCTTTACTTACTTCTAATGGGGGATACGGCTGCTTATTATCGTTTGAATTAAATGGAGGATTGAACAAAGCTAAAAAATTTTATGATTCTCTAAAAGTATCTAAAGGACCTAGTTTAGGTACAAAATTTACTCTAGTTTGTCCTTATGTTTTACTAGCTCATTTTGACGAGTTGGATTGGGCTGAAAGTTTTGGTATACCCTCGCACCTTATTAGAGTATCAGTTGGATTAGAAGACCAAGATCAATTATGGAAAACCTTTTCTGAAGCACTAAATAATTTCTAAATTCCTAGTATTTACCGTATAGAAACTTGTATACTCTTTTTCTGAATAATAGTTAGTATTAATATATATTTTCTCAATATATAAATGGCAAAAATTTATGAGGACAACAGTTTTGCTATTGGAAACACTCCATTAGTAAAATTAAAATCAGTTACTAAAAACGCGAAAGCTACAGTACTTGCAAAAATTGAAGGTAGAAACCCCGCCTATAGTGTCAAATGTAGGATCGGCGCAAACATGATCTGGGATGCCGAGAAAAGCGGGAAACTTACAAAAGACAAAACTATTGTTGAGCCAACTTCTGGAAATACAGGAATTGCTCTAGCTTTTACTGCTTCAGCAAGAGGTTATAAACTGATCCTTACAATGCCAGAATCCATGTCAATTGAAAGAAGAAGGGTTATGGCAGTCTTGGGTGCTGAAATTGTTTTAACAGAGGCATCTAAAGGTATGCCTGGAGCGATAGCTAGAGCTAAAGAAATTGCAGAAAGTAATCCTTCTCAATATTTCATGCCAGGTCAATTTGATAATCCAGCAAACCCTGAAATTCATTTCAAAACTACTGGACCAGAAATCTGGGATGATTGCGATGGCGAAATTGATGTCCTAGTTGCAGGGGTTGGAACTGGCGGCACAATTACAGGAGTTTCAAGATACATTAAGCAAGAGAAGGGCAAGAATATTACTTCTGTAGCTGTAGAACCATCACACAGTCCTGTTATTACACAGACAATGAATGGAGAAGAGGTTAAATCCGGACCACATAAAATCCAAGGAATTGGAGCAGGATTTATTCCTAAGAACCTTGACTTATCAATTGTTGATAAGGTCGAACAAGTAACAAATGACGAATCAATTGAGATGGCTCTTAGGTTAGCTAAAGAGGAAGGTCTATTAGTAGGAATATCTTGTGGGGCTGCCGCTGCTGCTGCTGTTAGATTAGCTGAACAAGATGAATATGCTGGGAAGACAATTGTAGTTGTTCTACCTGATTTAGCAGAGAGGTATTTATCGTCAATTATGTTTACTGAAGTTCCAAGCGGAATTATTCAAGAACCAGTCAAAGCCTAAATCTATCTTTTATCCAGTATTGAATCTGGTGAAATATACATCGCATCGCCATAAGAGAAAAATCTAAATTTTTCTTTTATGGCTTTCTTATATAAATCTAATAATCTTTCTCTACCAATCATTGCACTTACTAAAAGTAATAATGAACTTTTAGGAAGATGAAAATTAGTTAATAATCCATCAACTACCTTAAATTTATAACCTGGCTTAATTACTAAATCTACGTATTTAGCTATTGGAATAAAGTCATTAATTTCGTGAGAATAACAACTTTCAAGAGCTCTTACGCTAGTTGTACCAATAGCAATTATTCTTCTATCTGTTTTCTTTATTCTTTTTATTTCCTCCACTACTTCCTTATTAACACTTACCCATTCTTTATGAAGTTTTAAGTTACTTAGATCTTCTTGATCAATTGGTTTGAATGTTCCATAGCCCACGTGCAAAGTTATCGGTAAAATTATTACTCCCTTTTTTTTTAGATTGGAAATAAGACTTTTGCTTAAGTGTAAACCAGCAGTTGGCGCAGCAACGGCCCCTGGATTAGTTGCATACTCAGTTTGATAACTTTTCTCATGAAAAGACTCTTCTTCGGTATTTTTTATATAAGGCGGGAGAGGGATTTCCCCGTATTCATCAAGAAGGTCATTCATTGAATTGAGATCAGTTATATTTTCAGGAAATTTAATAAATCTGCCTCCAGTTTCTTCATCAACCCCATCAACCATCAAATTAATATCTTCTGCAGAAAGAGATTTTAATATTATTTTTCTATTTATTTTTAACTTTTTCGCTGGCTTTGCCAAACATAACCAAACACATTCATGGGATCTTTCTAAGACTAATAATTCGACTAACGTCCCTTTTTCTAATTCAACCTTTAACCTAGCTTTCATTACCTTAGTATTGTTAACAACTACAAGATCTCCTTCTCTAAATTCATCTAAAAGATTCTTGGTAAATTTATTAGTTAAGTAGTCTTCTTCTAAAAAACTATTTCTAACTATCATCAGTCTTGATTCATGCCTAATTGCAGAAGGTTTACTAGCAATTAATGAAGGATCAAGTAAATAATCATAAGATTCAAGCCTATAATCTTTTTCTTCTTTATTAATTTGAGAAATCAATTAAATTTATGATACAAGTGTCTCTGGCTCATTCTCAATCAGGTTAGCCAAGTCTTTCAAGAATGAAGCACCATCAGCTCCATAGATCACTCTGTGATCAGCTGTAAGATTTACCTGCATTATTTTTTTAACAGATATTGACCCATCACTATTAGCTACAACAGTTGGTTTCGATGATGCTATCGCTAAGATCGCACCGGTCCCTGGGGGTAGTATTGCGTCAAATCTATCAACACCAAACATACCAAGGTTAGATAAGGTAAATGTTCCCGTTGAGTATTCATCTGGTTCTAATTGTTTTGATCTCGATCTTTTTACAAGATCTTTCCATTCCCTAGATAATTCAAATAAATCAGTATTGCATGGTTCTTTTAATACTGGAGTTATTAGTCCCCCATCTTCCATTGCAACAGCAACAGCAATATTTATATTTTCTGGATAAGAAATTCCATTTTCTGAAAATCTTGAGTTAACTTGAGGATGTTTCTTTAGTGTCTTTGCAACTGCCTTTACAAGTAAAGCAGTCATAGTAACTCCGTTCTGTTTTACCTTTTTGTAGAAATTATCTAATTTATCTGTATTGATAGAGTAACCCACCCTAAAACATGGAACATCTAAACTAGATTCCATATTTTTATTTACTGCTTTTTGAAGAGTATTAAATTGAACTGTTTCTCCTGGATTACCAAAACTATTTCCTGAAGTTTCTGGTTTACTTTCAACTCCCAAATTTGCACCTGGAATACTTGCAGGAGAACCACCTTCTCCTATCCATGGTATAGAAACAGGTTGGCCATTAGCTTTTAAAATATCATCGGCTTGAATCCTTCCGTGAGGGCCAGATCCATGGACCTTTGCTAAATCAACACCCATTTGAGAGGCTAGTTTTTTAGCTCTTGGAGATGCAATTATCCTCGAAGAAACATTACTTGTTGCGGCATTAGTTTGATCGACATTAAAAGATGGGACAGGCTTTTCACTCTTTAAGACGACTTCTTCAACTTCTTTCTTGATATTTTCAGTCTGGACTACTGGTTTTTCTTCAGTTTTATTACTTACCAATTCAAGTTGGTCTGAAGTTGAGACTTCGGGTTGATTTACTTTATTTTGTTCTTGAACAGAAGCTATCTCATCCTCATTTTCTACAATAAGACCGATAGTCTCTCCTACTGGTGCAGTGCTGCCAGCAGGCATTAAAACAGCCGCAAGATATCCATCCTGAAAAGATTCAACATCCATATCTGCCTTGTCAGACTCAACAACCAAGACAGATTCACCTCTTTCAACTTTATCTCCTGGATTTTTCAACCATTCCACAATCTTGCCCTCCGTCATAGTAGAACTCAAGGCAGGCATGAATATTTCGTGAGACATAAGAAAATTGTTATTGCATAAGTTTCAAGGGATTTCTACCAAACTTCCTACAGTTTTTATGGTTAAGAACCCTTTAAACTCTTGTTTTAATTATACGAAATCATGTTCACAGTGGGAACTCTTAAAACTTAAGAAAGTAATAATTTAGATCGATTAGAGTTTAAAACTTTTCGAAATTAAGATTTACTTATATTTATCAAAAATACTAAATCTTCTATTTAATTATTATCTATAGATTGAATAACTCCATCCTTAACCGTAATCGATACTTGCATTTTTTCAATAAGATTGTCTCCCACAGTGACATCACAGAAACTATCCACTTGCCCTTGATCAACAATTTCGTCCATTTTTAATTCGCGAACTTGACTCTGTTGTTGAAGTAGATTTCTTTTTTGTTCTTCTATTTCATTTCGTTTTGCTGCGACTTGTTGTTGCACCTGACTAACCTGTTCTTGAACCCTTGGATCTAGAGGATTAACCGATTGGGATCTAATATTATTTACTATTTGCTGCCCCTCCTGCTCAAGTTGCGATAATTGCTGGTCAATGTTTGAAATTGCTTTACTTAACTCTTTTTCAGCATCTTCCTTCCAAGTTGGTGTAACTACAGCTTTAATAGCTATTGAGCGCTTTATAGATATTGAGTTTTTTGTTTCCATAAAAAATTAAATTACCTTTTCAATATAGATAGAACAAATCAAATTTTCTTACTAAATTTGTTTTCATACATATTTTCTATTTGTAATGAATACTTTTTTTCTATTTCTTTTCTTTTTTGTTTAAGAGTTTGTGTTAACAACCCATTTTCTAGAGTAAAGGCATCAACAAAATAACAATCTAATATTTGTTCTTCAGATCTTGCTCCTAATCGACTTTTAAGCAAATTATTAATTTGTGATTTGAAAAATGCACCAATATTCTTATTCAGGTTTAATTTTGAAAGGTCTTCTTCCAAAAACTTGCTTTTAACCAATTCGAAATTAGGAACTACAAGGGCTGTTAAACATTTCTTATCTTGTCCTACTAGTTGAATCTGATTAATAAATTCAGAACTAAGAATTTCAGTCTCTAGCGGATTCGGTTCTATATTTTCACCACTTGATAGCACTATTGTATCCTTGGCTCTTCCTGTTATAAAGAGAGAACCATTTGGTATTAGAAAACCTAAATCACCAGTATCAAACCAACCATCCTTGGATAAAACATCATTTGTAGCCATTTCATTATTAAGATAACCCTTCATTACTTGCGGCCCCCTAACAAGAATTTTCCCGACTTCTCTGAACTTCAGAATCTTTTTTTTATCATCATTCACTATTTTGATTTCAGTAAATGAAAGAGGCTGCCCAGATGATCCTCTAACATTTAATTCTCTTCTCCTACAAGTTAATACTGGACTAGTTTCTGTGAGTCCATATCCCACCAAAACATCTACACCTAAAGATTCAAAAAAAAGATCTACATGTTCTGGCAATGCACCTCCACCGTTAATAGGAAATTTCAGTTTTTCTCCGCATAGTTGTCTAAGAATATTCGGCCATAAAAAAATAGTCGACAATTTATGTAAAGGATATCGGCTAATAACAGAACCCAGTAAGGGGATTTTTGATTTAAAAGTTATTTGATTTATGTCTATATTTCTTATCTTTCTAAGACTTCTTTTGAAAACCGAACTATTACTTATTAAAAACTTAATAAGTTTTTGCTTTTTGGAAGGCATTTTTTTCAACGCCTGAAAAAAACCATCATGTATTGCTTCCCATAGTCTCGGTACAGTTGCCATGACAACAGGTTTTACTTGTGTAATATCATCTTTAAGAAATTTTGGAATTGTATAGTATTGAGAACAACCGCATGAAAAAAAGAAGTATTCAGCACTTCTCTCATAAGAATGCCAGATAGGCAAAACGCTTAATACAGAGGTTCCTGGTTCTGGATCAGCGATATAGGCTAAATTGATTATCTGATGTAAAAAATTTGCATGAGTCAAAGGCACACCTTTAGGTTTTCCTGTTGTCCCAGAAGTGTAAAGAATAGTAGCGACGTCATCTATTTCTGGATTAAATTTTTCAAGATTATTATTTTGTGAATTTTCTTTTTCTACTGAACTTATAAATTTACTCCAACTTATTAAACTTTCAAATTGTTCATCTTCTAAATTGATTATAAATTTCAGTCTTTTTTTTAATTCTTCTTTATTGTTTAACTTTAGCCAAATTTCCTTAGATTGAACTATTAGTCCTAATGAATTAGAGTGCCCAATAATATATTCTAATTCTACTGAAGGAGAATTAATACCTCTCACTGCATTTATAGCTCCTAAACGCATTAAGCCTTGATCTACTGCAAGCCATCTTGGAGAATTTTCAGATATTACAGTAACTACATCCCCCTTTTTTAAACCATAATTTTCGAAAGAAAAAGATACTTTTGTTATTAAATCAGCCAGCTCAGAATAAGAAAATTTTTCTTTGTATTTCCCTCTTAAATCGCAAACAGCTAAAGTATCACCACATTTAAATTTTAATTTTTCCCAAATTTGATCTATATGATCAAGGTTCTTAATAAAATCTCTATTTTTGGCAAATGTATTTTTTTTAGAAAGAGGTTTGGCTGCAGGCCAATACGCTAAATCACCCATACTAAATTGATTTTGAAATTTTAATTTCTATTTTGATATAAAATCAAAATTAAATTCTTCCTCGATGGTTTTTTTAACAATTCTCTTGACTTCTTGAATATTTAAATTTTTGTTGTAATCAATCATATTTGCCATAAGACAATTTTCTATTCCGCAAGGAACAATCTTATTAAAGTTTTCTAATTCGCAGTCAATATTGATTGAAAATCCATTTATCGTAATCCATCTTTTACACCCAATTCCAATTGATGCGATTTTCTTATTTCCTATCCAAACACCAGTAAACCCTTTTCTAGAGTGGCAATCTATATTAAAAGCTCCAAGGATTTTTATAATAATTTCTTCAATTTTTCTTAAGTACCAATTTAAATCTTTATTAAAATTTTTCAAATCTAAAACCAAATACGTTACTAATTGTCCTGGCATATGACAAGTTACCTCACCACCTCTATCAATCTTAAAAACATCATATTTAGTATCATTTAGAGAAAATAGTAAATTATCGTAATTAGATCCTCTCCCCAATGTATAACAGAGTTGATGCTCCCCTATCCAAATAAAATCAGGGTTAGAATTATCTAAAATCAATGCCTCCTGATATTCTTTTTGTAATTTATAAACATCATTAAAAGAAGAAATATTATCAGGTTGTTTAATTATTGCTGTTCTATTATCCATATTTAAGTAGATTTAGAAAGTAAGTAAATATTTTTAGATTTGTTATGAAAATTTTAATCCATGGAAAGAATCTTGAGCTCACTGGAGCATTAAAAGAATATACTGAGGCAAAGATAGAAAAAGCAACACATCACTATAAGGATATCGTTAAAGAAGCTGACATACACCTTTCAATTGAAAAGAATCCAAGAGTCTCGTTCCAAACTGCAGAAGTTACTATTTTTGCAAATGGTACCGTAATTAGAGCTGAAGAAAAAACTGAAAATCTATACTCAAGCATTGATTTAGTTTCGAATAAACTCTGTAGAAAATTACGCAAATACAAAGAAAGAAACAATAAAACAATTCATAATAAACAATTTAAAAATAAAGATTCTTTAACAATTGAAAGTATGGAATCAAATTTTTTAGATAAAGCTTTTTTTAAAGAAGGAAATGAAGCAAGTCTGCCTGAGCCATCTATAAAAAATAAATACTTTGAAATGACTCCAATTTCATCAGATGAAGCCAGAAAACAATTAGATCTAATTGATCATGATTTTTATGTTTTTCGAAACAAGAAAAATAATGAACTTCAAGTTATATATAAAAGGAATCATGGAGGTTATGGATTGATTCAATCTAAATAAGTTTTAAATGCCCAATATTGAATATGAATTAAACGAGAAAATTCATGCGATTATTATTAACCCTTATTTATCATGGGAAGATTTCTGTGTGAATTGCGATTTAATAAGAAAATACAATATCAAAAATATTTCTACTTCACTAAATTATTTAACTGATCTTAAAAAATGTTTGGGTAATTACAGTGCGGATATAAACGCACTTATTTCTTACCCTTTAGCAGATTTACCAGTTTCATTTATTGAAGAATTAGTTTGTTTTGCAAAAGATAAGGGTGCAAAAGGAATTGAATATATCCCAAACTTTATCAATTTATCCAAAAGAAATTTAGAAACTTTCGCTGCTGAAATTGAGCAAGTTAAATTATCTGGATTACCAGTTTCAATAATCATAAATAAATCAAAACTACAAGGAGAAGTTTTTATTAATGCGATAGAAATATGTTTGGAATTAGGAATAAAAAATTTTCAATTCGGGGACGGGTTTGGATCTCCTCTTACATCTAATGATGTCCCCGAAATACTAAAAATAATAGGCTCTCAAAATCAAATCAAAGTTGTAGGTGGTATAAAAAAACTGACACAAGTTATTGATTTGTTTGATAATGGAATTAGTTGCGTGGGAACTTCTAATTTTTGTGAGATTTTTGAAGAAGTTAATGTAATTTAAATGTCTGGTTCTGGTGAGTGCAGACTAAAAGGTCTCTGTATTAAAGCTTCTCCATTAGGCGAGAATGATAGATTAATAACTATTCTTACAGATGAGCAGGGGATTGTTCGATTAGCGGTACCTGGTGCTAGACGTCCTAAAAGTAGTCTGGCCGCAGCTACTCCATTAACATATTTAAGTCTGCAAATTTTTGGGAAAAGAAATCTTAAATCAGTACGTCAAATTAAAATATTAAAAAGCTATTCTGGTCTAGGGAAAAATATTGAATGTCTTGCAGCCGCGCAAGCAATAACTGAATTAACTTTTTTATTAGTAGGTAATAATGATAAGCAACAAGACTATTTATCTTGTGTTCTTGCACATCTAGATAGGATTTATTTGTATGAAGAATCTAAAGAAGAAGATATTAAAATGCTCTCAATGAGTATTCAATCTTTAATCCATCTATTAGCCATTGGAGGTATAAATTTACCAATTCATCATTGCTGTAAAACTGGAGAACCTATTATTCCGCCTTTAAGAAATTGGGAATGGAGTTGTTATTTTTTACCAAGTGAAGGGTTTACATCCATAGAAGATCCTCAAAGTAATCTAAAAATAAATGCATCTGAAGTTGCTCTATTACAGAGACTTCTTTTCCCAGAATTACCAATAAAATCTAATGGAGATTTGTTGGGTCCCAAAAAAGTCTGGCTTAAAATATTATTCATTATTGAGACATGGATCTCTACCCAATTAGAGAAAGAGCTATCTTCACTAAAAATGTTGAGAGAAATATATAGTTAGCATTTTCATGAAGCATTAAAAAATTTAAAAAATATGATCATGGTGCCTTTGCCTGTTAGCTTTATAAATAGTTAATTCAATTAATGTGGTTCATATTGCCTGGTTAGGGAAAAAATCGCCTTTTTGTGGAAATGTAACTTACGGTAATTCAACTACTCAGGAATTAAAGGCCAGAGGGCATAAAATTAGTTTTATTCATTTCGACAATCCCTCTAGTTCAAATTCATCAAACCCATTATTTCTTGCAAATGATCCTGATGTAAGTCTCCCATATTTAATTAAATCTCAAGTTTATACAATACCGTCACCAAGAGCAGAAAAAGAGCTAAGGCTATCATTGGAGAGATTAAAACCTGACATAGTACATGCAAGCCTAACTTTATCTCCTTTAGACTTTAGACTTCCAGAGCTTTGTAATGAAATTAATGTTCCTCTTATTGGAACATTTCATCCACCATTTGATGCAAAAAATAGAAATCTAACTGCGAGCACTCAACAATTAACATATCAACTTTATGCTCCCTCTTTAGCAAAGTTCGATAAAGTAATTATTTTTTCTGAACCTCAAAAAAATGTTCTTGAGAAATTAGGAGTACCTAAAGAAAAACAAATAATTATTCCAAACGGTGTTGACGAAAATATTTGGAGACCTTTTTGCATAAAAAGTAAAAAATATGATCAGGTAAAAAACAAACTTGGAAATGAAAGAATCTTCTTATATATGGGAAGGATTGCAAATGAGAAAAATATCGAGGCACTTTTACGTTCTTGGCGCCAAACAAAAACTCCAAATTGCAAATTAGTTATTGTTGGGGATGGACCAATGAAGCCAACACTTGAAAATAGTTTTTCTAACCTTGGTAATGAGAAATTAATTTGGTGGGGTGCCGAATTAGATTTAGAAACTAGGATAGCAATAATGCAAATAGCAGAAGTATTTTTCTTACCAAGCTTAGTAGAAGGTTTATCATTATCACTTTTAGAGGCAATGTCTGCTGGTACTGCTTGTGTAGCTACAGATGCAGGAGCTGATGGTGAAGTTTTAGATAAAGGAGCAGGAATAGTAATTTCAACTGATAATGTAGCTGCACAATTGAAAACTATAATCCCAATTCTTGTGGAACATCCTTCATTTACAAACGATCTTGGTGAAAAAGCTAGAGAAAGAGTACTTGAGAGATATACAATTACTAAAAATATAAATTCACTTGAAAAAGTTTATACGAACTTAAAAAATAACTATAAAACCTAACGAAACTCTTTACTTCTATTACTAGCTGAAACTATTGATTCAATTAATGCTGACCTTACACTCTTTTTTTCTAAAACCCTTAAAGCAGAAATAGTTGTTCCACCTGGAGAGGTTACTAAATTTTTAAGCTCAGAAGTAGTAAGTTTATTTTCCTTAATTAGAAAAATAGTCCCTAGTATCATTTCCATAACAAGTTCCTCTGAAATTATTTTTGGTAATCCCCCGCTTAATCCTCCATCACTTAATGCTTCTATAATTAAAGCAATAATTGCAGGACCTGATGAAGTTAAAGCTAAAAATATATCAAGGTAATCTTCAGTAAATTCATAAATTTTACTAGTATTTTCAAATAATTTTTTTGTGAATTGTTTCTGATCTTCTGTAATTTCTTCTCCCCAAGAAATCCCTGTTACACCTTTTCCAATAGTTATTGGAATATTTGTAACCACTCTCACACATTTATGATTAGGAAACTTTTGAGCAAGTCTATTTATTGAAACTCCTGCAAGAATAGAAACTATTAAATTGTCCTTATTTTTTATATGATTGGCCTCACTTATGTTATTTAATTGTTGGGGTTTTATCGAAAGAAGTTTATATTGACAATCCCAAATTATTTTTGACTCTTTAGAACCTGATTTATAAACGTTTATATTATGTTTATAATTATTTTTTATTTTTTCTAAACTTTTTTCTGTATTTACAACACAAAAAACATTCTCTGGCTGAATTAATTTGTTATCTAATAGAGGTGTAACTATAGCACTTGCAATATTTCCAAAACCAATTACCGCAATTTTATCTGTCACAGATTAATCATGAAAAAGCACTTAATTTAGAATTACCCCATGCCGGTTCAGGAGTAGTATTTTTGCCCAAACTATATTGTGGTGTGTTGTCTGTAGATACAGATGAAGGAGAAGCTTCTTCTGGGGAAGAACTAGTTACATTTACACAACTTGGAGCAAAAAGGAAAATACTTTCACCTACTCTCTCTTGATGTCCATCAATTGCATATGTGCCCCCAGCAATAAAATCAACCGCTCTTTGAGCTTGATCAGGATCCATCATAGTTAAATTGAGTATTACAGTTTTTCTTTCTCTTAATGCTTGTATCGCTTGAGGCATCTCATCAAAACTTCTTGGTTCCATTAAGCTTACTTCTGAGGATGAATTTGAGATTCCAGGCATACCAACTACTTTTGATGATCTGTTGTTATTCATAAAATCGAATGGATTGGAATTTGCAAGGGCATTTGCATTCTTTGGATTTTGTTTGAAATTATTAATATCATTTAATTCATCCTCTGAAGCATAATCCAACTCATCAAAATCATCATCGAGATACTCATCCCCTGCAACTACTGCCTTTAATCTAGAAATAAGTGACACCTTTTAAATCCTCTTGAAATTGATTACTAAGGTTTAAGAACCTTAAGTAATAGATTCATTTTTTAAATGAATAAACTACCTATACTTAGATAACGTTAGTTGAACTTAACTGCAAGTTTATAGATAAGATTTTTATAAAAAATAACTAATTAGGATCTACCTCCAAAAATCAATGATCCTAATCTTAACCAAGTAGATCCAGCGTCAATAGCTTCCTCCCAATCACCAGACATCCCCATTGAACAATCTTGTAGTTGCAGTGAATCAGCGAGAGCACGACATTTTTTGAACAACCCTGAATTTTCTTTAGAGCTAAGTCCTTTAGGATTGATAGTCATCAAACCGGTTAATGAAATATTTTTCAACTCTTGAATTTCCCTCCATTTCATTATTAAAAATTCAGGATTAAAGCCTCCTTTAGTAGGGTCATCACTCAACTTAACCTGCAACATTATTAATGGATTTTTCTTCTCTTCACGTGAAATATTAGAAATCTTTTGCAACTTTTCAAATGAATCTACTGAATGAATGTATTTAAAATTTTGAACTATTTTTCTTATTTTATTACTTTGTATTCTTCCAATAAAGTGCCAATTTATTTGTTTATGATCTTTTAAGGTTAATTGTTTTTCAAGCGCCTCTTGAACCTTACTTTCACCAAAATCGTTCTGACCTATATTTTGAATAGTCTTGATTTCTTGACTTTTAAATCCTTTACTTACCGCAAGAATATTTACATTTGAAGGAATTTTATTTTTTATTTCTAAATAATTTGCAGGGTTCACATTTTATAAGAAAGTTTGCGTAAATAAATTCTCCCATTTAGATAGCTCTTCAGAACCTTTTCTTTTAGCTTTTTGTAGGTTTAATTCGGCCTGGTTACGGGCATCTAAATAAGGTATAACTTCAAAAAAAACTTCTCTTTGACGAACTTCTACTAAGAAAAACATTTTTTGAGCGTATAAAGTCGCATAAATATCCCTGCCATCATTTCCAGGAGAAACTTGGTACAACATGCCAAATGTTGGATGGTTTAAATAACGCTCAGAACTCAAACCTAAAATATTGTGTTATTTATAATGCACCATACAGTTTTCTAAGAAAAATTGCTATGCAAATAAAACAAATCGATAATGTATTAACAATTACATTGAGAGATGTTGAAGGATAAAGAGTTCTAAATCTGTTGGTTTTTATAATAATTTCTTTCTTTGAGAGTAATGATTCTGCTCCATGATCTATTCTCAGAAATATATTTTGAAATAACCTTTCCACCAAGATTAATAAAACATTAAAGGATTTCTTTAATCCTAAATTTCGAAAATTTATTGATCTAACTGACACTGATTTAATGATATTTTGAAGTTCTTCCTGCACTAGGGGAATAAAACGTAATGCAATTAACAACTGAAAAAGCCACTTACTAGTTGGTAATCCAATCTTTCTTAATGGATACATAAACCAACTTAATCCCCATACAATATCTTCCTGCAATGTGGTTAAAAGCATCAAATTCACACTATGAATAACGGTAAATATCAAAGTGGAGGTTTTTATTCCTAGTTCAAAGGCTTTTCTTGATAAGTTGTAGGGACCAAAATTAATAAACCATATCTTCTGCGAAGGAATTTGCAAAATATTCCATTCTTTTTGGCTTTCAAGTACTAATTGCAACTCATTGGGATTTCTTAAGTAGCCATCAAGAGATTGAATATCAGACGAGGCAAGTATTGATATACATCCAATTAATAGTGACAAACATGAGAGGAAAAGTAATGATCGCCACCATACTCTAGATGGCAATAAACTTAAAAAAGTAATTAATAGTAAAAAACCAACTAAACTTAATCTCCATATTGGACCTGCCCAAATTGGAGTGATTAAAAATATCATTACGATAATTATCTTTAATCTACTATCTATAATTCTTAGCCAACTTTTATTTCCATGAACGTATTGACCTACAGAAAATTTGGTTAGCAAATTCATTAATCTTTTTGAATTAACTCAATATTTTCTCTTTCTACTTCTTTATTTAAAGCTCTTTGCTGTTTTCCTCTCCATAATAAAATGAGGGGTGTGCCTTCAAAGCCTAAATTTACTCTAATTTGTTTTTCAATATATCTTCTGTAAGTTATTCCAAATAATTTTGGGTCATTTACAAAAAGAGTAAAAGTGGGAGGTTTGTTCTTTACTTGAGTACCGTAATAAAGCCTACCTTGCTTGCCGCTTCTCTTCGTTGGAGGACTTTTCCAACTGATTGATTCTTTAAGTACTTCATTAACTACTGATGTTGTAACTCTTCTTCTATGTTGATTTACAGCATTAAGAGCATGCTCAAAAATATTATCAACTCTTTGACCAGTTAGGGCAGATATAAAAATCATTTTTGACCAGTGTAAAAAATAAAGTTTAGATCTAAGTTCTTTTTCTACTTGATAAATTGTTGAACTATTTTTCTCTACAAGATCCCATTTATTAACAACAATTATACAAGCTCTGCCTTGTTCTTCTATGCGCCCAGCTAGCTTCTGGTCTTGATCAGTTACTCCATCAACCGCATCTATAACTAAAACACAAACATCACTTCTATCTATAGATTTAAAAGCCCTATTAATACCAAAGAATTCAGTACCATATTTAACATTTTTCTTTCTTCTAATCCCTGCAGTATCTATAATTTTCCAGTGATTATCACCTTTTTTTATAAGCGTATCTATTGAATCAGTTGTCGTACCACTAATATCACTAACTATTGCTCTCTTTTCTCCGCAGATTGAATTTAACAAACTAGATTTACCAACATTAGGTCTACCAATAATTGACATCATTATCTTTTCTTCATCATCCTGAATATTATTTTCAGGAAGTTCGCCAATAACGAGATCTAAAAGATCTCCAGTACCTGAACCATGAATAGCCGAAACAGGGTTTGGTTCGCCCAATCCTAATTTCCAGAACTCTGAAGCTAAGGATATTCCAAGAGTAGTCGATTCGCATTTATTAACAGCAACGATTGTTTTACAGCTTGAGTTTCTTAACCATTTTGCTATTGATAAATCACCATCTGTAACGCCTTGATTCCCATCTACCACCAGTAACGCGAGTGAAGCCTCTTCTAGAGCCAAGAAAACTTGTGTCCTTATTTCCGGGAGAAATTCACTATCATCATCAAAAACTAAACCTCCAGTATCAACTATTTGGAATTCCTTACCTCCCCATGAAGCATTTTGATAAGTTCTATCTCTTGTAACACCAGGTTTATCAAATACTATTGCATCATTACTTTGGCAAAGACGATTTACTAAGGTAGATTTCCCAACGTTCGGTCTTCCGATAATTGCTATTGTAGGAAGAATCAATTCTTCTCTCCAAAGAAAGTAGTATCCATTACAACTATACCTTTATTAGAATCATTTACATTATTCAAAAAAAATTATTTAATTTCTGGATCGCCAAAATGTCCTTTAACTGGATTAGCCGGAGGTGAACTTGGACTTGGCATTAATCCATTAGCTTCTGGAAAACAATCATTTTCAATCGCCCAATAAATTAACCAATTTACTGCCGTCGCTCTTCTAGTTCTTCTTGGATAGAGTTCATTAATCTTATAACCTTTAAAATTAAGAAAATTTTTTAATCCCTGTTTATATTCTTTTGGAATTGATCGAGTCAAATGTACTGAGGCTGGTCGCTCTGAAATGATTTGAGGAGCTTTTTCAAATTTTTCTGACCAATAAGAAGGAGTTAATGCGCTAAAGGTCCAATAATTTATAGATAATTCTTTATTATAAAAAAGTCTTTCCCAAACTAATTCGCAAACAAATACATCACTAACCTTATCTTCAAGAATAAGAAATAATAGTTTTTTACATATTGGCCATGTAAATTGATTTTCAACTAATTTTTCTTTTTTATACATTAATCGAACCTTATCAAAATTAAAGAAAAATAAGGCATAAATTCCTTTTTATATTGTGATGCATATTGAATAATTTGATCAGGCATCCCAACACTTAAAGCTATTAATGTTGTATTGATGATATCCTCTTTTTTCAAAATTTCCCTGACTAAATTCCATCTTTTGCCAACTTTCATAATGGCCAATACGGTTCTATTTGCCTTACTTTCCCTAATTAGGGTTGTCAATTCAGATTCTGAAGAAGAGCATTCTTTGATGATCAATGTCTCGCCTTTTTTTACCAAATCAAAATCATTCAAAGCTGCTGCTGCTGAAATAGAGGAAATACCAGGTATGGTTTTGGTAATAATTTCAGCATGATTATTTTTTATTAACCTCAAGATATTAGAAGAACTTGCAAATAGTGAAGTATCACCAAGACAAAGTAAAACAACTGATTCGCCATTTTGTATAAATTTCACAATTTTTTCTACAGCATTAGACCATATTTCATCTGGATCAAAATCCTTCCTAGCCATTGGGAAGATGATAGGGATATTTTTTTTAAATTTGGTGTATTTCTTGACTATTTCCGCAGCAAAACTCTTTTTATTATCATCTGATATTGGGAAAACTATAACTTTCGCTTTTTTTATTGCATCCACAGCAGCAATTGTTAAAAGCGATGGATCTCCAGGGCCAACACCCACAATGGTGAATGTTGGCAAATCAGTTTTATGCGGATTAAGTAAACTTAAGAACTTTTTTATTATCATTTTTATTTTATTAACTTTAGCTATGTACCCTTGGTAATATAAAAGTTTCAGCCAGTATTGCTGACTCAATTTCAGACAATTCCTCTAACCTTTTGAAAGTTTGATTTTTAGAGAATTTAGTTTGCGCTAGTTTCCAGTAAACCCCAAAATGTCTTGCCTCACTTTCAAGCAGAGATTCATAAAGGGATTTAAACGATTTATCTTCAGAATTCAGCGCAAGCAAGCTTAATCTTTCATGACTTCTTGCTTCAATAAGTCCTGCGATTAAGAAACTATCAAGCATTCTATTGGGCTCTTCCTTTCTTATATTCTTGGACAATTCAGCTCCATATGGAGGCGGTTTTAAGGACTCAAGAGAATGTCCAAGATCCTTTAAAAAATAAAGTATTTTTTCAAAATGCTCTAATTCCTCTCTCGCTATTGGACTAAGAACTTCTGCCAGATTTGGTTCTGATGGATATCTAAACATCAATTGAATAGCTACTCCTGCTGCTTTTCTTTCACAATGAGCATGGTCAATAAGAATATCTATTGGATTAGATAATGCGAGTTTGATCCACTCATCTGAAGTAAATGACGATAAATATTTAATATGAGAAGTGGGCCTTTTAAAATCGACTAGCATTTAATTTTTACTACTTAAATATCCAATAATTCCTTCAAGAGCTAAGGAATAACTTGATATGCCGAATCCACTAATAATTCCTATAGCTTTATCTGTAAGAAAAGATTCTTTACGAAAATCTTCTCTTCTGAAAATATTTGAAATATGTAACTCTACAAATGGAATTTTTGATCCAATTAAAGCATCGCGAATAGAAATCGAGGTATGTGTAAAAGCGCCAGCATTTATAAGAATGCCCTGTATACTTTTTACAGAATCCTGAATCTTATCTACTATTTCTCCTTCGTGATTACTTTGAAAACATTCAAGATTTATACTCTTTTCTAGGGCAACTTTTGTTAGATCTTGTTCTATATCACTCAATGTTTTATTACCATATATTTCAGGTTCTCTAGTTCCCAATAAATTTAAATTTGGGCCATTTATCAATAAAATATTCATCATCAATAAAGTCTTTTCTTTACAAATGCTATCTAGAAAGAAACAAAAAAACCAAAACATTTTCACACAAAGTGTCCATTAACTGATAAGTTCAAATAGTGGGGGTCGGTGCCCGAGTGGTTAAAGGGGGCGGACTGTAAATCCGCTGGCTCTGCCTACGTTGGTTCAAATCCAACCCGGCCCACTTTAAAATTGCCCTTGTAGCTCAGCGGTAGAGCACTCCCTTGGTAAGGGAGAGGCCCCGAGTTCAAGTCTCGGCGAGGGCATAGCCCAAAGCCCAACTACCGCAAGGGGTTCAAAGAATTTAGAGAGTAGAAAATATACATCCTCCAACAAGTGCTTATAAGTGAATATATGGACATAATGAGCAAATCGCACTAATATTCGCACTAATGACACTAATTAAATGGCTAGTAGCAGTAATGGTTCTTGGGAAACTGACTTAAGAGATTCTGTTCGCACTAATTAAACAACAGGGCATATATTCGGACTTAATCGAATGTCAGCAGAAGAAAAATGGCTCAAAACAAGTGACGCAGCCCACCACTTAGGCGTTAGCCAATGGTATTTAAAGCAATGTAGAGATTGCTATGAAGATGGTTTTCTTATTGAAAGAGAACATTACATACTTGGTGCTAGTAGAACAGCAGCCATCAGATGGAATATCAATGCCGTATTGGATGCCTTCCATGAAAGAGGAAAAATTATCCAAGAAGGTCGCAAGTTAGTTAAAGAATTAACTGGTAAATAATATGTTAAATCCTCAAGACCACTCCCTCATCTAGGGAGTGGTTAATCTCTTTAATCCTTTGATATGAATTTACTTCTGATCTTTCAGAAGCAAAATAGTGCGATAACTAGTGCATTATTGACAATTAATCTAAAATAAGGGGCAATTAGCTCCTTTTTTTATGAAGTTAAAAAATATTTTAAAAACTACTGGAGCGCTTCATATCCTGTTGGGGTTGTTAATTATTTCTCTACTAATTTTTTCAGTGGAAACTATTGCAGGCAACGCTTCAAGTGAAACATTGCTTCTTGTTAGAGGTACTGCAGATGTTGTAGCTGCTAGTAATTTAGGAATAGGTTTTTTATTGATTATTTGTAGTTCCATTAAAGATAAAGCCTCCTTAAGAAAAGTTTTATCAGGTGAATTAGCTTTGATGTTTTGTTTTTTGGCAGTAGCTCTATTTAATACTTTTAACGCTGGGACAATTGTTGATGGAGGACCCCCTCCTCCTTTCTGGATTGTTTTAATAGTGAATCCTCTTTTATGTATCTATGGATTAGTTAACAATAAAAATTGAAACGCTTACTAATTGCACCGCTATATTAAATACGATTGACAGTCGATATAGAAATTATAAAAATTAAATATTTCAGTAGATCGGAAGAGGAAAGCAAAAATATTACATGATTTACTTACTTTTAACCTTGATATGTTTTAAATAAATTTAATTGATTATTTCTATGGAAAAATTTTCCCAAAATCTTCTTAGGCTTTCTCTTTCAATATTATTTTTAAGTTTTCCTATTGGTTTTTTATTCGCAGGTTTTGAATATTTAAATACCAAAAAGTTTTTATCATCAAAATATGATGAATTAAATGAAAAGATAGAAGACTATATTGAGGATATGGAAAAAACTTATCCTGAAACTATAAAATATTTTCCTTCAACTAAATTGGCAGATAAATCTCCTCTTGCAACATTACTTTTAACAAAATCAACTATGAAATTATTTCAAGTTTCCGAATATCTAAAATATAAAAATTCTATTTTGAATACTACTGACGAGATATCAAAGACCGTTGATGCATTTATAGAAGAATTAAGAATTGAATATCCCGAATTAAATAGAATACTTCCTAGATGAAACGCTTACTATTTCCACTAATAGCTACTATCGCTTTACCTAATTCTGTTAATGCAAATATACAAATCAAAGATAGATTAGATACTCCTCATATTAATTTTATTAGTCAAAGAGCAATAGCCAATGTTGACTTAGAATTTGATGAACCTTCAGGTTTAGTTTTTGATGTAGATAAAAAGTCTCTTTGGACGGTTAGTGACGACACTTCCAAATTGTTTAATTTAGATCTTAAAGGAGATATAAATCGAAAAAAAACAATTAATTCTCCTCTCGATGAAAGTGAAGGTATTACCTTGAATAAAAAACGTAATCTTTTAGTAGCTGTAATAGAATCTCAATATCCTAAAGTAGTTACTGTTGAATTGGATAGCGGAAAACATAAAAACTACTTATTAAGTGAAATGAAGAATTTTTCACTTATAAAAAAATTCTTTAAATTGCAGACCTTAAATAAAAGTCATGGACTAGAGGCAATAACTTTTTTACCAGAAGAGGAAACATATATTGTTGCAAAACAAGATTTTCCAGCAATGCTAATAAAAATTAACGGTGAATTAAATAAAATACTTAGTTTTAGAAAAATTGAAAAGTTCTCCAACTATGAAAATCAATTAAATAGTTTTGATATTAGTGGGCTTGATTATGATGTATTAAATAAAAAAATCTGGATATTGAGTGGTTTAAATAGGGAAATCTATATTTATGATTGGGATTCAAATACAATTATTAATCAATATAAAATCCCCTACATGAATTGGGCTGGAGGAATAGCAGTAAATTATGATGATAATAAATTTCACATAGTTACTGATGTAGATAATGAAGAGCCAATGTTATTTGTTCATTCTTATAACCCAGAATTAATATATCAAAATAAATAAAAATTTTTACAAAATAAGGAAAGCTTAAATGAAACGCTTACTACTTCCACCGCTATATTAAATACGATTGACAGTCGATCTACAATAAGGGGCAATTAGCTCCTTTTTTTATGCCTCTTGAAACTACTGTTTTTACATTCAAAATTAGTGTCCCTTATGAAGAATGGGCTGCTGTTTATGACAGCGAAGAAAATATAAAAATGATGAAAGAAACTGGAATGACTTGCTTATACAAAGGTGTAAATAAAGATGATCCAACCAGTGTAATTGTCATTGAGCAGGGTGAAGAAGGTAAAGCAATAGCTATGTTTAAAGATCCAGAAGTTAAACCATTAATTGAGAGTGCAGGTCATATTTATGATTCAACTGTTATTTCGAGCTACTTTTAATTGACAGTCGATCTAAAGTAAATAATAAATCTTGGTGAGTTTTGAAGTGATTACAAAATTTCTTTACTTAAACTTATCTTAAATTAAAGAATTAAAAATAAATTCAATTATATTTTGCTTTGAAAAAATTTTTATTTACAAATATCTTTATTTTAGGTTTAAGTGCTTCATCAGTGATGGCTGATCATTGGGGTAAACCCAAAAATTTATCTAGTAATGGTCCATGGAATGAAAACTTATCTGCGATTATTAAAGATTCAGACAAACTAAGATTAGAAAAACCTAAACAAACTATCGTAAAACAAGCAGGAGTATCGAATATTGTCGATTTTGAGGGAACTCCTAGAGTTTACTTTCAGTGGTTGACAACAGATAAAGAGAAAATTAGAAATTTTGATCACATTGCTTTTATTGATTACAAAGATCAAATTTGGTCTGAACCAAAAGTTGTAAAATTTTCAGCTAGCAATGATTCCAAAATTTTAAATAAGCCTGAAAAATATCCAGTAGATCCAACAGTAGTAAGAACTTCGGAAGGTAAATACAGAATATATTTCACAACACATTCAAAAAAAGGAACATATATTGCTTCTGCCGTATCTGACGATGGAGAAAATTTCAACATTGAACCAGGGAAACGTTTTAGGAAAAAAGGATTTGATATAAAAGATTGTGCTGTAGTTTTTTTTAATGATTTGTGGCACATGATAACTCCTTCTCATAGAAATGATGGAATTGGATATTATTCCTATTCAACCGACGGATTACTCTTTGTTAGGGGGGATGATCTAAAGATAGATTCAAAAGGTGATTGGTTAGGAAACTTTTTTATTAAAAATGAAAAAGTATATTTTCTTGGAACTAGGTTTGTAGCAAGTACGAAGGATTTTAAAAATTGGCAAAAAGAATTCAACCATAAATTAAACGATCCTTCTATGTTTGTTATTGGAGAAAAAAATATTCAAATTTCTACTACAAGATAAATGAAACGCTTACTACTCCCACTACTAGCAGCCCTCGCTTTACCTACTGCTGTTAATGCTGGAATATCTGATGAATTACATAAGAAATGTTTAGAAGCACGAGATTATGCAGGTTGCGTGAATACTAATAAACAATTTTCTCGCAAAAAAGATAAAGAAATATCTGGGATAGGAATAAGGCTTTTTCTTAATAGTGATACTGCTGAATTAACTATTCAATCTGTAATAAATAAC
>QCDR01000011.1 GCA_003278705.1 Prochlorococcus sp. AG-355-J23
CAATTAAAAAGAAGACCATCAACTCTTTTAGCAGGAATATTACAACCAATAATTTGGCTTTTTTTATTTGGGGCATTATTCTCTAAAGCTCCTGAAGGTTTTTTACCAGGTGTTGATTCTTATGGGAATTTTTTAGGAGCAGGACTTATTGTTTTTACTGCTTTTAGCGGAGCCCTAAACTCTGGTCTTCCTTTAATGTTTGATAGAGAGTTTGGATTTCTTAATAGATTACTTGTGGCTCCTTTAACCAGTAGATTATCCATAGTTTTATCTTCTTTTTTTTACATAACAATCTTGAGCTTTGTTCAGAGTATTGTAATAATGATTGTTTCATACATTTTGGGTTATGGATGGCCCAACTTATATGGTTTAGGAATTGTATTTGCCACACTAATTTTATTAGTTCTTTTTGTGACATCAATAAGTTTATGTTTAGCGTTTGTTTTGCCGGGACATATTGAATTAATCGCTCTTATATTCGTAATAAATTTACCTCTTCTATTTGCGAGTACTGCTTTAGCTCCAATCTCTTTTATGCCAAATTGGCTAGGCTGGTTAGCCTCATTAAATCCATTAACTTTTGCTATTGAACCTATCAGGACTGCCTATACACAAACTATGGATTTAGAATTAGTGGCTTTACATGCCCCATATGGTGATTTAACTTGTAAGAGTTGTATCTCAATTTTATTTTCTTTAACAGTTTTTTCCTTGATTATTATAAGGCCTCTGTTAAATAGAAAGTTAAATTAGAAATTTTATGCTTTTAAAAAATCATTTAATAGAAATTTTTAAACAAGCTTCTTTAGAAAATAATTTTTTGCTTAAAGAAAATGTTGTTATTAAGTGGGTCCATAGATTTGGGATTGATTCATTAAATGATTTATTAATCCATAGTTCACCACAAAAAGAAAATCAAGAACATATATCTTTAATTGATGAAATGCATGAAGAAAATCAAGAACAAATTAAGCTTGAATTATCAAAAACTTTTGAAAATATTGAAGAAACAAAGATGGAATCAAATGGCCTGGAAACTGCTAGAAGCAATGAAATATCTATCAAAAATCAAAATTCTAATAAAATAAATCAATTTACTGAAAACCCTAAATTACCCCTACCTTATATTAAAAATTTAAGAAAGTGGATTAACAACGATAAAGAAGCTAGTTAGCTTTTACATCATACCTGGCATTCCCATGCCACCCATTCCTGGCATTCCCATACCACCCATACCTGGCATTCCCATGCCACCCATTCCTCCCATTGGATCTCCACCTGGTCCTCCAGGGGCTGCGGCTTCAGGTTCTGGGATGTCCGCCATCGCAACTTCTGTTGTGAGGAGCATAGCCGCAATAGATACTGAATCTTGAAGAGCTAATCTTATTACTTTGGTTGGATCTAATATTCCTGAATCTTTTAAATCCTCATATTGTCCTGAATTAGCATTAAAGCCTTTGTTAAGCCTTTGAATTTCAGCGACAACTACATCACCATTAAAACCAGCATTTTTTGCTATTTGTTTGGTAGGTTCCAAAAGGGCTTCTTTAACTATATTTATCCCCGTTCTTAAATCATCTGAAGATGTTTCACTTAATTTTAAAAGGTCATCTGATATTTCAATTAAAGTTTGTCCTCCTCCAGAAACAACGCCCTCTTCAATAGCAGCTTTCGTAGCATTAAGGGAATCTTCGATTCTCAACTTTTTATACTTCATCTCTGTTTCTGTAGCGGCTCCTACTTTGATAAGAGCCACTCCTCCGGCTAGTTTGGCTATCCTTTCATTGATTTTATCCTGATCATATTCAGATTCAGTAATATTAACTTCTCTCTTTAATTTCTCTACTCTCTCTTTAACTAAATCTTTAGTGTCTTCGAAGGCAACAATTGTAGTTTTATCCTTTGTGATAGTTATTTTTTTTGCTTTTCCTAAATCATTAATTGATACTTTATCAAGTGTCATCGATTTATCTTCGCTGATTAACTTAGCCCCTGTAAGAATTGCAATATCTTCAAGGGCAGCTTTTCTTCTCTCACCAAATAAAGGAGCTCTCACGGAAGCAACATTTAAAACCCCACTATTCTTATTTAAAACTAAAGTGGTTAAAGCCTCTCCTTCGATATCTTCAGCAAGAATTAGAAAAGGTGAGCCTGTCTTTTGAATTTCTTCAAGTATTGGAACTAGTTCAACTAAAGTTGAGACTTTTTGATCAGTTATTAATATTTTAGGGTTTTCAAGTTCACAAACTTGTCTTTCTTGGTCTGTTACGAAATATGGAGAACTATAACCTCTATCAAAAGACATACCTTCAGTTATATCTAATTCTGTTTCTAGTGATTGAGATTCTTCGACAGTTATTACACCATCTGAAGTAACAATATCCATTGCTTTAGAAATTATAGAACCAATTTCTTCATCACCTCCAGCACTAACTGTTGCAACTTTTTGGATGTCAGAACCATTTAATGAAATACTTTTGGAACTTAATTTTTCTAAGACAAAAGCTAGGCCTGCCTCCATACCTTTTTTTAACTCCATAGGGTTCGCGCCAGAAGCAATATTTTTTAATCCCTCCTGAACCATCTTCTGAGCCAAAATGGTTGCTGTTGTTGTTCCATCACCTGCACTCTCTTTTGTCTTGGATGCAACTTGTTCTATTAATTTCGCACCTAAATTAGAAATAGGGTTTTCAATCTCGATTTCTTTAGCAACTGTAGATCCATCTCTTACTATATCTGGTGAACCAAATTTCTTTTCTATTACAACGTTTTTTGCCTTCGGCCCAATAGTAACCTTTACCGCATTAGCTACGAAATTAACACCTTTTTCTAGCGCTTCTCTTGATTCATTAGAAAAACTTAACTGTTTAGCCATGCTTACTCAAAATTTAATCTTATTCTAATCTCCCATAGAATCATTTTTTAGGGATATTTAATTAAGTGGGGAAAGCCGAATTTCTTTTAATAGGACATACAAATTAACTTAAATAAGAGTATCTTTAAGTTATGGAAGAAACAAATAATCTTATTTTTACTCTTACCGCAATCCTCGCGATTGCTATGACACTAATATATTTTCCTTTAAGATTTTTCTTAACATTAACTGCTAGAAGTCGAAGACTAAAACTTTTACAAAAAATTAGAAGGTTGAGAGATGAATTAGGCCAGCCTTATGAAAGTACATAACTAAATACTCATACCCCCGTCTATACTGATTGTTTGCCCTGTAATGTAACTTCCTGCATCACTTGAAACTAGGAATGAAACTAAGTTTGCAATTTGAGTACAACTTCCTAATTTCCCTAAAGGGATAACTTTAAGTATCTCTTCAGTATTAAGTTTTTCAGTCATTTCTGTTTCTATAAAGCCTGGAGCTATTGCATTTACGTTTATACCTCTTGAAGCAAATTCTTTAGCACAAGTTTTGGTGAATCCAATAACTCCAGCTTTAGCGGCAGAATAATTTGCTTGACCGGGATTACCAATTATTCCGACAACAGATGAAATATTTACGATACTACCACTTCTTTTTTTCATCATAAATTTTGAAGCATATTTTGTACAAAGAAAAACCCCTTTTAAGTTTGTATTTAATACATCATCCCATTGTTCCGATTTCATTCTCATTAATAGTCCATCTCTTGTAATACCAGCATTGTTAATAAGAATATCAATGGAACCATTAATTTTTATGATTTCTTCAAAAGCTGAACTGACAGAATCTTCTCTTGATACATCAAATTTTAATTTATGAGCTTTACCTCCCGAATTTTTTATTGAATTTACAACTTCTTCAGCTTTTTCATCAGAGGAAGAGTAATTAATAAAAACTTCTGCTCCTAAGCGGCTTAGTTCTAAAGCAATTTCTTTACCAATTCCTCTGCTAGCTCCAGTGATTAAAGCAACTTTGCCTGATAATGAATAATCTGTATTGGACATTGTGAAATTTTATAATTTTCAATCGTAGTACTATTTGTGTAAAGATATTGCTTTTATTTATAATTGTCTAGAAAACATTAAGTCCTTCTATTGTGCACTTTTTAATACCAGCTGCAGGGAGTGGTAGCAGAATGAAAGCTGGGAAAAATAAATTACTTATTGATTTAGAGGGAGAGTCTTTGATTTATTGGACACTTAAATCTGTATTTTCTGCAAGCTCAACAAACTGGGTTGGAATAATTGGGCAACCGAAAGATAAAAACTTATTACTAAATTCAGCAAAGGATTTTGCCCATAAAGTTCATTGGATTAATGGTGGTGACACCAGACAACAGTCAGTTTTTAATGGTTTAAAAGCGTTACCAAAAGATGCTGAAAAAGTTTTAATACATGATGGCGCTAGATGTCTAATTAATCCTGAATTGATAGACCTTTGTGCCAAGCAATTAGATGTAAATGAAGCTGTAATTTTAGCTACTAAGGTAACAGACACTATAAAGATTGTTGATAATGAAGGTTTTATTAAAGAAACACCAGACAGAAATTATTTGTGGGCAGCGCAAACTCCTCAGGGCTTTTTAGTAGATAGATTAAAAAAAGCTCATAAAATGGCAATTGATAAAAACTGGAAAGTCACAGATGATGCTTCTCTTTTCGAAATGCTTAATTGGAAAGTGAAGATTATTGAAGGAACTTATTCAAATATAAAAATTACATCCCCTATAGATTTGAAAATAGCAAAACTTTTTGTGAAGAACTCCTAGTTAAAAAGGTTTATCGACACTAAGAATGCCGTTGTCACCATTTAAGGTCGCTGCATACCCTAACGGGATGCATGCATTTCCTGATATGTGGCCTATTGGGAGATCAAAAAGAATAGGAAAATCGAACTCTTGAAGTCTTTCAATAATGCAGTTTTTTAGTAAATCTTTGAATTCAAGGTCGCAGGCATCATTAGAAAAACTTCCGAATCCAATACCCGCAATTTCAGAAATTGTTTTAGTCATCCTAAGGTAAGTCAACATGCGATCAATTTTATAAATATCTTCATTAATGTCTTCAAAAATTATTATTTTCCCTTTGCAATCTGGAAAGTGATTAGTACCAATTAGAAAAGTAGCAATACTTAAGTTAGAAACTATTATCTCTCCTTTCGCTTTCCCACCTCTTAAAGGGATTCCTATTATGTCCTCAACATATCCCTCAAAAAGTAAATTTCTTAATCTCTCAAGACTCCACTCTGGTTCTTTGAAAAGGCTAGTAACCATGGGTCCATGGATAGAACCTATAAATCCTTGAGAATATTTAGATAGTAATAAAGAACATGTATCTGAGAATCCAAGCATTAACCCATGCTGCCAAGAAGGTTCTTTTTCTAGAAGTCTTGCTGAACCCCAGCCTCCTTTTGCAAAAATGATTAGCTTACTATTTTGTGCTTTTTCAAGTTCTTCAAATCTAGTTAGATCATCGCCTGCAAAATAACCAAATTTTTTTGATAGAGAATTATTTTCATTAATTTCCAAACCCCAGTTTCTTAAGATTTCTATGCCTTTTTGAAAATTTTCGTCTTCATCAATAAAGGAGCCTGGAGCTAAAATATCTATTAAATCCCCTTTTTTTAATCTAAAAACCATATTTAGAATTTATGAAGCAATAATAATTCCTAATAAGATGACTCCTCCATAAATTGCTTGATTTTTGAAGTGATTGCCAATATTTTTTATTGATTGCTTTTCCTCGGGAAATACTTTTAGTATATCTCTCTGCATTAAGATTGAAGTTACAAGCCAAATTGGCCAAAAAATAAAATCCATTTGATTAATAAATCCGCATATTGCGAGAAAAAAAGAAGTTAAAAAATAACAAATTTGAATGGTTATTCTTGTATTGTTCTGGAGGTTAACTGCGGAACTGTTAATTCCAATTTTGATATCATATTTTTTATCTGCTAAAGCATAAATCGTGTCAAAGCCAAAAGTCCAAAAAAAAGTGGCTAACCAGCAAAATAGTAAAACAAAACTATTTAAATTTCCTTCATTTGCGGCCCAGGGAATTAAGACAGCAAAACCCCAGCATATGGATAAGATTAATTGAGGATATTTAAACCATCTTTTAGCAGAAGGATAAATTAAAATGATAGGTAAAGCTAAAAAAGCAAGTGAAATTGAAAGGATTCTTCCAGGCTGAGGTAGTGACAAAGTTAGAAAGAAGCTACATAAAATTAAAAATAAAAGAATTGAATAAGCTGTTTTAAGACCGATTTTATTTGCAGCTAGAGGTCTATTTTTTGTCCTAACAACTCTTTGATCAATTTTTTTGTCCCAAATATCATTAACCACGCAGCCTAATCCACTTACTAGTAGTCCTCCCAGTATTATTCTTAGCAACATTAAAAATGTTGGATTAGCATCCGGGGTTAAATATAAACTCCATCCAGCAGGAATAAGTAAGATCATTCTTCCAGTCGGCTTATTCCACCTTAATAATTCAAAAAAAGTATTTAATTTAATTTGTCGATTTTTATTTTGCATATGACCTATTGTATATTTCATAACTTTAAATAATCTTACTAGGATTAAATGATTTCTATTATTTAATAATCAATGTTGGGTATATTTATTAATGGATTAAAGATATCTTCGTCTTATAAAAAGAAATGATACTGAAACAAGATTTAAGATATTTTCAAGAAAAGCAAATTTTAGTAGCTTCTATAGATATTGGCACTAACTCTACACATCTCTTGGTAGCAGAAATTAATCTAGAATTAAAATCATTTTCAATAAAATTTACTGATAAATCAACCACTCGTCTTGGAGAAAGAGATGAGGATGGTAATCTTACTGAAGAATCAATCCAAAGGGCATTAGTTACTCTTAAGCGATTTAAGGAATATTGTAAAAGTAATGGAGTAAAACAAATCGTAACAGCAGCAACAAGTGCAGTTAGGGAAGCTCCAAACGGTCAAGATTTTATTAGAAGAGTTCTTGATGAAACTGATATTAAAATAGAAATGATAAGTGGTTCTGAAGAAGCCAGATTAATTTACCTTGGTGTTCTTTCTGGGATGTCTTTTGAAGATCAGTCTTTTGTAATCATAGATATTGGAGGAGGATCTACAGAATTAATACTTGCAGATGAAAAAGATGCTATAGCTCTTACCAGTTCGAGAATTGGTGCGGTAAGACTTAAAAATGATTTTTTAAATAAAGGGTCTATAACTTCAGAAAGATCGAGTTTTTTAACAACTTTTATTAAAGGATCTTTAGAACCATCTGTTCGAAAAATAAAGAGTAGATCTAAAGGAGATAAGCCTTTATCTATGATTGCAACCAGTGGCACTGCAACCTCATTAGGAAATTTGATTTCAGATGATTTGGGAGAATCCAAACAAAAGTTACATGGTTTTAAATTTAAAAGGGAAAATTTACAAAATGTGTTGGAAAAACTAATTAAATTGCCAGTTTCGGAAATCAAGAAAATACCTTCATTAAGTGAGAGAAGAGCAGAAATAATTATTCCAGGAGCATTGATATTAAACACCGCAATGGAGATGTTGAACTTTGATGAATTAATAATAAGTGAGAGGGCGCTTCGAGAGGGTTTGGTTGTGGATTGGATGCTTCGTAAAGGAATAATTAAAAATGAGTTAAATATTCAAGGCAATATTAGAAAAACAACTATAGTTCATCAGGCCAGAAAGTTTGGAGTAGATAATACAAGAGCTGAGAAAGTTATTGATATTGCCTTTCAAATCTATGATCAGACTAAGAATATCTTTCATAGTGATAATGACCCTAAAGCTAAAGAACTTCTTTGGGCAGCTTCTAATCTTTATAATTGTGGGAAATATGTGAATGTTGGTTCATATCACAAACACTCTTGGTACTTAATAAAAAATTGTGAGTTGTTGGGATATTCTGAAGCAGAAACAAATATTATTGCTTCAATAGCTAGGTACCATAGAAAGACTCTACCCAAGAAAAGACATGAGTCTTGGCAAAATTTAATATCCAAAGAAGATAAAATATTAGTTCTTGAAATGTCATTAATCCTGAGACTAGCAGCAGCTCTTGACCAAAGACCTGACAAGGTGATCTCCTCAGTTCAAATAAAATTGCAGGAAAATAATCTTACATTTCAACTTTTACCTTTAGATAGAAACCATGATCTTCTTCTTGAAAAATGGAACCTAGGATTATGCCGTAATGTAATAAAAGAACTAAAGAATTTGGAATTAAAAGTTATTTAGTTTTTTTTAATAAGTTCTTGTTTTGGAGTTTGATCCTGAGAAGAATCTGAAAATAAATTAAAAATTAAGGACGAGGCGATTAGTCCGAGAAAGCCTGAAATTAAAATAAATATTAGGAATCCTAGTGGATTAAAATTCTTAGATTGCCTAGTTTTATAGTTTTTTTTGGAAACTTCTTCAACTATTTCTTCAATTTTCACTTCTTTCCTCTCTATCTTGAATTCATCAATTAAAAATTCTGCATCAAGTTTTAGCTTCTGTGAAATCCTTCTAATCATTGCTTTGATAAATACTTTTTCAGGTAGTTTTTCTTCATTACCTTCCTCTATGGCTTCAAGTTGATGAGCTCCAATTTTTAAATCAGAAGCCAATTCTTCAATTGATTGATTTTTACTTAACCTAGCTTCTTTAATGAAATTTCCGATTCTCTTTAAAGAGGAATCTCCTCCTTTATTGTTGATTCCCGAAACAGATTTTATTTCTTTCAAAGCAAATAAATTTTTACTAATTATAGTTATTAATATTTTTCTATCAACTTTAAGATTATTTATTCCTAAAGAGATGATTATAAGATGGATTATAAAGATTAGATCTTTTTTGAGAATTACTAATTGCTGGGCTAATTATGTAAATGGTTGTTCTAATTAGTTTTTTCTCAATAGAAAATTTTTCCATATCTTTTAATTCTATTAATGATGTCCAACCATCATCCCAAGATACTCTAAATCCAACAATCACTTTAGTCTCTGGAGGGTAAAACTCTAGTAAAGTTTCTTGAGACCTTTTAACATGCCTAGCACTTAGATATAGACATATAGAGGAATTGTGTTTCGCAAGATCTTTCAGAGATTCTTTTTCGGGCATCCCTGTTCGACCTCCTGCTCTAGTTAAAATTATTGTTTGCGTTACGTCAGGGATAGTTAACTCAGCTTCATGATATGCTGCAGCAACTTGAAAAGCACTTACTCCAGGAACAACCTCGATTTCAATTTTTTCGTTTTTTAAAATTTCGATTTGCTCTCTAATTGCTCCAAAAAGGCAAGGGTCTCCATCATGCAACCTTACAACAGTTTTCCCTGCTTGAAATTTTTCTATCATAATTGAGGTGATTTGCTCTAAGTTAAGTGAACTCGTTTTTATTTTTTCAGAACCTTCTTTTGCAGAATCTAAAATCTCTTCAGGAATTAGAGAATCAGTCCAAATAATGACATCTGCAATTTTTATCTTTTTTAATGCTTTTAAAGTTAATAATTCCGGATCGCCTGGACCAACACCAATAAAGGATATTTTGTTATCCATTCTTTCTATTTTTCCCACTATATGTTCTCAATCTTAAAAAAAATATTCCAATTAATCCAGAAGAAAATAGAAAAATACTTATAAATTGAGCCATTCTTATACCGCCATCACAGAAAGGTGGAAGTCCACCAATGCATAGTGGGTCAGTTCTTAAACCTTCAATCCAGAATCGTCCAAAGCTATAACTTATTAAATAAAGACAGCTAATAAAGCCAGGCCTGAAAAAATCTGTTTTATTTTGTTTATTAAAGGTAATAATAAGGACGATGAAAATTAAAAGATTCCACAATGACTCATAGAGAAATGTAGGATGAAAAAATTCATAATTAATAAATTCTAAAGGCCTATTTTGGATAGGTATAAGTAATTTCCAAGGCAAATTTGTAGGAACTCCAAAGGCTTCATTATTGAAAAAATTCCCCCACCTTCCTATTGATTGTCCAAGAATAATCGAGGGTATTAATATATCTATAAAGGTTTTTAAATTAATTTTTTTCGACTTACAGAAATAGATAATAGATATTAATCCTCCAATTAGACCTCCATGGATTGCTATGCCTCCTTCCCAAACTGCAAGAAAAGAAGGTATTTGAATGATGTAATTGAATAGTTCAAAAGAAGTAAAAAAGTTCTCTCCGCTATATTGCCTCCACTCAAAAATTACGTAATAAGTTCTAGCTCCAATTATTGAAGAGATTATTAATGATGGAAGTATTTCACTAATGTACTCTGGGTTAATATTTCTTGACTTTGCAAGTTTTTTAGAGATAAATAGGCCTATTAAAACTGAAACCGAAATAAGAAGTCCGTACCATCTTATAGTTATAAATCCTAAATTTAAAAAAGTTTCTCCTGGAGATTTTATAAAAGCTTGAAGTATAAGCATTTAGAGAAAGTTAGATACCCTCTGCTGCTTGTACTTTTTCTACTTGTTTTTTCTTTAATACTAAAAGTATTTGTGTTAAGCCTACACCAATGAAGAATGCAATCAATCCAATAACTCTATAAGGGCTCTGTAGTACAACCTCAGCATCTAATTGCCCAAAGCCACCAACGTTGGGATCATTAGTAAGAGGGTCCCCTACATTAATTTTGTCTTGCGCTTTTACGATAAGTTGAGGACCAACAGGCACTGCTTCAGTAGTTATTTCACCACTATCGTTTTCTATATTGACTTGATAGCTACCATCTTCAATTGTTTCTATTGAATTTATAGTTCCTGCGGTGGAAGAAGTGAATACTACATTATTGCTCTTGTCTCCAGTTGGATATACCTGACCTCTACCTCTATTGCCTCCAATATGTAACGAGTATTTACCATAGTGATATTCTTTATTAGTTGATGGATCAGGGGAAAGTACAGGGAAAACGATTTCTTTATTGGAATCGCCAGGTAAAGGTCCGACAATAATGATATTATCTTTCTCTTCACTGTAATTAGTGAAATAAACCCCTTCAGTCTCTTCTTTTATTTCTTCTGTCCATCTATCTTGTGGAGCAAGTTTAAAGCCATCAGGCAGCATTACAACAGCACCAACTTGTAATGGTACTTCGGAACCATCAGCCCCTATCTCTTTTAAATCATTTTTGTAGGGAATTTTGACTACAGCTTTGAAAACACTGTCTGCTCCAACAGATTGTGGAACCTCTGCAATTGTAGGCATCTGAGCTAGATGACAATTTGCGCAAACTATTTTACCTGTGGCTTCTCTTGGGGATTCGTAGTTTTGCTGAGCCCAAAATGGATAAGCAAAACTGATCTTTGGATAAAATACAATGATTGAAATAAAAAGCAGAGTACAGATAAATAAACTTGTTTTTTTCATGATTTGATTTTTAAGACCTTTCATTTTTTTTATGCCCACCATGGATTTTCATTAGTTCTAAAGTCAGTTTCTGACCATTGTTTGACGAGTACAGCATCATCTTCAATATCTACATGAGCCAGAGCTAAAGATAAAGGCGCAGGCCCTCTTACTACCTTCCCATTAGTATCGTACTGACTACCATGACAAGGACATATGAATTTATTAGCACCACTATCCCATGGGACAACGCAACCTAAATGAGTACAAATTGCATTTAAACCAAATTCTCCTATTTCCCCACCCTCATTAACTATTAAATAAGTTGGATCTCCCTTTAGACCCTGAACTAGACTTCGGTCTCCTGCTTGATGGGTAGCTAGCCAACCTGTCTTAGTTATTGGATTCCCTAATTCATCTTTAGCAGAAGTTCCACCTCCACCACCGCCTGCTCTTAAAGGCATGAAATAATTCGCTACAGGATAAAGGGCTCCTAAAGCTACACCAGTTGCAGTACCAAATGTAAGAAGATTCATAAATTGCCTTCGACCCATTGAAGGGACATCATTGGAACTTAATTGAGTCATTCGCTACTTGGTTCTGTTATTTATTAGTTATTATGGAGCAAATTGTTCAATTTCTGTTGCAAATAGATAGGACTTTTAATAATTTAAAGTAAAAGTTTAGGAAGTCTTAATTAATCGATTTAAATGAACCCACTGCTTGTAGATGAAGTTATACATTATTTGATTCATCGCTGGGGAAAAAAATATGATTTTAGACTCTTTAGAAGAGGAAATTTCGTGTATTTTCAAATGATGTGGGGATTTCTTGGACAGGAATCATTCCCTTTAAGTGAAGATGAATATAAAAAATCGATAGCTGATAAAATCGAGATTTTAAATAGATGTGGATATTCAGAAGAAGTAAGGGAATGGCTAAAGAAAGTCAATGCTAAGCCAAGATTAGGTAGAGCTGTCAGCTTGCAATTAAATCTTAATGAGAAGATGAAAGAGTTTTTGACTTAAGATTTTCTGATAAGTAAGTTAATCCAGTACCTACAAAAAATAAAAATACAATCGATATAGATAGCAATGACATAGTCAATGGGTCCGTTGAAGGGGTGATCACTGCAGATAATATTGCTGAGGAAATTACCACTATCTTCCAATTCGAAATCATTTTTTCTGTTGTTATTATTCCAAGAGATCCAAGAATAAATTGTAATACTGGCAATTGAAAAGCTATTGCAGTGCTTGACATTAATAGCAGAACAAAATCGAAATATCTTTCTATAGACCAAGTTGGTTCAACAATATCAGCACCAAAACTAATGAAGAAATTTATTGCTGCAGGGACTAATATCCACCATGAAAAAATTAATCCTAAAAAAAACAGAAGACCTGAACCAAAAACTGCCGGCAAGATAAGGCTTTTTTCTTGTTTTGTTAAACCAGGAGAAATGAATAATATTATTTGATAAAAAATATAAGGCATAGAAACTATAAATCCGCTGTAACCTGCAACTTTAATAGCGACAAATAGAAACTCTCCTGGAGCAAGTTGTAGTAAATGAATATCACCAGCTGGGATTTCTAAAAAAGATATTAATGGCTTTATGATGAGAAAACTAAAGAATATTGAAATAAGTATTGAGTAAATTGAGTTTAGTATCCTCTGACGTAGCTCCTCTAAATGATCACTAAAAGTCATCATATCTGATGATTTATTTTCACTTTGACCTGTACCTCTCATTATTTGATAAAGATTTTGTAAGAAAAAGGTTTAAAACTATTAATGTCAAAGTCCAATTTATTTTTCGATAAACTTAATTATTTGCTTAATTTGGGATTAGTGGGATCTGGTAATAAGAAAGGAGGGGCATCATTCAAAGATGATTCTCCATAAGTTTCATATTCTCTATATCCACCCATTTTCCCATTTGTTTTCATTAGAGCGCTTACGAAGGCAAGTAGCAAGAAAACAGTAGGAGCTCCAATTATTAATGCTGCACCAAATAGATATCCCACAATAAATTCTGGAAAACTATGATTTCCTAAAAATTCATGAGTGCCCAAAAGAAAATCAAACATTTAGATTTAAAAATTTTTTTTATTATAAACTAAATTACTGTTTTAAGATTTTTTTTAATGTAATCTTCTCCTCTTGTAGGATTTCCCCAAATAATTTCCCCATTCTTAAAAGAAACACAACCCGGTCCTCCTTTTTTGATTTTTTGTAAATCTTTAATTTTTACTAAATTAATTGGCACTTTAATGTTTCTTTTTGCCTTACTAAATAAAGCAGCTAAATCTGCAGCTATTTGAAGATCCTGTTCAGATGCTGCTTGAGATGAAGACTTCAAAACTACATGGCTGCCTGGTGATTCCTGTGCATGAAACCATAAATCGCCTTTTTTTGAAAACTTAAAGCTTATTAAGTCATTTTGCCTCATATTTCTCCCTACCTGAAGTTTCAATCCTGTGGGAGTGTCAACTTGAATTGGTGAAGATTGTATCTCATATGCACTTTTTTGATCTTCTCTTTGCCTCTTGATATTGATATTAAACTCGTAACAAATTTCTTCCATAATTTCTTCTAGTAGTTTGATTTTCATAAAAAGTTTTTCATGATTTAAAGAATTTAGATTTTCCAGAAGAGTAGTGAATTCTTCTAATCTTTCAAGATTTGTTTTGTAAATACTTAATCTTTCTTTTATCAATTCTCTAGATCTCTTAAGTTTTTTTGACTTTTTATATAGTTTTTGTCCCTTAATAATATTTCGTTTTGTAATTTCATTTGAGCTGAATATAGTATCAGCTTTTTCTTTATATAACTCATAATTCTCTGATTTTTTCAGAAGATCATATTGAATATTTAAATTCTTTTTCTCAGTATTGGTCTGTTTAAAAATTATCCCTTCAATTTTCTTTTCCAATAATTCAACTTTTTTTTGTTTCAGATAATAATCATAATAATTCTCTAAACTGGTGCATAAATTTATTTTATTTTCGCAATTAATTTCTTTATCGAAAAACCAAACGCAATAAAAATCATTGTTAAATGTAGAAAACTTAAAATTATTGTTTTTAAACCTATTTATCCAAATCTTCCAATTTTTAAATATCTCCTTTAAGTCCGAATCGCTAATGAAATCAATATTTTTTTCCATTATTTGCGGATTGCCAGTTTTGCTAATAACCTCTAATTGTTTTGTGAGGATAGGGCTTACTCCTTGATAGGTATTTATTAAACAGTATTTCAAAGACTCAGGTACTATTGAAATTGAGTTTTTCCATGATTGAAAAGACTCATCTTCTCTAGGTTGTTTTTTGAGATTAACTGGAGGGTCAGAATAAATTGACCCTGTTGAAATTGTTCTAAAACTAGATTGACTTGATTTAATTTGTTTACCAACGGCAATTATTTTTTGTTTATTATCCAAATAAAAAATATTGCTATGTTTTCCCATTAATTCAAAAATTAAATATTTATTAATTTCATCTCCAGGTTTTTTCGCAAAACTAAATTTTATAACTCTCTCGAAATCATCTTGATCAATCGAAATTAAAGCCATATACTTTAATCCATATCTTATTTGTTTAGAAAGTGTGCTTTCTCTCCCAATCTTTTCTGGCTTATTTATCTTTAGTATTCTAGGAGAGTCTCCATTCCATGAAACTTCTAACCATGTTTGAGAATCAACTCCTCTGAAACATAGTTGAATTGTATTAGGCTCTGGTTGTTGGGCAGTTTCAAACTTTGTAGGTAAGATATTTCTTGTCAAATAATGCAAGACAGATCTAATAGATGTAATGTCCATTATCTGTGGAACACCTTTTTGCATTATTCCTTCTTAATTCACAAGATGTTTATTTTACTGTAAAAAATTTAATATGAAAAATCAAAAAAAACTTATTATCCTTACTGGACCCAGCGGGGTAGGTAAAGGAACAGTTGTTAAAGAAATATTAGGTAAAGAAAAAAATTTTTGGCTTTCAATATCTGCAACTACTCGAGAACCTAGAGAGGGAGAGAAGGAAGGAGAAAATTACTACTTTTTGAATCAAGAAAAGTTTAAAGAAATGATTGAACAAAACCTGTTGCTTGAATGGGCTCAATTCGCTGGAAACTACTATGGAACTCCTTTGTCTTCCGTTAATGAGAAAATTAAAAAGGGATTTACTGTACTACTTGAAATTGAAGTAGAGGGTGCAAGGCAAATTAAAAATAAGTTTCCTAATTCACTGTCAATATTTTTACTTCCTCCCGATAAAGAAGAGTTAGAGAGAAGAATAAGAAATAGAGGTACAGAAAAAGAAGAGGCAATTAAAAAAAGACTCTCAAGGGCTAATTATGAGATTTCAGTATCAAATCAATTTGATCTTACATTAACAAATTACAATGTTGATGAAACAGCAAAAAAAATAATCAAGTTCATAAAAACTTGATTATTTTCTCTTTATCAACTCATTGGATGGAATAATAAATCTGGGAAAAACCTATTAAATTCAATAATTATTCCAGCTGTAAGGCTTAGCCAAATAGCTGCTACCACTGGAGCAGATCTGACAAATTTTGTGTTTAGAATTTTGAACATTTTTTTATGAAAGTTTAAAGGTGTTTAGCGAGGACCATTAAGTGTAATATTGTTATCTTTCTCTCTTAAATCACCATTTCTACCTTGTTTGTTAGCAAGAAGAGGCCACTGCGCTCCTTTTACAAGACATTTTCTCGCTAAGTCTAGGTCAATAATGATCTCAAGATCTGCTGGATTCTTAGTCTTTTTTGATTCAATTAGATACTCTCTTCCTGACCAACCTATAATTCCAGCAATGTAAATGAACAATACTCCGGGAATAAGTAAATCTCCTTCATGACCTCTATTTAAAAGTGCTCCCCAAGGCTCAAGAGGCGGTCCAATTATTAGATGTGGAAGGCCATCATCTCCGCATGATGCTTTCCCGTATCTTTCAAATCTTGCGATGTCTTTTTGAGTAGTGGCAGAATTTGCTCTTTCAATAAATTTAGGATTTTCAGAGCATTTTGTGAGGGCTGAAGCAGTATATTCTGTGCTAGCTCTATCTGCGTTTAAGGCAGGCCCATTTGCAGCTAGAGCAATTGGAGTAATTCCTAGGAACAGGAAAACTGAGGTTATGATTGAAAAAAAGAATTTCATAAGTTGCAATCTTTAATTCCTTATAGTGTGTTAAGTAAGAAATTAATATTAAAATAGAACAAGTTGAATCAAAAATGCATAAAGTTTTAGCTATTGAAACAAGTTGTGATGAGACATCTGTCTCAATAGTTTCTAATATTGGCGATACTTTCAGAATACATTCAAATATAATAGCTTCTCAAATCGAAGATCATTCAAAATGGGGAGGAGTTGTGCCTGAACTTGCAGCTAGAAAGCATTTAGAATTATTACCTTTGGTTTTAGATGAGGCTTTAGAAGAATCAAAAATCAAAATTGAGGAAGTTGATTATATTGCTTCAACTGTAGCTCCTGGATTAGTTGGTTGTTTACGAGTTGGCTCTATAACTGCAAGATCACTTTGCATGTTATATTCGAAACCTTTTTTGGGAATTCATCATTTGGAGGGACATTTATCTTCAATTCTATTTTCAGAAAACTATCCAAAGAAATCTTTTCTTACATTACTTGTTAGCGGCGGGCATACTGAATTGATAAAGGTTGATGATAGAAGGGGGATGCAAAGACTCGGGAAAAGTTTTGATGATGCTGCTGGAGAAGCCTTTGATAAAGTTGGTAGACTATTAGGTCTTAGTTATCCAGGAGGACCGGCAATCGAAAAGATTGCTAAAAATGGGGACCCAATGAAATTTAATTTACCAAAATGTAAGATCTCTGATAAAAAAGGTGGATTTCTTAAATATGATTTCTCTTTTAGTGGTCTAAAAACTGCAGTATTAAGATTAGTTGAGAGAATAAATTTGGATGGGAAGACCGTTCCAATCCCAGATATTGCTGCAAGTTTTGAGAGAGTAGTGGCAGAGGTCTTGGTAGAGAGAACAATAAAATGCGCAGAAGATCATAGCTTGGATAATGTTGTTGTGGTTGGGGGAGTGGCTGCTAACAATACATTAAGAAAAATGATGATTAGTGAAGCTACTAAAAAATCTATTAAAGTTCATTTAGCTCCTCTTGATCTTTGTACAGATAATGCGGCAATGATTGGAGCGGCGGCGTTGTTCAGAATTAAATTTAAGGATCATTTAAGTTCCCTTAAATTAGGTGTCGCAGGAAGACTATCAATTGAACAAGCAAATACCCTTTATGAAGAAAACCCTCCTTTCTAATTTCAATGAACAAACAACCTAAAATCGAGATTAAAGAGACAAAAAACTTCGTTGATAAAAAGGAACTGAATTTGTGGAAAAGAGGTTTTACCCCTCAAGCTGAAATATGGAATGGAAGAATGGCAACTGTTGGTATAGGAATTATTTTTATAATTATTGCTTTAATAAGCCAATTTTCTTAATAGAAATAAAATTAATTTTCTTAAAAGTAGTTTTGAAAGAATTTTTAAAATTACTCTCATGCAGCCGATGAATTAAATTAAAAAGTATTGTATTTATTGGACTTGAGATAAGATTATTGATTTAATCAAAATAATGAATATTTTTATTATTTATAATTTTATATGACGCCTGAAAGGCTTGGATTACTTTGGGGAATAACTGTATTTGCAGGTGCTTGCGCTCGATTATTTTCTTCTTTTACAGGATTCCCAAGTGTTGTTATTTTGTTGCTTTCTGGACTATTCATTGGAAGATCAGGATTAGGACTTGTTGAGCCTTTAGATCTCGGGCAAGGGCTTGAAACTATTGTGGGGCTTTTGGTATGTTTGGTTCTTTTTGAAGGGGGATTAAATTTAAAATTGCCTGAGGGGAATATAAGAAATACTGTTTTGAAAATTTCATTAGTAAGACTTTTTATTTCATTATCAGCTGGAATTTTTATTGCTCATTGGCTGGCTGGCCTCTCATGGCAAGTCGCAGGAATATATAGTGCCATAGTTCTAGCAACTGGACCAACAGTTGTCTCTCCATTAGTGGAACAAATAAAATTAACTTCCCCACTCTCGGAAGTTTTAAAAGCTGAGGGATTGTTGCTTGAACCAATTGGTGCAGTACTAGCATTACTGCTTTTAGAACTGACTTTAGGGGATCTTCGTGGGATTAACGATGTATTTATAGCATTAATGCAAAGATTAGGCGGAGGAGTTTTAATCGGATTAAGTGCAGGATGGTTACTATCAGAAATTTTAAAAAAAATAAAGAATGAAGCCTCATTTGGTATAGAGCTTCAAGTTACCCTTGGATTTATTTTCCTTGTGTATGGAATTTGCGAATATTTTTTACCAGAATCGGGCTTGCCGGCTTCAGTCGCGGCAGGTTTTATTGTAGGCAAAAGAGAAGTTATAGATAAGGAGAGATTGGATAATCTAATAGGTGAATTAGCTCAATTAGCAATAACAGTTCTTTTCCCTCTTTTGGCCGCTGACGTTTCTTGGAGTGAATTAAGTCCGCTTGGCTGGGGAGGGGTTGTTTGCGTTTTTATGTTGATGGTAATAGTTCGCCCTATCTCTATCTGGATAGCAACAATGGGGAGAGACTTGAACTTAAAAGAAAAAATATTTTTAGCCTGGTTAGCCCCAAGAGGTATTGTCACTGCAGCTGTAGCTTCTCTTTTTTCTATCAGATTAGAGCAGGCTGGTATCCTTGGGGCTGGACGTCTCCAAGGTTTAGTTTTTCTTACTATTTTGATGACAGTAGGAATACAAGGACTTTCAGCGAAACCTTTGGCAAATAGACTTGAATTAGGCGAAAAAAAATTTTTTGATTGATTAAAGACATCTTTCAATTCGAGTTCTATCCGTTTTACTCTCTGCGAAAAGCTCCCAACTTTGAATTAAATCTGGCCCACTGAGAGATCCAAAAAAGGCTACCCTTAATGATTTCATTAATATCCCTTTTTTAATATTATGCTTTTTTGATATTTCATTTATTATATTTTTGGCTTTCTCTTTATTTACTTTTATAGTCTTTTGCTCCATTAAATAATTTAAGATTAGTTTTAGAGATAATTTACTATCCCTGTTCTCCAGAAAATCTTGACCTTCTTTTTGAATTGTAGGTATTAAGAAAAATGGTTTTGATTGATCAATTGAATCTTTTAAAAGAGTCATTGAGTCTCTAATCAAAATTGCTAATTTATAAGCCCATTCTTGAGATGGTGGCTCCCATCCATTATCATCCCAGTAATTCCTCATGATTTCACTTAACTTTATTAATTCCATATTTTTTATATATTGAGAATTAATCCAGTTGAGTTTTTCCCAACTGAATTTAGCTCCAGCTTTATTTATTTCTGATAAGTCAAAAATTTCAGATATTTTTTCAAGTGAAAGTATTTCTCTGTCGGCAGATTTTGGAGACCAACCTAAAAAGGCCATATAGTTCGATAATGCCTCAGGTAAATATCCCATTTCTCTAAATTCGTCGATTGAAGTAACGCAATCTCTCTTAGATAATTTTTTCCCTTCGCTATTTAGTATTAAGGGTGTATGCGAAAAGGTTGGCAAATTAAAATTTAATGCTTTATAAATCAATATTTGTTTTGCAGTGTTCGAGATATGGTCTTCACCCCTTACAACATGAGTAATATTCATGAAATTATCATCAACTACAACTGCAAGATTATACAAAGGATCTCCAATCTCATATCCCTTAGCCCTTCTTGACAAAACTAAATCACCACCCAAATCCTTCCCTTGCCATTTGATTTCGCCTCTTATCTGATCTATCCATTTAATTTCAATTTTTTCATCAATCTTAAACCTTATTACTGAAGTCATCCCTTGGGATATGAATTTTTCTATTTCTTCTTTTGAAAGACTTCTGTGTCTATTATCATGCTTTGGAGGTAATCCTTTGTTTTTTTGTTCTTCTCTTAAATCAGATATTTCATCTTCTGTTGTAAAGCACCTATATGCTGCTCCACATTCCAATAGCTTTTTGATATAACTTTTGTGAATCGAAATTCGGTCACTTTGCTTTATAGGTTCTTCATCCCATTTAAGTCCAAGCCATTTCAAACCCTCTAATATATTTTCTGTATATTCAGATTTAGATCTAAGAAAATCTGTATCTTCTATTCTAATAAGAAATTTCCCACCTATTTTTTGTGCATATAACCAGTTGAATAGTGCTGTTCGCGCTGTCCCAATATGAAATAATCCCGTTGGACTCGGGGCTAGTCTTAAACGTTTTTCCAAATTTCTTTTAGAAAAAACGGGACCGACGGGATTCGAACCCGCAACTTCCGCCGTGACAGGGCGGTGCTCTAACCAGTTGAACTACGGTCCCAGAGTTTTGTTCTAAATTTATTTAGAACTTCATTCTTAAAATTATCAGATCATAATACTTAATTAATGGGGTTGTAATAAAAAAAATTTATTAATTTGAGGATTTACAGAAATAATTAGTTTTCCAACTGCCTTGGTAAAAAGAACTATTTATTTTTGAGGTCTAAAACCAGCAGGTTCTATCAACCTAACTTGATTGCCTCTAGCAGTAAATTCTCTGCCTTGGTCACTTTGTACGACAACTCTACCACCAGACTTAACTCTGATAACTCTTGCACGAACCCATCCTAAAGCTGCTGATTCGAGGACTTTTACTACGTCCCCAGGTTGAAGATCTAACTCCATCTTATGAAAAAATGATTTACATAATGTTGATCAAACGCGTCGTGGAGGACTTGAACCCCCGACATCAGGTTTTGGAGACCTGCGTTCTACCAACTGAACTAACGACGCATTTAAATGATTATAAGCGTCTTTGTGACCAATAAGTTGATTAATTTACAACTTTATCGATCAAAGCGTTGTTTTACGCGAGTAGCTTTTCCTACTCTATCTCTCAGATAGAATAACTTAGCTCTTCTTACTTTACCTCTACGTTCAACTTTTAGAGAAGCAACCTGTGGACTATGTAGCATAAATACTCTTTCAACACCTATACCCTGAAAAATTCTTCTAACTGTAATAGTCTGGTTGATACCTCCATGCCTTTTTGCTATTACAACGCCTTCATAAGGTTGGACTCTTTCTTTATTACCTTCTGTAATTTTTACTCCAACTTTAACAGTGTCCCCAACATATATTTCAGGTAATTCTTTTTTTAATTGTTCATTCTCAAATTCCTTAATAAGATTGGATGCGCTTAAAATTTGCGTAGTCTCAGAAACAGTATTTTTTTCTTTTTGTTCAACTGCCACATCAACTGATGCGTCAGCTTTCATACCTGTTTCTAATTCCTTCTCTTGTTTCTCTTTGGCCATTTTGGTCTTTATTGTCCTACAAGTTCTATATCTTAACCTTTTGACTCGCCTTTAGTAACCTTTTTGGTAAATGAAATTGTTTTTGAAAACATTTGAAATCCTGTTATGAGCATCCATAAAACTCCAAGGGAATTCAATATGACGTATATAAGTTCTCCATTATTTCCAAGCCATTCGCCCTCATGGAGCGACATTAACCAATGAACTTGTTCTCTAGAGTAACCTAGTAAATCTTTTGAAACCCTATAAAGAAGACCAGTAATTGAAGATATAAATAATGGAAGAAAAACCCATGGCGCCAAAGCCTTATGAAATTGCCTAGAATTAAATAAAGTTTTCATTTTTGTTCCTTTCCCATTGTTATTGATAGATTTAAGGTAGCCAAGACCATAAAGGCTATTTTGAAGATATTTACCTATTACTATTATTTATTCCAATGAGACATTTTGCAGATCTTTTGTTAAAAAAAAATAATTCCAAAGCTAATGATCAAGTTCCTTTTATTCAGAGGAGAAGAGGAATCGAAATAAAGTCTTCACGGGAAATAAATTTGATGAAAAAATCTAGCAGGATTGTAGCAACTGTTTTGAGGGAAATTAATGACTTAATTGAACCTGGAATGAGTACAAAAGATTTAGATGATTTCGCAGAAAAGAGGATAAAAAGTTTTGGAGCTGTTCCAAGTTTCAAAGGCTACCATGGATTTCCTTCTAGTATTTGTTCTAGTATTAATAATGAGGTTGTTCACGGGATTCCAAGTAAAAATAAAATAATTAAAAATGGTGACTTGGTTAAAATTGATACAGGGGCATATTTAGATGGTTTTCATGGAGATAGTTGTATATCAATTTGTGTGGGAGAAGTTAGTCCAAAGGCTCAAAAACTTAGTGAAATAGCTTATAAAGCATTGTATGCGGGGCTTTCGAAAATCAAGGCAGGGAATACACTTCTAGAAGTGGCGGGGGAAATCGAAGACATTGTTGTAAAAAATGGATTTAGTGTTGTAGAAGACTATACAGGTCACGGAGTTGGAAGAAATCTTCATGAAGAACCATCGGTATTTAATTTTCGGACCAAAGAATTGCCCAACGTCGTCCTTCGTGAAGGAATGACATTAGCGGTTGAACCTATTGTTAATGAAGGAACTAAATTTTGCAAAACACTAAATGATAGATGGACCGTAATAACAAGAGATGGAAAATTATCGGCCCAATGGGAACATACAATAGTTGTTTTAAAAGATGGTATTGAAATATTGACAGATCGAGATTTCTAGAAACTAAGATTTGTAGTTATAGATAATTTGGCAATACAAAAAATTAAAAAATTCTTTCAATGGGAAAAGTATATAGGTTAAAGGGTTTGGACTAATTATTACTAAATAATTTTTTGAATTGGCTAAATCATAAATTTTTTTAGAAACAAATTTGGGGCTCATTATTCCTAGAGGATTTAGTTCTGACTTAAAAGGCCCTAAGATAATTTTTTTTATTATTAATTTTTTCTTTGTATTTTTGTCCAGAAGATTTTTTTTGAAAGAAACTAATTGACCAATAAGGGATTTACTAATCTCATATGACGGATTTAGGGCGGGTAATATTTCTGCTTCAGATGTATTTATCCAAATCTCTTTTTTTATTAGTGAATCATTGCTTTGAGCAATATCTTCAAATAAATTTAAAAATTTGAATTTGCTTAATGCATTTATCTCTATTGAGTTTTCATAATTGGAATTTTCTCTGCTTAAATCATAGATACCATGGTTCAAAATTAAAATGTCTATATTTTCTAATTGTTTTTTTAATGACAACTCCTTCCCACATTCCCATTTAATCCATTTATTTGGAGATTCAAGAGTTATTTCATAATTAGTTTTACTATGAGTAAATCCAATCACTTTATATCCTTTTTGACGAAACAACTTTGTTAATTCTTTCCCTAGCGCACCTGAGGCTCCAGTAATCCCTATGGTTTTTTCGTTTTTGGTTGGATTTATCATTTTGCTTGATTTTTATAAGATACCAAAGAATTAAAATAAATTTACCAAAAAAAGATTATTTATTTTTTTTTTTTGATTAAAACTCATAAATAAATATTTGTTTAGTTCTGAAAAAAATATTATCTTAAACCTATTAATAAATAATTTACTAAATTATGAGCGATATATTATTAATTGGCTCATGTGAGCCATTTAGTGGTAAGTCTGCAATGGTTCTTGGGATAGCAAAAAACCTTTTACAGAAGAAAAAAAAAGTTCGTATAGGAAAACCTCTAGCAACATGTATTGAACTTACTAATCTCCCTTCAATGTCTTATGAAGGATTAATAGATGATGATGTTAAGTTTATTGGATCAACATTAAATATCGAAGAGGAGAATTTAATATCTTCAGTAGGATTATTGGATAATATCTCAGCTGAAAAAAGAATCTTCAATAAAGACTTACTCCCAGGAAAAGGTTTTGATCAGATTGAAGGATTGGTTAATGATGATTTTGAAGGCCTGAACATTTTAGAAGCAGCCGGAAGTCTTCATGAGGGTATGATTTATGGATTAAGTCTTCCGCAATTAGCTAAGGATTTAGATGCCAAAGTTTTAATTGTGAATTTATGGGAAGATTGTAAAAGTGTGGATGCATTACTTGATGCGAAAAAACAATTAGGTGAGAAATTGGCTGGAGTTGTATTAAACGGAGTTTTGCCGCAAGAAGTGGATAAAGTTAAAAATGAAATAATACCCTCTCTTAAAGATCTGGATATTGAAGTGTTTGGAGTGATGCCTAAATCACCACTTCTTAGAAGCGTCACCGTAGGTGAGCTTGTAAGAAGACTAGATGCCCAAGTAATTTGTTGTCCTGAAAAAGATCAATTGCTTGTTGAAACATTAAGTATTGGTGCAATGGGGGTGAATTCAGCAATGGAATTTTTCAGGAGAAGACGAAATATGGCTGTAGTTACTGGAGCTGATAGGACTGATATCCAACTTGCTGCTTTGGAGGCTTCGACACAATGCCTAATTTTAACTGGTTTAGGAGATCCTTTGTCACAATTGATTCATAGAGCGGAGGAATTGGAGGTGCCAATTTTAAAGGTGGAATTAGATACTCTTTCCACAGTGGAAATTATTGAACAAGCTTTTGGTCATGTCAGAATACATGAATCAATTAAAGCTTCTTATGCTATTCAATTAGTTCAAGAGCATGTAAATCTAAAAAGAATTCTCGAAAAGATAGATTTTCCCTGCAATTTTTCAGATAAATGCTAATTTCAAATATAGGAACTTTATTATTTTGAGTCGCTCTTTAGATCTACCAGTAACTGAAGGTGTTGATGCCTTAGCTCAAGAACTTGCAAAACTCCAAGATAATGGGAAAAGGAGAATTGCTTTTTTAGGTAGTAGACACGTACCGGTCGTAGATATTCACTTAATTGAGTTAATAGCAAGGTCGTTAGCAGAGGAAGGACATAATATCCTTACGTCTGGATCTCAAGGTGTTAATGCGGCTGTTATTCGAGCTGTCTTAGATATTAATCCATCATTATTAACTGTTTTATTACCACAAAGCCTTGATAGACAAATACCCGAAATAAAGGATCAACTTGAGAGGGTTATGCATTTGGTTGAAAAAAGTGAAAATGATGAATTACCTTTGCCACTTGCAAGTAGTCTTTGTAATCAGGAAATTATTAATAGGTGCGATCAATTAATATGTTTTGCCTTTCACGATAGTGAAACTTTGCTAAATAGTTGTAGATGTGCTGAAGAAATGGGCAAAGTAGTTAGTTTGTTGTTTTTTGATTAAATTAACCCATTTCCCCTTATTAAAAGATGATTTATGCTAATAATATTTAGCGTTTAATAATTTACTATGGCAGAAAGTTTTTCATTTGATGTGGTTTCTGATTTTGATAGACAAGAATTAGTCAATACTTTGGATCAAGTTAAAAGGGAAATTTCTCAGCGTTACGATTTGAAGGGCACGGATACTTCAGTTGATTTAGAAAAAGAAAATATTTTTATAATCACCAATAGCGAACTTACTTTGAATGCTGTCAATGACATAATTAGACAAAAGGCAATAAAAAGAAACTTATCCTTAAAAATATTTGACTACGGTGACATTGAAATAGTTAGTGGTAATAGAATTAAACAGACAATTTTACTTAAACAAGGAATTAAACAAGAAATTGCAAAAAAAATCAGTAAAAATATTAGAGATCAAATAAAAAAAATCAATGTAAGTATCAATGGAGAAACACTCAGAGTTGCTAGTAAGAGCAAAAATGATCTTCAATTAGCAATTAAGCTTGTTGGTGAATTGGAAGAGTCTTTGAACATTCCTCTAAAAGCTAATAACTTTAGATAAGATCTTTAGAGCATTACTTAAACTATGGCAGATAATTCAGAATCTCTCATTGAATCATTGATTAAGAAAGTAAAAGAATATCCTCGTTTTTCAAAAGAAGAAATAGAGAAATTTTGTTGGATGGCGGTACATGAGCATAAACATGGTGTTTTACCCTCTGAATATGACATTAGGGAGATAGATGAGGACCTTTATCTGAAACTTTTGCAAGAATTTAAATAAAATATCTGCTAACAAATATCTTTATTATATTTACAATTATTAAAAAAACATTTTAATTAAATGTCTTATTAATGCACTAATTAATCTATTTAAATATGATTAATTATAAAGATAAAATTTAATGTCAACATCTTTTAAAAATGTCACACCGACAGGTCCTGGTGGAACAGCAACATTATTGATTGTATTGTCTTTTACTGGTTTTCTTTTGCTCACACAATCTCTATTTGTAGTACCTTCTGGACAAGTTGCAGTCGTTACAACACTAGGGAAAGTAAGTGGCCCTTCTAGGAGAGCTGGTTTAAACTTCAAACTTCCATTTGTGCAGTCTGTATATCCATTTGATATAAAAACTCAAGTTCAACCAGAAAAATTTGAAACTTTAACTAAAGATCTTCAAGTTATTAGAGCCACAGCTACTGTTAAGTATTCAGTAAAGCCTAACGAAGCAGGAAGAATTTTCGCAACAATTGCAAGCAGAAATACCGATGTTTATCAGAAAATTGTTCAGCCATCTTTGCTAAAAGCTTTAAAATCAGTCTTTTCTCAATATGAACTAGAAACAATTGCTACTGAATTCGCAGTAATTTCTGAAAAAGTAGGCGATACTGTTGCACAAGAACTAAATTCATTCGATTATGTAGATGTTAAAAGTTTAGATCTTACTGGTCTAGAGATCGCTGAAGAATATAGAGCTGCCATTGAACAAAAGCAAATAGCTGGACAGCAATTATTAAGGGCAAAGACAGAAGTTGAAATTGCAGAACAAGAAGCACTTAGATATGAGACATTAAATAGAAGTCTTGACGATCAGGTACTTTTTAAATTATTTCTCGACAAATGGGATGGTAGTACACAAGTTGTTCCTGGCTTACCAGGTTCAGAAGGAGGTACTCCCCCAGTAATAGTTGGTGGTAGAAGATAATTATTTAAAAATAGTATTCTAAAGTTTTTATCATTTACTTATTTTCTTTTGGGGAAAATAAGTAAATGATTATCTTTTAATCGCGTTGAAAGATTCGTCAAAAGCCTCGATAGTTTTATCAATTTCTTCTTCGCTGTGAGCTAGTGATGTGAAACCAGCTTCGAAGGGACTTGGCGCTAGGTAAATTCCTCGTTGAAGCATTTCTCTATGCAACTTACCAAAAAGTTCGGCATCATTTGTTTTAGCTTCATCAAAGTTCCTAACTGGTCCATCGCATAAGAAAAATCCAAACATAGCACTTACACTGCCACCATTGATAGCAATACCGTTATTTTCTGCAGACTGAATTATCCCTTCAATTAATCTTGAAGTTGTTAAATCAAGTTTATCGTACGTACCATCTTGTTTGAGCAGCTCAAGAGTTTTTATCCCAGCAGTCATTGCAAGAGGATTGCCGCTCAAAGTACCTGCTTGGTATACCGGTCCTGAAGGCGCTACCATTGACATTATTTCTTTCTTGCCTCCATAAGCTCCAACAGGCAGGCCTCCTCCAATTACTTTGCCAAGGGTGGTTAAATCAGGAGTAACTCCAAACTTTTCTTGAGCGCCTCCATAACTTATTCTGAATCCAGTCATTACTTCGTCAAAAACTAATAAAGATCCATTCTCAGTGGTTAATTCCCTTAGTCCTTCTAAGAATCCAGGTTCTGGAGTAATAAATCCAGCATTACCAACGATAGGCTCGAGTATAACCCCCGAAATGGCATCAGGATTTTCAGAAAATAATTTTTTTACTGCCTCAAGGTCATTGTAGGGTGCAGTAAGTGTGTTGGCAGTTGTTGTCCGTGGAACGCCTGGTGAATCTGGTAAACCCAGAGTGGCTACACCAGATCCTGCTTTCACTAAAAACATATCCGCATGACCGTGATAGCAACCGTCAAATTTAATAACTTTATCTCTTCCAGTAAATGCTCGCATGAGTCTCAAAACAGCCATGCAGGCTTCAGTTCCACTATTAACAAATCTAACCATTTCTACAGATGGGACTGCATCTATTACCATTTCAGCAAGTTTGTTCTCTAGAACGCATGGAGCACCAAAACTTGTTCCTTTCTCAATTGCTTCCTGTAATGCCGTTGTTACTTCAGGGTGGGCATGTCCACAAATTGCCGGACCCCAGCTTCCTATATAGTCAATATATCTATTCCCATCAATATCCCATGCAAAAGGTCCTTTGACTCTATCAAAGACAATTGGCTGGCCGCCTACAGACTTAAAAGCTCTTACTGGGGAGCTAACTCCTCCTGGCATTAGTTGCTGGGCTGCAGAGAAAATTTCTTCAGATTTTGTGTAATTTAATATGTCAGTCACAATTTAGCTAAATGATGTTTTAAGAAAAATCTTGTCATGTTCTAAATTAGAAATAAGTAAAAATTTTGTCAATCAGATTGAAATTCTACATTATGATATTTTTATTGCGATAGTTAGGATTGTAAATTATTAATTTTTAAGAAATCACCATAAAAAACAAACTTAATTTAGATAACTCTTTATTAATAAGCGTTTTCAGGCATTAAAGAAATCCAATTTTTTTTATTTATATTTCGAAGAAATTATCCTCATCCTCAAAAAAATCTAGATTTATGTCGTTTAAGTTAAGATCTATCATTACTGGGGCATGATCACTTGGACGCAAATTACCCCTAGGTGAGCTGTCTATGACACAACTTTTTAGTTTTGATGACAGTTCTTTACTGATATATATATGGTCTATTCTCCAACCTTTATTTAATTCAAATGCATTATTACGGTAATCCCACCAACTCCAATGACCAGTATTTTGTTCAAAAATCCTGAACGAATCTATTAATCTTTTTTTAAGGACATTGTTTAATGCATTTCTCTCTAATTCAGATGCCATTATTCCTCCTTCATATTTCTTTGGATCATGAATATCCAATTGAGACGGAGCAACATTAAAATCACCCATAAGACAAATTAATTCTCCTTTTTTTTCTTGGTCATCCAAAAATGAAGCCAAACAATTTAACCAATTAATTTTGTATTCGAACTTATTAGATTCTAAAGAAGATCCGTTTGGCACGTAAACATTTATGATTTTAATACCATTAATATTTGCAGAAATTAATCTTTTTTGATCTAGGAAAATTTCGATATTTTGATTAAAGTCGGTACAACCGTAAAATCCTTTTTTAACATTTTCTGGCTTTATTTTAGAAATAATAGCTACACCATTGTATGATTTTTGCCCGTAGACCTCTACTGAGTATCCTAACTTTTCAAAAGGTTCAATAGGGAAACTATCATCTATCACTTTTGTTTCCTGCAAACACAGAATATCTGGCCTGGCTTTATTAATCCAATCTATTATTTGTGAAAGTCTGGTTCTTATAGAGTTAACATTCCAAGTTGCTATTAACAAATTTCTACCAAACTATGTAAAATTAAACTAGCAGAAATTTTTGGTGTTAAAGAATTTTGAAATTAAATAAAATGAAAATTTATTTTTGCAAAAGCCTTCTTAGATCAATAAATTTTATGATTTTTTTTACTTTATTAATTATCTTAAAAGGTGATTACCTAAGTGCTGAATATTTATTTGAAGAATTAGAAATTGATACCTCAACTAAAACAGAAGATGATAGATCAGCTCTTCCAACTAATCCTTTTGAACTTGTAGAAATGATTCGGAGACAAAATAGTATGATTGATGCGACTGATCCCTCTGATGCAATTGATGATGCCTTAAAGTCTTTTAATAGTTTGGAGGAAAATTGAGAAATTCAATACTATTAATCGTTATTTTCAAATTTTAATATGTTAAAAAACCCTATTCCAAAAGTTACTAACCAATTACAGCATAGAGCAATCGGTATAATTAATGGTAAATTCACTCCTATTAGTAGTGAGCAATTAAATAGAGGCTTTTTAATTGACAATAAAGAAGAAAAAATTGAAACAGTAGTTTTAGGTAAAGCATTATCACTTTTGAAAAAGCATATTGATTTAAAGAAAAGTTACTATTGGATTGTTTATCCAAAGAATAAAAATACTCAAAACTTGCATTTACAGGTTGCAGGCATTTGGGATCCATATCAACTGAACGATTTTCCTAATGATTCTTCAAAAACTAACTTCTCAAAATTATTAGAGGAATTAGATCTAAAAGACAATTATTTTTCTGTTAGAGGAGAATTAGTTTTTGTCAACACTCAAAAAAAAGAAATTGTTATTAAAATCTGCCCTGCTATAAAGTCAAAAAATTTAAAAAATAAGAATTTTAAATTAGTCATTAAAGGAGAGCTTTCTCTAGAACTTCTGCATAGCTTCGTAAGTTTAGATACCACCAGAGATGGAAATTCTTTGAAATTAATGAAGTACGAAGTGATTGAAAAAAATCTTTCTAGGAATAACTAGAATGAAAGATTGATTCCCACCGCAATTTTACTAGCCAAGAAATCTTTGATTTATGGAAGATGTTTTAATTGAATGTTCTCCTGGGATATCTGGAGATATGTTGTTAGGAGCTTTTTATGATTTAGGGGTGCCTAAAAAAGTCATTGAACAGCCACTTATTGATCTGGGATTAAAGGATTTATATCAATTAGACTTTAAGGAATCAAAAAGTTGTTCAATTCGAGGCATTAAGGCAAAGGTTGAGAATATTGATAGTATTCCGATCAAAAGAACTTGGAGAAGTATTAAGGAACTTATTTTAGATGGCCACTTAGAAGATCAATTAAAAAAAATAATTTATAAAGTATTTGAATCCTTAGCAATTGCGGAAGGAAAAGTTCATGGCATTAAATCTGATGATGTTCATTTTCATGAAATTGGAGCTATAGATTCATTGGTGGATATCATTGGGGTGTGTGCTGCATTGAATTATTTAAATCCAAATAGAGTTTATTGTAATGAACCAATGTTGGGGAAAGGTTTTGTTGAAACTGAACATGGAAAATTATCCGTACCACCTCCTGCTGTAATAGAGCTAATAAGACAAAAAAATATTAAGGTTTTATCAAACCGTGACTCAATAGAGGGTGAACTCTCAACACCGACTGGTATTGCTTTACTTGCTAATTTAGCCGACTATCCTGAACCTCCTTCGAAATTTTCTATTGAATCTTATGGAGTAGGCATTGGTAACCTAAAATTTCCATTCCCTAATTTGGTAAGAGTTTATAAAATTTCTTCATTTGAGAATTCTTCTTTTAACGATAATGTACAAATTAGTCCAAAGTGTGAAGAGATTTCTATTCAAGAAGCATGGATTGATGACCAAACACCCGAAGATATATCTAATTTTGTAGAGAAACTTAGAATTGAGGGGGCTTACGATGTTTCCTATCAAGCTATCAATATGAAAAAAAATAGAATTGGATTTTCTATTCAAGCAATCTTGCCAATTGAGAAAAAAGAATTTTTTAGGCGATTATGGTTTGATTATTCCAATACTATTGGGGTTCGTGAAAGGACCCAATCTAGGTGGATATTACTTAGACGTAGAGGAGAATGTTCAACAACTTTAGGAAATATAAAAGTTAAACAAACTTTGAAACCCGATGGATCAATAAATATAAAACCAGAAAATGATGAGGTTTTGAGATTAAAGTTGAAGCATAAAATATCAACTTTCGAAATACGAAAAATAATACAAGAGTCAAGTAAAAAATTTAAACCATTTGAAAACTGGAAATGAGATTTAATACAAATAATCAACCATATTTTAAATTCCTTAAAAAAATTAATTTTGTTGGTTTAAAGAGTATTTTCTTTATTTCAAGCTTGTCATATTTTTGTATCTATTTTTTTGATAATATTGATCAAATTTCTTTTGATATTAATTTAGAAAGAGATGGAATTAATCTATCTTTATCATTTTTATTTTGTGTTTTAAGTATTTACCTTAACGCTTATGCATGGAAATATATTGTTAAATGGTTCGGGAAAGAATTTAAAAGTAATAATCTAGTCTCTTTTTATGTTTTAACCAATATTCTTAAATACATTCCAGGTGGGTTTTGGCATTTTGTTGAAAGATTTAATTTTATAAAAAAAATAAGTAACCCTCAAATTGCTTTGTATTCTACCCTCATAGAACCTTATTTTATGTTGAGTGGATCTTTTCTCTTGGCATCAATGGGATTGATTTTTTCACCATTTTATTTTTTTTTAATTTTTCCTTTAATATTCTTAAATAGAAAATTCATTTTTTTGATATTAAAAATATTAGGGTCTCTTAAGGGGAAAGTATTTGAGGTTTTGAGACTTCCAAATTTAAAGGACCAATTTCAAGAGAAAATAAATATAGTTTCTTTTTTCCCTCTTAGAGCTTTATTTCTTGAAATTGCTTTTGTTTTATCTAAATTTATTGGGTTTTATATTTGCTTAAATACTTTTTATATAAGTGATAATCTGAACATCATATTTTTATTAGTAATTTTTTCTTTGTCATGGTCTATAGGCTTGGTAGTTCCAGCAGCTCCAGGAGGAGTTGGTGTTTTTGAGGCTTGCCTCCTTTTATTTATTGGGAAAAGTATTCCAGAAAATATAATTCTTATAAGCTTAGTTAATTTTAGGGTTATATCTACCTCTGCAGATTTGTTGTTAAGCTTACCTTTCTTAATAAGAAAAGTGTCGAAAAGAATTTAGTTTTTTTTCTCTAAACTTGGTATCAATGCAATTGATGCAATTAGGCCTAAAGTCATGATAAGAATGGCCGGTAATATTGCCTCTACCATTCTTTCATCTCCAGCATATTGATATATTCTCACAGATAATGTATCGAAATCGAATGGTCTTAAAATAAAGGTTATGGGTAATTCTTTTATCGTGTCAACAAAAACTAAAAGCGATCCTACGAATATTGGTCCTTGGAGAAGAGGTAGATGAATTCTTTTGATGATCCCCAGCCAATTCTCTCCTAGTCCAAGTGCTGCTTCATCAAGACTAGGAGGAATTCTTTCAAGACTTGAATCAATAGACCCCTTAGAGATCGTTAGAAATCGCACAAGATAACCCCAAATTAGTAAGCATATAGCTATGAAATTAAATTTTGAAGAAGAAATGCTTATTAAAGATAAAGCTAATACAGTGCCTGGGATTGCGTAACCTATCCCCGCAAGATTTGTTATTAATCCTAGTAATAAACTTTTATTTGGGCGTCTGGCTAAGGAAATTATTAAAGAGAATAGCATTGCTATTAATGCAGTTAAAAGTCCTAGACTTATGGTCCTTAGTGCTAAGCTAAGTAACTCTATAGATATCCCTTTTTGAATTAGATCTAAATTGAGAATAACCCAAAAACATGGAATCCCAAAAGAGAAAATTGGAGGAAATAAAGATATGATTATTGCTACAAAAGCTCTAGTTTTGTTTAATTTCCATCCTTGAGAATCTTTTGATGCAGGATTTTCACTCCACCTCTTTGATTTTCTTCTTGATAACTTTTCGAAAATAATTAAAGTGAAAATCATTAATAAGGCTACCAAAGATAATCCAATAGCACTTTTTGGATTACCCTCAACTATCCAATTTTCAGCTATACCAGTAGAAATACTTGGTATATTTAATAATGCAAATGTACCTAACTCATTCATTACTTCCATACACATTAAACTTATTCCTGTTATTAGTGCTGGTAATGCCATTGGTAAAGCGATTTTAAAGAAGCTCCTCCAAGGCCCTACTCCTAACCCTCTACTAGCATTGATTTGATTTACTCCAAATTTATTAAAACTTTCGTTAGCAAGAATGAATACATATGGATAAGTAGAAATTGAAAGTATTAATACCCCCCACCATAAACCAGTTACTTGATACCCAAAAATACTTCCTAAATCCTGCAAAATAGCTGTTATTAGATATGCTGGGGCAGCTAGTGGAACTAGCTGACAAATACGGAGAACTTTTCTGAACTTAAAATCACAATTTGAAAGTAACCATCCATTCAAAGTTCCTAACCCGCCACCAAAAAAACTTGTCAGTATTAGAACTTTTAAAGTTCCTAATACCTCTTCTCCTCCAGCAATACCTAATGAAAAATTTCCACTAATAATGTAATTAATTCCCTCTAGAAGAAAATTGGAAATTGGAATGATTACTAAGAGTGAAACAATAAACGAAGTGAAATAAAGAAAATTTAATTCTGTTAATGTTTTTTTAAAGCCTTTAATGCGTATTTTCAAAAATTAATTAAATCCTAATATGAACTCTAATCTGAATTAAATCTACATGATGAGAGTTGATTTTTAATAGTTTGGTGATCTAAGTTTTTCCCAATTAATACTATCTTGTTAGATTTTTCTTTTGTCCATTCCTCATCATCTAGAGAAAAACGCTTTCCAGATAGGTGAAAAATGTGTTTTCTTTCACTTTCCATAAACCATAATATTCCTTTTGCTCTAAATACATTTTGTGAGATTTGATTATCTAAGAAATATTGAAACTTCCTTAAGGAAAATGGTTCAAATGTCTCATAAGAAACTGAGGTAAAACCCTCGATGTTATTTATAAAGTCGTGGGAATGAGAAGAGTGATCGTGGGAATGAGAAGAGTGATCGTGGGAATGAGAAGAGTGATCGTTTGAATTTTGTGTTAAATTTTTTTTATTTTTCTCGAATTCAAAAGTATCTGTCTCAAATAGACCCACGCTCATTATTGTATGTAATGCGACTTCACTATTAGTTGATCTCAAAATCCTTGGTTCTTTTTTTATTTTTTTTATAAACTCCTCTATTTTTTTTAATTGTTTTTCATTTACTAGATCAGATTTATTTAGAAGTAGGATATCTCCGTATAAAATTTGAGAATAGGCGATACTAGTATTGTTGATTTCAAAATCAAAATTTTCTCCATCAATGACAGTGATTATCGAATCTAATCTTACTTTTTCTCTAAGATCACCAGCCGCAAAAGTCATGGCTACTGGTAATGGATCTGCTAATCCAGTTGTCTCAACAATCAAATAGTCTAATTTCTCAGCTCTTTCTAAAACTTTGGATACGGTATTTAATAATTCGCCATTGATAGAGCAACATATACATCCATTATTTAATTCGATCATATCTTCTGAGCCTTCTATTATTAAGTCATTATCTATTCCAATCTCTCCAAATTCGTTGACTAAAACAGCTGTTTTGATGCCAACTTGATTTTTTAAAATATGATTCAGAAGTGTAGTTTTGCCAGAACCTAAAAATCCACTAATAATAGTAACTGGCAATAAATTTTTAGACATTTTGATTAGCTGAAAACAAGTTTATATTTTTATTGATCGAAAATTTTGTTGATTTCCGAAGCTAATGTTTGATCAAGATTTGTAATACCTCCTAGATCATGTGTATTTAATTTAATTATTACTTTTGCATAAACATTCTCCCAGTTAGGATGATGATTATATTTTTCACAGATTAAAGCAACCTTAGTCATAAAAGCAAATGCTTCAATAAAATTAGCGAAGTTAAATTCTCTTTGGATTTTTTTAGATTTAATTTCCCAGCCAGGTATTTTGACAACTAATTCATTCAATTCTTCATCTTGCAAAATGTAGGGTTCCATTAAATAAGAAATCTGACTTAATTACATTATAAATATCTTACTTTTTCTCACCAATTATATGTACATTTATGATTCTCTCCTTTTGATCAAATCGATGTTCCCATAAATAAACTGCTTGCCATGTACCAAGCATAATTTCCCCTTTTTGAAAACTCAAAGATAAACAAGTGTTTGTTAGGGATGTTTTAATATGTGCTGGCATATCATCTGCCCCCTCTTGATAATGTTTATAGGATATTTCTTCTCTATCTTTTGATAAGCTTAGGTAGGAATCGTGTGGAACTATCGATTGCATATACTTTTTTAGGTCTCTTAGTACATTTGGATCTGCGTTTTCATTAATAGTTAAACTGCAACTTGTATGAAGTGAAGTTAAATTTAAAATTCCGGCATGAAAATAATTTTTTTCAATAAACAAATTTAAATCATGTGTGATATCAATAAAACCCTCGCCATGGGTTATGAATTTTAATTTTGAAAATATTTGTTCCATATAAGTAAAAAGCTAATTAATCAATATCCTATTATGGATAAAGATGTATGTTTTACTGCAGACATCAAAATTTTTATCTTAAAATAAATTTAACTTATATTTAAATTTTGGCCGAAATTCAATGGAATAAGCTGGGGGCTTATCTTAAAGAAACTCAAATATTAGGTTCAATCCAAAATACGCTTTATTGGGATCAGAATACAGGGATGCCCAGGAAAGGAGCTTCTTGGAGGTCTGAACAACTTACCTATATTGCAAAAATCTTGCATAGAAGAAATTCTTCCGAGGAATTTTCTGATTTAATACAATCCGCTAAAAATGAATTATTAAATACTGAACTAAACTCCAATAATCAACTTTTTATTCAAGGTAAAGAAAAAAACATTAATCTTTTAATCAAGGAATTTAATCGAGCAAAAAATTTAGATCCTAAATTAGTTGAGTCTTTAGCAAAGGCAAAATCTAAAGGATATGAAAGTTGGCAAGAAGCTAAGAAAAAATCAGATTTTAAAGTTTTTCTTCCATACTTTGGAGAACTAGTCAAATTACGGATTGAAGAGGCAAAACAAATATCAGATCAATATTCACCCTGGGAGACTTTAGCCCAGCCCTTTGAGCCTGAATTAACTTTAAAGTGGTTGAATAAAATGTTTCAGCCTTTGAAAGACACTCTTCCAGAGTTGATTAGAGGATTTAATAAGTCTAAGAAATATCACTGGGATTTAAGACCAGAATCTCAACATAATTTATGTTCTGAATTACTTGATGAGTTTGGGAGAGATGAAGATCTAGTTGTTGTTGGTAAATCTCCCCATCCTTTTTCGATTACATTAGGACCTAATGATTATAGGATTACGACAAGAATTGTTGAAGGTGAACCATTATCAAGTTTTTTGGCAACTGCACATGAATGGGGACATTCAATTTATGAGCAAGGTTTGCCATCACAAAGTCATCAATGGTTTGCTTGGCCTTTAGGTCAAGCAACTTCTATGGGTATACATGAAAGTCAATCATTATTTTGGGAAAATAGAATAGTTAAATCTAAATCTTTTTCGAAAAGATTTTTTAACAAATTTGTTTCGGCAGGATGTTCTCTTAATAATTATTTAGAACTATGGAAATCTATTAATCATTTGGAAGCAGGATTAAATAGGGTTGAAGCGGATGAATTGACTTATGGCTTACACATATTAATAAGAACCGAACTTGAAATAGATTTAATTGAAAGAGGGTTACCTGCTGAAGATATTCCAAAAGAATGGAATAAAAGATATGAAGAACTCCTAGGAATAAAACCATCTAATGATTCAGAAGGTTGTCTTCAAGATGTTCATTGGAGTGAAGGTGCGTTTGGATATTTCCCCTCATATTTGTTAGGACATGTTATAAGTGCGCAAATATCTTCTCAAATGGAAAGAGACATAGGTTTGATTGATAACTTAATTGAAAATGGTGAATATCAAAAGATCATCTTTTGGTTAAAAAATAATATACATAAATATGGCAGATCAGTTAATTCTATGGAGTTGGTAAGAGCTGTAACTAATGAAGAACTATCGCCAAACTATTTTATTAATCATTTAAACTCTAAAATAAATGATTTTTGCTGAAACATTACTTTTAAAGAATTTGGTTAGGTGTGAGGATGTAAGATAAACAAAAATAATTTCTTGATGGCAAATCTCAATCAACCCCCAAGCAGGGTTACCCCAAATTTATTGCACATACTAAATGCTTTCACTGATAGCTCAAATACAATAATAAACACTATTGTTGAATTGAACTCTAATACCATAAATAAATATGAATTAATTACAGAAACGGGCCATCTTAAACTTGATAGGGTAGGTTATTCATCACTTGCGTATCCTTTTGCTTATGGATGTATTCCAAGGACATGGGATGAAGATGGAGATCCGCTTGATGTAGAAATTGTTGGGGTAACTGAGCCATTGATACCCGGATCTATTGTGGAGGCAAGAATTATTGGGGTGATGAAATTTGATGATGGTGGAGAGGTCGATGATAAGGTAATAGCGGTTCTGGCAGATGATAAAAGAATGGATCATATCTCAAGTTATGAAGACCTTGGAGATCATTGGTTAAAAGAAACAAAGTATTATTGGGAGCACTACAAAGATCTAAAAAAACCAGGAACATGTACTGTCAATGGTTTTTTTGGGATAGAAGAAGCTGTTAAAGTGATAAAAGATTGTGAAGAGAGATACAAAAAAGAAATTGATCCTAAATTAGTAAATTAACTAATTTTATTTTTCTCTAAATTTTTCAAATATTTCGCTTAGTATTTCTTCGGCACCTTGCTGCTTTAATTTTTTAGCTAGTTCTTTGCCTACTTCTTCGGGATCATTAATATTGCCAATATATTGATCTTTAATAAGCCTTTCTCCATCAAGAGATGCAACCATCCCAGTAAGGCAAAGTTGTTCATTCTGAATTTTACTATTCACTCCTATTGGGACTTGGCATCCACCTTCAAGCTCTCTTAAAAAAGCCCTCTCTGCTAGACATCTTTGACTGGTGGGTTTATCTTCTAAGATATTTATAATTTCTAAAACTTTTTTATCGTCAGATTTACATTCAATGCCTAGTGCTCCTTGGCCAACGGCATGAAGGGAAACCTCACTTGGGATAATCTGGTGAATTCTTGATTCAAAGCCTAATCTCTTTAAACCAGCGGCCGCAAGAATTATACAATCAAATTCTCCTGCATCTAATTTTTCAATTCTTGTAATAACATTTCCCCTGATATCTTTGAAAACAAGGTGTGGGTACTTATTTCTTAATTGTGCAAGTCTTCTGAGGGAGCTTGTTCCAACAATCGAACCTTCAGGTAAGTTTTCTAATTTATAACATTCATTTTTTTTGTTTACTACTAAAGCATCTGCAGGATCCTCCCTTTTTGTAATGCATCCTAATTTAAGGCCATTAGGCAAATTGGTTGGTAAATCTTTTAGAGAATGTACTGCTATATCTGCATGGCCTACAAGCATTTGTGCTTCAAGTTCTTTTGTAAATAAGCCTTTGTCGCCTATTTTTGCTAAGGCTACATCAAGGATTTTGTCACCTTGAGTTGCCATAGCTTCTATAGATACCTCTAAATTGGGAATATTCCTTTCTAGTTGATCTTTAACCCATAAAGTTTGAACCATTGCTAGTTTACTTCTTCTACTAGCTATTTTCAGCTTAAAATTAGTCATTAAATATTATTTTGAGTTTGAATTAAAAATTAAGTCGAATTTATTTTAAGCTATTATTTTGCCAGTTTTTAAAGCTAATTATTATACTTAACTTTTTTTATTTTATATATTCTTTTAAAACCCCATTTCGATTTGGATGTCTAAGTTTTCTTAGGGCTTTTGCCTCTATTTGTCTAATTCTTTCTCTCGTCACATCAAAAATCTGGCCAATTTCTTCAAGAGTTTTCATTCTTCCATCATCAATTCCATATCTCAATCTGAGAACATCTCTTTCTCTTGGACTAAGAGTGGCTAATACTCCTTCCAAATCTTCTCTTAGTAAAGTTTTAGAAACATCTTGCTCTGGATTTTCTATATCAGCCTCTATAAAGTCTCCTAGTCTTGAGTCTTCTTCTTTCCCTATTGGAGTTTCTAAAGAAATAGGAAGTTGCGCACTTTTAGCTATAAATCTTAATTTTTCGATTGTCATTTCCATACTCTCAGCGATTTCTTCTTCACTAGGTTTCCTGCCAAATTCTTGGCTAAGAACTTTTGTGGTTTTTTTAATTCTGGATATTGTCTCGTATAAGTGAACTGGCAATCTAATAGTTCTACTTTGATCCGCAATTGCTCTTGTAATGGCTTGGCGAATCCACCAAGTTGCATATGTAGAGAACTTATAACCTTTTTCATGGTCGAATTTTTCCGCTGCCCTAATTAGACCCAAACTTCCTTCTTGGATTAAATCTTGAAATGATAAACCTCTGTTCATATATTTTTTAGCAATGGAAACAACTAATCTTAAATTTGATTGAACCATTTTTTCTTTAGCTCTCCGCCCTAAGAGAAGTCTTCTTCTAAATTTGGGAAGAGGCATATCTATCAACTCGGCCCATTCTCTTACAGATGGGAAATGTCCTTTTTCTGACTCATATTGAGTTGCTAGTTCTTCTAATTGGAGTAAGTCAGCAATTTTTCTTGCAAGCTCAATTTCTTCATCTGGTCTTAAAAGTCTAATTCTTCCAATTTCTTGGAGATAAACTCTTATTGAATCTTCAGTGTAGATACCTTTTGGCCCAAGTTTTATATTCCCTAGCCCTTTATCTTCTTCTTCAGAATCACTAAATTCATTATTGTTATTTTCAATATTGCTTTCGTTTAACTCAGCAGATGTCTGTAAAGTTTGATTATTTTTATTACTATCTTTTTCAACTACTGTTTCTAAATTTGTATTAATTTTTTTATTGATCTTTTTTTTTGAACTAGGCTTGGAATTCTTTGATTCTGCTGCGACTGGACACATAATTAACTCCTTTCTACGGTGAATTTAACTAGATAAAATTTTATTTAGGGCTAATTTGAACATTTAGTAGTAAAGTCCCCTCAATGTTTAAAAAACTTTTTCAGGAAATTGAGAATAAGAAAAGTTTTCTAAATTGTTGAAAAATTTAAATAGTGCTATAGATTACCTAAAGTAAAAAGTCTTGGGATTTCTCAGACAGGCAGATCATTTTGAATTTTAAGTCAATGATCAGAGCTTCATGTCTCCCTTAAGAGCAGGATACTTACAATGTGCAAAAAACACTTTGTGGAATGTTCAACAATCCAATACTAAGAAAAAGTTTTGAAGCCGGCAAGTAATCAGTTATTAAATATCTCCTATAAATTAGAAATTTTGCTTGATATAGGTAGTAGTAATGAAAGCTTTTACTATTTAGATGGAAATAATCTTGGAGCAGAAGTTGGAGATATTGTAAGTGTGAGACTAAGGGGGAGATTATTGAATGGGTTGGTGATCTCCAAAAAAGACTTTTCGACAATCAATAATGATGAATCAAATATTACTGGAGAAAAAAGCATAAGATATTTGTTTGTTGAAAGTATTTTGCAGAAAAAAATAATTGATGAATCTTGGAGAGAATTGATAGAATCCCTAGCCTCTTTTTATATGGTTAGTAATTTAAAAATGTTTAAAACTGCATTTCCTCCTGGCTGGATTGGTAAATATAAAAATTTCTCTAAAGGTTTAAAAGATCAAATATGGATTGAAACTAAAAAAGAATTTGATATTAAGAAAAATGGATTAACCAAAAAAGAATTTTTTTTAATGGATACTTTATCTAAAAAAGGAAATTGGCAAAGTGAATTAATAAAGTCTGGTTTTAATTACACTCTAATTAACTCAATGGTCAGTAAAAATTATCTTGCTAAGTCTAAAAGAAAAAAAAATATAAATAGTAAATTAAATTCCTTTTTAAAAGATCATATCGCAAAGAAAAAACCAAATCTTACAAATGAGCAAAAAATTGCATTTCAAGAATTTCAAACAATGAAAACAGGAGATGCATTACTTCTTTGGGGCGAAACAGGTTCAGGTAAAACAGAAGTGTATATGAGAATTGCTGAAGATCAATTTCTTAAGAAAAAAAGTTGTTTGATACTAGCCCCTGAAATTGGATTAGTTCCTCAACTTATTGATAGGTTTAGTAGGCGATTTAATAATGTCGTTTACGAATATCATAGTAATTGTTCTCCCGATCATAGGACTTTAGTTTGGAAGAAAATTATTAATGCTAATGAACCTTTAATAGTAATAGGTACAAGGTCGGCAGTTTTTCTTCCAATCAAAAATCTGGGATTAATAATAATGGATGAAGAACATGATGTTTCTTATAAGCAAGATAGTCCTATGCCTTGCTATGACGCAAGAGAGATTGCTATTGAAATAGTAAAAAGGAATTCTGCAAAGTTAATTTTGGGGAGTGCAACCCCATCAATGAAGACTTGGAAAAAGTGTATTTTTGAAAGGAATTTTAAATTGGTAAGAATGATTCAAAGGATATCCAGTATTGAGACTCCTGAAATAAAAATTATTGATATGCGTAATGAGTTCAAGAAGGGAAATATGAAAATTTTTTCCAATGAATTATTACAATTGCTTCCTCAACTACGCTTAAAAGAAGAGCAAGCAATAATTTTGATCCCTAGGAGGGGGCATAGTGGATTTTTAAGTTGTAGAAATTGCGGATATTTAATAAATTGCCCCAACTGTGACGTTCCTTTATCAGTTCATCTCGGAGCACAAGGGAAAAAATGGTTACAGTGTCATTGGTGTGATCATAAATCAAGATTGATCAATCGTTGCCCAGATTGTCATTCAACTGCTTTCAAACCTTTTGGGATTGGTACGCAAAGGGTAATTGAGTTTTTAAATGAAGAATTTCCTGACTTAAGAGTACTTCGCTTTGATAGAGATACAACTTCAGGAAAGGATGGTCATAGAGATATTCTTTCAAAGTTTTCTAAAGGTGATGCTGATATTCTTGTCGGTACTCAGATGTTGGCAAAAGGTATTGACATCCCCAATATTACTCTTTCAGTAGTTATTGCAGCAGATGGGTTGCTTCATCGCCCAGATATTTCAGCAGAAGAAAAATCATTACAATTATTTTTGCAAGTAGCAGGAAGGGCCGGCAGGGCACAAAAAAAAGGGAAAGTAATTTTTCAAACATATAAACCTAACCACCCGGTGCTTTCGTATCTCCAAAAAAGAGATTATGAAAGATTCTTAATTGAAAACTCGAGATTGAGAAAGGATGCTAATTTATTTCCATTTTGCACAATTTGCCTACTTAAATTATCAGGTGAGAATTATGAATTAACTGAGTCAATTGCAATAAAATTAGCAAAATATCTACTCAGTTTTTGTGAGAAAAAGAACTGGAAATTAATTGGTCCTGCCCCTAGTTTAATAGCTAAAGTCGGTAAAAAATTTAGATGGCAGATATTAATACATGGTCCTGAAGGGACAAAGATACCTTTACCTGATAGATCAATATTATGGAAACTTATTCCAAAAAATGTTTTTTTAACAATTGATGTTAATCCAGCAGAGTTGTAATTACTTTGATGGAAGTTGAGGTAAATCTGAACCTAATTTAAATCTATAGAATCTTAATAAATAAGCCAATATTATAACTATTAAAATAATAGATATCCCAATCAGGAGTTTGTTGAGGCTCCAGAAAGAAAATTCAAGACTATTTATCTGCCCTTGATTTAAATCCCAAATTATTAGATTTTTTGTGATTTCTAAATTTGAATTATTTTTATCGGTAAGGATAGCTTTATTAGGGTGAATAATTTTGAAAATGAGTTCTAAATTATCAATTCCTTTAATAGAATTTAGATCCAAATCTAACCTGTAAAAGTATTTTTTAAAAAAAATGAAGTTCTTTTGAGTAGTATTAATTTCTATATTTGTTGATTCTCCCGCTAGCTCTCCAGCTGTATTTTGAGTGATTTTAAGAACTTGCTTTGTATCCTCTAAATTGAGATTTTTATGTTTCAAAGAAAAGGTTGATTCGTCTTGTTCAATTTCTGCGTCAGGGAAAATATCTTTCATCTTTTCTTCAAATTTTAATTGCCAAGGAAATTTCTTTATGTATTTACTCTCTATCACTAAATTATTAGTTATTGAATCAAGTTCACTAAGATCAAGAGTATCCTCAATTTTTACGCACCCACTTAAAAGTGGAATTAATAATAAAAGTATTAAAAAAATGATCAGTGAAAAGCCTTTCTGAAAGGGTTTTGTTTCACCAGTTGGTGTCTCAGTAACATTAATAAATTTTTTTTTCTTCAATACTTCCTTTTTTTTGCGTAGTGAGTTAAGAGATTTTTTATTGAGAGATGGGTCGCTTTCAAACTGTACGTTCCAATTTTCTGGCTTTTTAATGTCAGGAGAGTCTATAACTTCCATCAAATATTTTGCATTTTCTCTCGTCTTATTATCGTAAGATTTTAGAAGTTCTTTACAAAACCTTTTAGCCTCCTCCCTTTTATTGATACCACATAGAGCAGTAATTAAGATTGTTCTTAAATTTACTCCCTCTTTGCTTGATAAAGGAAATGATTCGATTATTGGCAAAAGAAATTCAATGCAATAATGATACTCACCTTTAGCTAAAGCAAGTTCTACTTTTTCTAAAACTTGCTCATAAGTTTTCATGGGTTAGGCGACTATCATTGTACCTATTCCGGAATTTGTAAAAATCTCAAGAAGTAATGAATGTTCTATTCTTCCATCAATTATGTGAGCTGCTTTGACTCCTTGGGCTAAAGCTCTTATACAGCATTCTGTCTTTGGAATCATACCTTCAGTCACAATTTTTTTATCAATAAAATCCCTTGCCTCTTTGAGATTAGTTTTTTCAACAAGACTATTTTTGTTATCTTTTTCTTTTAAAATCCCTTGAGTATCAGTAAGAAGAATAAGTTTTTCTGCATTTATTGCAGCAGCAATTTCTCCAGCAACAAAATCTGCATTAATGTTATGGGAAATACCCTCCAAGGTTGATCCAATGCTAGAAATAATTGGGATGTATCCTTTAGAAATAAGAGGATCTAATATTTCAGGATTGATTTTTGTAACCTCTCCCACTAACCCATGGCTACCATCTCCTAGTTCTCTAGATTGAATTAAGTTGCCATCAAGACCTGATATTCCCACAGCTAAGGATCCAGTTTTATTAATCCCTTTCACAATTTGTTTGTTAACTCTACCCATTAGAACCATCTCGACAATTTCCATTGTTTTTTGATCAGTAATTCTTAATCCATTTTCGAATTTAGGAGATATTTCTAATTTCTTTAACCAATTATTGATCTCTGGTCCACCTCCATGAATTACTATCGGACAAACCCCAACGGTTGATAAAAGTGCAATGTCTCTAAAAAAAGCATTTTTTAAATTATCATTTTCCATAACAGAACCACCATACTTGATAACAATTTTTCTACCTGAAAAACTTTGTATATATGGAAGTGCTTCGCTTAATATTGATACTCTTTGAGAATCATTCATTATTAAAATTCATTAAAACTTGATTGAATTGAGAAATTAGGTTTTTACAAATATATCCCTATATTCAATAAAAGAGAATAAAATCAAATTCTTTTTTATTATCGTCGATAATAAATTCTGATTCAAGACCTTTGACGAAAAACCTATTTAATCTTTCTTGTTTTTCAATCCATTTTTCTAGAGGGACAGCGTTTAATTCGAAACGCATTCTGAGACCATTTTTTTCTTCCTTTGTAATTTCTTCTATTTCTTTTAATTGAGGGGGGTTATCCTCGTCCCACAAATTTAAAGATTCTAATGACGATTCAAGATGAGCTTTTATCCCATACCTCCATCTTGTAACATCTTTTACTAATGCTGTTAGTTCTTTTGGTCTATTAAATTTATTTGTCGCAAAATTTGTCTTGTCAAATAACTCTACAGGAGGTATTTCGGAGGTCTTTAAGCCTAAGCCAATTAGAAAAATAGGTACTCCATAAAAAAAAGTAGGTACACTTAAATTCACTGAGTCTGTAAAATAAGCAGTCATTCCAACAAAAGCTAATATACCCCCAGCGGTTACGATTAAGTTTCCAGGCGATAAGTATTTCTTCATTTTAATTTAAAGTAGAATGAGTTTTAAATGGACTAACAAGCATTATGCAAGATCCTAATACTGCAAATCAAGGAGATTTAATTTTTAAACTTGATCAAGATAGAGCATGGCTACTAGAAAATCTTGATAAGGGTAAATGGCCAGAAATCAGAAGCGAACTTGCCGCGCTTGAAAGAAAAATAAGCAAATTAATTATAAGTGTTCAAGAAAATAATGTTGATATTTGATTTAAAAAGGTATTTCGTCCACTTCAGGTACTAAAGGTGAACTATCCCAACTAGATTTTTTGGCGGTTTCTTTATTTTCAAATGACTCGTTATTTTCTTTTTGATCAGACTTAATAGCATCAACTGGCGATATTCGATGAATTTTTGAAGCTGTTAGTTCTGGTTGTTTTTCTTTCGTTCCGTCTTTTCTAGTGACGGAATTCATCTTTAGACGTCCCTCAATAACAATATTTTGCCCCTCCTTTAGTTCATCTACCATTTCTTGGGCAATATTTCCCCATCCTATGATCTTGAGATCTCTGGTTGGATCTTCACTACGTAATCCTTTAAAATTAACAATCATTTCTGCAATTGGAGTTTGGTTTTCTTTGGTATACCTCATTTGGGGAGCGCTATTAATGACCGCCTGAATTAAACAATGATTCATTACTTACTATTTAATTAAAGACATACTGATGCAGAATCAAGGAAATTGCTATAAAAATGTTTGGATCCTATCAGGAACTTCGGATGGACCTGTAATAGCTAATAGGCTTCTTGAACTTAATTATTCTGTCTTTGCAAGTGTTTTAACTTATAAAGCAGGGCAAGCTTATATTGAAAATCCAAAGTTACATATCATTACGGGGAAATTAAATAATAAAGATCAAATAATTAATTTCATAAATAAAAATAAAATCACATGCGTTGTCGATGCTACTCATCCGTTTGCCGTAATAATTTCTAAAAATCTTAATAATGCATGTATAGAAATTAATACACCTCTTTTACTATTTGAGAGGAAATCTCTAATAAATAACACTAATAATTTTTTTTATATTGATCATTTAAAGGATATAAATAATGTTGATATAGAAAATAAGAATATTCTTCTTGCAATAGGATCAAGATTTCTTAACGATACAGCTAATTATTATATGAACTGTAAAGCAAATGTATTTACAAGGGTACTTCCAACTTATGAAAGCATAACTAGAGCTTTTGGATCATGTATTAAAAATTCAAATATAGCGATACTTGAACCGAGTAAAAATAATAAAAGCATTTTAGAAAAAAAACTTTGTGATTTTTGGGAGATAGATTATGTTCTATGCAGAGAATCTGGAAGTTATTCTCAGAAAAACTGGGAGAGTATAGTTTCTGGAAGTAAGATGAAGTTATTTATGGTTAAAAGGCCGAAAGTTAAAAATGATTATTCTTACTCTTTTGATCAATATCACAATTTGATAAATCACATAATTAAAAAATATTGATGTTTAATTCATTATGGAAGTATTAGTTATGATCACAACTGAATCAAGTAATGCAAATGCTTTGCGAATGGCTAAATTACTAATACAAAATAAACTTGCATCTTGTGTTTCGATAAGGCAAATTTTTTCAATTTATAAGTGGGACGATGATATTGAAGAAACTAAAGAGTTTGAAATCACAATAAAAAGTAAACTAGAATTTAAAGATTGTTTAATTGATTTTGTAAATAAAAACTCCACATATGATGTCCCTCAGATTATTTACAAAAAATACCATGCTGAGATGAAATATTATGATTGGTTGAATAAGACTATTTGATTAATCTATTTTATTAACTCTTTAAGATCAATATCCGATCTAGATCCTAATTGAGTAATTATTTGCCCCGCACAAATTGAAGCTATCTCTCCGCATTTTCTGAGGGAACAATTGTTTATTAATCCATGGATAAATCCTCCCGCATAGATATCTCCCGCTCCTGTAGTATCAATAATCTTGCCTTTTGTTATTGACTCAATTATTTCAAAATTATTTTTGTTAACTATTAGAGAACCATTGCTTCCAAGAGTTACTATGACTAATTCACATAAGGAAGATAGGTCTTCTTGGTAGCTTGCTAATTTATTATTTTTAAATAGACTTAACACCTCGGATTCATTACAAAAAACAATATCTACGTATTCATAAATTAATTCCAAGAAACTCTCACGATGTCTATCTACACAAAATGAATCAGACAAAGAAAGGATTATTTTTGTATTAGATTGTTTTGCAATTTGGGCGGCTTTAATAAAAGCTTTTTTAGCTAATTCGCTGTCCCATAAATATCCTTCTAAATATAAGTATTTACTTTGCTTAATTACAGTAAAGTCAATGTCTTTTGGTTCAAACTCTACAGATGCACCTAAGTATGTGCACATAGTTCTTTGGGCATCAGGTGAAACCAAAATGATTGAATGAGCTGTTGGAGGACCTTCAATAGTTGGTGGAGTATTAAATATAGTCTTACTTTTTTTTATATCGTCAGAAAAGAAATCCCCAAATTTATCATTTTTCACTCTCCCTATAAACTGCACATGATTGCCTAATTCTGCTAAAGAAACAACGGTATTTGCTGAGGACCCACCTGAAATTTGTTTGATCACTTTGCAATTTTCTAACAATCTCTGCGATTCATCAGAATTTATTAGATTCATTGATCCTTTATCCAGATTATTTATCTCAAGAAACTCATCTTCAATATTTACAATAATATCCACAATTGCGTTGCCAAGACCAATGAGATCAACTTTTTTATGCTCAAAATGTCTAAAGGATTCCTTCATTAATTTGGAGTTCTATTATCTTAAAAGTGCTCTTTTAGGGCCATGAATTGGGTCTTCAATTACTATAGTTTGATCTCTATTCGCCCCCAACGAGACAATGGCAATTGGAACCTCCATTAATTCAGCTAAAAATCTTAGATAATTCATAGCATTCTCAGGGAGATCAGATAGTTTTCTGCAATCAGCAGTTGAACATTGCCAACCTTTTAACTTTTTGAAGATTGGCTTACACTTTTTTAAGTCATCTGAATTTGTAGGAAAGTAGTCTATTTCCTCTCCATCGAGATCATATGCAATGCAAACTTGGATCTCATCTAATTCATCTAACACATCTAGTTTCGTAACGGCTAAACAATCAAGTCCATTTACAGATACAGCATATTTACCAATAACTCCATCAAACCACCCACATCTTCTCCTTCTCCCAGTAGTAGTTCCAAATTCACTGCCTCTATCACAAAGTTGATCATTAATACTCCCTTGCAATTCCGTTGGGAATGGCCCCTCTCCTACTCTTGTGGTGTAAGCCTTTGCGACACCTATAACTCTATCAATTAAAGTTGGACCCACTCCAGCACCAATACATGCACCTCCTGAGATAGGGTTTGATGAGGTAACAAAAGGATAAGTCCCATGATCTAAGTCAAGTAGAGTACCTTGAGCACCTTCGAAAAGAATATTCTTCTTGTTTTTTGAGGCTGCATGGATAGTCCTCGTACAGTCAACAACATGCTTTGATAATCTTTCTCCATAGTCAAGATATTCTTCAAGAATATCTTCTAATTTAAGTGGTTTAATGCCATAGATTTTTTCTAGAAGACCGTTTTTTTCTCTTAATGGAATTTCGATCACATCCTTTAGCCGTTCCTTATTGAGCAAATCTCTTATTCTAATACCATTTCTTTGTGACTTGTCGGCATAAGTTGGCCCAATACCACGACCTGTTGTTCCTATTTTGTTTGACCCTCTATCAGCCTCCATCGCTTCATCTAAAATTCGGTGGTAGGGCATTGTTACATGTGATGTTGATGAAATTTTTAATCCTGAGATATCAATTCCATTATCAATTAACATGTCAATCTCTTTAAGCAATATTTTGGGATCTACAACAGTTCCCGACCCAATTAGACAAGAAGTATTTTTATAAAGTATGCCTGAGGGAATTAAATGTAATTTTAAGACTTTATCATCTACAACTATAGTATGACCTGCATTTACTCCACCTTGGTAGCGTACGACGACATCTGCCGAACGACTAAGTAAATCAGTTATTTTACCTTTTCCTTCGTCACCCCATTGGGCTCCGATTACAACAACATTGGCCAATTTTAGAAGAGCATTATTTTTGTGGGAATATTTAATATATTCAAAAATCTTGGTTTACTTTAAAAAAGTAAATGAATTGTATCAACTTTCTCTTAGAACCATTTTTTCAGCAAGAGAAAATTCTTTGGTTAAACGCTCCTTAAGTTTATCTGGTAAAGGTCTACTTGCAAAGTTTTTGTAATGACCTGCCATAGCATTTAATGCTGTTTGCATGGTGGTAAATGATTGTGTTTTATTGACCATCCCTCTATTTCTGTATCTGGAAATATAGTCAGTTATAAGTGTAAGAGCCTCACTTCTTACTTCATCTTTATTTGGAGAATCTTTTGGAGTATCAACAGCTGTTTGTAATGTTTTAACAACTGAAATTGTATCTTTTGTGTAGTCACCTGTCATAGAGGTTTTTGCAGCTATAGAAGGAGAACTAAATAATGTAAAAACAATAATTAAGGATATTGAAAAAGATATAGCTTTGAAGAGATTTTTAAAAAATAATTTTGATGTCCATTTCAGTAACATAACCTAGCTCCCAAAAAAATAGCCTTAAGACTTTTTATTGTACATTATTTCTGATTCGGAAATAAATGTTTCCAACAATTTATCAGTACTAATTTTAAACTTAGTATTATTTGATCTAGATAAAAGTTCTACTTCTTTATTAACTGAATCTCTTCCAATAATTATTTGAAAAGGAATACCAATTAGTTCCGCATCTTTAAATTTCACTCCAGCCCTATCGTTTCTGTCATCAAGAAGGACATCAATTTTATTAATTAAAAAGTTGTTATAGATTTGCTCAGTAAGTTCACTTTGAATAGGATCTTTTAGGTTTGTTGGAATAAGAATAACTTCAAAAGGAGAAATCTGGATAGGCCAACAAATCCCCTTTTGATCATGATTCTGTTCAATAGCAGCTTGAGCTATTCTTGTCACTCCTATTCCGTAACAACCCATCCATAAATTTTTTAACTTACCATCCTTATCAGAGAACTTTGCATTTAATTTTTCACTATATTTTTGACCTAGTTGGAAAATATGTCCAATCTCGATCCCTTTTTTTTCTTTAAGTTCCTCATCATTAGAAATACTTATTTTATCTCCTTTTTTGGCATTCCTAATATCCCCAATTAGATAGTCTTGCGATGAAAAAGAAAATTCTTGAAAAACTTTATGGAAATTAACTTTATTCCCCCCACTTATGAAGTTTGAAAGCTCACTTGCAGAAGGGTCAACTATTCTTGTCCATTTTTT
>QCDR01000012.1 GCA_003278705.1 Prochlorococcus sp. AG-355-J23
GTAACTCTTACTTGCCCATCGCAATAATTACCTGCACCGATACCTATTATGGGAATTGTTAAAGAATTTTGTAATTCTTTAGCAAGCAAATCAGGAATATGTTCAAGAACTATTGAAAAACATCCTAATTTTTCAAGAATCGAAGCCTCTTTCTTGATTTTTTCTTGGCTTGCTGAGCTTATTCCTTGTTTTTTAAATCCAATATTTAGATAGCTTTGTGGTGTAAGACCTATATGACCCATAACAGGGATTCCCATTCTTATTAATCTAGAAATAACTTTTTGTATTTCTGGTTCAGCTCCCTCTACTTTTACAGCTTTTGCATAAGTGCTCTGAATTATTTTTCCTGCATACTCAACAGCTTTATCCTCACCACACTGGTAAGTCAGAAAAGGCATATCTGCAACGACTAAAGGTTGTTCCTCAATTTTCTTCTTAAATCCTCTTGAAACAGCATTAGTATGATAAATTATGTTTTCTAAAGTTAATGGCAATGTCGATTTGTATCCTAGGCAGACCATTGCTAATGAATCTCCTACTAGTACGAGATCAACATTTGCTTGTTCTGCAATAGATCCTGATATGGAATCCCATGCAGTTAGTGCAATGATTTTGCGAGATTTTTTTTTATAATAAACTAGGTCTGAAGGTAACATAATGGATTTATGTATCTTTTTTAATCAAGAATTGCTAATATAATTTTGACTCGGCCTTTCGCGGTTTTAACGCCTAAACCTGGTCAGGACCGGAAGGTAGCAGCCACAAGGGATGCTTGAGGCAGGCGAGATAACCGAGTCACTCTATTTTACCTTTTAACTTATATCTTTTTTATTTTGCCTTAACCTCAAAAACTCAGGAATACTGGCTCCTGATTCTTTATTGTCGGAATAATTATATAAGGGTTGATTAGATAATCTGTTTTTTATTCTTTGCTGGTTTAATGGTTGGGTTGTTTCAAATCCTGTAGCAATTACAGTGACTTGTATCTCCCCTTCCATTGCCTCATCTACCACTGCACCAACAATAATATTAGCTTCTTGATCAACAACATCATAAATAATTTCAGATGCAGAGGTCATGTCTTCTAAGGTCATGTCTTTGCCACCAGTAATATTTATAACGCAGCCTTTAGCCCCATCTATTCTAGCTGCTTCTAATAAAGGACTATTCATTGCTGCCTGTGCTGCCTCTATAGCTCTCGATCTTCCTGAACCTATACCTATTCCGAGAAGAGCAGTGCCAGCTTCTGTCATAACTGATCTTACGTCCGCAAAATCAACATTAACTAAACCCGGGCAAGTAATTATGTCACTAATACCTTTGACGCCCATCCTTAAAACATCATCAGCGTTCCTAAATGCTTCTTGAAGGGGGGCTCCTGCTATGACGTCTTTTAATCGGTCATTTGGAATAACTATGAGAGTATCAACGTTTTCAGCTAATCTTGCGATCCCCTCTTCTGCTTGACGCATTCTTCTTTTCCCTTCAAAAGAAAATGGTTTGGTTACTATACCTACTGTTAGAGCCCCACTTTGTTTGGCTACTTCTGCTACAACTGGTGCTGCTCCTGTACCAGTTCCTCCGCCCATTCCAGCGGCTATAAAAACAAGATCAGATCCTTCCAAAGCTTGTTGAAGCTCTTCTTTGGATTCTTCGGCTGCTTTTTGCCCAATACTTGGATTCCCTCCTGCGCCTAAACCTCTAGTGAGGTTTTGTCCAAGTTGAACTCTACTCTCTGCAGAAGATTGTAATAGGGCTTGTGCATCGGTATTGAGGACTCTAAATGAAACACCTTCTAAATCACTATTTATCATTCTGTTGACTGCATTACTGCCACCACCACCTACACCAATTACTTCTATTTTGGCGTTTTGGCTTGGAAGGATTTCTCTCGATTGATCAAAGTTTGGATTGTTACCGAAGCTCATCTCTTAATAGGAATCTAAAACTAGTATTGGATGCATTATGAACTTACTGAGCTCATCTGTAGGAATTTGTTGAGGAAAATCCTAAAAATATTTATTTATTAAATATTTTGTTTGAATGCAAAACCCATATCAACACTACAATAATTAAAAAATATTACTTAGAATACTTTTTTAAATATTAGGGTTTGAACACTTTTATTTTTGGTTTATCTGGATTAGTAAGATCAATATTATCTATATTTTTTGAAAATCTATTTTTATTAAATTCATTTTTAAAATTATTTATTATTTGTAATTGATAGTTGATTAAATTTGGATTAAATCCTAAGAATATCGTTTTTAAATCTTTCTCCTCAACAGTTAGAAACCCATCTGTCGAAAAGGTTATTTTAACTATTTCTAATTCATAATTCTCTATTGCGATAAAAATTTCAGAAAGTATTTTTTTAAATTTTTCTTTCCATCCAAAAACTTGTATGGTTAATTTATTTAAATTTTTTTCATTTACATTTTGTTTATTAATGAAAATTCCATCTTCATCAATGAAGCCTAATATTTTTTTGTCGTTTAATATTGTCTCACCGTAAGCTATTGGAATTCTTGAATTAATATGAACTTTCAAACCAAAAGGAAATAATTCTCTGTTTACCAAGACATTCTTGAGAGATAAATTTTTTTTTAACTCTTTTTCTAGCAAATTAGTTTCAACAAAAATTAATCGAATCGGAAAATTTAAAGATGAATTTTTAATCACATCATTCTGCGAAAATAATTCACTTCCAGAAATCCTAATGTCCTGAGTCTCAACTTTTTTGAATGTTTTTATGCTTAATAAGCTTGTTAAAAATAAAAATGTAATTAGAAAAAAAAAGCTTCTATTTTTGATTCCTTTTTTGTTTTTCACAAATCACATCGAGCTTTTTCCATCAGTTGGTCCATCCATTTTCTTGCTTGCTCTGCATCTGAAAATGGTACATCCATCTCTTTTCCATCCCCTACTAATCTCAACCTGCACTTACCTTGAGATTCACTTGTTAGAGGAGCTTCACCTGAAGTTAGTGCCATTAATTCAACTAATTCCAGTTTCTTGATCGTAAAACAATCTTTTTCTTCAAATTTACCGGCTTCAAATGCGCTCCACTTTAACTCCCCATTTTTTAAAGACGCTGCACATGAACTATCTAACTTGCACAGTTCTGAATCACTAGCCCAACTTCTAAAAAGATTTTGCCTTCTTCTTTCTAACCATCCAAGTGCAGTTAATAAAATGAAGATTAAAAGTAATGGTAACCAAAGTAGTCCATGCAACATTTGATTTAAATTACAAATCTAAAGATATATCTACCAGTTTAGCCACAAGTTGTTCAATTTTTAAACCTGAAGCTTCCCAAAGCATTGGAAACATACTGTTTTTTGTAAAACCAGGAATTGTATTTATTTCATTTAGTAAAATTTTATTTGAAGATTTTTCTAAAAAGAAATCTACTCTTGCAAAACCGAAAATATTTAGTGCTCTACAACTTTTAATAGCAATTTCTTTAATTTCTTTTGTGATTTTAGAATCTATTTCGGCTGGGATAATTATTTTATTATTTGAGTGATATTTTGAATCGTAATCATACCAATCACTTTCGTAATTTACCTCGCCTATTTCAGAGGTTAAGAGTTTTGAATTTCCAATTATTCCACATTCTATCTCCCTTACCTCTAAACCTTCCTCTATTAAGATTCTTGGATCTATTTCCCGAGCCTTTTTTAAAGCTAGTAATATTTCCGATTCATTTATGACTTTGGAGATGCCAAGAGATGATCCGGAGTTCGATGGTTTAACAAAAACAGGAAATTTTAATTTTTTTAAAATTTCATTAATTATTCTATTTTTTACTTGCTTATCGTTAAGATCTTCATTTTGAAAAACTAGATAATTAACTTGTGGAAGTTTAAGATTTGAGAAAATTGTTTTCATCAATATTTTATCCATTCCAAGTGCAGAGCCAATAATTCCGCACCCGACTAAAGGTTTCTTTGTAAATCTAATTAAGCCATGAATGGATCCGTCTTCACCATTAAATCCATGTAAAAGAGGAAACCAAACATCAATATTTTGAAATTCAATTCCGTCAAGGAAGTTAATTTTTTCTTGATTTAAAATTCCTTGTATTTTTGTTTTATTGTTTTCAATTTCACCAATTAGGATTTTTTCTGAAATATCACTATCAAGCCAATCTCCATATTTGTTTATGTAAAAGGCTTTAACTGTAAAGCGTTCTTTATTTATTTGTGCATTAAATGCTTGAAAAACTGTTTTTGCAGAGGATATCGATACTTCATGTTCATTAGAATACCCGCCAAATATTAACCCAATACATTTTTTCTTTCCCCCGATCATTTAAAAAAATTTATAAAGAAAGTTCTCCTGTTAAAGAAAAAGGTCTTGCTTCATTTATTCTGACATTTATCTCATCTCCCATCGAAAAATTAAAGTTAATGTTTTTGGGAATCTGTACGAAAGTTAATCTATTTGTTCTAGTTCTACCCATAATTTGAGAGGAATTTTTTGGATTTAAACCCTCAATTAAAACGCTTTCTATATTATTAATATATCTTTGATTTCTACTCCTAGCAGTTTTCTCGACCAAATCATTAATTTCCTGTAATCTAGCTTTTTTTACCTCTTCCGAAAGTTGATTCGTCCAAACCGCTGCGGGCGTATTTGGTCTTGGAGAGTATGCTGCTGTATTCACCTGATCAAAGCCAATTTCTGATATTAGCTTTAATGTATCTTGATATTGTTGTTCGGTTTCTCCTGGGAAAGCAACTATCGCGTCCGCTGTGATTGATGCATCTGGCATTAATGATCTTATGTTCTCGATAATATTTTTATACTTTTTAATAGTATATCCTCTGGACATTTGCTTTAAAATTTCATCATTTCCACTTTGGAAGGGGATATGGAAATGTTCACATACTTTATTAAGTTCATAACAAGCTTGAATCAACCTTTTTGAAAAATATCTTGGATGACTAGTAGCAAATCTTATTCTGCGGATTCCCTTAACATCATGAATATAATACAAAAGATCAGTTAGTGTATTCTCTTTTCTCCCCTCTTTTGTAGTTCCTGGAAGGTCTCTACCATAAGCATCAATGTTCTGACCCAAAAGAGTAATTTCTTTAAAATTATCATCAGCTAATTTTTGGATCTCACTTTTTATCGCATTTGGATATCTTGATTGCTCTTTTCCTCTGACAGAGGGGACTACACAATATGAACATCTTTCATTACATCCATAGATGATATTAACCCAGCCACAAATAGAGCTTTCTCTTCTGGCACTTGTTATATCCTCAGAAATGAAGGTTTCTTCTGTAGCAGCAACTTGATTTCCTAAATCAACTTTCCCCAGAAGATTCTCAAGATTATTTACGTGTTGAGGCCCCATAACCAGATCAAGTTCTGGGACTCTTCTTAGTAAGGATTCTCCCTCTTGCTGAGCAAGACAACCTGCAACAATAAGTTTTAAGCTAGGTGCTTTGTGCTTTCTTTTTGCTTGTCTTCCTAGAAAGCTATAAACTTTTTGCTCTGCATTATCCCTAATAGTGCATGTATTGTACAAGACCAAATCAGCACTTAATTCATTATCTGCTCTTGTGTATCCCATTTTCTCTAATGTCCCAGCCATTCTCTCAGAATCAGCCTTGTTCATTTGGCATCCAAATGTGGTTATCCAATAACTGCCAGTAGTTGAATTCTTTTGAGATTTTTTTTCGTCTGATTTTGTTTTTGTTAGCACTTTGCTAGAAATTTTTTTATGATTCTTTAATTCAAAATTACAAGTTAAATAATTTTGCTGCAATATTTTTGAGGGCGAGCGAGGGGATTCGAACCCCCGAATAGCGGCGCCACAAGCCGCTGCCTTAACCACTTGGCGACGCCCGCCTCACATTTATAAATTTAACAACTCAAGGGGAATTTTTCATAGTTATTTTTATCTTTTAGCGAAATTTGAATTATTTTCTAATTCATTAAAGTTTTCTTATGATTTAAAATAAAAGAAAAATTTAAAAATTTGAGTAATTCCGGCACAGCTGAGGTTCTTATTCCCAGAAGCCTTTGTTTAATAGAAGATATAGATAACCTCATTGTCGATATAGAGGATTTATGTTCAGTTTCCATTAGTTGGGAGGATGGATTTGTTTCTGAGTTAAAGCCTTTAAAAAATAAAGTTACAAAACCAAAAAATATTTTATTCCCAAGATTTGTTGAAACGCATTCGCATTTTGATAAATCTTTTACATGGGCAGACTTTCCTAATCTGGAATCAAACTATGGAGGAGCATTATCAGTAAATCTTGAAGAACATAAAACTAGAACTACAGATAAGGTTCTTGAAAGAGTTGAGAAATCATTAAAACTTGCTATAAAAAATGGATACCGAGCTATTAGAAGTCATATTGATACTTACAAAAGTCAATCTATTGAAATTTGGATTGAACTTTTTAAATTACAAAAAAAATTTTCATCTGAGTTGACTTTACAATTCGTTGCTCTAGCTCCATTGGAATTCTGGGATACAACTAATGGAGAAGATTTGGCAAAAATATTTTCCTCTAATGGAGGTATTTTAGGAGGTGTAATTGTTCCTCCTTTTAATAAAAAAGTTACAAGCAAATTTCTCGCAAAGATGCTTCTTCTAGCCAGCAAATATAAATTAGAAATTGATTTGCATATAGATGAATCGATCATTGAGCCTGGAGCGGGAATAAAAGTTTTGTTGGAGACAATCGAAAATTTAAAAATTAATAGTATTCCAATTACTTGTAGTCATTTGAGTAGTCTTATTTCTTTAAGTCATAGAGAGATTTTAAATTTAGGAGAAAAAATGGCTGAGAAAAATATTAAAGTTATTGCTTTACCTCTAACAAATTTTTGGCTGCTTAATCGAAGTAATAAAACTACCTCATTAAAAAGACCAGTTGCTCCAATAAAGCAATTACAAACATCACACGTGGATGTATCTCTAGGTAGTGATAACGTTCAAGATCCCTGGTACCCATTTGGTAATTTTGATCCTTTTTATATGTTGTCTTGCTCGATACCGATGCTTCAACTAAATCCATGGGAGAGAATGACTCTTTCTTCTATTTTTTTAGCTCCAAGCAGATTATTAAACTTAAAGTGGGATGGTTTAATTAAAAAGGGTTGCCCTGCTGATTTTGTGATTTTAGATGCACAAAGATGGGCAGATGTTTTTTCAGGTTCCTTAAAAAGAAAAGTGTTTATAAAAGGCGATTTATATTGCTAATCGGCTAATTTATATACAAAACAATAAAAATTTAATAAATGACATCAAATACTCTTAAATTTATAGACAAATTTAGGGAAGTTAAAAACTTAGAGATTATTGAAAGCCAATCTGACATAAAAAGACTTTCAAAAGATTTTTATAACTACTCTCCAATCCTTACTGAAAAATTAGACGAATGTATTGCTGATTTGGTGGTTAGACCTAGTGATCACAAAGCAGTAAAGGAAGTAGCAGAAATTTGTTGGGAATTTTCTATCCCACTTACTTTAAGGGGTTCAGGTACAGGTAATTATGGACAAGCTGTCCCATTATTTAAAGGAGTTGTAATGCAGATGAGTCACTTTAATAAGTTAGAAGAATTTGATCCAGATACGGGTTTTGTAAAAGTACAGTCTGGCTGTGTTATGGGAGATTTAAATAAACAATTAGAGAAATATGGAAGGGAATTGAGGTTGCTTCCAAGTACTTGGAAAACTGCAACAATTGGAGGTTTTATTGCGGGTGGATCAGGAGGTATTGGTTCAATTAGGTGGGGATTTTTAAGAGATCCAGGAAATCTTATTGGTTTAGAGGCAATAACGATGAATGAAAAACCTGAATTATTAAAATTTGATGCTGAAGAATCCGAACCTCTGAATCATGCTTATGGGACTAATGGAATAATTACTTCTTTACTACTTGCGACTGATATCAAACGCAAGTGGTATTCAATAATTATCGACTGTATTGAATTTGAAAAAACAATAGAAATATTAAAAACTCTCACTAGCGCAGCAATTGATCTGAAACTAGGAGCAATTCTTGAAGAAGAAATTGTAAATCAAATGCCAAAATGGTTTAAAACTAATTCTAGAAGTCACAAGATAGTAATTCAATCTACTCTTGGAGGAATAAAAACCATCGAGCTAATTTGTAAAAAATTCAAAGTTGAATCTACCCTCCTTGGGGAAGAAGAAAAACTCGTCAATGGAATTTCTGAAGTCGTATGGAATCATACAACTCTTCATATGAGATCTAAGGATAAAAATTGGACGTATTTACAGATGCTTTTGCCACTTAATGATGAACTAGAATTGATTAATTTTTTGAAAAAAAAATGGGGTAGAAAAGTTCTTTGGCATTTAGAGGCAGTTTCTCAACAAGGAGCACCACGATTAGCGGCTTTGCCTGTATTAAGGTGGAATGGGATAGATGAATTGAATGAAATAATGGAAGATTGCAAGAAACTTGGTGCGTTTATTTTTAATCCCCATGTTTTAACTGTAGAAGGCGGAGGCCTAGGAGTGGTTGACGCAGATCAAGTAAAAGCGAAATTGAAATTTGATCCTAAAGGGCTTTTAAATCCAGGAAAATTAGAAGGTTGGGAAGTAAAGGAAAAATTTCATATTTAACATTTCTGTTTATTTGCAAATTTAATAAATTCAGCAACTAAAAAAATAGAACCTGTTAGAACAGGATGATTAGTTGGCCATTTTTCTAAAGAAAATAAATACTCAATGGCAAGTTCAAATGTTTTAAATTCAATTGTTTTATGAAAGTCAATTTCTTTAACCTCAGAGAGATCATTTAATTGCCAACTAGGTTGGTTTGGAACTGGCACAAGTAATAAGTGATCATTTTTCTTTAGAAGTGTTTTTAATATTGCGTAAATATCTTTTTGTCTTTGGACACCTAAAATCCAAAAAATTCCTTTATCTTCATTCTCCCAATTGCTTCGCTCATCAGAGAGTGCTTTTGCAGCAGGATAATTGTGCGCACAGTCTACAAGAATTTCTTTGTTTAAATAATTTATTATTTCTAACCTTCCGTTCCAAGTTGTCTTTTTAAGACCTTCAGATATGTGTTTTTCTTTTATATTGAATCCCAAATTATTCAGCGCTTCAATTGCTCCAACAGCTACTGATGCATTTTGCTTTTGAAAAATTCCTCTTAATCCAAGCTCATAGCTGTTTGAAATTGAATCTTTCCAAATAATTTCTGCTCCAACCTCTTTAACTTTTTTGGTTATTAAATTTTCAACTTGACTATTTTGATTGCATGAGATGACAATTGAGTTTTTTTCTATAACTGCTAATTTTTCTTGGGCAATTTTTTCAATAGTATCTCCAAGAAATTCTTTATGGTCTAAGCCAATATTCCCAATGGCAATGATAGGTCTAGATTTATGGGCTGTTGTCGCGTCTAATCGTCCCCCTAAGCCAGCTTCAAGAATAAGTAATTCAACTTTTTGATGGTCAAAAAAATTTAGTGCGCAGCAAATGATTTTTTCAAAAGGAGTTAATTTAAATGTTGAAAAATTTTTTTCTATTAATCTATAGATTTTTTCAAAATCAGTTTTTTTGATATTTTTTTTATTAACTCTAATCCTCTCGCATACATCCAAAAGATGAGGAGATGTCGTTACACCGAAATTCCTTTTAGCTTCAAAAAGTATACTTTCTAAATATGCCGCGATTGATCCTTTCCCATTGGTTCCAATAATCTGTATGGCAGGGATATTCTTGCAAGGATTACCAAGTTCTTGAAGTACTTTTTTAATTCTTGATAAACCTAACTTGATATTATCCCTTTCATATTTAGGAGATAATTCAAAAGTTTTTAAATTTGCATTTTTCAAAATTTAAATTGCTATAACTCTTCAAAAATTGAATTTAGCTTATTTAAAAGAGTATTAATTTCTCTTCGAGAAATAACTAATGGTGGGACAATTCTCACAACATTTCCTCCTGCAGGAACTACCAGTAAACCTTTATCAAAAGCTTTTAATGTAATTTTTTTTGCATCAGCATAATCATTATTGATCACAAGACCTTGTATTAAACCTAAACCTCTTTTCCCGCTAATAATATTTGGAAATTTTTTTGACAATTCTTCAAACCCAGCACTTAATTGTTCCCCTCTTTGATAAACATTATTGATAATATTTCTTCTATTTATTTCTTCTAATACAGTTAGGGCAGCTTTACAAGCAAATGGGTTCCCTCCAAAAGTACTTGCATGATCCCCTGGAGAAAAAATGTTGGCTTTTTCTTTTACCAATAACGCTCCAATTGCATGACCTCCTCCTAATCCTTTAGCAAGGGTGAATCCATCAGGTTCAATTCCTAAATTCTCATAACCCCACATTTTCCCAGTTCGACCTACTCCACTTTGGACCTCATCTAGAATGAGAAGAGAATTATATTTATCACATATTTCTCTCAGCCTTTTAAAAAATATTTTACTTCCAGGAATTACGCCGCCTTCGCCTTGTATTGGCTCAACTAAAACGCCGGAAATTTTTTGATCATTATTTTCACACTCTTCAAATAATTTTTTTACCGAATCAAAATTGTTAAATTTAAAAAATTTGAACCCTTGAATCATTGGTTCGAAACCTTTTTGATATTTTGGTTGTCCAGTGGCACTCAAGGCTGCAAGTGTCCTTCCATGGAAGCTTGATTCTGCAGCGAGAATAATTGATTCTTTACCTTTATTTGTTTTATTTCCATATTTTTTTATTAATTTAATTGCTGATTCATTTGCTTCCGCACCACTATTACAGAAGAAGACGCTTTTAGCACAACTCATATTCGTTAATGTTCTGCTTAATTGTTCTTGTTCTTCAATGTTGTAGAGATTAGAAATGTGCTGAATCTTTTTTAGTTGAGTTGATAACCTTCTTCTCAAAACTCTATCGCTATGTCCAAGACTACAAGTTGCTATACCAGCGACTGCATCAAGATATTTTTTACCTGTTTTGTCCCATAGCCAACAACCTTTTCCTTTTTTGAATGATATATCGAATCGACTATAGGTATTCATTAAAGTGGGAGCGGTCGGACTTGAACCGACATACCCGAAGGTGCCGCATTTTGAGTGCGGTGCGTCTACCAATTCCACCACGCTCCCAAGGCTTTTGAAAAAATGAACTTTTTTATTATAACAAAAATCAACTTATTGACTATTGTTTTGGTCAAGGAACATTTTCCAGATAACCTTTGTTAATAGTTAATCTTTTCGATAAAAACATAGAATTATTTATTGCATTTGCTGACAAGAAATGAGGAAAAAAGGAAAATTTAAACATATATGATACATTTTTGTGACTAAGTGCACCTAAAAGTCTTTTTTGGTAGGAGATAGCTTCATAATTAGTAATATTGTGTTATAATTAGTAAAAAAGTAAATGTCTAAAACTCAAGCTAAAAGATTATCCTTTAAATTTGTCCCTTATTTTTTTATTGCAGTAACTATACTCACAACATTCGGATCTAATAGCGGAACTTGGGCATGAACGAATTCAAATTTAATGGTTTAAATAAAATTTGGTCTAATCGCTTTCTAGTTTTGTTTATATTATTTTTGGGTTGTATTTCACTAATCAATATTGCTTACGTTTGAATCAACTTTTGGTTTGAAAAATTGTTGAAAAATATCAAGCTGCTTCTAGTTTCGAAAGTTTCTCAGATTTAGTTTTAATTTTATATTCATTCTCCTCAAAAGTTCTTTTACTAACCTCTCTGGTTATTTTAATACCTAATTTTTTTAGTTTTAATTCAAAATTTTCATAACCTCTATCTAAATGTTCTAATCCATAGATCTTACTACTACCTTTTGCGATGATTCCTGCAATTATTAATGCAGCTGATGACCTTAAATCTGAGCCAACTAGATTCATTCCTTTAATTTTTTTAACACCTTTGATGTGAGCTACGTTTTTGTTTAGTTTTATACGAGCACCCATTTCATTAAGTAAATAAATATGATTCATTCTGTTTTCGAAAATTGTTTCGGTTATCTTTGATTCACCATTTGCGATTGTCATTAAAGCTGTAAATGGTGCCTGCAAATCAGTAGGAAAGCCTGGAAAAGGAGCTGTTTCAATATCTACTCCTTTAATCTCTTTACTCTTGATAGAAATCGAATTACCTTTAATCGTAACTTTACTCCCACTCTCTTGAAGCTTATTAGTGACAGCTTCAAGATGATGAGGGATTACTGGAGAAATTGTTATTGAAGAGTAAGTTGCAGCAGCAGCTATTAGAAAAGTTCCAGCTTCTATTCGGTCTGGAATTACTTTATGGGTACATCCGCCAAGCTTATTAACACCATCAATAATAATTGTTTCTTTACCGGAGTCATAAATTTTTGCCCCCATTTTATTAAGCATTTGGCATAAATCTTGAACTTCAGGCTCTCTAGCAGCATTTTCAATAGTAGTTCTTCCTTTAGCTAAAGATGCTGCCATTATTAAAGTTTCAGTCGCACCTACACTTGGACAATTTAATTTAATATGAGCACCATGAAGTCTATTTTTGTTCACCCTTGTTTTTTGCCTTAACAATTCCCTCTTCAATAATAATGTCTGCTCCTAGTGCGATTAATCCGTTAATGTGCTCGTCTATTGGCCTTGAACCAATATTGCATCCGCCTGGTAACGGTACTTGAGCTTCTCCAAATTTAGTTAATAGTGCACCTATACAAAAGAAACTAGCTCTTAATCCTTTAACAAGTTCATATGGAAGTTCTTTAATCGAAATAGTTGTTGGATCTATTTCTAGTTGGTTGTTTTTACGAACTAAATTCACTCCTAAATTCTTTAAGATATTCCCCATCTTTTCAATATCAGTGAGAAAAGGTACATTTTCAAGAATTATTTTTTCATTAGTTAGCAATGATGAGGCTAATAAAACTAATGCGGAATTCTTCGCACCACTTATTTCAACTATTCCATTTAACTTGCCTTGGCCAAGAATCTTTAAATTTTGCGATTTAAGATATGACTTCGTTTTGCTTCCGCAAATCATTAAGACTTAATTTATTAGATTTATCATGACAAACTAATAATATTAAGTCCACCCTATGTAACGTCATAAATATTAATTAAAAGTGAAAATGTATTTTTTGATTTCTTGGGAAATAAAAATTTAATAAATAATTGATCAAAATATTTATGTAATTAAAATATAGTTGATAACAAATTTTTTAAAAATACTCATAGAAAATACTTTTTTAAAAATAACTAGTAAAAACAATAATCTAGTTAAAAGATTTAGATCATTTAAGAGAGGATCATCTCCCAAAGATCAAGACTTTTTTTGCATAGAGGGTACACATCTCATTGAAGAATTGCTGAAGTCTGGAAAAAATCCCTCTAAGATTTTAGTTACCGAAAAATGGCTAAGAAAGAATCAAAATCTAAGCAAAAAATTTGATGATTCATTAATAAATATTGTCTCAGAGGAAGTCTTGGCATCTGCGATTTCAACAATTAATCCAGATGGAATAGCAGCTTTAGTAGAGATTTCAGCAATACCTAATTATCAATTTAATAGAAAAGATGATTTTGTTCTTGTTCTCGACAGAATTCAAGATCCTGGGAATATGGGTAATCTATTTAGAACCGCTTTAGCTGCGGGTGTCAATGCAATTTTTTTAGCTGGAGGTGCGCACCCATTAGGCCAAAAGGTATTAAGAGCATCCTCAGGTGCAGTTTTTCATCTGCCATTTTTAAGATTTGATGGTATTGAAGAAGAAATATTAAATTCTTTACTTAAGACTTTGTCTGAATTATCAAATGTAGGATTTAAGATTTTCTCTACTAGTAGCCATAATGAGAGTTCAAAAAAACCTTCAAAACCTTACTGGGAAGTTGATTGGTCTAGACGTACAGCATTAATTTTGGGTAATGAAGGTCAAGGTATTCATAAAAAAATTCAAGAAGCTTTTAATGAAACAATTACAATTCCGCATAGTGAGATTGTAGAATCATTGAATGTGGCTTGTGTTGCAGTTCCGTTATTACTAGAACGAAAAAGAGTCGCATACACCTCTAAATAAATAAATAAAAAGTGACTGATTCAAGTTTTGATTTTGATTTAATAGTAATAGGAGCAGGATACGGAGGTTTTGATGCCGCTAAACATGCTGCTGGTAAGGGACTGAAAGTCGCAATAGTAGAATCTTCTGATATGGGAGGCACTTGTGTTAATAAGGGTTGTGTTCCATCTAAAGCTCTTTTAGCTGCAAGTGGAAAAGTTAGAGAAATAGCTAATTATGAACATTTAGCTAAATTTGGTATACATGCTTCACCAGTAAGGTTCGAGAGATCAAAAATTGCAGATCATGCAAATAATTTAGTTTTAAATGTTAGAGAAAATTTAACAAAAACTCTTAAAAGGAGTGGAGTTGAAATTATTTTGGGCATTGGAAGAATTGAAGGAAATCAAAAAGTAGGTGTAAGAGATAAAAACGGAATTGATAAAATTTTCACATGTAAGAATATTGTTATAGCAACAGGCTCTTCTCCTTTTGTGCCCCGTGGAATAACTTTGGATAATAGGACCGTATTTACTAGCGATGATGCGGTTAAACTTGAGTGGCTTCCAAGATGGATAGCAATTATTGGAAGCGGATATATAGGTCTAGAATTTGCTGATGTTTATACCGCGCTTGGTTGTGAAGTTACCATGATCGAGGCTTTGGAAAATATTATGCCAACATTTGATCCAGACATCACTAAAATTGCTAAGAAGAACCTTATTCAAGCAAGAGATATAGACACAAAATCAAATGTCTTTGCGACAAAAATAACACCTGGATGCCCTGTAAAAATAGAACTGACTGATGCAAAATCTAAGGAAGTTGTAGAAACTTTAGAAGTTGACGCTGTACTAGTCGCAACTGGCAGAAGTCCTAATAGTAATAACTTAAATCTTGAGTCGGTTGGTATCGAAACAGTAAAAGGTTTCATTCCTGTAGATGATCAAATGAGAGTTAAGAATGGTGATGAAATAATATCTAACATTTGGGCTGTTGGAGATGTAACGGGCAAACTAATGCTTGCCCATACAGCTGCAGCGCAGGGTACTATTGCTGTTGATAATATTTGCGGTGGTAATGTCGAAATTAACTATAAAAGTATCCCCGCAGCAACCTTTACTCACCCAGAGATAAGTTCAGTTGGTCTCTCTGAAGTTGAAGCTAAAGAGATATCTACAAAAGAAAATTTTACTTTGGGAGTTGTCAAAAGTTTCTTTAAGGCCAATTCAAAAGCATTGGCTGAATTAGAGAGTGAGGGATTGCTAAAGTTGATTTTCAACAAAGATAATGGGAAAGTATTAGGAGCTCATATTTTTGGGTTACATGCAGCTGATTTAATTCAAGAAATTTCGAACGCTATTTCAAGGAACCAAGATGTAATTGAATTATCTAAAGAAGTTCATACTCATCCTACTCTTAGTGAAGTAGTTGAGGTTGCATATAAGCAGGCGGCTTCTCAAATAAAATAATATCTAAAATTAATGGAGATAAGACGCAGGCCACCTAATCCAACAGTAAGGGTAGAAAATTTAGAATATGCTGTACCTCATAGAGAAGCACAAGCAAAAAACATTCTGGAAGAAATTGTATGGCATAAGGATATTGAAATTAAGAATTTTAAAAAAATAGTCTCTTTAGAAGACCTCATAAAAAAGATTGAAAACCTTCCTGCTCCCAAAGATTTTTATAAAAATATCTTGGAGTCAAAAATAAAACCAGGAGTAATTGCTGAAATAAAAAAAGCTAGTCCGAGTAAAGGAGTGATTAGAAAAGATTTTAATCCTGAAGACATAGCAATTTGTTATGAAGGATTAGGTGCATCATGTATATCAGTACTTACCGATCAAAGGTTTTTTCAAGGTAGTTATGAAATACTCGAAACTGTAAGGAAATCAACTAATCTCCCTCTTCTTTGCAAAGATTTTATTATTTCTGCTTATCAGATTTATAAAGCAAGGGTTTCTGGTGCTGATGCAATATTATTAATCGCTGCGATTTTAAGTGATGATGATTTAATTTATTTAAAGAAAATAGCTGATAATTTAAAGATGAGTGTTCTTGTTGAAGTCCATAACTCTAATGAATTAGAAAGGATTCTAAAGTTAAAATCTTTTAATTTGATTGGAATAAATAACAGGGACTTAAAGACTTTTAAAACTGATTTAAAAACATCAATAGAATTGATGCATACATATGCAGATATATTTTTAAAACAAAATATTATTCCCATTAGTGAATCCGGAATTAATTGTGCCGAAGATTTAGAATCGCTTATATCTATTGGAATCATGGGAGTATTAATTGGTGAAACTTTTATGAGAGAAACTGATATTGAAGAATCGTTCAAGAAATTATTTAACTCAATTTAATATTGACTTCAAATCGTGCTATAAAATTGAATAAACAGAGTTGTACTGAATATATATGCAGGCTGTAATTTTAACAGGTATAGTTGCAGGTTTTGTACATGTAGTTAGTGGAGCTGATCATCTAATTGCAATGGCACCGGCAGCGATTAATAATCCTCAAAAAGCTCTTAAAAATAGTTTCTCATGGGGCTTGGGCCATTCTTCGGGAGTCCTCTTGTTAGCTTTTTTAGCGATTTTTATTAAGGATATTACGCCATTAAACAAATTTTCTAGTATAGCCGAATTCCTAGTTGGCATTTCACTTCTAATTGTTGGAGTATTTGCTATAAAAAATTCTTTTCAATTAAGTATTCACTCGCATTCCCATAAGCATGAGAATGGAATTGCCCATCGTCACTTTCACTTTCATGTTAAGGAACAAAAAAATAATAATAGGCACTCACATGCTTTGACTGGTTTAGGCTTGCTACACGGTATAGCTGGAGGTTCACATTTTCTTGCAGTTCTTCCTGCTTTAGCACTACCTCTAACAAGCGCTTGCTTATATTTGATTTCATATTTGATTGGTTCACTCATAAGTATGAATCTTTTTACTTGTTTAATATCTTTTAGCACCTTTAAAGCAAGTCAAAAATTTATTAAGAGATTAATAACTGCAGCAGGAGGTCTTTCCTTTTCTTTGGGATTATTTTGGATTCAAAGAAGTGCTTCTGTTTTTTTGAATTAAAAAATTTTTTAATTTAGGAATAATTAATTTAGAGGTGACAATCCCAATTATTTTTTCGTTATTGATTAATCCAAATTTATTACTATCTTCACTAAATTCAATATTGTCTCCAATAACCTCAACGTTATTTTGATTTACTGAATTTATCCTTTTTATTAGATTTTTATTTTTAAATGGATGATTAAAAATAACTATTTGTCCATTTTTAAGTATTGATTTATTCTTTTTATATTTTTTAAAAAATACAATATCCCCTTCTTTTAGGTAAGGAAACATCGATTCACCACTAATACTCGCGGTTTTTCTTAAACCTAAAAAAAATAAAATAAAATCAAAAAAAATTTTGAAAATAACTCTGAGTTAACTAGCTTTTACAAAAGCGTCTGATCTTCCTTTTGAAGCCCAGAAAATATTATGAATTTTTTCTACATAACTCATGAGTTCTTCAGCTTGGGCTAAGTCAATATTAACTTTGCATGCACTGCATAATTTGGCCGCCTTCCAAATGGTCTCATGTAAGTCTGGATAAGTTTCTAAGTGAACTGGTTTAAAATAATCTGTCCACAAAATTAGAATCTCTTTCTTTGTTTCTTTTGCTTGCTCTTCTTTAACTGCAACATATCTAGAAAATGTATTACTGTATGCAGCCCACTCTGCTGAATCAGTGCTAGAAGGAGCTTCTAATGCAATAAGTTTTTTTGTCATTGATAAAACTGCTTCAGCTGCAACTCTCGTAGATGCTGGGTCGTAAACACCACAAGGACCATCGCAGTGAGCATGGACTGTCATTGGGGATTTTTTATCTAGAAAAGAATTGATGAATTTACTTAACATTTCAAATATTTGGTGTTGTATATATATTACTTGGAGATTAACTAAATTGAAAAGTCTTAGATATTTTTCTTACTTAATTTAATTGACTTTTAATAATTCAACTTCGAATATTAAAGTCGCATTAGCAGGTATAACATTTCCGGCTCCTCTTGATCCGTATCCAAGTTCCGGAGGTATTGTTAATTTTCTTTTGCCTCCAACTTTCATTCCTGCTACACCTTCGTCCCAACCTTTTATTACTCGTCCAGCACCTAAGGGAAAGCTGAATGGAGCCCTTCCGATACTGGTATCAAATTGTGTCCCGTCATCTAGAGTTCCTGTGTAATTTACAGTAACTGTTTGCCCAGCACTAGCTTCATCTCCTTCTCCTTTTACGATATCTGCAATAATTAGACCACTTTCTGTAGTCCTTGAATTGTTGTCTGATGGTGTTTCTTCTGCCATAGCGAAAAGTATAGGATTTGGATCTGATGGGTCTAGTTCAAATAAATTATTATTTGAGACATTTGATGATTTTGCAACAGATGTTCTTTGAACTGACTGAGTTTCTGATTCAGCAGCATTAACAACTTGAGGTGAATTAAATTGACTGAAAAGAGTTAATGAAACACAAAAAACAAAAACTGCAAAACTAATAAAGACTTCTTTCACTTAAATTTTGAAAGTTACTAAAACTTAGTCTACAGAATGAAGGTACAATAAATGGGTGATTATAAATTTAATTTCGTAATTTTAGATTGTTAATCCCAACTCAAATTAAAAGTCTAAGACAATATTTGTACCCTTGTTTAGGAGGGATTTTAGGAGGAATTTCAGTTTCAACTCATTTTTGGCTGATTTTTATGCCGATATCTTTATTTATTTTATGGAAGGGAAGTGAAAGGAGAATAGCAAATTTTTGTTGGGGTTTTTTCTTTATCTTGATAAGTCATTCTTGGCTTTATGATCTTCATCCATTGACATGGCTTGGGGTGTCATGGCTTGCAAGTTTAATAATTGCCATTTTAATATTATTATTTTGCGCTTTTCTGGGTGGGATATTAATTTATTTATGGGGATTGTTAGTTGAAATTATTCTCTGGGAAGAGGATGTTTTCAAAATGAAAATATTACCTTTAACAGTAAAAGTATTTTTTTTATCCTTGACTTGGGGTATAGGTGAACTGATACTTTCTCAAACACCTTTTTTTTGGATAGGTTTAGGAGAGAGTCTTATCCCAGGTGATATTTATCTTGCTGGTTTGGCAAGATGGATTGGTGCAAGTGGTTTATGCGTATTACAAATATTGATTGGATTTTGGATTTTTTATATTCAAGGTAGATGGGAAAGAAAACTTCACTTTAAAAAAATATTTCTTTTAGGACTTTTGGTTTTTATTTTCTTACATTTATTTGGAGGTTTAACAACTCCATTAAAAAGAAATTATGAATATCCAGTAGCTATTTGGCAAACTAATATACCAACAAGAGAAAAATTAAAAATAAGTGATGAATTTATTGAACAAAAGCTATCTGTCGCTCAAAAATATGCTTTATCAAACAAAGCGAAACTTCTTATTGCTCCTGAAGGAACTCTTTATAATAATTTTTATTTATCTAAAGGCTTTAAGGTTAATACATTGGCAGGAGGTTTCAGAACTTCTAATAACGAGTTAAGAAGTTCTTTACTCGGATTTCAAATTGGAGATAAATCTTTTACTTCATTTATAGATAAAAATAGACTTGTTCCATTAGGTGAAAAAATACCTGGATTTCTAGATAGATTTTCAAGAGGATTATCTGCAGTAGGAGGAATTCAACCAGGCTCGGATTCAAGATTTCTTGATCCTAAATTTACACCCCCACTAGCAGTGGCAATTTGTTATGAAATTAGTGATGGATTGAAAATAAGAAAGGCTATTAGTAGCGGTGCAAAACTAATAATAACTGCAGCAAATTTAGATCCCTATCCAACTAAGCTTTATAATCAATTCCTATCTTTGGCTAGATTAAGAAGTATTGAAAATAAAAAAGATAATCTACTTGTATCAAACACAGGTCCTTCGGGTTTAGTTAAAGATGATGGAAAAATAATTCAACTTCTAGATTTAAATGTGGAGCAAAAAAAAATAGTGTTCCCTAATTTTTCATCCGAAAAGACCTTCTATACAAAATTTGGAGATAAACCTATTCTCTTATTGTTTATATTTTTTTTAGGATTAAATTTATTTTGGAAAATTAATTAATTAATCCGCCACCTAATAAAATTTCTCCTTTATAAAAAACTGCAGCTTGTCCGGGCGTTACCGAACTTTGACTTTCTTCAAAAATTAATTTAAATGTTGTAGTTGGATTATCTAAATTTTTCAAAGGTATTAAAGTCCCTTTTACTGGATGACTTCTATATCTGATTTGTGCCTCTATTGCTATCTCTTGTTTAGGTTCTTCTATTGAAACCCAGTTAACCTCTCTAATTATTGCTTCTTTATTAAATAGATCACTTTTATCTGCTACATAAACTATGTTTTTTACCCTGTCTAAACTTTTTACATATAATGGCTCCGGCCATGCGATGCCCAAACCTTTTCTTTGTCCTACCGTAAAGTGTTGAATACCATTGTGCGTTCCAAGGACTTTCCCATTTACATGCACAATTTCTCCTTCTTTTGGTTCAATGTGTTTGTCGATAAATTTCTGCATTGATCCATAATGCTCAACTAAACATAAATCCTGACTTTCTGGTTTTTGAGCAGTTCTAAGGCCTAATCTCAAGGCTTCCTTTCTTGTTTCTTCTTTTTTCATTTCACCAAGAGGAAATTCTAGTCTGCTTAGTACTTCTTGTGAAAGAGAATAAAGAAAATAACTTTGATCTTTGTTTTCGTCAGCACCTCTGAGAAGAAGAAAGTTATTTAATACAAAGTTCTTGCAATCAAGTGTTTCAGCATAAGATGATGTTTTTATCCTTGCGTAATGTCCGGTCGCAATATGAGTAAAGTCTTTTTTGTTTATTGCGTAATTAAGCATCTCTTCAAACTTCACATTCTTGTTGCACATCGAACATGGAAGTGGAGTGAATCCTTTCTTATAGCTTTCAGTAGTTTTTTTAATTACCTCTCTTTCGAAAATTTCTCTTGAGTCTATTATTTTATGATTAATTCCCAAATCTTCACAAAGGCCAGCAGCATCTACTAATCCTTCAGAACAACAGGAGCCTTGCCCTTTCATTAGCCAAAGAGTTAGTCCCTCAACATTCCAGCCTCTTTCTACAAGAAGAGCAGCTGAAAGTGAACTATCTACGCCACCAGAAAGACCTACAATAATATTTTTCTTATTTTTAGTTTTATTATTAGAAGAAAAAAAGTTCTCTAATTTTTTATCCTTTTGTGTCTTTAACATGGAAGATTAAATTTTTGAACAATACTTCAATTGCTTTGTACTCATTATGAACGAAATTGTATGGCCAACAATTGACTCTGAACATTTAATTGTTGATTCAAAGCAAATGATGATATTAGAGAAGGAAATGTTTTCTGATGGAATGCCACAAGAAGCATTGATGGAAAAAGCTGGTATCCAAATTAGTAGATGGCTCTTAAAAAAGAAACCTCTTCTCAAGCATGGAATAACTGTTTTTATAGGTCCAGGGCATAATGGTGGAGATGGTGCAGTAATAGCGAGAGAACTTTTTTTGAGAGGTTTTTATGTCCAGGTATGGTGTCCATTCCCGATAAAAAAAACATTAACAAATAACCACCTTAATTATCTTACATCTATAGGCGTCACAAAATTAGAAGAGCCCCCTGATGCAAATGGGAAAGAGCTTTGGATTGATGCAGTTTTTGGTAATAATCAAACAAAAGAAGTTGATAATAAATTAATTAAACTATTTATTAAAAAATTTCATAACAAATATGGCAAGATAATTAGTATTGATATTCCAACAGGATTATGTCCTGATAAAGGAGAGCCTTTTTTTGATAATGCAGTAAAGGCAGACTATACCTTGGCCATTGGTCTTCATAAGATTGGGTTGACCCAAGATTCAGCTTTACCTTTTATTGGAGAATTGCACCATATAGATGTAGGGGTGCCTATTAGCAAACTGCCCAAAGTTGATAAAAAGATTTTTAAGGTTACTTACAAAGATATAAAAAATGTTGATTTACCTTCTCTGCCAAAAAATTCCAACAAATATCAAAGAGGTAGAACATTACTAATAGCCGGAAGTGAAAAATATCCTGGTGCTGCATACTTAGCATTAAAAGGGGCTATATCTAGTGGAGCAGGCTTTATCTCTGCAGCACTACCTGGGATAGTTGCTGAATCTATTTGGCAAGTTGCCCCAGAAATAGTTTTAAAAGAAACTATGCAATGTAACCAAAATGGAAATGCATCTTTGTTTAGTGCATTAAAGAATATTGATTTAAGTGCGTTTGATTCATTAGCTGTCGGTCCAGGAATAGGTATTGATAATAATGATTGGCAAAAATCAGAAGATTATCTTAAGGCTTTTGGAGGATTATTGATCTTGGATGCAGATGCACTTAATAGAATTTCGAAATCTAATCTGGGGTCAAATTTCTTTTTAGAGAGAAAATTTAAAACATGGATTACACCACATAGCAAAGAATTTCGAAGGTTGTTCCCTAATATCAAGGCTGAAAGCAAGTTAGGGCTAGCTTTTAATGCAGCAAAAGAATTTAATATTAGTATCTTATTAAAGGGAGCTAATAGCATAATCGCTGATAACAATAAAGTATGGCAACTCTTTGGAACCGATTCTCAGACAGCTCGAGCTGGTTTGGGTGATCTCTTATCTGGATTCATAGCTGGCAGGTCTGCGATTGATTTAACCTTCAGTAGAAATATAACAACAGATTTTTTTGCTAAATATGTACTTTTGCATTCATTTGCTGCATCAAAGTGCAAAAAAGGGTCAAATGCTTCTGCTATTGGTGACGAATTGTCAACATTAATGAGAAATATAAAAATGAGACAAATATCTTGAAAGAAACAATTTAAGAGAGTTATTTATAGTTTTAAACACATAAGTGTACAAATATTACTTGAAATCTGAAGCGCGCATTAAATATTTGGCCATTTCTATAAAAGTGTAGGAGAGTTTTACTACCTAAATAGGTCAAAATGGTCTCGTCATTACCAACTCAATCAGAACAACCTAAAAGAAGAAGTAATGATCCAATAAGTTGGTATCTCCAGAATATTGGTAGAGTTCCATTATTGACACCTGCCGAAGAAATAGAATTGGGTAATCAAGTCCAAAAGATGATGGTTCTTACAGAAGATGGACAATTAAATGAAAAGATTAGTGATTTTACAACTCAGCAAAAAAGAACTATAAAAATTGGAAGAAGAGCTAAAGAAAGAATGATGAAAGCTAACTTAAGATTAGTTGTCAGTGTGGCAAAGAAATATCAAGGTAAAGGATTGGAATTACTTGATTTAGTACAAGAAGGTTCTCTTGGGTTGGAGAGGGCTGTTGAAAAATTTGATCCTACAAGAGGATATAAGTTCTCTACTTATGCCTTTTGGTGGATTAGGCAGAGTATGACAAGAGCAATTGCATGTCAATCAAGAACAATCCGTTTACCTGTTCACTTGAGTGAAAGGTTAGCCTCTATTAGAAAAGTTAGTAGAGATTTGGCTCATAAGCTTGGTGCTATGCCAAGCAGAATTGAAATTGCAGAGGCGATGGAAATTGAGGTGGAAGAACTGGATTCTGTTTTGAGACAAGCCTTATCGACAAGTAGCTTAGATGCTCCAGTAAATGGTGATGATGGCAGGAGCTTTTTAGGTGATTTGATTGCTGATAATAATAATGAAGAACCTTTAGATCAAGTTGAACAAAAAATGCATCAAGAGCAGCTTGGAAAGTGGTTAAGTCATTTAAGCGAGCAAGAACAACATGTTCTTAAATTAAGATTTGGACTTGATGCAAATGAGAGACATACGCTTGCTGAAATTGGAAGATTATTAGAAGTCTCTAGAGAAAGAGTAAGACAAGTTGAACTTAAGGCACTAAGAAAATTAAGAAATTTAACCAGAAAATTACCCAGCGGTATCTAATCTAATCTTCTGCCCAAATATATTTGGTTAATTCTTCTGAAGGAGGTTCAGGTGCTTCAATTGCATTTTTAACAGACTCTGATATTTCTGCATCAATTTTCTTTTCAATAATTTTTAATTCTTCTTCGGTAGCGAATTTACCGTCAATAATTTCTTGAGCTAATTTCTTAATAGGATCTCTTTTCCCCCAAAACTCCTTCTCTTTTTCAGACCTTAATTCATCTGGATCTGCTAGAGAGTGCCCTCTATATCTATAGGTTAAACATTCTAAAAGTGTGGGCCCTTCTCCTGCTCTAGCGCGCTCAATTGCTCTTTTTGCTGCTCCTCTTACTGCTAATACATCCATTCCATCAACTTCCTCGCCGTGCATCCCAAAAGCAGACGCTTTCCTCCAGATTTCAGGATTACTAGTAGCTCTATCATGAGCCATACCAATTGCCCATTTATTATTTTCAACAACAAAAATTATGGGTAATTTCCATAACTGGGCCATATTTAAACATTCAAAAAACTGCCCATTATTGCAAGTCCCATCACCAAAAAATGCTGCAGTTACCGCATCACTATTAGTATTACCAGCAACTTCCTTTTTGTATTTACTTGAAAAGGCTGCACCTAAGGCAACTGGAATTCCCTCTCCAATAAATGCATATCCTCCGAGTAGGTGATGCTCTCTTGAAAATAAGTGCATGGATCCACCTCGGCCTTTGCTACACCCAGTAGCTTTACCAAAAAGTTCGCTCATTACTTCAAATGAGGGAACACCCGCACTTAGTGCATGAACATGATCGCGATAGGTACTACAAAACCAATCATGTTTCTTTTTCATGGCGCCAATTACTCCCGTGCTTATCGCTTCTTGACCGTTATATAAATGGACGAAACCAAACATTTTCCCCCTGTAATACATTTCTGCACACTTATCTTCAAACCTACGACCAAGCGTCATGTCTTCATAAAGAAATAATCCGGTTTCTCGATCTAATTCGGCTTTTTTTATGTCTTGAAGATTTGAGATTCTCTCTACGTGTGTTTCCAAGGGAAATACCTTAACGAAGTTTTGATTTGTTAACATTCTAAGCCGTGAAGGGCGATTTTCATGATTTTTTTTTAATAACTCTGTAAGACCTTGTGAAAAAAATTTTTAACTTGATAAAATTTGTCTAAGAATTTTTAATAGGATAATTGTTTGGAACTTCCTTTAGATCATTTTCGTTTAATTGGCGTAAGCCCCTCTGCGACTTCTGAGGAAATATTAAGGGCGTTTCAATTGCGGTTAGATAAAACGCCTGATGAAGGTTTTACTTATGAAGTTTTAACACAAAGATCCGAGTTGCTTCGCTTAACTGCCGATCTACTTACAGATCCAGAGAGCAGAAGAGAGTACGAAAATTTGTTATTAAATGGGAAGTCTGGATTGGATTTTTCCTCAAATAGAGAAGTAGCAGGATTAATGCTTCTTTGGGAGTCTGGTTCACCAAAAGAAGCTTTTAAAATCACTAGAAAAGCCTTGCAGCCCCCACAAACTCCAGCTTTAGGGAGTAGTAGAGAAGCTGATTTAACATTATTAGCTGCTTTAACAGCTAGAGATTCTGCAATCCAAGAACAACAGCTCAGATCCTATTCGAACGCGGCAGACTTTTTACAAGAAGGGATACAACTTCTACAAAGAATGGGTAAGCTTGGACACATAAGAAAAGAACTTGAAGAAGATTTGGTTTCTTTGCTTCCTTACAGAATTCTAGATCTACTTAGTAGGGATCTAAATGATCAAGAGTCTCATAAAAAAGGCTTAAGTATGTTGGAAAATTTAATAATCAAAAGAGGTGGTTTGGAAGGTAATAATAAATTTGAATATAAAGATTATTTAAATCAGCAAGAGTTTGAAGCTTTTTTCAAACAAATTAAGCCATTTTTGACAGTGCAAGAACAGATTGATTTGTTTCTTGAATTACAAAAAAGAGGATCATTAGAAGCAGGATTTTTAGCATTTCTATCCTTAACAGCTATTGGTTTCTCTAGAAGAAAGCCTGAAAAATTATTTGAAGCGAGGAGAATTTTAAAGAAACTAAATTTAACCGGATTTGATTCAATGCCTTTAGTTGGTTGTTTAGATTTGCTTTTAGCTGATATTGATCAGGCCTCTGCAAGGTTTTCAAGCAGTTCTGATGAAAATTTACGAGATTGGCTTAATAATTATCCTGGAAATAAGTTAGAAGCGATATGTATTTTCTGTAGAAATTGGTTAGAAAATGATGTTTTAGTTGGGTATAGAGACATTGACTTAAAAGAGGTGGATTTAGATTCATGGTTTGAAGACAGGGAAATTCAAGAATTTATAGAAAAATTAGAAAAGAAATTAAATAAAAATTCAATTAGATCAAATCATCTTAATCAACAAACTGAGAATGAATCTTCTAAAAATAAGACTGAAGATTTTGATAATTTATTAGGTAATATTGATGAAAAAGGATTACCTTGGCCTGGGGGCATAAAACAAGACTATGAAAAGGTTGAGACCAAAGAAATCGAATTCAATGAGGAATACTTTAAGAAAAAACCAATAGAGTTTTATAATTTTTTAATTGAAAAAATTGCTGAATTAAAGTTTAGTTTTGGGGAATACTTAAAGGATAAAGAGATTGTTAATCGGTCGCCTTATTTAATTTATATCTATGCCTTTTTGATCTTATTTGCATTTGGCATTGGTATTGGATTTTTAAGAAATAATTTTAAAAAATCAATTCAGGACGAATCTATTGCTGAAAAACCTTTAATTGCTATAGATAAAAATCAAAAGCTTAGTGAGATAGATACTATTAAACAAATAAAAAAAAATACTTCAAGTAAATTGAATTCTATTTCTGAGAAATCTACTTCAATTATTTCCTATGAATTCAAAGAACTTAATACAGCTTCACCTTCTTTGGAAGATATAAGCAATTTAATTAATGGATGGCTTCTAAGTAAAAGTAATTATTTAGCAGGAAAGAGTGAAATTAATCTTTCTAAGATTGTTAGTAAAGGTTTAATTGATCGAACAATCGAAGAAAGACAGGACGATATTAAAAAGGGTATTTATAAGGAAATTAATTCTCAAATACGTAAGATAGATTTGGAATCGCAAACTTCATCTCGGATAGTTGTTTTAGTAGAACTGAATTATCTAGAGAAAATAGTAAAGAATTCTGGGGAATTTGTTAATGAAACATCATTAAATCCGCTTAAGGTTAAATATATTTTGGGTTTTTCAAATAAATCATGGAAATTGGTTGATTTCGTGAGCGGCTTGTAATTACAAACTTCAAGATCATCTATAATAATTAAAATTACTTTTTAATAATGTTTGATGAACTCTCGTCACGCTTTGAAGACGCAGTAAAGGGTTTAAGAGGCGAAGCAAAAATTAGTGAAAATAATATTAACGATGCCTTGAAGGAGGTAAAAAGAGCACTCCTAGATGCGGATGTTAGTTTGTCTGTAGTAAAAGAATTTATATCAGATGTCAAAGATAAAGCTATTGGAGAAGAAGTAGTTAGGGGTGTAAACCCCGGTCAAAAATTTATAGAAGTTGTAAATAAAGAATTGATTAACATTATGGGGAATGAAAATTCTCCATTAAACGAAAATGAAAGTAGTCCTACAGTCATTTTGATGGCTGGACTTCAGGGAGCGGGTAAAACAACTGCAACAGGAAAATTAGGACTTTATTTAAAGGAAAAAGATAAAAAAGTTCTTTTGGTGGCTGCAGATATTTATCGACCAGCAGCTGTAGAGCAGCTTAAAACATTGGGAAGTCAATATGAGTTGGAAGTTTTTTCAGCTAGAGAAAAAAATAGCAAACCAGAAGAAATAGCAAAGGAAGCATTGAATTTTGCTAGTGAAAATGATTTTAATTCGATAATTATTGATACCGCAGGAAGACTGCAAATTGATGATTCCATGATGAGTGAAATGGTTCGAATAAAAGAAGTTTCTAATCCTGATGAGGTTTTGCTTGTAGTTGATTCAATGATTGGGCAAGAAGCTGCAGACTTAACAAAGTCATTTCATGAAAAAGTAGGAATCACAGGGGCGATATTAACTAAGTTGGATGGTGACTCAAGAGGTGGAGCTGCTTTATCAATAAGAAAAATAAGTGGTAAACCAATCAAATTTATAGGTGTAGGCGAAAAAATAGAGGCACTGCAACCATTCCATCCAGAGAGAATGGCAAGCAGAATTTTAGGCATGGGCGATGTATTAACACTTGTTGAAAAAGCACAAAAAGAAGTTGAACTTGCTGATGCAGAAGCGATGCAAAAGAAACTTCAAGAAGCTACGTTCGATTTTAATGATTTTGTTAAGCAAATGAGATTAATTAAAAGGATGGGATCACTTGGGGGATTGATTAAATTGATTCCTGGAATGAATAAAATTGATGATGGGATGATAAAAGATGGAGAAGATCAACTTAAGAAAATAGAATCAATGATCTCTTCAATGACTCTTGAGGAAAAACAAAAACCTGAGGTTCTTGCTGCTCAGCCTTCAAGAAGACAAAGAATCGCTCAGGGTAGCGGTTATGAGGCAAAAGATGTAGATAAAGTATTAGCTGACTTTCAAAGAATGAGAGGCTTTATGAAGCAAATGTCGAACGGAGGAATGCCAGGAATGGGAGGAATGCCAGGAATGGGAGGAATGCCAGGAATGGGAGGGATGAGTGGTAATAAGCCAATGAAAAAACAAAAAAATAATAAAAAGAAAAAAGGTTTTGCAGATTTATAGTTTCTATATTTTTACCTTTAAATGATATTATTATTAAAAACGCATTAATTTAAGATGATTAAATTGCGCCTTAAGCGCTTTGGGAAGAAAAAAGAGGCAAGTTTCAGAATTGTTGCATGCAATAGTACTTCCAGAAGAGATGGTAGACCTCTACAAGAACTAGGTTTTTATAATCCAAGAACTAAGGAAACCAGGCTTGACACAGAAGCTTTAAGATCAAGACTTACTCAGGGTGCTCAGCCAACTGATGTTGTGAGAACTTTATTAGAAAAGTCAGGGCTATTAGAAAAAACAGAAAGACCCTCTATCGCAATTGGTAAAGCAAAGTTAGAGAAGGAAAAATTAGCTAAGGCTCAAACTAAAGACGAAGAAAGTGATAATAGTAAAGCTGAAAGCGAGAGTAATGAAGCTGAAAGCTAATAAATTTGATAAATTTTTATTCTTATTCAATAACTAGATGAAGGAAGTTTCCAAAACTGGTCACTTCACAATAGATCTGCCAAGCTCTGATGCCGCTACAGCATTATCTGGACCTGGTAATTCTTTCTTGAAAAAATTTGAATCTCTTACAGGAGTTTCTCTAACTATAAGAGGCTTACAGCTTGAGATGAACGGTGTCATATCTAAAATTGAGAGAGCCTCAGCATTAGTGGAACTAACAAGACCAATTTGGGAGCAAGGGTTAGAAGTCCCAGAGGTAGATCTTAAAGCGGCTTTAAGTTCTTTAAATATGGGCGAATCTTCTTCACATGCTGAACTTGGAAAAAAAATTCTTGCGCGTTCCAAAGAAGGAAGATTTTTAAGACCAAGAACTATAAGGCAAAAAGAATATGTTGAAGCTATTGAAAACTTTGATCTTACATTTGCAATTGGCCCTGCTGGAACTGGTAAGACATTTTTAGCAACTGTTTGCGCGGCAAGACTATTGAACGAGAAAAAAATTGAAAAAATTGTTTTAACCAGACCTGCTGTAGAAGCTGGTGAAAGTTTGGGATTTCTACCTGGTGATTTGCAACAAAAAGTAGATCCATATTTAAGACCATTATTTGATTCTTTACATAGTATTTTCGGGTTTGATAGAACAAATTCGTTAATTGATAAGGGAATTATTGAAGTTGCTCCTTTGGCATTTATGAGAGGAAGAACTTTAGACAATTCTTTGATTATCTTGGATGAAGCACAAAATACTACTTGCTCTCAAATGAGAATGTTTTTGACCAGATTAGGAGAGAGATCTAAAATGGTCGTAAACGGAGATATTACACAAATTGATTTAAAAAAAGATCAGGAAAGCGGCCTCATTGAAGCATCGAGAATTTTCTCTGAAACAGAAGGTATAAAATTTTGTTATTTAAATATTGAAGATGTAGTTCGTCATCCTTTAGTTCAGAAAATTATTGAGGCTTATCAATAATTTTATAACTCTGGAGATCCGTACCCTGAAATTTTAAAAATCAAGTAGAATAAATCCATATTTAATAAAAAAAATGCCAGCAAGTAGTAATTTCAATCAAGCTATTCGTGAAGCACAAACTAGTTCAATTGTTGGACCTAATGTTGTTCAAAAAGCTTTACCTTATGTAGGTGGAGGTATGGTTCTAACTTCTTTAGGCGTTTTAGCAGGTGTCTCACTCATAGCAACAAATCCCGGTCTTTTCCAGCCTCTTTCAATAGTTGCATTAATTGCAGAATTGATTTTGTTTTTTATAGCCACAAGCGCTGCAAATAATGCAAATAATGCGAAGGCTCTGCCCTTGTTGACAGGATTTAGTTTGTTAACTGGATTCACCTTAAGTGGAATAGTTGCTTTAGCAATAGGAACAATTGGTATTGGTTCGGTTGGAACAGCTGCCTTAGCTACTGGTATAACTTTCGTTATTGCCTCTTACACTGGCCAAAGAATGAGTGATAGTGTTGGTCAAGCATTAAGTGGCGTGGTTGGTCTTGGGTTGATAGGACTGCTTATAGCAATGTTTGTCCAATTAATTGGAGGATTCTTTGCTCCAGGAGTTTTTGGAGGTTCAGGACTCGAATTGATAATTGCAGGATTTGGAACTGTCCTATTTGTTGCAATGTCTTTTGTTGATTTCTATACAATGCCAAGAAGATATAATGATGAGCAATACCTTGCAGGTGCTTTAGGTATGTACCTAACCTATATAAATCTTTTCGTGTTTATATTGAGATTAATGATTGCACTTCAAGGTGGAGGAAGAAGAGACTAAACACGTAACGTAAATAACTAACCTAAAGCGTAGATTTGTTTCTACGCTTTTTTTATTGGGCGATATCAAGAATTTGTTTTTTTATGAATTCCTTTTGCTCTGAGTCATATTTTATTGAATTATCAAAACTATTGCCCATATCATCTAAGTATCTAAGAACTTGATTGACAGACTTTGTAACTGACTTAGTTTCTAGCAGTCTTAAAATAGTCTTACATCTATCTGAAATGTTTTCCGATGTTATCTCATATTCATGATTATTATCTCTTCTATGAATAATAATTTGAGCGGAACTCATTATTAAATTTTTTACTACTATATCTGTTACAGCATCACCACCTTCGTTCAGTTTGTAAATTAGTGAAAAAGGAAGTTTATCTAACAAAAAACAATCTTTATCTGATAAAGCATATGCAAAAAATCCTCTGAGTCCATTTCTTGTTTTAGTTAGCTCTGCGATTCTATCTGCTAAAACCTCTTCGCTGAGTAAATCTTCACTCCACTCTTTGCACCATTGTGCGGATATGTTTATTGCTTGCGTGAACGTAGCTTCTTTAAAATTTATGGTTTTTTTTTCCATTTTTGATCAGAATTTTATTATTGATGCATTAAAAGTCTTTGGCTAATTATAGATCTGGGTTTGTAACTTTACTAGGAAGGCCAAATGTCGGTAAATCTACTTTAATAAATAAATTGATTGGAGAAAAAATTACAATTACTTCTCCCATAGCGCAAACTACTAGAAATAAATTAAAAGGAATACTTACTAAAGACAATGGGCAAATAATTTTTGTTGATACTCCAGGTGTTCATAAACCTCATCATCGACTTGGAGAGATATTAGTAAAAAACGCAAAATCTGCAATTAATGGAGTTGATATGGTAATTTTTGTAATTGATTCAAGTGAAGAACCTGGTAGAGGCGATGAATATATTTTGAACTTTCTAATCGCAAATAAAGCAGAGTTTATTGTGGCATTAAATAAGTGGGATTTGGTTAATAAAGAATTTAGGAATTTACGATTAGATCAGTATAGAAGATTTTTTGGAATTAATAGAAACTTTCAAATTGTAAGTGCTTCTCGAGGAGAGGGATGTTCTGAACTAGTCGAGATGGCACTTAATTTTCTTCCAGAGGGACCAAAACTTTATAGCGAAGAGACGATTTGCGACCAACCATTAGATAACTTATTGTCTGATTTAGTAAGAGAGCAGGTATTAGAAAATACAAGAGAAGAGGTGCCTCATAGTGTCGCAGTAAAGATAGAAAAGAGAGAAGAAATGAAAAGAAAAAATGGCAAAGTTTTTACAGCTATCTTGGCTACTATTATTGTTGAAAGATCAACTCAAAAAGGGATTCTTATTGGAAAGAAAGGTTCAATGTTAAAAATGATTGGTCAGTCAGCAAGATCAAATATGTCAAAATTAATTGATGGTCCAGTTCACCTAGAGTTGTTTGTGAAAGTTGTTCCAAATTGGAGAAAAAAAGAATCAAGGTTAATTGAGTTTGGTTATGAGGAAGATTTCTAGATGAGTGGTTTTAATTTTGATGTAATTACATTGTTCCCTAAAGCTTTTGAATTAATTAATAATTTAGGGGTCATAACAAAAGCTCTAGATAAGAGTTTGATCAATGTAAATTTACATGATTTAAGAGAATATGGAGAAGGTTCTTACAGACAAGTAGACGATAAGCCTTATGGAGGAGGAGCAGGTATGGTATTAAAACCTGAACCTATTTATAAGGCACATAAATCAATTAGAAAATTACCTAAAAGTAAAACTTTGCTGATGACCCCACAGGGTAAAGTCCTAAAGCAAAAGGATTTTGCGAGATGGTCCACTTTGGACCAAATAATAATTATTTGTGGTCAATATGAAGGTTTTGATGAAAGGATTAGATTTTTAGCTGATGAAGAGATATCGATAGGCGATTATGTGCTTTCTGGAGGTGAAATACCCGCAATATCAATAATTAACGGTTTGACTAGATTATTACCAGGAACTCTTGGTGATCCAGACTCCTTAGTCGATGAGAGTCATAATTCTTCTTTATTAGAATATCCTCAATACACGAGGCCGTTAACTTTTAAAGATATGAAAGTGCCAGATATTCTAGTGAGCGGTAATCATGAAGAGATTAAATCTTGGAGAATGAGAAAAAGTTTTGAAAGAACATTGGAGAGAAGAAGTGACTTAATTTCAAATGAAAACTACAAAAAATCCCCACAAAGTAAGAGAATAATAAAAGAAAATAATCAATTCATGAAATTTAGAATAGGTAATGGATACGATATTCACAGACTAGTAGAGGATAGAGATTTAATTATTGGAGGAGTAAAGTTACATCATCCTGAAAATTTAGGATTGGATGGTCATAGTGATGCTGATGTTTTAAGTCATTCAATAATGGATGCATTGTTGGGAGCACTTTCGTTGGGCGACATAGGAAAGTATTTCCCCCCATCTGATGAAAAATGGAAAAATGCTGATAGCTTGTTTTTGTTATCAAAAGTAATTGACTTGATAAGACAAGATGGTTGGGAAATAAATAATATTGATAGTGTTCTTGTTGCTGAAAGGCCAAAAATCATGCCACATATAAAACTAATGAAAAAAAACATTTCTGAAATTTTAAATATTGAAGAAAATTTAATTGGGATTAAAGCAACCACGAATGAAAAATTGGGTCCAGAAGGGAGAGAAGAGGGTATTAGTTGCCATTCAGTAGTTCTTCTTGAGAAAAAATGAGATTTAATTTAAATTTGAAAAAAAAAATTCAAAGATTTTGTTTATTATTAATTTGTTTAGTAATTTTAATTTTTCAATCTGATATTCCCAATTTAAAAGCTCTTACAATGGATAATTTTCAAAGTGAAATGGTTACAGAGGAATTAAGACTTAAAGTACCTGCTGATGTAAAAGCTGCTTGGCTAAATGCGGAAAAAGAAATATGGGAGCCTTGGTTATCTTCTCAAGATGGTTTTTTGGGTAGACAATTATTTTGGGATAAAGAAAAAGAAGAAGCTTTAATATTAGTAAATTGGAAAAGTAAGAAATTATGGAAAAGCATACCAATGTCAGAAGTAAATGTAGTTCAACAAAAATTTGAAGATAATGTTAAAGCTGTTCTAAATGTAGGCGATAATCCTTTTGAATTGATTTATGAGGGAGAATTAGATAAACAAAGATGAATTTTGATATCAAGTTTGATTTTCAAAGAAGAGATAGGCTTGGACTCATTGAGGCTATTTGGGGGCAAGATAAGAGTATCGACCAATTAGAAAGATTATGTGGAAATGTATTAAGTAAAAATGAGGTTGTTTTCATTACTAGGATTAATAGTGAAAAGGCTAATTATCTTTTAGATTTGTATGATGATGCACGATTCCATGAAGAAGCAAATTGCCTAACAATTGGGAAAAATTTTAATAAAATAATTACGAATAAAAAAGTTGCCATAATTTCAGGCGGCTCAAGCGATTTGGCCGTAACACTTGAAGCACAATTAGCTCTCGAAATTTATGGAGTGAATTGTCAATCTTTTATAGATATTGGAGTAGCGGGACTTCATCGATTGATGAGTCAGTTAGAAGAAATTAATAAATATGATGTATTAATAGTTTGTGCTGGAATGGAAGGAGCTTTGGCAACAGTTGTGGGCGGATTGTTGGCTCAACCGATAATTGCAGTACCTGTCTCAGTAGGATACGGCGTTAGCAAGGATGGAGAAACTGCTTTAAATAGTATGTTGTCAAGCTGTTCTCCAGGGATTGCAGTTATGAATATAGATAATGGTTACGGAGCAGCAATGGCGGCTCTCAGAATTATTAAAAGTATTTCCTAAATAATCACTTTTTTTCTATTTCTAATAGGTTTTCTATCCATAAATTTAGTTGTTTTGATAGCATTCCTTCTTCTCTCATTTTGATTGCTTTTATCACGACTTCTGTATTTACCCACTCTGGAAATCTTTTCGGCATTTATTTTTATATTCAGTATTTTTAATTTGGTACAAATTTTTATAAAAACAAGATCTAAGTAACAAATTTAATCTTTTATGTTTGATTTTGTACCTAATCTAGAAAGCTCAGATGAGGTATGTTCACTTTCTACATTTTTTAATCTTTCAATCAGCTCGGAGAGATCTTTATGAGCCAACTCCCCATTTTGCTCCCATTTTAGCGACCTTGAGTTGCCATCAATTTTTTCTTTCATTGTTATTTTTAGGTATTAAAAATATAAAACGAAAAAAGGAGAAATTTGGTTATTGTTTCAATCCTAAACTTAAAAAATTATGAAGATTTTTAATACATTAAATATTTTTCTTTTATCCGCCACCAACTATTGAAACAATTTCTAAATTATCACCATCTTTAAGCTTCACTTTTTCCCAATTCATTGAATTTATAATTAAATTATTTAATTCCACTACAATTGTGTTTGGTTTATATCCCATATGGTGAAGAGCTTTGGATAGTAGAGCATTTTCTTGATCAAGTTCTATTTTTTTTTCTTCTCCATTTACCCTAATTTTCATGAGATAACTTTTTTAGAATCATCATAGCGTCTTCTTTAGGATCTTCAGAATTCATTAATTCCGAAACTAGGGCAACTTTTTTAAACCCATTCCTTTTTAAATATGAAATATTATTTGACTTGATTCCACCAATAGCAAACCAAGGAATATTTAAATCCTTTGTTAATGTTTTGATATTTTCAATACCTAAAGGTTTTTTATTCTTTTTTGTTGTAGTTTCAAATACTGGTCCTATTCCTATGTAATCACAACCCTCCTTAAGAGCATTTGAAATATCGATTGCATTATTCGCACTTATACCAATGATTTTTGAATATCCTAATAGTTTTCTTGCGGTTTTTAAGTCTAAATCGTCTTGCCCGAGATGAATTCCATCCGCGTTAGATGCTAAAGCTATATCAATTCTATCGTTTACGATAAACAAAGAATTATATCTTTTACATAGATTTTTAATCTGAATTGCTTCTTGAAGATGATCTTGATCAGTTCCCGTTTTAAATCTATGTTGAATAATTCTTACTCCCGCAATTAAAATATCTTCTATTATTTCTAATAAATTTTCTTTATGATCTGTGATTACATATAAGTCATTTTCTTTTAATATTTCCTCCGAATTCTTACACTTGCTATAATTCAATAAGTCAATTTCAATAGTATAAATTTCATATCTAATTTCCGAAGCGATTTTTGAAAGCTCATAATTCTGAAGCCTTGAGAATTCTTCTATGACTCTTAATGCTTCTTGAACTCGGGCTGAATTAGAACTTATAATTTGCTCAGAAGTTTTTCTGTTGAATTGCTCTTGATGACTCAATCCTTTACATTTGTCCTCAATGTGATTTCTAGATTGTTTATAAACTTCTAAATGATTTTTTCCTAAAATTTGTCTAAAATTTTTAATCTTTTCAACATATTTTTCTTTGCCTAGGCCAAATCTAGCCCAATCCTCTAATACTCTTAGTCCTTCTCTGGCTCTATCTAGATTAGCGTCAATAATTTGATGAATTCTTAAATCTTCAGCGTCTTTAGGATTGGAATTTAGCATTTATAATTTAATTTTTGTAGTTTTTAAAAATTTTCAGAGCATTATCTCTATCTTTTTTAATTTGATTAGAAAGTTGATCTAAATTTTCGAACTTGATTTGAGATCTAAGTTTTTCAACTGGTTCAACAGATAGATTTAAACCATATAGATCGATATCTTTATTTATTAAATGAACTTCAACTGCAGAAGGCAATAAAGGATTTATTGTTGGTTGAGAGCCAAGATTCATAACAGATTCAATTTTTTTGTTGGAATTTTCTATGGTTGTCCAAGATGCGTAAACTCCTTCTCCAGGTAATAATTTTCTGCCATCTATTTCAAGATTTGCGGTAGGCCATCCTATACTTTTTCCAATTCCTTTACCTTTAACAACTTTCCCATTAAAACTATAAGGCCTATTAAGAATTTTGAAAGCATTTTTCAGATCACTTTTCTCTAATAGATCTCTTATTCTGCTGCTGCTTATTCTCCCTTCCTTGTCTTCTAAAATTGGAATAATTTTTAGCTTAATATCAGTATCCTTAATCATATTTTTTATTGTATTTATATCTCCACTTCTTCTGAAACCAAATTTAAAATTAGCACCTACAGAAATGTTTTTTGCTTGTAATTGATTTATCAAAATATCTCTTACGAATCTTTCGGCACTTAATTTGGATAGTTTCATATCAAAAGGAATCAGAACTAATTGTTCAATCCCCAGATCTTCAAGAATAGATAGTTTTTCATTAGGGAGATCAAGTCTAAGACGCATCTCTTTGTAAAGAACTTCTCGGGGATGAGGCCAGAAGCTTGCAATTGTTGGGGTATATTGATTTTCTTCAACTACACTTTTTATTAATTGTCTGTGGCCAGCATGAAGGCCATCAAAACTTCCAATAGCTATTGAGGTGGGATTCTTAACTTCAGATGGCGATATTAAAGAGATCAAAAGATTACGTGCAATTTTATGATTTTAGTGGCAAATTTGGATTGATAACAGTTTATTCAATCAAATGAATGTCTGACAAAATGGATTTTCAGTCCCTTTCATTTGGAATGCGGCGCATTGGATGGATACGCTTTTGGGTTCAGTCCATTTTAGGTGTTGTTGTTGCAGCTGTTTTGATTTTTTCAAATGTTGTAAATAACAGCGAAGGACAGCTTGGCTTAGCACCTGGTCTATCCCTTACAACAATTTCCCTGATTTTACTACTTTTTAGTCTTTGGCAAGGTTGGTTAATAGTTAGAACAGGAAGAGCAATTGCAAGCAACGCAAGACCCTCAAGAGGACAAACCGGTAAATTGATAAAACGAGGACTTATAGTTGATTTATTTGGAATTTTGTTTGGATTAATTGGATATCAAGCTCTTATGGGAGCCTTATTCATACAAGCATCCTCTCAAACAACTGGACAATTGATAACAGCGACATCTGATATCCCAATTACTGGTCTTGAAATATTATCAGTTCTCAGTAACACGCAAGTTATCGCTGCTCATTTTTTTGGACTTTGCTTTTCTTTATGGCTTTTAAGAAGGATTTACAAATGAATTATTAATTTTAGGTAAGTCATCTAAATTACCTCTCCAAAATAAATCTGGTTCTACAGGTGTAAGAGATATTTTATTTTCTTGTATTTGAGATACATCACTGGGCCAATTCTTAGGACCGTAACCTTTCGATTTAAGATCTAAAACAACTTCTCCTGCTAACCAATAATAATCATCACCCCTCGGGTCTTCCCTTTTGGAAAATTGATTTTTATATTTTCTTACCGATAATCGTGTCCAGGATAATTCTTTTATCTTGTTTTTTTCGCAGGGGGGTATGTTCAAATTTAATAAAAGTGCAGCTGGCCAACTATCGTTAATTGCTTGTTCGGCAATATTCATTGCAATTTCTCCAGCATATTCAAAATTCTTCCATTTAAAACTAGCAACACTTATTGCCATAGAAGGAATATTTTCTAAAGTGCCTTCCATGGCTGCTGCAACAGTGCCTGAACAAAAAATATCTGTTCCTAAATTGGGCCCGTGATTTATTCCAGATAGAATTAGATCAGGTTTATTGTCCAAGAGTTCAGATAGTGCTAATTTGACACAATCAGCAGGTGTGCCGGAACATCCCCAAGCTTCAATTCCTTCTCCAAATAATTCGTCAGCTTTTTCTACTCTTAATGGGGATTGTAAAGTAAGACCATGACCAGTAGCTGATCTTTCTTGGTCAGGACATACTACTGTTACCTTATGTCCTCTTTTTTTGGCTGATTTTGCTAAGGCTCTTATCCCTGCTGCGAAAACCCCATCATCATTGCTAATTAATATATTTAACGGTTTCATTAATCAACACATTTTATTTATGGACGATATTTGAGTAAAATAAAACAATACCTATTTTTACTATATCAGTGAGTCAAATTGAATCATTAAGTCAAATTGAGGAAAAACTAAATAATCTTTCTCTAACAGCAAAAAATAATATAGATAATTCTAATACTCATGAAGAACTGGATCAATTGAGAGTTTCATTGCTAGGGAAAAAAGGTGATTTATCAATTATCTTGAAAACAATGGGTCTATTATCTGCTACTGATAGACCAATTATTGGCCAGAAGGCAAATTTAATAAAGATAAATTTGCAAGAACTAATAACTCAAAGAAAAAATAAACTAAACAGCGAAGCCTTAGATAAAAAGATTAAAAAAGAAAAAATTGATGTAACTATCCCTTCAATTGGAACACCCCCTGGGAATAAACATCCTTTGATTTCAACTCAAGACGAAATAATAGATATTTTTTGTGGTTTAGGCTATTCAGTTGAAAGTGGCCCTGAAATAGAAACTGATTTTTATAATTTTGAGTCTCTCAACATACCCAAAAATCATCCTGCAAGAGATATGCAGGATACTTTCTACTTAGATGAAAATCGACTTTTAAGGACCCATACTTCTCCTGTACAGATAAGGTACTTAGAGAAAAATCCTCCTCCAGTAAGAATTATTGCTCCCGGGAGAGTATATAGGAGAGATGCAGTAGATGCTACTCATTCCCCTGTATTTAATCAGGTTGAGGTTTTATGTATCGACCAAGACATTAATTTTAGTCATTTAAGAGGAACAGTTCTTACATTTTTAAAGAACTTTTTTGGAGATATTCCTGTAAGATTTAGAGCTAGTTATTTCCCATTTACTGAACCTTCAGCAGAAGTAGACGTCCAGTGGAAAGGTAAATGGCTGGAAGTAATGGGCTGTGGAATGGTCGATCCAAAGGTCTTAGAAAAATTAGGAATAGATTCTGAGAAATGGACTGGTTTTGCAGCAGGATTAGGAGTTGAGAGGTTTTGTATGGTGAGACATCAAATTGACGACATCAGAAAATTTTATACAAATGATATTAGATTCTTAGAACAGTTCTAATAGTATTTAATTCTTAAATTAGGATTGTCCATCAAATTAGTTTAAGATAGTCCTAGTTTTAATTTTTTGATTGGTACGTAAAGCAGGGCTAATCGTTAATGATGGAAAGGAACTAGCTGTTCAAACCGCAACTTCTGTACAGAAAAAATTGGAAAAATCTAATTTTGAAGTTGTAAGAGTTAGTAGCTCTGGAGGGATGGTTGGTTTCGCAAATCCTGATCAACATGTTCGTCCTATGGGATATACAAATTGTGTTCCCGAGGGATTTGATTCATCAATTGAATTTGCAATTGTTCTTGGAGGAGATGGTACTGTGCTTTCTGCTGCAAGGCAAACGGCACCTGCTAAAATTCCAATTCTTACAATAAATACTGGTCATTTAGGATTTCTAGCGGAAGCTTATTTATCTAACTTAGATGAGGCTATAGATAAAATTATTGCTGGAAATTGGGATATTGAAGAAAGAACTTGCTTTATCGTTAGTGTAATGAGGAATGATCAGAGGAGATGGGAGTCTCTTTGTCTTAATGAGATGGCTCTTCATAGAGAACCTCTAACAAGTATGTGTCACTTTGAGATTTCTATTGGGCGACATGCTCCTGTGGATATTTCCGCTGATGGAGTAATTTTATCTACTCCAACTGGTTCTACCGCCTATTCTTTAAGTGCTGGAGGACCAGTTATAACGCCTGATTGTCCAGTCGTGCAATTAACTCCAATTGCTCCACATTCGTTGGCATCTAGGGCATTGGTTTTTAATGATTCAGAGCCAGTAACTGTTTTTCCTGCAACTCCTGAAAGGTTAGTAATGGTTGTTGATGGAAATGCAGGTTGTTATGTTTGGCCTGAAGACAGGGTTTTAATAAGAAAAAGTAAACACTCAGTAAAATTTATTAGACTTGAAGACCACGAATTTTTCCAAGTTTTAAGAAATAAATTAGGTTGGGGGTTGCCCCATGTTGCTAAACCTGACAAATAATAATTATTAAAATTTATTTTTTGCCTTTTAATAGAAAAATAGGATTATTTGGTTCTAGTCTCATACCCTCTGCAATACTTAAGCTTTTATAGGTCTGAATTAAATTTAAATTTGTTTTGAAATTTTTATCCTCTAACTCCTCTTTCAATTCTTTAATAGTTTGAATATCAATTATTGGGATAACTATAATGTCTCCAATATCCATACCTTGAGCTAGTTTATTAATAATCTTGAGTTTAGTTTTTTTATCGCATCCTCCAATTATTAATCTATTAGGGTTTTCAAAAGAACTTAGAATTCTCTTGTTAAAGATATTATTTATATCTTCCTCAAGTATAAATTTTGGTTTAACACCAAGCCTTTCTGAGTTTTCTTGTATTAATGCCTTTGAGCCAAACCTTTTATCGATACAAAACAAATCTAAGCTAGGCCTTAATTTTAATGCCTCTAAACCAATTGACCCACAACCTGCTCCTATATCCCATATTACACCATTTCTTGGGAGCTCTAGATCAGCTAAGATTTGAACACGAACCTCCCTTTTAGTTAATAAGTTTGGTCTATCATCAAAAGTCTTAAAAATATGGTCACTGATTCCGAAAAGAGGGAGATTATCAATTGAGTAATTTTTCTTTGTTTTTGTAAGAACAACAATGTTTAAACTTGATATATCAGAGGGTAATGATTGTTTAAGATTTAATTTTCTTATATTTTCTTTGTCGAAGCCTATTTCTTCACAGAGCCAAAAATCATAGAAGTTAATCAGATTTAATTCTGATAAGGTTTCTTTAATTATTTCTAAACTCTTATTATTTGAATCTGTAATAATAGCCAAACTTGAAGGCCTTGCTTTAAGAGCCTCAACTAACTTGGTAGGATCTCTGCCGTGAATACTAACATTAACAGTATCTTGCCACGGAATCTTTAACTTACTAAATGCTAATTGAATGCAAGTATTTGAAGGGTAGAAATTTAATTCATCTTTTGAAAAATTTTCTAGTAATATTCTCCCAATTCCAAACCAAAGTGGATCTCCTCTAGAAATTAAAATAACATCAGTTTTTTGTGATCTAAGCCAGTTAATAAGTTCGTTATTACTTTTGCTCGAAAAAAATGATTTCTTTCTTAATAAATTATTTTCGCTCCATGATTTTATTTCTTCAAAATATGAATTTGGAACTGCAATAGAAACTGTCTCTTGCAATAGATTTTGTAATTTGAAAGATAGATCCTCAAATTTATAAGAATTAATTCCTACTACATGAATTTTTCTTTTTTTTTCAGTCATGAATAATTAAAAGAAACTTATCTATTTGAATGTTTTATTAAATTATCTTATGATTATCCGAGCTTTCATAATAAATCAATTGTCTGAAAGAAGAAAGAGATTACATGATTTATTATTAACTCTAATAAATAAAGATAGTGAATTTGAGTTTATTGAAGAAGATTCTAGCGATTTAACATCTAGCTATTCCGAAAAAGACACTTTGAATTTATCTCGAGTTATAGAAAAAAATCGTAAAATAATCAAAAGATATCAAGCTATTGTAAGAACAGCTGTTACTCTTGATGCCCTGATGGATTCTGAAAATGAAGAAAATTACAAAATCAAATAAAAATATTTTTTTAAACAAAATATTACCTTTACTTTTACTACTATCCTTTATTTTTAACCCATTAAAAGTATCCGCAGAAGTTGCAGAAACAGAAATAAATGGGGAATTTATGAATGCCAGCAGTGAGTTTCTAAGAGATTTGGATTTTGAAACTTGGCAATTAGTTGCCTATAAATCACCTCTTTTTGAAGATAAATTGATCTTGAGAGTAATAGGATATCCAGGAAATCTTAGGATTGATCATCCCACTGACTTGAGGGTTGAATCAGGGAGAAAACAGTGGCTTTTAGATGATAAAACATTACTTAATGTTGAATTAGCAAATGATGGAAGACAAGCTGCAGCAGAATTCGATCTTGATGAATTGATTAAAAATTTAGATAAAAATAGACCATTAAGATTATCTTTGTCGGGAGTCTTTTCTGAGTTACCTGTTCCTCCTTTTGTTGTTAAAGAATGGAGATCACTAAACTGAATTTGACTTTTGGAGATGACTGAAAAAAATGTAAGCCATATAAAATGGATGAAAAGAGCAATCTTTTTGGCTTCTTTAGGAAAAAATTCAACAAGTCCTAACCCTAGGGTGGGAGCAGTGATAATTGATAAAAATGGAAAGCTTATTGCAGAAGGATTTCATTACAAGGCTGGCATGCCCCATGCTGAAGCGATGGCTTTTAATAATTTAAAAAAAGATCCCAAAGGTGGATCAATTTATGTAAATCTTGAACCTTGCTGTCACCAAGGTAGAACACCTCCATGTGTAGATAAAGTGATATCCTCTGGGATAAAAAAGGTTTTTATATCTATTGAAGACCCTGATACAAGAGTAGCTGGTAAAGGTATTAAGCTGCTAAAAGAAGCTGGAATACAAGTTCACTTAGGATTATGTAAAAAAGAATCTTTAGAATTAAATAAGGCTTTTATTCATAGGAATATTACTAAAAAGGCATTTGGCGTTCTTAAATGGGCAATGAGTATTGATGGAAGAATAGCTTTAAAAAATGGGAAAAGTAAATGGATTACTAATCAAGAATCAAGGTCATTAGTACACTCTTTCAGAGCAGAATTTGATGCAATAATCATTGGTGGAAACACATTAAGGAAAGATAATCCGCTTTTGACTACCAGAGGGGGGGGAAATCCTGAGCCTTTGCGGGTTGTGTTTACAAAAAGTTTAGACCTGCCATTAAAATCTAATCTTTGGGATTGTAATAAGGCAAAAACATTAGTTATTTATGATTCTTCAACAGCAAATGAAACCTACCTCACTAGGATTCCAAAGTCTGTTGAAGTTGAAAAGGTATCATCAGATAATCCAGAGTTAATTGCAAAAATACTAGCTAAAAGAGGATGTAATAATGTTTTGTGGGAATGTGGCCCTCGATTGGCTACTGCAGCTATTAAATCTAATTGTATTCAGGAGATTATAACTTTTATTGCTCCAAAAATTTTAGGCGGAGAAAATAGTATGAATCCCCTTGGGGATTTTGAGTTTGGAGAAATGGATGAAATTATAAAATTAAGCGAATCTCAGGTTAGTTTGATTGGCAATGATATATGTGTTAAGAGTTTATTCAAAAATTAAATTCTTTGGATATTTTTGATGGGTCAAAGTACCGTACGGTTCTTACCCAAAAAAAACAATGCACATACGGAATCTCTTCGTTTAGTTTATAATAGTTTCAAAATAGATTTCAACTATGCCAATAAGACAAGATGATAATCAACCTAATAGAAGATTTGGAATTGTAAATATTATTTTGATAGGAGTTGGAGCATTACTTTTGTTTAGTAGCCTCTTTCCAAATCAAAACATGCAAATACCAAGGGTACCTTATTCTTTGTTTATAGATCAGGTGAATGATGGGGAAGTTAAGCGTGCATATATCACTCAAGAACAAATTAGATACGAGCTAAATGGAGCTGAAGAAGGAGCTCCTTCAGTTTTAGCAACAACCCCAATTTTTGATATGGATCTTCCACAAAGGTTAGAAAATAAAGGCGTGGAATTTGCTGCTGCTCCTCCAAAAAAACCTAATTTTTTCTCAACTATCTTGAGTTGGGTTGTTCCTCCCTTAATTTTTATTCTCGTTTTACAATTCTTTGCTAGAAGAAGTATGGGAGGCGGAGGTGCTCAAGGAGCTCTAAGTTTTACTAAAAGTAAAGCTAAAGTTTATGTGCCTGACGATGAATCAAAAGTAACGTTCGCTGATGTGGCAGGAGTTGATGAAGCAAAGGACGAATTAACAGAAATTGTTGACTTTTTAAAGAAACCAGAAAGATATACTGATATAGGAGCACGCATACCCAAAGGGGTACTTCTAGTTGGACCTCCTGGAACAGGTAAAACTTTATTGTCTAAAGCTGTTGCAGGAGAAGCTGAAGTTCCTTTTTTTATAATTTCAGGTTCCGAATTCGTAGAACTTTTTGTTGGTGCAGGTGCTGCAAGAGTTCGAGATTTATTTGAACAAGCTAAGAAAAAAGCTCCCTGTATAATTTTTATAGATGAATTAGATGCGATAGGTAAGAGCCGTTCTGGATCAATGGGTGTAGTTGGTGGAAATGATGAGAGAGAACAAACTCTTAATCAACTACTTACCGAGATGGATGGATTTGCCTCAGCTGACAAACCAGTAATTGTTCTCGCAGCAACTAACCAACCTGAAGTTCTTGATGCAGCTTTACTAAGGCCAGGTAGATTTGATAGACAAGTTTTAGTTGATAGACCTGACTTATCTGGAAGAAAAACAATTTTAGAAATTTATACCAAAAAGATAAAATTAGCAGATTCCATTGATTTAGATTCCATAGCACAAGCAACGAGTGGTTTCGCAGGTGCCGATTTAGCGAATATGGTCAATGAAGCTGCATTACTTGCTGCCAGAGCCAAAAGAAAAAGTGTTGAACAGCAAGATCTTAGCGAAGCTATAGAAAGAGTTGTAGCTGGTTTAGAAAAGAAGAGTAGGGTTTTGCAAGATGATGAAAAAAAAGTTGTTGCATATCATGAAGTTGGTCACGCCATAGTGGGTCATCTAATGCCAGGAGGATCAAAAGTTGCAAAAATATCGATTGTTCCTAGGGGTATGAGTGCTTTGGGTTATACGCTCCAACTTCCTACAGAAGAAAGATTTTTAAATTCTAAAGAGGAATTAAAGGGTCAAATTGCAACACTGCTTGGAGGTAGATCTGCAGAAGAGGTTGTATTCGGGAAAATAACTACTGGAGCTTCAAACGATCTTCAAAGAGCAACAGATATAGCCGAACAAATGGTTGGAACTTTTGGAATGAGTGATATTCTTGGCCCTTTAGCTTATGATAAGCAGGGTGGTGGACAGTTCCTAGGTAATGGTAATAATCCAAGGAGATCAGTAAGTGATGCAACAGCTCAAGCTATAGATAAGGAAGTTAGAGATCTCGTTGATGATGCACATGAAACTGCTTTAAATATTCTTAGAAATAATTTACCTTTGCTTGAGTCAATATCACAAAAAATCCTACAAGAAGAAGTTATTGAGGGTGAAGATTTAAAGAATTTACTTGCAGAAAGTAAGATGCCAGCGTAGTACAATTTAAGTTCAAAAAAGAGAAATTGATGATAAAAGTCAATAAACTTGTTAACAAAAACTTTATATCAAGCTTCGATATTTCAAGTCAAGAGGTTCATCATATTTTAGAGCTTGCAAAAAACTTTAAAAGCAAAGATTTTAATATTAACCTCCAGGGCAAAGTTTTAGGTTTGATTTTTGATAAGTCATCCACGAGAACAAGAGTTAGTTTTCAAGTTGCTATGGCAAGATTAGGAGGAACTACTATAGATTTAAACCCAACTACATCTCAAATTGGAAGAGGTGAGCCAATTAGAGATACAGCAAGGGTTTTAAGTAGATATTGTGATGTTTTAGCAATAAGAACCTTTAAACAATCAGTTTTGGAAGAATATGCAAAATGGGCGACTATTCCTGTAATAAATGCCCTTACTGATTTAGAACATCCATGCCAAGCATTAGCGGATTTCTTGACTATAAAAGAAGAATTTGGAGAGCTAAAAGGTAAAGTTGTTTCCTACATTGGAGATGGCAATAATGTTGCTAATTCCCTAATTATATGCGGAGCATTGTTAGGAGTAGAAGTCAGAATTGCATGCCCAAAAGGTTACGAACCAAATTCTTTTTTACTAGATAAAGCTAGTAAAATTAATGATAATAAAAGTTTATTGAAAATTACTAATGACCCGTCTTGCGCAAGTTTAGATGCCAATGTTTTGTATACGGATGTTTGGTCATCTATGGGTGAAGAAAATCAAAAGGAGCAGAAAGATAAAGAATTTAATGGCTTTGCTATTGATTCAAATTTGCTAAGCAAAGCGGCTAAAGATGCAATTGTGTTGCATTGCTTACCAGCTTACAGGGATAAAGAAATTACTGATGAAGTAATTGAAAGCAAAAACAGTAGAATTTTCGAGCAAGCTGAAAACAGGTTGCATGTTCAGCAAGCACTTTTGTCATGCCTTCTTTATTAAGAACTTGCAGAACTAATGAGAAATAGGTACAAATGTATTAGAGTACATTTGTTTTATGGAAGGTTCTTCAGGTGATAGTCTAACCCAAGCTCAAAATGAGCTTTATGGATGGATAAAAGAGTATATGAAAAACTTTCAACATAGCCCATCTATTAGGCAGATGATGCAAGCTATGGGACTTAAATCACCTGCTCCAATTCAAAGTCGCTTAAAGCATTTGCAAGAAAAGGGATACATCTCATGGCAAGAAGGTAAAGCTAGAACGCTACAAATCATAGATGAAGTAGTTGAAGGTGTTCCTATTTTGGGTTCTGTAGCAGCAGGGGGGTTGATTGAAACTTACTCCGATATAAAAGAGAATTTAGATATAACTGATGTTTTCAAAAAGAAAAATGTTTTCGCATTGACAGTAAATGGAGATTCTATGATTGATGCATGTATAGCTGACGGTGATATGGTTTTAATGGAACCGATTACTGATTCTTATTCTTTAAAAAATGGAACAATAGTTAGTGCTTTAGTTCCTGGCTTAGGGACTACTTTAAAATATTTTGTTAAAAGAGGTAATAAAATTTTTCTAGAGGCGGCTAATCCAAATTATGAACCTATTGAATTAAATGAAGATAATGTTGTTTTTCAAGGCAAGTTGCTTGCTGTATGGCGTAAGGTTTAAGGAACAATTTTTCGAACAAAACTACAAAATTTAGATTTTTTTTTTTAATTTATTTGTAAAATAAATTACTAGCTAAAAAAAATGTTCAAAATTTATATTTTATTTTTATTCTCTCTGCTAATTAATTTAAATATTCCTTATTTATATGCTGAGGATAATAAAGCAAAAATAGACTCTAATTCAAGAAAAAAACTTGATTGGGAGTACAGTGATTTAAATACTGAAAAGAAGTTAAATTGGCATCCTGTTGAAACTGAGGAAATTTATAAAGATCAAATAAAAATTAAAAACATTGGTAAAAAAATTAATACCTTTTCGGTCAGATCTACTGGTAAGGGGGTAACTGTCAACGGTTTTTATTATCCAGACATTTCTAATTATGTTCCAAATGCATACGTAGAGGACACTAATAAAATTTTTGGTTTGAGTACAAGAGGTATTAGTAAAACAAGATTTTGTAATGGTAATAATTTCTCTAAAAGCTGTATGGATGGTATCTTGGATTTGGATTTTAAGTTGTTTAATAATAATAATTTTAGTATTTACCCCAAAATAAATATCCAAAGTTTGACTAATAGAGGAACTAACTTTGGAGATGGAGTTAGTATGGGAGTAAAATTTGCTAAAGAATTTTCACCTAACTGGTCTTTAGCATTTGGTGGAGAAAATATTTTCCATTTTGATGAAACAATTGATCTTGGACATAATTTTTATGTTATGGCAAGCACATATATTCCTTTGAGTACTAGCGAAAAGTCAAAAATCCTATTTCTCAATGCAGGAATAGGATCGGATTTTTATGGTTATAAAGGCAATGGATTTTTATTTAGATCGCCATGCGGGAATAATACATTAACTGGAACCGCAGAAGAACCAAATTCCTGTAGTTGGGGACCAATTGGTTCTGTGGCTTATTCGCTTAATGATAGGTTTTCTATTATTAGCGAGTGGTTTGGCTATAGTTATGGAGCGGGATTTTCAATAAGACCTTTTAAAAAAAATTCCCTAAGTATTTCGCTCTTTGCAACTGATTTTATAAAAGGATTTCCAAAGTATGCAGAGGATTACTGTACTGGAGGAATGTGTAAAACAAGATTTTATGGTAGCATTAGCTTAAATTTTTAAAAATTAAAGTGAAACTTTTAAAGTTTAAAAAGCTATTATTATCAAGTTTATTTTTGTCTTTACCTCTTAATTCCACTGCAATGTTTGCCGAGGAACTTTATAGGCAGGATCATAAACCAATTTTGATAGCTGAGGCGAATGAAGAATATAGAAAGCATGAAGATGAAAGTGAAGATGATATTCATTCAATTAATCATGATTGGGAAAATCATTATCATACTATTAGATCAATAAAGTTAAGGTCTAATGGGAATTTAAAAATCAGATTTTGTGAGAAAGTTGAGCTGTTAGAAGGACATGTTTATGCAGACGATATCAAATATGATGTTAAAGATGCATATAAAATAAGAAAAAGAAGTATTGTATGGCGTCTTAATAAGAAAGGTACTTTTAAAAAGGGAAGTTCAGTTTTCATAAAAACAAAGGATTTTCTTGGTAGACCAATTGAGAAAGAACCTAATCCTAATGAAATAAGATCATTAGAAAGAGGTTGTGGATTACCTTTCTTGTATTTACCTCCAGGTGTACAAGTTACAGAAGGCTCCAATGGAATTGCTATTCTTGGGTTGGTTTTGGCTATTGGAGCAGCAGCTGGTGGTGGAGGTTCTGGAGGTTCTGGGTCTTCATCCAGTAATTAGTTTATTAATTGATAAATGCGTTTAAATAAAAAAAAAATTTTTTATAACTTTATTCAAATATTTCAAAAAAATAATA
>QCDR01000013.1 GCA_003278705.1 Prochlorococcus sp. AG-355-J23
TTATGTCATTTAATTCTAGATTATTAAAAATAACTATTTCATCAAGTCGATTTAAAAACTCAGGCTTGAAAAATTTTTTAAGTTCATAATCTACAACTTTTTTAATTTCACTTCTATCTTCTTTTCTGACTGATAAATCATTTATTGATTGACTTCCTAGATTACTTGTGAGAACAATGATCGAATTTTTGAAATTTATTGTACGACCTTGACCATCTGTAATGATTCCATCATCAAGAACCTGTAAGAGAATATCTAAGATATCTTTGTGAGCTTTCTCTATTTCATCTAGGAGTATTAATGAATAAGGATTTTTGCGCACAGCTTCAGTTAGTTGACCGCCTGATTCGAAACCTAAATATCCAGGAGGCGCACCTATGATTTTGCTAACTGAATGCTTTTCCATATATTCGGACATATCCAATCTTGTAATTGAAGAATTTGTATCGAATATAATTTTTGCTGTCACTTTACTCAGCTCTGTCTTCCCAACACCTGTTGGACCTAGAAAGAGGAAACTGGCTAATGGCTTGTTTGGATCATTTAGACCAGTCCTTGATCTCTTAATGGAATCTGCAACAGCTCTAATTGCACTATCTTGACCAATGATGTTTTTTTTAAGGATCGACTCAAGGCTTAAAAGCTTCGCTTTTTCTGTCTGGTTTAAGTTTTGAACTGGAATTGAGGTCCACTTTGAAACAACTTCTGCAATATCATCAAAAGTAACCTCTTGCCTTAAAAGACTAGTCTCTCCATTTTTTTGAGAATTTACCAGGGACTCACTTTTTTCTATTAATTTTTTTTGCAAAGAATTTAAAGTTCCAAATTCTAATTCTGCTGCTTTGTTGAGGTCAAAACTCCTTTTGGCTTGATCTATTTGCAATTGAACAGATTCAATTTCTTCTTTTATGGTGCTAATCTCGTCAATTTCATCTTTTTCTTTTTTCCATTGAGCGCCTAATTCTGCCTGTTTATCTTTAAGGGATATAAGTTCATTATTGATTTTTTTTAATCTCTCTATAGAAAAATCATCCGTTTCTCTTTTTAAAGATAATTTTTCCATCTCAAATTGTAGAACTTTTCGATCAATTTCATCAATTTCTTCAGGTTTGGAAGTTATGACCATATTTAATCTTGAGGCTGCTTCATCGATTAGATCAATTGCTTTGTCAGGAAGAAATCTATCGTTAATATATCTTTCGCTAAGGGTTGCAGCAGCAACTAAAGCATTATCAGAAATTCTCACACTATGATGAACTTCGTATCTTTCTCTCAATCCTCTTAAAATTGATACAGTATCATTTATTGAAGGAGCATCAACTTTTATCTTTTGAAATCTTCGTTCTAAAGCAGGATCTTTTTCTATATTTTGTTTATGTTCATTAATAGTTGTAGCACCAATACATCTAAGTTCTCCTCTCGCAAGCATTGGTTTTAATAGATTGCTTGCATCTAAAGAACCTCCACTAGCGCCTGCACCAACTACCGTATGAATTTCATCAATAAAAAGAATAATCTTACCGTCTGATTCTTTCACTTTCTTTAGAATATTTTTTATTCTTTCTTCAAATTCTCCGCGATATTTTGCGCCAGCTAAAAGTGAACCCATATCTAATGAAATCAGTTTCCTATCTTGTAGCGCAGAGGGTACATCGCCATTAATAATTCTTTGAGCTAACCCTTCTACAATGGCTGTTTTGCCAACCCCAGGTTCTCCAATAAGAACTGGATTATTTTTTGTTCTTCTACTCAATATTTGAATTGTTCTTCTAATTTCTTCATCTCTACCAATAACTGGGTCTAAAATCCCATCTCGTGCAGATTGAGTTAGATCAATACCATATTTTTCCAAAGACTCATTAGAACTATTAAATTCATTTTTTACTGCCGGATCTGACTTCATTTTTTTTATAATTTCAAGAAATTCTGGAATACCTTTTTGATTTAAAATTTGAAATCCATAATTATCATCATAAGTTAAACCGTAAACTAAGTGTTCTGTTGATATCACTACATCATTTAAAGTATTTTTAATATCATTTGCCTTCAAAAATATTTTGTGAAGAGTCTCACCAATATATAAATTATCTTGTTTATTTTTCATTTTTGCCTTCGCATTTAATGAAGAAATTATTTCCCTCTCAAGATCTTTTAGATTTACATTATTTTTTTTTAAAATATTTTTTGTAATATGGTCCTCTTTTATAAGAGCTAATATTAAATTATCAGAGTCTACGTTTTGTTGATAATTTTTATAAGCAATTTCTTTGGCTTGAATAAAAAAGTCCCAAGCAGAATTTGAAAATTCGCTTGGAACTATTTTCATCAATCAAAATTTGAATATGAACGTAATATATATTAAGTCAAAAAGAGTTCTTAACTATTTATAAGATTTTTTATTCAACAATAACTTTACCTACCATTCCAGCTCCTCTGTGTGGCTCGCAATAGTAATCATAAGTTCCAGCAGTATCAAATGTTTCTTCCCAAGACTCTCCTGGGGCAAAAGCTAGGTCCGCATGACTTAATTCCTCATGCCCATCAAAAACAGCATTGTGAGGGGCAAGTTTATTGTTGACGAATTTAACTGTATCACCAGCACTAATGGTTACTGTACTTGGTTCAAATGCAAGCATTCCAGCATCCGTTCCGAGTTTTACTTCAACAGTCTTAGCTGAAACTGATGAAATACCTAGACCTAGAGTTAAAACTATTGCAAATAACCCTGCAAAGATTGAACGTAACATAATAAAAATTTGCTTATCTATATATATTACAAGGCTTTGGTAACCTAACTGCGAGAATTTTAATTGTTATTACAGCTTGGTAACTTTGATAACCTTAAAATATCATTCAGTGACTTGGCATGACTTTTAAGTTTGAAAGTCTCAGGATTAGTGATGGGGACATGATTAAAGTCATATTTTTTGATACTGAAGCTATCCCAAGGAGTAGTTTGGATTGGAAGAATTCTTAATAATATTTTTAGAATTTTTTTTGTAAGCGGTATCGCAAAAAATCTCCTCATATTATGTCTTTTTAACAGTGTAATTATGGCATCATCAATTGAAATGAATTTTTGACCTAGCACAAATTTTCTAAAGCCTTTGTATTGTTCTTCTTTATGATTTTTAATTAGAAACCCGCAAATCTGGGCGATATCATTTGCGTGTATAAAGTGAAATTTAGAATCGAGTTTTAAAAATCTTGCTAACCAAAGCCATTTGCCAATTTCTTTCAATCCACTTGTTAAATAACTCACAGGATATTTACTTTTTTTTCCAAGATTCCCTCCAAAAACCAAGGTAGGGAAAACAGCGAATGTTTTTTCTGCAAATGAGCTTTCTCTAAGTCTCTGGAAACATTCATATTTTGTTTGAATGTACTCTGTTCCATAAATCAATGATTCCCTCATTAATTCTGTTTGGGTATCAAGAATACTAGCTGTTGAAAAATAAATAATCTTTTCTAACTTTTCAATATCAAGCATTTCTAGTAATTCTTCAAAAGCTTTAATATTTACTTCATAGGCTCTTTTGGGATCTCCCCAAGCTGTAGCAGTATGTATTAGGTAATTAATTTGACTAATTTCCTTTTTATACCTATTTGATTCCCTGATATCGCACACCACTAACTTGACTTTTTTATTTTCTTGAACAGAAATTGGTAACTTACTTTTGTCTCTTACCATGAGATAAAGCCTGAATTTTGTGTTTTTCAAAAACCAATCAACTAAATATTGGCCAACACATCCATTAGCGCCTGTTATTAATAAGTTTTTATATGCCAAGACTTTGACTAGTAAGTGAGTGTTTTCCCATGTTCAAAAAATGTTTGAGCATTTTCTTCTGGAGTCCCTGGTAGAATCCCATGACCCAAATTAAGAATATATTTCCTGTCTTTAGTTTTATTGAAAGTATTATCTATCCTTTCTTTTATTGATTCTTTGTTTCCGAATAAAATGCCAGGGTCAACATTACCTTGAATTCCAATCCCCCTGGGGATTCTTTTACAAGCCTCTTCAATATCTACTGTCCAGTCTAATGAAATTATATCTACTCCAGTTTTTGCCATTCTTTCCAGTACCCCAGCACTTCCTGAAATGTAAAGAATTATTGGTGTTTCAGGGTATTCCGCTTTTACAATTTCAACAACTTTTTTTTGATACGGCCCAGCAAAGATATCATAATCTTGTGGGCTTAATTGGCCTGCCCATGAATCAAAAATTTGTACTACTTGCGCTCCAGATTTTATTTGATATTTAAGATATTCACCAATAGATTTTGCAAAATGATCAAGAAGTTTATGCAGTAAATCTGGTTCATTAAAAGCCATTGATTTTATTAAGGAATAATTTTTACTGCTTTTACCTTCAACTACATATGCAGCAAGAGTCCAAGGTGCGCCAACAAAACCTAAAACAGTTGCCTCATTATTCACATCTTTTTTTAGTGAAGAAAGAACTTGCCCAACAAAGCTTAAACTCTCGCTTGGATTTAATTCTCTTAAATGTTCTACCTGATTAAGAGTTCTTATTGGGTCCTCAATAATTGGACCTTTACTTTCTATTATTTCAAAATTTATGCCCATCCCTGGAAGAGGTGTGAGAATATCTGAAAAAAGGATCACACCATCCGGTTTGAAAGCATGAAAAGGCTGCATTGAAATCTCATATGATAGTTCTGGATTTTCAGACCTCTCTCTAAAGCTTGGGTAACGCTCCCTTAAATCTCTATAGATTTTCATATATCTTCCTGCTTGCCTCATCATCCATACTGGAGGTCTATTGACTTTTTTACCTAAGGCGGCAGAAAGTAGTAGCGGTAAATCTTGACCCATTTTTCAATTCGATATTTTAAAAAAAAATTAAAATCCAACTTAAAAATCTTACAATGTAAAGCAGAGCAAAAGCGTTATATGAACATTTATATGAAGCACTAAATTAAATGAGCCTTCTTATTTTTTTGATTGATGTTTGAATATACTTACGCTTAATGGGGGCAAAGCAAGTTCTAGAGCATTTTGATAATCATGAATATTGTAATTTATAGTTTCTTTCCCCCCCATATTTCCTTTGTTACTACCCCCGTATCTTGAGCCATCTGAATTAAATATTTCTTTATAAAATCCTTCCACAGGAACACCTACTTTGTATGAACCATGGGTATTAGGTGTAAAGTTAGCAACAACAACAAGCCACTCATTGGTATCGTTTTCTCTTCTCATGAAACTTATAACCGAATTAGATTTGTCATTACAATCTATCCATTGGAATCCATAAGGATCAAAGTCATTTTTCCATAAAGCAGGTTCATTTTTATAAAGAACGTTTAGGTCATCAATCAAATTTCTGATACCTTTATGGGGCTCAAATTCTAGTAACTCCCATTGTAGATCATCCCAAACATTCCATTCTTGTCTTTGCCCAAATTCCATTCCCATAAATATTGTTTTTTTACCAGGGTGGGTCCACATATAAGTTAGTAATGCTCGAGTATTTGCATATTTCTTCCAGTCATCGCCAGGCATTTTATGCAAAAGATGACTTTTACCATGGACAACCTCATCATGACTAAGTGCAAGCATAAAGTTTTCTGTATAGTTATATGTAATTGAGAAAGTCACGCTATTTTGATGGAATTGTCTAAACCAAGGATCTATTTCAAAATAATCAAGCATATCGTGCATCCATCCCATATTCCATTTCAAGTTAAACCCTAACCCTCCCATGTCAGTTGGTTTGGTTACCATTGGCCAAGTTGTTGATTCTTCAGCAATAGAAAGTGCACCTGGGAAGTGTTGGAAGAGTACATGATTAGCCTGTTGAAGAAATTTAACGGCTTCTATATTTTCATTCCCACCATTTTCATTGGGTATCCATTCTCCATCAGGACGTAGATAATCTCTGTAAAGCATAGAAGCTACAGCATCTACTCTTATGCCATCAATATGAAACTCTTCAAACCAATAAACGAGATTTGCTACTAAGAAATTTCTTACTTCGTTTCTGCTGTAATTAAATATTAGGGTTCCCCATTCTTTGTGTTCACCTATTCGTGAATCTCCATGCTCATAAAGATGGCAGCCATCAAAAAATGCTAAACCATGCTTATCTTTTGGAAAATGACCGGGCACCCAATCAAGAATTACGCCTATGCCCTCTTCATGACATTTATTTACAAACTCTCTAAATTCATTTGGGGTGCCAAATCTACTTGTTGGTGCATACCAGCCTGTAACTTGGTATCCCCATGAACCATCGAAAGGATGTTCAGATATTGGCATTAGTTCAATATGAGTGAATCCTCTTTCTTTTACGTAAGGGATTAGTTTCTTGGTTAATTCTGGATAAGTTAATAATCGTGAACCAGGTTTTAAATCGGCTGCAGGTACTGGGTCTCTTGGTTCACCATTGTCCTCCAGATATTTATTATCTGTTGATTCATGAAGCCAACTCCCTAAATGCATTTCATAAACTGAAATTGGCTTGTTAATTTGACTTGAAGAATCTCTATTTGAAATCCAAGAACTATCATTCCAATTAAAGTTTTTCAATTTTGAAACTATTGAACCATTTTGAGGTCTGATTTCATGAAGGAAACCATATGGATCAGCTTTCTCATAAATATGACCTTGTTGTGTTCTAATTTCGTATTTATATGTGTCGCCTTCTTGCATCGTTGGCATGAATAGTTCCCAAATTCCCCCTAATCTTTTTTGCATTGGATGATGTCTTCCATCCCAAGAATTTATATCTCCAATTATCGAGATTGATTTTGCATTTGGAGCCCAAATGCAAAACATGACTCCTTTTTGATTCTTTTCTTCAATGAGATGTGCTCCCATCTTTTCCCAAATATGATGATGATTACCTTCTGCAAAAAGATGTCTATCAACTTCCCCCATCCACTCTTCTCTATATGACCAAGGATCATGTTGCGTATGTGTGATCCCTCCCCGTGAAATATTTATTTCGTAATTATAATTTGGATTTTCAGGCAGAATAGCTTCAAAAAGCCATTTATGGTTTATGCTTACTGCCTTATAGGTATTGTTTTTAAAATTTATTTTAACTTCGTCGGCTTCAGGCATCCATACTCTTATCACCCATTTTTCTTCATAAAAATGAGGACCTAATATTTTTAATGGATTATCATTGCAACAATTTTCTAGGTTGATAGCTTCTGATTTAATCCAGTCTGCTTGAATTGTCTCTATCATGACTGGTATATATTAAGGATTAATGATATCAAATGATTAACCAAAAAAATAATTATTTATAAAAAAAAGGGGTCATTTTCATAAATGTTTTATTAAGGCTAAAACTTAAAGTAATAACTCTATGATTTGCTGAAGGCGCTCCAACATTCCCCTCCCCAAATCCAGGATTAACTCCAATGGCGGGATAGGCTGATGCAGATATAGATAAGCGAAGCTTGCTATTTTTAATCAAACAAATATTTGTTGGCTGCATTGTTATTTGATAAAGGCATTCTTCGTTGATTTTGGAGTTTTTAACCCTTAAGAATCCTGTTGAAAATTGATTCACCTTTGCTTTCCCTTCTTCAACTAGAGATAAAGCAAGGCAGATATCGAAATTGGGCTGATCACTTTTTACTTGGATTTCTAATTTGGGAACTCCTCTTAAGTATTGTTCTTCTTTAAAAGATTTGGTTTGAAAAACACCTACATCTAGACGTTTATCAATAATACCTCTATTAAACTTTCCTGGATTTGGACCTAAATGACCACCGTCAGATGGAGTAGGTCTCCATGGGTCATTAACAATTGTGAACCACCCTGATCCTTTTGAATTTATGGTCAGACTTCCATCTTCAACCTCTACATTTGCGGTGCCATCGCTTTTGAGCCTAAAAATAAATTCAGGGTGAAATTTATTATCTAATTCTTCCCATTTATTTAATGAAATATTCCATATTTTTTTCTCGTCTTTAAAATTCTTAAAATTAAATTTTGCATCTGATTTTAAATGTTTATCAAAAAATTTTAATAAAGATTCTTGTGATCCCTCCCACCAATTTAGATGTGTCGCATTCCCAATAATAATCTCTGGGCTTCCACCAGCTTCTTTAGATTTTTTATAAAGATCAAAGGCACCTTTTAAATGTGGATCCCAAAGTCCTCCAATAATTAACATAGGTTGTTTAATCCATGTTGAAATTGGCTTAAATTCTTCAAATGGGCGAGCATGATTTAAATTTTTAAGCCAATCCAAAACAAAGCTATTAGGGTCATATTTTTTTAAAGTATCAATTCCCTCCCTTAAATAACTTTTATTTTCTAAGGATAATCTTATCTTTTCCCACTCAAGCAATTTATTTTCTCTTTTCATTTTTAGTGCTGCGATTTGAAGTCCCCATGCAATATTGTTATGCCACCAATATGCTCCTCCCTCTGAGCACCAATGATCCTTAATATTCAGCCCAGTCATTGCTGGAGATAAACAATCCGGGGGCTTTGAATTTAATTCACCAGTTAGTTGAGTAAAGCCTTGATATGAAAAACCATATAAGCCAAGTTTTCCATTACATTCTTTTAGAGACCTTACCCATTCATGTGTTTCTGAAGTATCGCTAGCTTCTTGAGAAAAACCTTTAAAAACTCCTTCAGAAGAACCCATTCCTCTAACATCTTGAATTATTACCATATACCCTTTGGAAACCCACCATTCTGGATGAGAATAGGTAATAGTTGAAGCTATTTCCCTGCCATATGGTTGTCTCATCAATAATGCAGGCCATGGCCCATTACTATTAGGTAACCAAATCCTAGATATAAGTTTTACTCCATCTCTAAGTACTAGAGACTTGTCAAACCATCTTGAACCAGACATTTAGGGTTTTAGATAATGTCTGGGCAGTGCAGCCCAATGACGTAAATAGAATAGATCTCTGCGTTAACAGGAATTAACTTTTTTTTGTTTGATACATACTCTATAGCTTTATCTGAACTGGCAGAAATGCCTTTTGCATTAAATTCTCTAAACTTATTACATAAATTCCTAGCTTCGTTTGGATTCTTTTTTACAGTTTCCAGTAAGTTAGATTGACTTAAAACAGGGTATAAAGAGTTGAAAAACAAAAATAAAAAAAATAACAAGGATTTCATTATTACTAACTTTTTTCTAAATTCTACATTAAAAAATTTTTTTATCCAAGATTTATATTAGGGTTTTCGATTTGACTAGCTATTTTAATCCATTTTTTTAAGAGAGTAAAAGTTGTAGCCGTCTCAGTTTTTACTCTAAGAATTCTTTCTAATCTACCAATTTTGCGTTCTAATTCATAAGGGGTAGATAGTGATAATGATTTAAGAGAAGATATACCGCAATGTAAAAGTAGATATGCTTGCGGTGGAGAAATTCCAATTTCTTTTTTAAAAATAGCTATAGCTCTAATTTTCTTTAGATTATTCAATGTACATAGTGAAGATTTTCTTTGAATCTCATTTATATCTGAGTCCAAAAGATTACTTATTTTTTCAAAGTCAGTTAGATTGTTTTGAATAAAAAAAGATTTCTCATGTCTAAAATTAGTTGGCAAAAAATCTAAAAATGTTTTACTTTCCATTTTTTAAAAACTAATTCATTTTGACATTCTTCTGAACTTCTCCTAAAACCACTGGTTTACTTACACCATCTGAAATTTTTTCAAGTTTTCTTATCTTTATTTTGACATTTGCACCAGATCTGCTACCTTTCCTTAAGTTTTCAGATAATTGTTCTAGAGTTGGTTGAATAGATTCTTCTGGGAAATTATCATCTGCTTTAACAATAATCAAATCGAACCCATTGTCATAAACAATTGGAACATATTTTGCACCTTCTATTACAACCTTTTCGGAGTAACTTTGTATAAAAGCCCAACTACTTAAAGAAAGTAATAATGAGAAAATGGTTGCTCCAATTATTCTAAATTTAAACCCAAAATTCAATATAAAAGCTGCTATTGTGCAAATGAAAAGAAATATTCCAAAGTATCCAAAAATTTTGGGTGTGTTCTCTAATAGTTCAAAAAAAGACATTTAGTGGCTTTGACCTAATTAATTTCTTATATTTTGTAAGCCTACTCTATTTTTGGGCTCTAACTTGAAAAAACTTAGATCTCTAAATTTATATACTAAGATTCTTTTTGTAGGGATGCTTCTCCCTTTAGGTTTTTTAGGCACTTTTTTATTAAATAATTTTTTAAAAGAAACTTATAATTCTAGGAGATCAGAACTAGAAGAAAGTATTGAGAAATTTTTAGATAAAAATGTTGATTTAGGTGATTATGTCGGGATTAGATTTCTAGGTATTTCTTTGGGTAATTCAAAAATTGAAGATAAAAAAAATATAGATTCTGAAATTAAAGCTAAAAATGTATATGTGGGCATTATGCCTTTTAGATCTTTTTTTAAACAAAAATGGGTTGTAAAAATAAGTCCTAAAGAAGTTGCCATAAATATAGATAGAAATTTTTTTAAAAGGGACGAATCTTATAAAAATGCACGAAATACAAAAAAATCGCAATCAAATTATGAGTTGAACTTTAACTTAAATAAATATTCAGATCTGAAGTTTAATAAAGCAGGATTAAAAACAAAAGTAAAAGGTAATTTTATTTACAAGTCAAGAAATAGACAAATTATTGCAAATGTAAAATCAAATTTTGATAAAAAGGGTTTTTTGAAATTTAAATTTAATACAAAGTTAAATGAAGACTTTTTAAAACTGGATTTATTTTCTAGTGGTTTAGATCTTGAGAATTCTGAATATATTATAGGTAATAGAAAAATTAGCTTTAAAAAGGGTACCTTTAAATCTAACTTTAAATTTAATAAATCATCAAAGCGTACATTTTGTGAAGGAAGATTTTCTTTTTCTAATTTAAAAATAAAACCAGAAGATTTCGCAGAGAATATAAATTCAGATTCAACTAGGTTTTTTTGTAAAGATAATAATTTAATTGGTAATTCAGAAAAATTAAATTATGGAACCTTGAGTTCGAATTTTAATCTAAATGTCCCATTTAACAAAAGTTCGAATAATATAAATCTAAAAGGAAGTATTGGATATATTAATAGCCTCAATCCAGATATCAAATTATCGGGTAATATCCCCTATTGGTTTGATAAAAGAGGTATTAATTTTGGTGATATAGATACTAGTTTCAAAATAAATAGAACTCAATTATCTAATTTAAATATTTTCCGAAAAAATGATATAAGAGGTTTCATTACTGCTAGAGGAGAATTAAAAGGAAAAATTACTGATCCTGATATTTCTATAAACTTTAATGTTGATTATCCCCACTTTAAAGGTATCCGTATTAGAGAAACATGGGAGGGAGATATTAAAAATGAAAATAATGAATTTCTGCTAAATATGAAAAATAGATATTCTCCAATCCCTTCATTTCTTTCAATTAAGTTTGATTCTGATCTTAAACTAGATAATGCAAATTTTATAAGAGTTTTTAACTCAAATAAAGGTAGTGTAGGTATAGTCAATGAGGACGATAGTTATAACTGGCGAGCGGACAATTTTCCTCTTGATGAACTTGAATTATCTTTGAACAAAAATCAATTCGATAGAATTGATGGAATTATTAATGGTGAGGGATCAATTTCGTCAGATCAGTCATCCCTTGATGGGAGACTTGCTTGGAGTTTAGGTAGATATAGAAATATTAATTTAGCCAATTCATTATTTGATTTCAGCGTCAAAAATAATTATTTTTATATAAATTCATCATTGTTTCCAATTGATGGAGGAGTTATTGAAGTGGAATATGATTCAAATAAAAATAATTTTATTAATTCAGAATTCACAAATGTAAGCACTAGTTGGACTATTCTTACCGCCGTTGATATTTTTAACTTTGATAATAAAAAAGTTATTCCCATAAGTAAATCGAATATTTTGGATGATTTGGAAATAAATAATGATAATAAATCATTTAAGGAGAGTATCGATTTCATAAATAACTTTATTGAAAATAATAATGTTCTAGAGGACAAATTTAATTTGCAAAAATATTTAAATAAATTTAGAAGTAGATATAATGGAAAAATTACCATTCATGGTGAAAGACCAGACAATTATAAATTGAATGCAAAATTAAATGGCTATCTTGATGTCTTTAGAGATGATAATGAAAATAAAAAAGAGGAATTTTCTATTGATTTGGAAGGGGGATTATTAAAAGGTAATGGTTCTTTAAAAATTAAAAAACTACCATTAAGTGCTGCAAATATCTTTTTAAATAAATCCAAAGATTTTTCTGGAGGGTTAGATATCAATTTATTTTATAATCTTGATACAAAATCTTTCTCTAGTGAAATTTCTTCAAATAATTCATTAATTAAAAATAACGCAATAATATTTGATAAAGGTCTATTTTCATTTGATAATTCTATTTTTGATATTGATTTTTCCCTTCTAATAAATGATTCCGAAATCCCAATTAACATTGAAGGCTCAATACCTGTAAATAAATCAGATAACTTAGATCTAAGATTGATTGGTAATGGAAAATTTATTGAGTTAATAGATATTTTTGCTGATGAATACTTTACCTTTAAAGAAGGTGATGTGAATCTTAGAATGATTTTAAAAGGGACCTTAAATAAACCTCTTTTAAATGGATTTTTAGTAATTAGAGATTCTGAAATTGATTTTTTCAACAATATAATAAAAGACATTAATAGCCTAATAATTTTTGATTTTGATTCTTTAGAGATTAATAATCTACAAGCAAAGGCTGAAGATTCTGGGAAAATTTTTATAAAAGGGTCTTTGCCTTTTTATACTAAGAATGATTCCGACAAGGCGGAAATTAATTTGATAACGAATAGATTTATCTTAAAGAAAGATAATTTTAACTTTTTAATAGATTCAGATATCGATTTAAGCGGATCATTTGAAAGTCCTGTTTTGGGAGGTTCTTTATCTTTTAATAATGGATTTATTAATTTTAATAGCACCAATCAAAATAACAAAAAAGAAAATAATATCAAACGAAAAGAAGATAAAAAAGATTGGCCAGAACTCTATTGGAATAATGGTGAAAATATTGAAATTATTTCAAATGAAACAATTTTGAATTCGGTTCTTTTAGGAGAAACTTTGCCAAATTATTTGGATAATTTGAGTTTTAATAATCTTAAATTAAAACTTGGACCAGAATTTAAACTTCAATATTCAGACATAGTTCAAGCTTATTTAGATACCAAATTAGACCTTACTATAAATGGCGAGGTAGGAAAAGATTTAAATGCTAGGGGTCTTATTTATCTTAAGAAAGGCAGAGCGAATCTTTATACTACCCCGTTTAAACTTGATAAAAATAAAGATAATTATATTTTATTCGCATCGAGAAGTGGTGTGGTTCCATTTATTAATTTCTCTCTAGTCAGTAAAGTTCCAGATTCTATAATACCTATAAGTGAAAACAATCAGGATTTAAATATCTCAAGTGATGTTGCTGTGGATGCCACTTCAAGTGGTTATGGTGCATTTGGAATTGGTAATACTAGGCTTATCAAAATTGAAGCATCTTATGAAGGATTTTTAGATCAATTATCTTTTGCTGATGAAAATAGAAGAATTCAATTGAGGAGCACGCCAAGTTATAACAGATCACAAATAATTGGTTTGATTGGAGGTAATTCTGCAAATTTAATAAATAGAGCATTTATTTCTCAACTTAATAATGCTGATGCATTTAGGGAAAGATTTCAGTTATCTCTATATCCAGCTTTAATAGAAAATAATGATTCCTTAAAAAATATTTTTTCCAATGAAAATTTAGATATAGAAAATGATGGTCAATCATCTACTAATGAAGAATTATCTTCTCAAGCTTGGGTGACCGAAATAGGTCTTGATATTACTGATGCGATAAATTTTGCCTTTCAAACGGTTCCAGGTAGAGATGATATCTCACCTTTAGGAATTTTGACTTTTCAGGCAAATCCAAACTTAGAATTATTAGGTTCTTATGATTCTAATGGTGATTGGAAGAGTCAAGTTCAATTATTTTTTAGATATTAATGCAGAAAGAAATTTACTTTAAAGAATGGTTAATTTGAATTATTATTAAATTAGCAAAAAAATATTATGGCTAATATCTTTGAAGTTCCTCAACCAGATAATGATCTTTTAGAAAAAGCTGATAAAGCTCGTTTGGCATCAATAAAAATAAGTCAGACTGGAAATCAAAATAGAATTAAAGCCTTAAATATTATGGCTGATTATCTAGAGAAAAATTCTAAAGAAATATTAGAGTCTAACAATGAGGATTATTCAAGTGCAGAAAAAAAGGGTATTTCTAGGGCGTTACTTTCTAGATTAAAGTTATCAAAATCAAAATTAAATTCAGGAATTGAAGGAGTAAGAAAAGTTGGAGACTTGGCTGATCCTATAAATCAAGTTCAAATAAAAAGAGAGCTTTCAAAGGGTTTAATCTTAGAGAGAAAAACTGTACCAATTGGAGTTTTAGGGGTTATTTTTGAATCAAGGCCAGATGCCGTGATGCAGATTAGTTCTTTAGCAATAAGATCAGGTAATGGAGTAATCCTAAAAGGAGGTAGTGAAGCTAATTTAACAAATACTTCAATTGTGAAAGCATTACAAGAAGGTTTAAATGAATCAGGTCTTGATCCAAATGCAATATGTTTACTAACAAGCAGAAAAGATAGCATGGCGATGTTAAATCTTGAGAAATATATTAATTTAATAATTCCAAGAGGAAGTAATGAATTAGTTAAATTTATTCAGGAGAATACAAGAATTCCTGTGCTAGGCCATGCTGATGGAATTTGTCACTTGTTTATAGACATTGAGGCAAATCTAGAGATGGCTTTATCAGTCGCTTTGGACAGCAAAATTCAATATCCTGCAGCATGTAATGCTATCGAAACTTTATTAGTCCATAAAGATATCGCACCAGCTTTTTTAGAAAAAGCCATCCCTATGTTCAATTCTAATGATGTTAAATTAATCGGAGATACGAGATCAGTTGAATTAGGGTTAAAGTATAAGGCTAGTCTAGAAGATTGGAAAACTGAATATTTAGATTTAATTCTATCGATAAAAATTGTTGATGATCTTGAGGAAGCAATCAGACATATTCAAAAATATAGTTCAAAACATACAGATGGAATCATTACTGAAAATTCAAATACTGCCAATAAATTTATGAATGTTGTTGATAGTGCAGGTGTTTTTCATAATTGCTCTACTAGGTTTGCAGATGGATTTAGATATGGATTTGGCGCTGAAGTTGGTATATCTACTCAAACTCTTCCACCAAGGGGACCTGTAGGTCTAGAAGGTTTGGTAACTTATAAATATTTCCTAAAAGGTGATGGAAATATAGTTGATGATTTTTCATCAGGAAAGGCTATCTATACACATAAAGATCTTTAAAACTTTTAATGATGGAAACTTTTTTAAAAATTGAAAATATTAAACTTTGGGCTAGGGTTGGCGTTCTTGATGAAGAAAGGGACTTAGGACAACTATTTATTTTAGATATATTTTTGTGGACTGATTTTAAAAAATGTACAGTAAATGATGATATTAAAAAAACAATTGACTATTCAAAATTAGTTCAAATTTTAAAAGATCAATCAAAGAAAATATATTGTTTCACAATCGAAAAATATTCAAACGCAATTTTAGAAATCATTGATCAGCAATTTAAGCTTTCTAAAGTTAAAATTATTTTGACAAAATGTAATCCTCCAATCACAGGTTTTGATGGCAAGGTCTCAATAGTAAGAATTCTTGAAAATAACTAAAGTATTGGAAAAAAGAAATCCCATAATATTGATTCATGGTCTTTGGAATACTTCAAGTATTTTTTCTTTTATTACCTCAAAACTAGATGATGTTGGAATTGAATATTTTGCCCCAACTCTTAATCATTCATATGGAATGACTTCAATTCTGGATTTAACTAATAAATTAAATAAATTAATTTTAGAGAAATATGGTTTAGAAAAAGAAATAGATATTTTGGGATTTTCTATGGGAGGAATAATTGGTAGATACTGGCTTCAAAAATTTAATGGATATAAAAGGACAAGAAGATTAATATCTATAGGTTCCCCCCACAAAGGAACTTTGATGGCTCAATTAGTACCTAAATACCCCTTTAGAGGAATATCAGAAATGAAAATAAATAGTAAGTTTTTAAGAGAACTCGCAAATAATGATTTTTTTCTCGATGATATAGAGTGTATAAATTTTTTTACTTATTGGGATATGATGGTTTTCCCTAGCTGGTGGACGAATTTAAATTTTGGGAAAAAAATTTCAGTAAAAGTATATAAACATAGAAACCTTGTAAGAAATAAATCTGTGGTTGACAAAATAATCGATGAAATTATTATGTAGCTTCAGATAGACCCAAGTGTCTTATTAATGGATCAGTTTGTGGCTCTCTTCCCCTGAATAGTTTAAAGATGTCTAATGGAGGTAAGCTTCCTCCTAAGCTAAGTATTGTATCTTTGAATTTCTTTCCTATTAAATTTAAATCTTCAGAGTTTTCTAAATCAGCTTCTTCAAACATTGAAAATGCATCAGCACTTAAAACTTCAGCCCACTTATATGAGTAATATCCTGCAGAATATCCGCCTGCAAATATATGACTAAAACAACAAAGAAAGTTATCTTCTTGAATTGGTTCAATAACAGTAGTTTGTTTCGCAATTTCTCTTCTTATTTCATCTGCTGTTTTACCTTCGTTTTTATCAATACTACTATGCAATCTGAGGTCTGTAATAGCAAAATGTAGTTGTCTAAGAGTAGCCATACCACAATTAAAAGTTCTATTCTTTAGGAGCTTCTCAAAATTCTCATCAGATAATTTTTCTCCTGTTTTGTAGTGCTTAGCAATATTCATAAGCGTATTTTTATGAAAACACCAGTTTTCCATAAATTGACTTGGAAGTTCGACTGCATCCCACTCAACGTTGTTGATGCCAGCTGCTTGAGGAAGATTCACAGTAGTAAGCATATGTTGAAGACCATGACCAAATTCATGGAAAAGTGTCTGAACTTCTTCAAAACTCATCAAACTAGGTTTATCTTTTGATGGTGGAGTCTGATTACAAACAAGATAAGCAACAGGAAGAGTCTTTTCCCCAACATTATTTTTATTCAAACATTCATCCATCCATGCTCCTCCTCTTTTTGATTCAGGCCTCGAATATGGATCCAGATAAAAAGATGCTATTTTCTTATCTTCTTTATTGAGGATATTAAAAAATAAGACGTCATCATTCCATAAAGGAGCCTCATCAGTCGCTTCAATTACTTTAATTTCAAAAAGCTTCTCACTTAATTTAAATAAACCTTTCAAAACATCATTTAGTGGGAACCAAGGTCTCAAAGACTCTTGATCCAAATTGAACTTTTCCTTTCTAAGAAGTTCAGACCAATAACTAATATCCCATGGCTCAATATTCTGCGATTTTGGAAACCCATTAGCTTTAGAAAAGTTATCGAGCGTTTCTAATTCAATTCTTGCGGTTTTGAATGCTGGCTCTCTCAATTCTTCTAAAAGGTTTTCTACATTTTTAATTTCTTTTGCCATTTTTGTTGACAAACTTAGTTCTGCCCAACTTTTATAACCGAGTAGATTGGCTTGTATAGTTCTAAGAGACAATATATCTTCAATGATTTGAGAATTATTTTTTTCTCCTTTAGAAGCTCTACTAACAAATGCTTTGTATAGTTTTTCTCTAAGATTACGCTCGGTGGCATATGTCATGAACGAAGTATAAGTTGGAATATCTAGACTTAATTTCCAAGGACCATTTTCAATATCAACTTCTGCATCTTTTTTTAAGTGATTGTGTGCAGAAATTGCCATCAATTCAAGTACTCGTTTAGGAAGACCATCAACTTCAGATTTTTTATTTAATATTAAAAACCATTCGTTAGTGGCATCAAGAACATTGTTACTGAATTCGGTTGACAGTTTTCCAAGTTTTTCTGAAATTTTGTTAAATTCTTCTTGATCATTTTTTTGTAGTGAAATTCCTCTATGCTGCATCTCAAGAATTTCTTTATCTAAAATTCTGTTTTTAATTTGATCAAAGTTATTTGTTTCTTTAAGCTTAACTAAAGAATTGTAAATTACTTTGCTTTGCCCGAATTTATTACTCAAGCTAATAATCTCTGGAAGAAATTTTGAATAAATATCTCTTAAACTTTCAGAATTATTTACTGCATTTAGATGACTTATTACTCCCCAACTCCATCTAAGAATTTCATTTACTTCATTTAAAGGATTAATTACCTTATCCCAATTTAAATCATTTTGAATCAAATAATTAGATAAATTTTTTTCTATGTTTTTAAAATCTTTAGTTATCTTTTCTAGTACTTCTGGAAATTGTTTATTTATTCTTTCAGGAGTAAATTTTTTAAATTCTGGTAACTTTCCATATTTAAAAATTGAGGTATCCATTTTTAAGTAATTTAATTAACTAAAGTTGGTACTAATCCGATTAATTTAGCTAAAGTAAGTTGCTGACTGAGAGCATTGGTTGAAGATTCGTACAAATTTATGGCTATTTTGGGCCAAAAACCTATTACCAATGTAGGCAACAATAAACTGAAGCCAATAGTCAATTCTCTACCATTCATCTCTTTAACTGTAGCTAATGCTGGAATTCTAGGGCCAAAGAATACTCTTCTACACATTGATAATAGATATATTGGTGTTAGAACTAATCCTATGGCTGCGATTAGAATAGTGATTGATCTAAAGATAGAGCTAAATCCTTCTTGACTAGTGATACCTAAAAATACAGTTATTTCACTTATAAAACCGCTCATCCCTGGTAGTGCTAGAGAGGCCAATGAGCTTGCCAAGAAAAAAGCAAAAGTTATAGGTAAGACTTTTGCTAAGCCGCCCATATTTGGTATGGAAAGAGTATTTGTTCTTTCATAGAATGAGCCCGTAACAAAGAACATAGCTGCAGCTATAAGTCCGTGACTGATCATTTGTAGCATTGCTCCGCTAATCCCTAAAGCATCTACTGCTCCAATTCCTAACAGAACAAAACCCATATGACTCACAGAGCTACATGCAATTCTCCTTTTAACATTATCTTGTGCAAATGCATTAAGAGCTCCGTAAATTATATTAATGATTCCAAGAATAATTAACGCAGGTGCTATTTGAAGATGTACTTCAGGTAGTATTTGAACATTGAATCTTAAAAGAGCATAACCTCCCATTTTTAATAGTATTCCAGCTAGTAACATTGAAACTGGAGCATTAGCTTCTCCATGTGCATCAGGTAACCATGTATGTAATGGAAAGATAGGAAGTTTTACTCCAAAACCAATTAAAAATCCTAAATAAGATAATAAAGCTAGGCTGCCCGATACATGTTTATTGGTTAAATCAGTAATGTTTAAGGTAAAGGTATCACCACTCAAGGCAAGTGCTAACCCACTTATAAGTATTAATAAAGAAGCTAAAGCTGTATAAAGAATGAATTTAGTGGCGGCATACAATTTCTTTTTCCCTCCCCAAATTGCAATAAGAAGATATACCGGAACTAATTCAAGTTCCCAGGCCAAGAAAAATAATAGGAAATCTTGAGAAAGGAAAACTAGAGCTTGTGCTGATGCTTGGACTAATAAAAGAGCAAAATATAGATTAGATTTTTTCTTAATTTTCCAACTAGCCGCAGCTGACAAAAATGTAATTAACCCACTTAAAGCTATTAAAGGAGCAGATAAACCATCTACGCCAAGAGACCACTCTAAGCCTATTGATGGTAACCAGGAAACTCTTTCTACCAGTTGTAAAGAGCTATCTGAAGGATTGAATTTTTGGAAAAGGACGCCGATTATTAATAAAAAATCTATAAATAAAAAACTTAATGAGATATTTCTGGGGAGTGAATTATCTTCTCCTTCTTTTGAACTCAAGAAAGGCATTATTAATGCCCCAATTAAAGGCAGTAAAACAATAGATGATAGCCAAGGAAAAGATTCTAAATTCATTTATGTAATGAATAATTTTTTTATTCTAGTTGAAGTTGTACTAGCTTGAGACTATAACATTAAAAATGCCTAAGTAAAACTACTTATCCGAGATAGTGCTAAATTGGCTGCCCGTTGTTTGAAGGTTTAAGAACGGTGCTCTGCTAGCTACACCTGACTTCTCCCAAGCTTTCACCATTGCTTGACTTACGTTTTTACCATTTTCTTTTTTACACAAAGCTAAGATACTTGGCCCAGCCCCACTGATTGCGCATCCTAGAGCGCCTGCATTTAGTGCGGCATCTTTAACTTCTAATCCACCCTTTATAAGTTTCCATCTGTAGGGTTCATGTAACTTATCAAACATTCCCTCTTTTATAAGTTCCGCATTACCTGCTTTTAAGCCGTTTAATAACAAAGTAAGTGCCCCCATATTTGTAACTGCATCAGATATGGGTACATTCTTGGGCATAACCTTTCTTGCTTCACTTGTGCTTAGACGAATTGCAGGTATTGCTACAACAGCTTTAATTGAATCGTGCCAATCACATCTAATGATTCTCCATCTGTGAGAAGAAGACCTGGCTGTTAAGCAAAGCCCGCCCAAAAGAGAGGGAACTACATTATCAGGATGACCCTCTATATCAATAGCAAGTTCAAGGAGTTTTTCTTTGGACAATGGAGAATTCATTATTGCATTTGCTCCGATTAGTCCGGCAACTATTGCAGTAGCACTACTTCCGAGCCCGCGTGCAGGCGGCACAGCTAACTTAACTCTTGCTTCAAGTGCAAAAGGATCCATATTTGCGCTCTCCCATACTTTCTGAGCTGCTCTAAAAACTAAGTTTTCAGGTCCTCCCCTTAAATGATTACCATCTGTACTTTCCATTATTAAATCAAATCTATCTCCACCACCTTCAATTCTTGTAAAAATAAACTCGTTATACAAATCTAATGCTGCTCCAAGACAATCGAATCCGGGCCCTAAATTGGCAGTTGTGGAAGGCACTGTTACCCTTATTTTTTTACCTACTTCAGGAATAGACATTTTTTGTTTTTAAGTTTTTAAAAGCATTTTTGCTCTGCAGGCTGCACTAAAAAGTCCAAACTCTTCATCTAAAATTACATTCATAGGTATTCTCCTAAGAATATCTTTTAATCTTCCCTTGTCGAAAAATTGTTTTAAAAATAAATCTGATTTAAAGTTTTTGAAATGTTTTGATGCGGTTCCTCCAGAAATCCATAACCCGCCAAAGCACAATTCTTGAAGAGCAACATCTCCTAATAAAGAGGCATAAGCACTTAACCAAATCCTCTCAACTTCAATCATTAGCTGATCACCTTCTTTAGAAAGATTACAAATTTTTTCAGGTAGTTCTTTTCTGGCAGCATCAAAAATTTTAATTTTTTTTATATATTGTTGTAGAGGATGGTTTTGGGCATCAGGTTTGCTTAGTCTCCATTCGGCAATTCTTGATAAACCAGTGCCACTTATAATTCTTTCACAAGATATCCTTTCAACTTTTAGGTAACTCTTAAGCCAAATTTTTAATTCCCATTCTAATTTTGACTTTGGGGAGTACTCAACATGACCACCTTCACTAGCTAAAACTTTTACCTTTTCCCCTGATATTAGGCCTCTTGCTATGCCCAAACCAGTCCCCGCTCCAACAATGGCATGCAAATCATTATTAGCACCTTCAGAATGTGATCCATTCTGGATAGTTGAATATTGACTTTTTTTTAAGAAAGGAATTCCATAAATTTGTACTGCAAAATCATTTATTAGCTCACATTGTTCAAATTTAAATTTATTTTTTAATTTATTTCCTGAAATATTCCATGACAAGTTCATGATTTTTGCGTTGTTGTTAGATAGAGGACCAGCTACAGCAAAACATGCAGAAGAAGGATGGGTAATATTTTTGCATTCATTTTTAAGAAAATCTTCTAGTATCAGTTCAAAAGAATTCCAATCAGAAGATATATATTTCTTTTTTAATATCAATTTAGGCGAATCATCATTTATTACTCTTTCGAATATTCCCAATAGAACCTTGGTACCCCCTAAATCACAAGCCAGAAAATTCATTTATCCGAAATTATTCTGTTCTCCCTTTTTTTTCTATTAATTCATTCAATATTTTGTAAAGATTAGGTAGGTCAAAAATTCCTAAATTTGTTCCATCTAAAGCTCTTAAAGCGACTGAATCAATTTCCTCTTCTTTATCTCCAATAACTGCAATTAAAGGAACTCTCCCGAGAGTTGCCTCTCTTATTTTATATCCTATTTTTTCATTCCTAACATCAACTTTTGATCGGTAACCATTATTATTTATTAATTCATTAAACGTTAAACACTTTTCAATATTTCTATCAGTAATGCTCAATAAAATTATTTGATAAGGTGCAAGCCAAATTGGGAATTTTGCCTCATATTGTTCAATTAAGATTCCGATAAATCTCTCAAAGGATCCTAAAATTGCTCTGTGAAGCATAACTGGATTTCTTTTCTCATTATCAATATCTACATAAGTTGCATCCAATCTAATAGGCATTGAGAAATCAACCTGAATAGTACCGCATTGCCAGACTCTATTAAGACAATCTTTTAAGGAGAATTCTATTTTTGGACCATAAAAAGCCCCTTCTCCTGGTTGGAGTTCCCATTTTAGGTTCTTATTATCTAAAGCTTTGGTAAGAGCCTCCTCTGATTTATCCCAAATCTCTTCACTACCTACCCTTTTTTCAGGACGGGTTGATAATTTGATAATGATTTCATCAAAACCAAAAGTTTTATAAACCTCGAAAACAAGATCTATAAAAGTTGATACCTCCTCTTGAATTTGCTCTTCTGTGCAGAATATGTGTGCATCATCTTGAGTAAAGTTTCTTACTCTCATTAAGCCGTGCAGTGCACCAGAGGGCTCATTTCTGTGACAAGAACCAAATTCAGCAAGACGAATAGGTAAATCCTTATAACTTTTTAAACCTTGATTAAATACTTGTATATGGCATGGACAATTCATTGGTTTAATTGCATAAGTTCGATTTTCTGATGCAGTAGTGAACATATCGTTTCTAAATTTTTCCCAATGACCGGATTTTTCCCAAAGAGATTTATCAACAGCTTGTGGGGTTTTAATTTCTAAATAATCATTTTTTTTGAGTATTTCTCTTATGTACTTTTCCAGTACTTGGTAAATTGTCCATCCATTTGGATGCCAAAAAATCATTCCTGGAGATTCTTCTTGTATATGAAATAGTGAATGTTTTTTACCAAGTTTTCTATGATCTCTTTTTTCAGCTTCTTCAATTCTTGTTAAATAATCCTTGAGTTCTTTTTCTTTTGCCCATGCAGTTCCATATATTCTCTGTAATGATTCATTCTCACTATTTCCTCTCCAGTATGAACCTGATAATTTAAGTAATTTAAAGTGTCTCAAATGTCTAGTATTGGGTACATGAGGCCCTCTACACATATCGATATATTCTTCGTGTTTGTATAAATTGATGAGCCCTTCTTCAGGAATTTCTTCAATTATTCGCAATTTAAAAGTCTCATCTCTTTCTTTAAACGTTTTAATTGCCTCTTCTTTAGAAACTTGTAAAATTTCAACGTCATAGTTTGTTTTTATTAATTTATTAATTCTATTTTCGATTTTTATTAAATCTTCAGGAGTAAATCTGTATTTTGAAAAAATATCATAATAAAAACCATCTTCAATTACAGGCCCAATCGCCATCTTAATATCAGAGTAAATTTGTTTAACTGCATGTCCAATAAGGTGAGCAAATGAATGTCTTATTATTTCAATGCCTTCTTTATCTTTTGATGTGATGATTACAACTTCGGAATCTCTTCTTATAGGAATAGTTGCATCAAGAAGAACATCATTTACTTTCCCAGCAATTGTTGCTTTAGCTAATCCAGCACCTATACTCTGGGCAATTTCTAGAATAGTTACAGATTTTTCGAAAACCTTTTTTGAACCATCGGGTAAGGTAATTATTGGCATATTTTATTTCTCCATTTTAAAGAATCCCAATTTTGATTTAACTCTTTTTAAAGTCTGATTTGCTAAATCTTCAGCTTTTTCCTTCCCTTCATCAAGGATTTTATTTAATTGATATGGATCATTAATTAGTAATTTATATTTTTTTTGAATAGGTTCTAGTGATTCAATAAGTTGTTCTGTAATTAATTTTTTAAATGTCCCCCATCCCGTCTCTGAGAAATCATTTTCACATCGAGAAATTTCTTTGCCAGATAAAATTGAATAAATCATCAAAAGATTTTTAGATTCTGGTCTCTCAGGATTGTTAAATTCAATTCCAATAGAACTGTCACTTTTTGCTCTTTTTATTTTTTTCGTTATTACTTCAGGAGCATCTAATAAGTTAATACGACTGCCTTCATTAGGATCACTTTTGCTCATCTTTTTTGAACCATCAATTAAACTCATTATTTTCGAACCATTCTTCATTATGATTGGTTGAGGGATCTTTAAAATATTTTTATCCTTACTAAATCTGGCATTAATTCTCTGTTGTGCAATATCTCTTGCAAGTTCAAGATGTTGTTTTTGATCCTCACCTACTGGTACGAAGTCAGCATCATAAAGAAGAATGTCTGCAGCCATAAGTATTGGATAGTCAAATAATCCAATAGATACATTATTACCCTGTTGTATCGATTTTTCTTTGAATTGAATCATTCTTTCCATCCAATTTATTGGTGTCATGCAATTTAATATCCAACAAAGTTCTGAATGCGCTGAAATCTGACTTTGGACAAAAATTGAGCATATATTGGGATCTATCCCACAAGCAACGTACAAAGCTGCAGTAGAGATAGTGTTTTTAGATAATTCTTTGGGATTATATGAAGCTGTGATTGCGTGCAAATCGACTACACATAGGAATGTTTCATATTGCTCTTGAAGCGTAACCCAATTATTTATGGCCCCAAGCCAATTCCCAATATGTAAATCACCAGTTGGTTGAACTCCCGAAAGAATTCTTTTTTTATTTGCCATCCTTTTCTACTTCGCTAGATTGGATTTCTTCAGTTGATGTACTTTTTGCAGGTCTTGCAAAAGGGTCAGGTGCTTTTTTTGTCTTTTCTTCATAAGGATTTTGGGATTGTCTACTCGGAGAAGAGTTTTTATTATTTTTTGCATATTCTGTTATTGATTCAATCAATTTTTCGTCTTTGATCATTTCGCTAAGTGTTCTAACAGAGAAACCCAGAACTGCAACGGTAGATCTTAATTGAAAGGTCTCTTGTATTGATTTAACAGCTTTCATTTCGTTATCACTCAATCTTATGCGGAATCCTCCTCCATCTCTTCTGCCGCCTGATCTTTCTCTGAAATTAGATCTTTCATTGTTAGAACGACCTCTGTAATTTTCTTCTCCAGGATTATTGCTGAAATTTGAATTAGACATCTTGATGTTTCTTAAGTTATTTAAATAGTCTATTAACTTAGCATCTTGTTATGCAATAAGTCTTTTTAAAAGCCTTAAATTTTTATCTTTTGATTAACGACTTATGAAATTTTGCTTTTCTCATTCACAACTTGCATTAAAATAAAATTAGAAAAATAAAATATTGTGTTTGATATTAGTAAAGACAACCTTTTAAAGGATTTTATAAAGTTTCCAAAAAAAAATCTTTTTATAATTTTATTATTGATAGGGTTTGGGGAATGGTTTGTAAGTGACTTAATTCATTTTGCAGGAGGCTCAATAGGATTTTTTGCGTTGTGTTTGGGGGGATATTTTTACTTGAAAAATGATAAGCCTAAATTTAATGAGCCAAATAATTTAGATGGTTGGATAAATTTATGTAATGAAGATTTAAATTTTTTTGAAGAACTTGAAGCAACAAATGGATTAGAACAACAGAATTCAAAAAGACACAAAATGCTTGATTCGATTCTTAATAGATGCGAAAAAGAAAAAATAAGTTTTATTGGACAAAAAGATTATCAAAGTTTTCAATCTGTTTTGAAAAGTAATTTTAAAGCAGAAAAGTTTGACTTTGATTTATACGAAAAACTACCTAAATATAATTCTTCTCAAGTTATTCCCGAAGAGGCTTTGAAGAGTGATGCAATCTTGTATTTTATAAACTTGCCTTTGTCGGCAAATGATTTTTTGTGGCTGGAAAAGTTTCCTAAAAATATGCCGATCTGGTTGGTGGCTTTAACTTCCAACGAAATAGTAGCTAAAAATCAGATAGAAGATCTAAAGTCTCAAATTTCAAGTGAATTTATAAATAGGATTATTACTTTAGATGTGAATAAGAATGAAATAACAAATATACCTTTATCGTTAAGGAAGTTTTTTATAAGTTCATCTAAAAATATTGAAAATACAAAAAAAAGGCTCTTGAAAGAACTTCATGTTGCTTGGCAATCTGAAATTGAAGGGATAAGAAGAATTCAGTTAAAAGGTATACAAAGAAAAAATCAAATTCTTGTCGCAACAACTGTTTTTTTATCTCCTATCCCATCAATTGATGTTATGGCAATGACAGTACTAAATTCTTTAATGATTAGAGAAATTAAGTCTATCTGGGGATGTAATTGGTCTCCTGAAATTTTAGATAAAGTATCCAAAGAGATTTTGAAAACTGCAATTGCTCAGGGGGTTGTTGAATGGAGTGGACAGACTTTAATTGGCATAACAAAATTACATGGCCCTAATTGGCTTGTCTCTGGAACATTTCAGGCTGTAAGTGCTGCATATTTAACAAGAGTAGTATCAAGTTCTTTGGCTGATTTTATGGCGATAACAAAAGGAGTAGAAAAACCTGATTTGGATTTTATAAAGAAAAATTCTGAGAAAATTGTTGAAAAGGCTTTTGAAAAAGAAAAAATAAATTGGAAAGGATTTATTTCTGATCTTAGAAAACCACTTATGAAACTATCTTTTAATTCATAATCTAGGGATGAATTTTAAATATGAGAAAAAATATTATTTTTTTTAGTTTGATACTTCTTCTTTCTCTTGCTTCAGGATCATGTAAGAGAATATCAAATAAAAATGAAACTAAAGAAGTAATTCTGGCAAGTTTCACTGTTTTGGCGGACATAATTAGCAATATCGCTAAAGATGATTTTATTGTTAGATCAATAACGAAACCTGGAGTTGAAGTTCATGGTTACCAACCAACTCCAAGCGATTTGGTAAATGCCTCTAATGCTTTTGTCTTTATTGATAATGGATTTGGATTTGAATTATGGGCTGAAAAATTTGTTTCTAATTTAAAAGTTAAAAGAATTACTGTCGCGGAAGATTTAGATCCTATATTTATCAGTGAAGATTTTTATAAAGGGAAACCCAATCCTCATGCCTGGATTTCTCCAAAAAGAGGAATCCTATACGTAGATATTCTCGTGGATTCTTTATCAGAATTGAGGCCATCCAAAAGGACATTATTTGAAGAAAATGGAAAAATTTATAAAGATAAACTATCTAACATAGATAAAGAATTTTCACTTTTTATTAATAACTTAAATAAAGACAGGAGGTATCTAGTAAGTTGTGAAGGTGCTTTTTCATATTTAACAAATGATTATGGATTAGAGGAAGTTTATTTGTGGCCAGTTAATGCTGAGAGTCAAATTACTCCTAAAAGAATGGCAAGAACAATCTCACTAGTTAAAGAAAAAAATGTTCCATCTGTATTTTGCGAAAGTACTGTAAGTAACGAATCTCAAATGGTTGTTGCAAACGAAACTGGAGCTAATTTTGGAGGAAATCTTTTTGTTGATTCATTATCTGATGATAGTGGTCCTGCTAGTTCCTATATAAATATGCTTGAGCATAATTTGGATTTGATAAAAAAAGGGCTTTTTTGAATTATGGAAACAATCAATTATCAAAACTTTAGGATTCAGGCAGAGAATATTTGCGTAGATTACAACGGAAAGGTGGCTTTGTATGATGCCAATTTAAGATTGAAACCTGGCCAGATTTGTGGGTTAGTAGGAATGAACGGGGCTGGTAAAACAACTTTTTTTAATGCTTTAACTGGCTTTGTAAATATTTCAAAGGGAAAAATTAGAATAAATGGAGAGTCAGTAAGATCTGCTCAAAAAGATCAGACAATTGCTTATGTTCCTCAAAATGAGGGAATTGATAGTCAATTCCCAATAAGTGTTTGGGATGTGGTGATGATGGGAAGATATGGTTCGATGAATATTTTTAGGTCTCCAAGGGAGTCTGATGTTCAGGCGGTTAAAGATGCTATTGAGAGAGTTGATCTTACTGATCATTTATCTACACCTATTGGAAACTTATCTGGAGGTCAGAGAAAACGAACTTTTTTGGCTAGAGCAATTGCGCAAAGAGCATCAATATTACTTCTTGATGAGCCTTTTTCAGGTGTTGATATAAGAACTGAGAAACTTATCTCGGAATTATTTATTCAATTTAAAAATGAGGGAAAAACCATATTATTATCAACACACGATATGATTCATGTCCGTGAATTTTGTGATTTGGTTCTTTTAATAAATAAAACTGTTGTAGCTTATGGCGAAACCTCAGAAGTGTTTACCCCTGAAAATATTACAACCACTTTTGGAGGGATCTCACCTGATTTCTTGTTAGGACCTGAATCCTAAATTTTAATTTATATGGAGTTCTGTTATTTTTTAACTTTAGATTCATTCATCACAGATCCTTTAACTCATGACTTTATGAGAAAAGCACTTCTTATGAGTTCATTAGTTGCAGCTGTTTGTGGTTTTCTATCAAGTTATTTAACTCTAAAAGGATGGGCTTTAATGGGAGATGCAGTCTCACATTCAGTAATGCCTGGTGTTGTGGTTGCTTATGCATTAGGTCTTCCTTTCTCATTAGGGGCATTTATTTTCGGAGTTGGTTCTGTAGCATTGATAGGGTTTATTAAGCAGAAATCTAGAGTTAAGGAAGATACTGTTATTGGATTGGTATTTACTGGATTTTTCGCTCTTGGAATCGTATTGGTTTCCAAGATTAAAAGTAATATTGATCTGCACTCTATTCTTTTTGGTAGTCCATTAGGAATATCACTTTCAGATGTAAAACAAACTATATTCATTTCTTTATTGGTAGTAATCCTTTTATCAATTTTTAGAAAAGATTTAATGCTTTATTGTTTTGACCCTAGGCATGCAAAAACAGTTGGGATTAATGTATTTTTTCTTCATTATTTACTCCTCACATGCTTATCTTTGGCAGCTGTTGTGGGGTTGCAATCTGTTGGAATTATTTTGGTAGTTGCAATGTTGATTACACCAGGGGCTACAGCATATTTACTTACGGATAAGTTTGATAATATGACAGTAATTTCAGTATTAAGTGCAATTATCTCAAGCCTAATAGGAATCTATGTTAGTTTTTGGTTTGATCTTGAAACGGGTGGATCAATTGTCTTGGCACAAACTTTTATATTTTTGTTCGCTTTTTTATTCGCTCCAAGATATGGAATATTTAAGTTGAAAAAATTATTTGCTGGGTATAAATGATAGAGGTGGATGAAACTTTAAATAAAAAATGGAATTGGTGGCCATTATTCCCCTTATATCCTTATGGAAAAAAGAAAACAATTTTAAAAGAATTAATTCCTAATCAAATATGGTCCTTGGAACAAATACAGGGACTTTATTATGTTGCGGTTCCAATAAGAATGACGGTAATAAAGGTTGATAATGGATTGATGCTAATAAATCCATTGCCCCCGACAAAAGAATTAATAAATGAGTTAGAAAAATTAATTGCGATTCATGGCAAAGTAAAAACAATAATTCTACCGAGTGCCTCTGGACTAGAACATAAAATCGGACTGCCAGCTCTTTCAAGAATTTTTAAAGATACAGAAATTTGGCTTTGTCCTGGACAATGGAGTTTTCCCATAAATCTACCACTAGATTTCTTAGGAATTCCATCAAAAAGAACAAGAATACTCTTTGAGGAAGGTACTCCACATACAGACTATTTTAAATGGTCTTCATTAGGCCCTCTGAATTTAGGACTTGGAAGATATCAGGAGATAAGCTGTTTCCATTATCCTACGAAAACTCTTCATGTGACAGACGCAATAGTTGGGATAGACTCTACTCCACCTGAGATATTTAATTTTGATCCAACTCCACTTCTTTTTCATTCTAGAGAGAGAGGAGACGAACCTTTGATTGACTCCACTGAATATAGAAAAAAAGGATGGAAAAGGTTAGTCTTGTTTTCATCTTTTTTGAAACCTGGTAAATTAAATATTCCACCTTTAAAAAAAATATTTAAGTATGCATTCAAAAAAGATCTTAGAAATTGGAGATCTCATTTCGGTATTTATCCCTTTTTATGGGACGAAGATTGGGAATCCTCTCTTGTTGAAATAATGGGTAAAGATATTCCTAAGATTCAAATTGCACCAGTTTTACAGAAATTAATTTTTCCGCGTTCAAAAGAAGTTTTACTTAAATGGTTAGAAAATATCAAGTCTTTTGAAGATATGGAATATTTAATTCCAGCTCATTTTACGGCCCCTATAAAATTTACAGTAGATGATTGTCAAAAATTAATTAATGAAATTAATTCTCAAAAGTGGGATAAACTCCCTGAGGATAATAAATTTTTGATGGGTTTATATAAAAAGTTGTTTGAACTAGGAATAATTCCTGAAGAAGTAAATCTTTAAAAACTATTATTCTTCAATAGACATGTTCTCATCATTTTTAAGAGTTTGTTCTAGCTCTTTTCTTTGCTCCATTTGTCTTAAGAAATATCCTGTCATCATTGCAGAAGATAATAAATTTGCAATGTTGTCTTTTGAAGATGTTATTTTTACATCAAATTGATCTGAGGGAAGCATCCCAAGAAGACCTTGAACATTATGTCTAATGATTTCGTGAATATCTTCACTAGCTGATTTTGCTACTCTTTGCAAAACTTCTGGAGATTGTTTTTGTAAATATTGGATTAAATCATTCTCATCATTTGGATCATTATTTTCAGTAGCAAGAAATTCTGGATTAAACATTTCTACAACTTCAATTTATAAAAACCCTACAACATCACGTACCCATTAATCTAAATTATTAAGGGCAGGGAACCGTATAGGTCCAATTTTATTAAACGGCCAATATCTAAAAATAGCTTTACCAATAACCTTTTCATAAGGTAAAAACCCCCAAATATGTGAGTCCATACTGTTATTTCTATTATCTCCCATCACCCATAATGACTCTTCTGGGACAATGAAAGGTCCTATAGAATAATTAATATTTTTGTCAAAAACGTAATTTTTTTGAGCGATATCATTTAAGTAAAGGTTACCATCTCTCACTTCTATCTTGTCTCCAGGTATTCCAATAACTCTTTTTATGAGTGCAGTATCTGCTTCATAACCGGCATTAATTAATTGTTCCGGAACGTTAAAAACAACTATTTTATTTTTTAATTTTGAAAGATTTGATTTGGATGTGATTTTGGGAGTTAGTTTCTCAACAAGAATTTTATCTTGTATTTGAAGAGTTGGAAGCATTGAACCGGATGGGATCCATCTTGGCTCTATAACCTGCCATCGTATAATTAAAGATATAGATATCCAGATTAAAAGATTTTTTAAATCCTTTATTATTGAATTTCTTTTTTCTTGAGTTGTAGACATGTTTTATTTAATTCAGTTATAAGGAAAATCCCAAAGCATTTATATAAATTATGACATCATCTATTGAATGCAAAAATTTTCTTAGAAGTTTACAACTTTTGAATCTTCTTATAAAAATAGGAGTTCAAAATTTAATAATATGTCCTGGTAGTAGATCAGCACCTCTGGCAATAGCTGCTGGAGAATTAAATAAATTAGGACTGGTAAATATTTTTAATTCAATAGATGAGAGATCTGCGGGATTCCATTCTCTTGGGATTTCTGCTGCATCAGGTAATCTTTCTTTAGTTATTACAACTTCTGGGACTGCTGTAAGTAACTTATTGCCTGCAGCAGTTGAGGCAGACCGATCTTGTAAAGGTATTATATTTCTTACTGCTGATAGACCCTTAAGATTAAAAGATTGTGGCGCTAATCAAACAGTAAATCAAGAAGATTTTTTAAGTTCAGTCTGCAGAAGGGTTTTAAGTACAAATCTAAATGGACTTCATGAAACACAAGATAATGAAATCTTGAATTTAGTCCGAATTACTGAGAAACAAATATCAACCTTCCCTGGTCCTATTCATTTAAATATTCCTATTGATAAGCCCTTAAGTATTTCATGTTTGAATAAAAAAAATGTTTTAAAGGTTTTTGAGAGAATTTATTTAAAGAAAAAATATATATTTCAGGAAGTTGAAATAAAGTCTGATAGAAACAAATTCTTAGAAATTTCAGAAAGTTTTAATTTAGATGAATCTGGCATTATTTTGGTAGGCCCATATCAAGGTTCCATAAATGATTTAACTTCTTTCAATAAATCTTTAGAACAATTACAAGAGATTACTGGTTGGCCAGTATTTGCTGATCCTGTTTCAGGAGTTTATTCTGATTTGAGAGGATTAGTCGTGAATTGGGAATTAGTCTTAAGAAAAAATAAAAATTCAATAAATTGTCATCAACTTTTGAGGCTTGGCCCTATGTCATCCTCAATTGATTTGGAGAAGTTTTTAATAAACTTCGAAGGTAAACAAATTCTCATAAAAGAAAAAAACTATAGAAAATTGGACCCTATAAAAAAATCATTTGAATATGATTTTGGGCTATCAAATTTTACTACTCAATTTTTAGAAAAATTATCAATTAACGAAAAAAACAAAAAGTCTCTTACTCCGATGGCTCTAAATCTAATAGAGGAAGGCGAGCAGATTAAAGAAATTTTAAAAGAGAAAATTTCTCAAGATGATCAAATTACTGAGTATAAGCTTGCAAATCTTGTTCCAAAACTTTGGCCAACTGAAAATCCCATAATGCTCTCTGCGAGTAGCCCGATTAGAGATTGGCTTACATTTTCTGAGAATGGCACTTTAACAAGAAATTGTTTCAGCTTTAGGGGAGCTTCTGGCATAGATGGTACTTTATCTCTTGCATTAGGTATTTCTAGAATTAAAAATCCTCTACTTCTTGTGACTGGAGATTTGGCTTTTATTCACGATATAAACGGTTGGCTGATTGAAAATTCAATCAACATGAATTTAACAATTCTTCTGATAAATAATAATGGCGGAAATATATTTAATCGTATTTATAAAGAAAATTTAAAAGAAGATGAATTAAAAAAACTTTTTCTTATGCCAAAAGAAATAAACTGGCCAAAACTCGCAGATGGTTATCAAGTAAAATTTAAAAGTGTGGCAAATTTTAAAAAATTACGAGAGGCATTCGATTGGAGCATTTCTATCCAGAAATCTGTAATAATTAAAGTTGATATTGATCCAGAAAATGAAATTTGTGAAAAAAATGCCCTTCTAGAAAAAATAATTGGCAGTTAAATTTATCATTTTCTATCTTTGAATAATTAGGTTTCATGAAAGTATTACCTGGTAAAACAATTTTAAATTGGTCAGAATGCAAATCTTATGAGGATATATTGTTTCACAAATCAGATGAGGGAATTGCGAGAATTGCAATTAATCGGCCTGAAAAAAGAAATGCATTTAGGCCTCAAACTGTAGATGAACTCATTAACGCATTTAATATCGTAAGAAATGATGAAACTATTGGCGTAGTTCTCTTTACAGGTGCCGGACCTGATAAGAAAGGTATTTATTCTTTTTGCTCTGGAGGTGATCAGAGTGTGAGAGGTGAAAATGGATACAAAAATGATGAAGGGAAGCAGAGGTTAAATGTACTTGAACTTCAAAGATTAATAAGAAGTTTGCCTAAAGTGGTTATTGCCTTAGTTCCAGGTTTTGCTATTGGAGGAGGACAGATACTTCATTTAATTTGTGATCTCAGTATCGCTTCTGAAAATGCAATATTTGGTCAAACAGGTCCAAGAGTTGGTAGTTTTGATGCAGGTTTTGGATCTAGTTATTTAGCAAGACTTGTTGGTCAAAGAAAAGCAAAAGAAATTTGGTTTTTATGTAGAAAATATAATTCTAAGGAAGCTCTTAAGATGGGCTTGATAAATGCAATTACAAAGATTGAAGAATTAGAATCTGAGGGTGTAATCTGGGCAAGGGAGATTTTACGAAATAGTCCAACTGCTATTCGTATTCTTAAAGCTTCATTCAATGCGGAGAATGATGGGATTGCTGGTATTCAAGAATTATCTGGATACACAACTCAATTATTCTATTCGACTGAAGAAGCTCAAGAAGGTAGAGATGCCTTTCTTGAAAAGCGTCCACCAGACTTCTCAGACTATAAGTGGACACCTTAGTTTATTATTCAAAAGAACTTTTTAAATAATTATCAATGAGAATTCTTCTTGCCGCTGCTGAATGCGCTCCAATGATCAAAGTCGGAGGTATGGGAGATGTGGTTGGTTCGCTACCTCCATCTTTGATAAATCTTGGTCACGATGTAAGGGTAATAATTCCAGGATATGGAAAATTGTGGAGTCTTTTAGAGGTATCGAATGAACCAGTTTTTAGAGCAAATACAATGGGCACTGATTTCGCCGTATACGAAGCAAAACATCCCATTCATAATTATGTGATTTACCTTGTCGGTCATCCAACATTTGACTCTGACCAAATATACGGAGGCGAAAATGAGGACTGGCGTTTTACATTTTTTGCTAGTGCCACTGCAGAATTTGCCTGGAATTGTTGGAAACCTCAAGTTCTCCATTGCCATGATTGGCACACTGGAATGATTCCAGTGTGGATGCATCAGGACCCTGAAATTAGTACTGTCTTCACAATTCATAATTTAAAATACCAAGGCCCTTGGAGGTGGAAACTTGAAAAAATTACTTGGTGTCCTTGGTATATGCATGGAGACCACACGATGGCTGCGGCAATGTTGTACGCAGATAGGGTCAATGCTGTTTCTCCGACTTATGCAGATGAGATTAAAACCCATGAATACGGGGAAAGCCTTGAAGGATTACTTAATTATATTTCAGGTAAATTAAGGGGAATTCTTAATGGCATAGACCTTGATGAATGGAATCCAGCCAAAGATCCAGTTTTACCTGCACAATTCAGTATTAAGAATTTAGAAAATAGGCTAGAAAATAAAAAAATTCTGCAGAGAGAAATGGGTCTCGAAGTTAATCCTAAAAAATATCTTTTAGGTATGGTCAGTAGGTTAGTTGATCAGAAAGGGGTTGACTTACTTTTACAAGTTTCAAGAAGACTATTAGCCTATACAGATTCTCAAATTGCTGTTTTAGGGACTGGAGATAGATATTTAGAGTCTGGATTATGGCAACTGGCATTAGATTACCCTGGAAGATTCTCAGTATTTCTTACTTATGATGATTCTTTATCAAGGCTTATCTACGGTGGCTCTGATGCATTTTTAATGCCAAGTAGATTTGAACCTTGTGGAATTAGTCAACTCCTTGCTATGAGATATGGCTCTATCCCTATAGTAAGGCGAGTTGGAGGTTTAGTTGATACAGTTTTACCTCATGACCCAGAAAATAATAATGGTACGGGATTTTGCTTTGATCGCTTTGAACCTATAGATTTCTATACTTCTTTAGTAAGGTCCTGGGAAGCCTTTAGGCATAAAGATAGTTGGGAATTACTGCAAAAAAGAGCCATGAGTCAAGAGTTTAGTTGGCAAAGATCAGCTCTTGAATACGAAGTTATGTATAAGGATGTTTGCGGAATAAAAGAACCATCGCCAGATGTTGCTGAAGTTGAAAAATTTTCTTACGGACAATCAGCTGATCCATCTTTAAAAAAAAGTATGACTTAATTTTTTAATGGAATTCTCTTTATCAGAATTAAACGATGTTTTGGGGGATATCAGAAATCTGAGAGAGGGGAAAAGAGATTTTTTGAATTTTAAGAATATAAGTATTGATAGTAGGACTTTATTAAAAAATGATCTTTTTATAGCTATCAACGGTAAAAATTTTGATGGACATAGTTTTCTTCCAGAGGTTTTAGATAAAGGAGTTAAATCTGTTGTAATTAAAAAAGGGATGCAGAGATTACTGCCTAGTAATTTTCCTTATTGGGTTGTAAATGACACAACAGAGGCTTTTCAAAAATTAGCATTGCTAAAAAGAAAAAAATTAAATATCCCTATTGTTGCAATAACTGGCTCAGTGGGTAAAACCACAACAAAAGAAATGATTGGTGGAGTTTTAAATAAACTTGGAAGAATTAAATTATCTCATGCAAATTTCAATAATGAGATTGGAGTTGGTCTTACTATTCTTGCTACAGATATAGAAGATAAAGTTTTAGTTCTTGAGATGGGGATGAGAGGTCTTGGACAGATCGAGAATTTATCTAAATATAGTGAACCCGATATTGCAGTTATTACTAACATTGGGACAGCTCATATTGGATTGTTGGGCTCAAAAAAAAATATTACTCATGCAAAGTGTGAAATTAGTAAGTTCTTAAATCCAAAGGGAGTTGTAATAATTCCAGCAAATGATCCATTCCTAGAAAAAACTTTAAAAGAATTTTGGAAAGGTAGAGTGATAAAAGTAAAACTATTAAATATAGAAAATCAAAAGGATAATTTTAAGAAAGATGATAATTTGCGAGGATTTTATAATCCTTCGAATAAAACAATTTTAATTGAAGAAAATACCTTTGAAATTTCATTTGAGGGATTTCACAATGCTTCGAATTTTTTATTTGCTTATGCAGTTGCTAAAGAGCTAGGCATTGATTTTGCAAGTTTTAATAAATTTGATTTTGTAAGTTTAGGTGGAAGAAATAAAATTCTTAAATCGGTAAAAACAACAATATATGATGAATCATATAATGCTTCGCCGGAGTCAGTAAAAGCATGTATTAAAAACCTACTTGAAAAACCGAGAAATAAATTTTTCATATTTGGAAGTATGCAAGAATTGGGAAAAGAATCTGAAAAATATCACAAGGAAATATTCAACTTAATAAATAATTCAGATATAAAAAAGTGTTTATTTATTTGCGATAAAGAAAATGAAAAAATTTACTCCAATTATCTTAAAGATAAGAATAAATTCTTAGTTTTAAATAATATTAAGGATGTTCCTCAAAAGATAAACAAATCCACAAAAAAGGTGATTTTATTCTGATAAAAGGGAGTAGATATTGGCAACTTGAAAAAATTATTGAATTAATTAACTAAATCAGGATTTCTTTTTTTCCAATTCTCTACATTTACTTGCTTAGTTCTTGAGATTGCTAATGAATTATCTTTAGAGTCTTTTGTGATCACTGAACCAGCACCTGTGGTCACTGATTCCCCTAGATTTATTGGTGCTACAAAAACTGTGTTTGCTCCAATACTGGAATTTTTGCCAATTTTTGTTTGATGTTTTTTCTGTCCATCAAAATTTGCAGTAATAGTGCCTGCTCCAATATTTGTAGATCTTCCAATAATAGAATCACCAATATAACTTAGATGGTTTACTTTAGATTCTTCCTCTAGTTGACTATTTTTGATCTCAACAAAATTACCTATTTTGCTATGGGAAGATATTTTGGAATTAGGTCTTATATGACTATAAGGGCCAATTTTTATATGATCCATTATCTGAGAATCATAAACAGTAGAGTTTAAAATTTCACAATTTAATCCCACATTAGAATTCTCAATAAAAGTATTTGGACCGATAATGCAATGACTATTTATTTTCGTATTTCCTCTTATATGGGTATTAGCCTCTATGATTACATCCTTACCAATTTCAGCTTCTTCACTAATTGAACAACTTGCTTTATTTATAAAAGTTACACCATTAAGCATATGTTTTTCTTTAATTGAATTCTGAATACATTCCTCGCACTCTGATAGTTGAATTCTGTTATTAATTCCTTGAAGTTCTCCATTATCCTCTACCTCGAGACTAGAGGAGTTTTTTAGCAGAGATATTGTATCTGTTAAGTAAATCTCTTTTTGATTATTATTGCTTTGTAAGGTATTAATTATTTCTGATAAGTTGCCCCAGTCAAAACAGTAAACACCTGCATTGATTAATTTATTTTCTCTTTCTAGATCATTGCAATCTTTTTCTTCAACAATTCTCTCTATAAAACTCCCCTTCAGAAAAACTCTGCCATATCCATGAGGATTTGTTTTCTTTGTGGTAATTAAAGAAACATCAGCATTTTTTGAATCGTGTAAATACAAAAGTCTTTTTAGAGTACTAGGCCTAATGAGTGGCACATCGCCGTTTAGTACCAAAAGTTTTCCTTCATGTTTTTTTACTTCTTTACAAAGTACCTGGATAGCATGACCTGTTCCTGATTGAGGTTCTTGAACAACAACATGGATTTTTTTATCGTTTGGAATTGACTTTTGTACTTCTTTTGATTTGTGTCCAGTAATTACGAAAATCTTATCGGGCTTTAATTCGACACATGAATCAATAACTCTTTGTAGAAGACTTTTGCCAGAAATTTTATGTAAAACTTTTGGCAATGAGCTTTCCATCCTAGTGCCTTTGCCTGCCGCTAATATCGCAACACTTAACATGTTTATTTGAAATCCTAATTTAAATCTAACTCTTAAAGGATAACTTCGTCATTCCCCACTTCTCTCTCCATTTATTTGTAGATAATAGATTTGAGGATAATTGCTCATCTAATCTTCTCCTGATTATATCGTCTTTACTTGATTTCAAATCTTGATCTCTATATGGAATACCAGCTTTAGTTAATAGATGTTCTTCTTCCATTAAAGATAACTTTTCAAAATTGAAATTAGGTTTCAATTTATTCTTATCAAATTTTGATATTGCGACAGTTCCCTGACTCCAAAAATGTCTATTTTTAAAACTTGGCTTAATAGTAAAAATTTCTAATCCAAGATTTCTTAATGTTTTTCTTACTGCAGCTGATGAAGAATAAGTTATTAAATAACCAGAAGGATTGAGATTTTCTGTGACTTTGGATAAAAATTCAATCGTCCATATTTGTGGACATTTTTGGGGAGAAAAACCATCTAAATAAATCAGATCGAATTTAATAGAGGAAGGAATAATGTTGATTTTTTCTCTAGCATCACCCCACAAAATACTGCATTTAAAAAATTGATCCTCAAAGTAATCTTTTCGATAAAGTGATTCAAATATTTTTTTGACTTTTGGATTCCATAATTTAAGGAAAGATTCATTTCTTAGCGAATATTCAAGAGGATTTTTATCAATCTCCAATGCATACAAATTTAAATATGATTTTTGTTTAATTAATTCATTTAATAAAGAAGCGGAATTATATCCTAAACCAAAACATATATCCAAAACATTAAGAGATTTGCCCTTAAATCTTTGCAAATTAGAAGTAGCTGTAAACTTTGACTTTGTTTCCTCCAATGCGCCAAATAAACTATGGAAGTTCTCTTGAAAAAACACACTTCTTAAAGAGTAACTACCATCTTTAGTTAACACTTCTCTTAATTCAGACAAAAACTTTTTTAGGCTAGTTAGTTAGTTTGGCCAGCTCTTCCCAAAAAGTTGGATACGAGACGCTAGCAGCATCAGATCTCATGATTTTTGAGGTACCCTTAGCAAGAAGTGAAGCAATAGCAAGACTCATTGCTACTCGATGATCTGTCTCACTATCTACCTCAGCAGAATGAAATTTTGATTGCCCATTAATAATTAACCCATCCTCTTTTTCTGTTATTTCAGCACCGAATTTTTGTAACTGTCGTGCCATGACTTTTAATCGATCTGTTTCTTTAACTCTTAATTCTTGTGCATCCTTAATTTCAGAAACTCCATTACAAAAACAGGCAGCCACAGTAAGGATAGGAATTTCATCTATAAGTTTTGGGAGAATATCTCCTTCAATAGTGAATGATCTTAAATTGTTTGAAGTCTTTACTTTAATAGATCCAATAGGCTCACCTGCAATAGTCGATTTATTTAAAATCTCATAATCACATCCCATTGAATCCATTACATTTAAAATCCCGGTTCTAGTGGGGTTTAGTCCTACATTCTGAATTAAAATTTCTGAATTTGGAACAATAGATGCAGCAATCATCCAAAAAGAAGCAGAGCTTATGTCTCCAGGAATCAATATTCTCTGGCCAATTAAGTTACCCCCTGACTTGATAACGACATTTCTTCCTAATTCTCCTCTGATACTGATGTCTGCTCCAAATGCTTTTAACATTCTTTCAGTATGATCTCTTGAAGAAGCTGGTTCAATAACCGAAGTGGTTCCAGAAGCTTTGAGTCCTGCCAATAAGATTGCAGATTTTACTTGAGCACTCGCTACAGGGGTTCCAATAACACATCCTTTTAATTTATTCCCATCAATTGAGATTGGAGCTTTGTTTCCTTTTTCTCTACCAAAAATTTTGCCACCCATCAAGGATAATGGTTTGCCTACCCTACCCATTGGCCTTTCATTGAGAGAAATGTCACCATTTAAGACGAAATTCTTGCCTTCTTGACCGGCAAGTAACCCCATTAATAATCTCATGGTGGTTCCCGAATTCCCGCAATTTAGAATTTCTTTAGGCTCTTTAAATCCATCGAGACCCAATCCTGAAATCGTAATAGGCTCATTTTTTTTTATTTCTGGTATTTTTACACCTAACTTTCTTAGACAATCAGCAGTTGAAAGTGGATCTTCAGAATGTAAGAACCCCTCAATAGTCGTCTCACCCTTAGCAATACTTCCTATTATTAAAGCTCTATGAGAAATAGATTTATCCCCAGGTACTTTTACTTT
>QCDR01000014.1 GCA_003278705.1 Prochlorococcus sp. AG-355-J23
TAGTTTTCGTTGATTTCAATTGCACTAAGAAACAACTCTTCTGCTTCTTTTAACTTGTCCAGATCGATTTTAGTTGATCCTAAATTAACATAAGCTAATTCAAATTTGGGATTGTATTTAATAGCTTTTTCAGTGAATTTTTCTGCCTCAGGAAGATTGCCCTGCTTTGATAGAAGGGAACCGAGATTACTATAAGCAAGAGAAAAATCTGATTTTATCTCAATAGCTTTTCGGTAACAGAGCTCTGCCTCCTTGTTCTTTTTTTTGTTGGAAAGGATATTTCCTAAGTTATTTAGTGCGATTGGTGAAGATGCATTTATATTAAGAGCCTTTCTTAAGCATTGCTCTCCTTCATCAAATTTCTCTAATTCATTTAATACTGCTCCAAGATTAGTAAGGGCAAAATCATAACTAGGGTTAATTTCAAGAGCATCTTTTAAGAATCTTTCAGCTTGCTTAGAGTTTCCTGAATCTTTCAGAACACATGCTAAATTGACTAAAGAATTAATATCTTTTGGGTTTATTTCTAAACTCTTTCTCAAAATAATTTCTGCTTTTTCAAGATTACCTTCTCCTACTAGTATTCTGGCCAAGATTGAATAGGACTTTAAATATTTGGGATTTAATTCAATAGCTTTATTTAAAATTCCTATGGCAATATCACTTTTCCCCTTAATAACAAGCACATTCGCTAAATTAGTGTATGCTTCTAGACTATTTGGAAATCTTTTTATTGATTCATCAAATAATGATATTGCTTTATCAAAATGTTTACTTTGACAATATATGCTACCTAGATTAATGAATATCCTAGGGTCATAAATTTTATTTTGAATTAAAAAATTGTAAATTTCTGAAGCCTCTTTAATTTTGCCATTTGTATGTAATGAAAATGCATTGGATATTAATTGATCTCTTTGTAGTGTATTAGCTGTTTTTATTGACTTCTTAGTCTTTACTTTATTACTTCCGAACCCTTTCATTTCTTCGAATTCTAAAAATTAAGATCTTTTATAAAATAAACTTAACTTTGAATTATCAAAAATGTTGCCTAGAAGTTAATAATTCTTATGAATCTCAACATTAAAATCAATAAAGTTATTTGCAAAAGGACACAAATACTATCGTCACATCTTAATTTATTTTATTTAAACGTTTTCTAATTTTTCTTCTAAACCCCTTTTATGCCAGTCGTTCTTATATTCTCAATAAGTTTTTTTTAAAAGAATTAAAAAAAATAATTATGATTCCAAACAAAATGTAGCTGTTTATACTTGAAATTACAATAATTTTTACAGTAATATAAAGTGTCCTTTAAATTTCGTGTGAGGAAATTTATGAAGCTTTTTAAGAGCTTACTAGTAGCTCCTGCAACATTAGGCTTACTTGCCCCTGTTGCTGCGACTGCTAACGAAGTCACTATTAATGATTTCAATGCTGCAGAAGAAATTGCAGTTACAAATAGTCGTATAGACGGTTTAGAAGCTAGATTCAACAATCTTGAGGCTGGCTCATTCTCCGAGACAACTACAGCATCTTTCGGTGTTGATTTTCTTGTTGGTGCTGAAGACGGTGCTGCTTCAGAGGCAGCAGCATTTGGCTACCAAATGGGTATCGGCTTAGAAACTAGTTTTACTGGTGAAGATGCACTTAGTGCAACTATTGATATAGGTGATGGTACTTCAGGCGCTTTAGCTTTTGATGATACTGCTGATGTACTAACACTTGACGGACTTACATATACATTCCCAGTAGGTGGTGCAACAGTAATGGTTGGTGATTCAACTGACATTAGTGCTTTATATACTGGAGCTTGTGCTTATAGTTCTTTCACTGATTACATGGGTAACTGTGGAACAGGAAGTACTGTTGGTGTAGGCGGTAATGGTGTTACTGCAGCAATGTCATACGGTTTTGATAGCGGATTCTCATTAGCTGGTGGTGTATCTTCTGAGACTGAATCAATTTTGACAGAAGAAGGTTCTGATCTTTTCGGTATTGAAGCTGCATACACTGCAGATTCTTACGGAGTAGCAGTTGCTTATTCTGATTCAGAAGGAACAACTGGATGGGGAATTAACGGTATGTATGCCTTTGATTTCGCTACTTTAAGTGCTGGTATTGAATCTGTTGATGATGGTACAACAGCTGAAGGATTCTTTGTTGGTTTAAGTTTCCCTGAAGTTGGACCTGGTAGTTTGGACATAGGTATGGGAACTACAGGTAACTTCGCAGATGGTGATGAAGAGTACTACACCTATGAAGCTTCATACGCTTATCCAATAAACGATGGAGTAACAATCACTCCTGGTGTTTACATCATTGAGCAAGATGGCGATGACGTTACTGGTGTCGCTTTAAAAACTTCATTTAGTTTCTAATTAAATTAGTTTAATTATTAATTAAAACTACACACACAAAAGACCTACCTTTAAGGTGGGTCTTTTTTTTGTCGTAAGCCATGTGAACTGAAAAAAATGTATCATTCATTTAGATGGCATTATTTCTTCTAAAATAAATAATGAAATACGATATAGCAGAAATATCAAAATATATTCAAATTGCAAAAAAGAATCATAATGAAGGAAAAATATATCAAGCTAATGAAATCTATAGGAAATTAATCGATCAAAAAATCTACACACATGAGTTACTTATTTCATACGGAAAATTTTGCAAAGAAATTAATAATCTAAAGATTGCAAAAAATTTATTTTTTTTATCTATCAAGAAATATCCCTTAAAAATTAATTCATATATATTACTTGCTGAAATTTTAAGAAAAGAGAACAATATTAACGATGCTTTAAAAACATTGTATGCAGCAAAGAAAATAGAAAAATTAAATTCTGAAATTGACTATAATCTATCTATCACATATAAAACTATTAATTCATTTAAAGAAGCAATACTTTCTATTGACTCTGCCATTAATCAGAAGCCTGATAATCAAATATATATAATTTTAAAAGCCGATATACTCATTGATTCTTTAAAAAATGATGATGCCAAAGAATTATTGCTTAATTTGAAATTACCAAAAGATAGCATTTTGTTTTTTCAAAGGGAAATTTTAATTTCGAAAATATTTGTTAATCAAATGAAATTTAGATTAGCTGAAAAGGTTCTTTTAGACTTAAGAAAGTCATTTAGTAAAGAAAGAATTTTATATCTTAATCTGAGTGATCTTTATTTCAAAAATAAAGAATTAGAAAAAGGAGTTTTAATTTTGAAGGAAGGTATTAAAAATTTTCCAAAATTTATTCCGTTGAGGTTTAATTTGGGAATTATGTACAGAAATTTAGGTTTAATAGAGTTATCTATTAAGACACATTTGGAAATCTTGTCAGATGATCAATTTAATTCAAATAGTTATTATGAATTATCAACTATGTACAATTTTTCAAATCATAATGAGCAATTAAAAACTCTTTTAAATATTGAAATAGGAAATCTCTCTCAAAAGGAAAAAATATACTTTAGTTATTCAAAAGCAAATGTTTACCATAACAACAAAGACTATAAAAAAAGTGCATATTTTCTCAAAATAGCTAATGAAGAAAAACTAAAGATTCAACCATCTGATATAAAGAAAAAGTTGAATACTGGTGAATACTTTAGGAATATAAAGATAGATCAGAATTTAAACTTTAAGAAAGTAAAGGATAGTAATCGATATTTATTTATTGTTGGAATGCCTAGGTGTGGAAGTACATTGCTAGAAAGTATTTTAAGTCTTAATCCTGAAGTAAAAGATCTTGGAGAGGTTTCCTTTTTAGAAGAATCTCTCCAAAAATCTGATGATTTGCTTGAAGTTAAAAAACTATATAAAGAAAAAGTCATGCTGATTAACTCAAAACAGAAAATTTTTACAGATAAAAATTTGTTTAACTTTTTATATTGTCCAATTATCTATGAATTGTTCCCTAATGCAAGGATTATTCACTGTATTAGAAATCCACTTGATAATATTTTGTCTATCTATAGAACTAATTTTATAAATCAAAGTTTTTCAAGTTCATTAAATGATATTTCTGATTTATATTTGTATCATCTAAAGCTTATGAAAGAATATAAAAGCAAATTTGGATCAATAATTTACAGTTATGAACATGAAAAGGTAGTTCGAAATTCTAAAGAAACTATTCAAGATTTAATAAATTGGCTTGATTGGGAATGGAGTGAAAAATACCTCTCACCTCAAAAAAGTAAAAGAAGTGTATTCACAGCAAGTAGTGCTCAAGTTAGAAAAAAAATAAATACCAATTCCTCTGGCTGTTGGAAAAATTATGAGGATTTATTAGAACCGATTAGTAAGCTATATCCCAAGTACAATTAATTAGATGGCTTATCATGTTTTGCAATTAATTTATTTTGCACTAAAATAAGATGACAAATAATTCTGTGTGAGGAATTTTTATGAAGCTATTCCAGCAATTATTGGTAGCTCCAGCAGCACTTGGTCTTTTAATACCTTTATCTGCTAGTGCTTCCGAAGTTAATCTTGATGCTATTTCTAAATACTCTGAAGATGATTTAGAGATAAATGGTAATTTATTTAAACAAAATAATACCCTTCTTTCAGGTGGAGAAGGATTAGTTGAAAGTGAAGATTTCACTGGTGGATTCTCCGAGACAACTACAGCATCTTTCGGTGTTGATTTTCTTGTTGGTGCTGAAGACGGTGCTGCTTCAGAGGCAGCAGCATTTGGCTACCAAATGGGTATCGGCTTAGAAACTAGTTTTACTGGTGAAGATGCACTTAGTGCAACTATTGATATAGGTGATGGTACTTCAGGCGCTTTAGCTTTTGATGATACTGCTGATGTACTAACACTTGACGGACTTACATATACATTCCCAGTAGGTGGTGCAACAGTAATGGTTGGTGATTCAACTGACATTAGTGCTTTATATACTGGAGCTTGTGCTTATAGTTCTTTCACTGATTACATGGGTAACTGTGGAACAGGAAGTACTGTTGGTGTAGGCGGTAATGGTGTTACTGCAGCAATGTCATACGGTTTTGATAGCGGATTCTCATTAGCTGGTGGTGTATCTTCTGAGACTGAATCAATTTTGACAGAAGAAGGTTCTGATCTTTTCGGTATTGAAGCTGCATACACTGCAGATTCTTACGGAGTAGCAGTTGCTTATTCTGATTCAGAAGGAACAACTGGATGGGGAATTAACGGTATGTATGCCTTTGATTTCGCTACTTTAAGTGCTGGTATTGAATCTGTTGATGATGGTACAACAGCTGAAGGATTCTTTGTTGGTTTAAGTTTCCCTGAAGTTGGACCTGGTAGTTTGGACATAGGTATGGGAACTACAGGTAACTTCGCAGATGGTGATGAAGAGTACTACACCTATGAAGCTTCATACGCTTATCCAATAAACGATGGAGTAACAATCACTCCTGGTGTTTACATCATTGAGCAAGATGGCGATGACGTTACTGGTGTCGCTTTAAAAACTTCATTTAGTTTCTAATTAAATTAGTTTAATTATTAATTAAAACTACACACACAAAAGACCTACCTTTAAGGTGGGTCTTTTTTTATAATTATTAATAAAGAATTAAAATCTTTTATTATTCTTTATTAATAGAAAATAATTATAAATTCTAAATTTGATAAAATCAAACGAGTAATTTTTTATTAATGACCCCGATATTTAAATGTTTAATTTGTAGAAAAGATATCGAAAGATCTACTAAGACATTTTGGAGTAAAAAAGGTCATCTATTATGTTCTACATGTTTGGATAATATAGATAAAAAGCAAATTTGAGTCATTAAATTTAGAAAAGAATTAGGTTAATAGTAGTTTTCTAAGCAAGATTGTAGCTATTGATCCAAATAAACCTAAGTTTAAAATCACTGACATAAAACCCATGACGGCAAACTTCTTGCGCTCCATTCGGATTTTTGCCAATAAATTTTTGGGTGTGTGAATTAATCTTATTTAATTTTTGCAAAAAAAAATCAAATAAAACTAAATTAAAGTTTGAAACTTTGGTTTAGTTTTACTTGAATATGGTCTGGATATTGTAAATTGCCAGTTATTTTGCATCAATAATTCGATGCTTATAATTTAAATTAAATTCTGGATGAGTAGAATTTAGAACCAGCCAGGAATGATTTGTCCAGTAGTTACGTATGCTCCAACAGCTGCAACGAAACCTAACATTGCTGCCCAACCATTAAAACGTTCTGCTTCAGGTGTCATGATAAAAAATTTGTAGTATATGAATTATTGTAACAGAGATTATGAAGCTTTGTAAAGTAGTTTTTAGTTTTTTTGCGAAATTTCATTATTAAATAAAAATTATTCCTTATTTTTACAGTATTGTTACAATAATGTGTTAAAAATTTCTTTTGTCCAGTAAGTATTCAAAAAAGAGATTTGAGATAATTCATAACAAGGTAATTGAAGTTTAAAGAAAATAAAATAGTATTCTACGCAACTTGATAAGATTTAAAAATGTTTTTGTGTAGATAATTCTGATGCTAATTTTTAGATGTATTTAGGGACAAATTTGCTGGTAATTTAACTCTAAATAGTTGAATAACTAAAAACTAAACTACTTACTAAGATATATTCGAAATTTAGAAGCTATTTTTTTTCACTTTTAAGAAGATGCACTCAAAAAAAAATGTGGGTCGCCTGAGATTCGAACTCAGGACCAGCCGGTTAAAAGCCGGATGCTCTACCGCTGAGCTAGCGACCCATTTTGTAAAATTGAGTACATATGGAATTATCCCTTTTTAAGGTAAAAAAAACAACTTTTTATCTCAAGTTGAACAATAGAAAAACAATTCTTAACTTATGAAATAAAAAATTAAAATTTCTCTCTAAATTTACAGTTAAAAGTTAAAATAATTTAATTATTAATAGGATTTCTAAAATGCTTAGAACAATCGTAGTTTTTGCACCAATTATTGCCGCTTTAGCTTGGGTTATATTCAATATACAAAAACCAGCAAGAGAGCAATTCAATAGGGACTTTTTAGGCAAGGATTAATCCAATTTGTTGGATAAAGAAGTAATAGTTATTGGTGCTGGTCTTGCAGGATCAGAAGCTGCATGGCAATTGGCAAATTCTGGTATACCAGTCAAACTGGTTGAAATGAGACCTATCAAATCAACTCCAGCTCATCATACGGGTGAATTTGGAGAATTGGTTTGTAGTAATAGTTTTGGAGCTTTAAGTCCTGATAGAGCCGCAGGTTTATTGCAAAAAGAACTTAGAATTTTTAAATCATTAATAGTTCAAACAGCAGACAAATTTTCTGTACCAGCAGGGGGCGCTTTAGCGGTTGATAGATCTAAATTTAGTATCGCTTTAACTGATGCTTTATCTAGTCATCCTTTAATTGAAATTAAGAGATTTGAACAATTGGATCTCCCAAACAAAGAAAATATAACAATCCTCGCGACTGGTCCTTTAACTGCTGATAAATTGTCTTATAAAATTCAAGCTTTTACAGGTATCGATGCGTGTCATTTTTTTGATGCCGCTAGTCCTATTATATATGGAGATACTATTGATCAAGATATTGTATTTAAAGCTAGTAGGTACGACAAAGGAGATCCTGCATATCTAAATTGCCCTATGGATAAAAATGATTACATCCATTTCAGAAATGAACTAATAGAAGGAGAACAAGCTAATTTAAAAGACTTTGAGAAAGAGTCAGCTAATTTCTTTGAAGCTTGCTTACCAATTGAAGAAATTGCTAGAAGAGGAGTTGATACAATGAGATATGGACCATTGAAATCTATTGGTTTGTGGAATCCAAAATGGGGAGATTTATTTGATAGGGAAAATAGATTGAAAAAGCGACCTCATGCAGTTGTTCAATTAAGGAAAGAAGATTTAGAAGGAAAATTGTTAAATATGGTAGGTTTTCAAACTAACCTCAAATGGTCTGAGCAAAAAAGAATATTTAGGATGATTCCTGGTTTAGAAAAGGCTGAGTTTGTACGTTTTGGAGTAATGCATAGAAATACTTTTTTAGAATCTCCAAAATTACTGTTACCGACATTGCAATTTATGAAAAGAGAAAATCTTTTTGCTGCGGGTCAAATAACGGGGACAGAAGGTTATGCAGCAGCAGCAGCAGGTGGCTTGCTTGCAGGAATAAATGCATCTTTATTAGCTAAGGGTAAAAAACCAGTAAGTTTTCCTGATGAATCAATGATTGGTTCTCTAATGAATTTCATTAGTAACAAAAATCAAATTTTATCTAATCAGAAAAAGAATAAATTCCAACCAATGCCTGCTTCATTTGGTTTAGTTCCAGAACTAACTAAAAGAATAAAAGATAAAAGATTAAGGTACAAAGCTTATCAAGAAAGATCTACAGAAGTTTTGAAAGACTTTAAAAATAAACTAGACTCTTGTTTTGATAAAGACCACTTACTTAGCAAAATTTACTAAGATTAATTATCAAAGATCCAAAAAATGGAATTAAATAAGGAAAATTTCGATGCAATTATTATTGGCTCAGGAATAGGAGGGTTAGTAACTGCTTCACAATTGGCGGCGAAAGGAGCTCAAGTATTAGTTCTTGAAAAATATATTATTCCTGGGGGAAGTGGAGGCTCTTTTAAGAGAAAAGGCTATACCTTTGATGTAGGGGCCTCAATGATTTTTGGATTTGGAGAGAAAGGTTATACTAATTTATTAACTCGTGCTTTGAAAGATGTAAATGAAAAATGCGACACTATTCCCGATCCTGTTCAACTGGAATATCACTTACCACATAACTTTAATATCTCTGTAGATAAAAATTATGAGCAATTTATAAGCAAATTATCAGCTAGATTCCCCAAGGAAGAAAAAGGTATCAAGAAATTCTATGATACTTGCGCAAGTGTATTTAAATGTTTAGATTCAATGCCTCTTTTATCAATAGAGGATCCAAGTTATCTTTTTAAAGTTTTCTTTAAATCTCCATTATCCTGTTTAGGGTTAGCTAGATGGTTGCCAGTAAATGCGGGAGACGTTGCGAGAAAGTTTATAAAAGATCCTAAACTTTTAAAATTCATCGATATCGAATGTTTTTGTTGGTCTGTAATGCCAGCTCTAAAAACCCCTATGATTAATGCGGGAATGGTATTTACAGATAGGCATGCTGGTGGGATAAACTATCCAAAAGGGGGAGTTGGAACGATAGCAGAGAAGTTTGTTTCTGGTATTGAAAAATTAGGAGGAAAAGTTAGATATAAAGCCAATGTGACTGAAATCCTCTTAAAGGATGAGAAAGCGGTAGGAGTTAAACTTTCAAATGGAGAAGAATTATATTCAAACATTATTGTGTCAAACTCCACTAGATGGGATACATTTGGATTAAAAGATAATACTAAAGGATTAATTTCTAGTAAAAACGTTCCAAAAAGTGAATATAAGTGGTCAGAAACTTATAAACCCTCACCTTCTTTTGTTTCGATTCACCTTGGAGTAGAAAAAAATCTAATATCCGATAATTTTAATTGTCATCATATAATCGTTGAAAATTGGGATGAATTAGAAAGCGAAAAGGGAGTTATTTTTGTTTCTATACCTACTTTGCTTGACTCGTCTTTGGCTCCAGAAGGTAAACATATCGTTCATGCATTTACTCCTTCATCGATGAGTGAGTGGGAAGGCCTATCACGGAAAGAATATTTGCAAAAAAAAGAAAAATATTTTTCATTTCTTATTGAAAAAATATCAACTATTCTTCCTAATCTTGAACAAAATATTGATCACAAAGAAATTGGTACTCCCAAAACTCATAAAAAGTTTCTTGGAAGATATCAAGGTAGTTATGGGCCAATTCCTAGTAAAAAGTTGCTTGGACTTTTGCCAATGCCTTTCAATACTACAAAAATTCAAAACCTTTATTGTGTAGGGGATTCATGCTTCCCCGGCCAAGGCCTAAATGCAGTTGCTTTTAGTGGATACGCATGCGCTCACAAAATAGGTGCAAAGTTAAATATAAACAGTTTTAAATTGCCAGACTAAAAGGATAAATCTGAAATGATTGAAAAATTTAAAACTCTTTTTTTTGTGAAATGTTCGTTAATTTCTCTTTATTTAGCGCTTACAATTCCTTTACCATTTATTTCAATCGAAAAATTTAAAATTCCCTCTATTATAATTTTTGCCTTAGGACTTTATTTGATAATCAATATAACTAGTGATTATGTAGAAACTTGTAATAATAAAATTTCATATAAAAGTAGCTTTATTTCTAGATTCTTAGGAAAAAAAAATTGGGAGATTTCTTGGAAAGATATTAAATTAATCAAATCTTTGCCAACCAGTCAGGGTAGTAAAGTTTATTACTTTAATACTTTCCAAGGTGATAATTTTCTTGTCCCACAAAGAGTGGAAAATTTTGAAAAATTCTTATTAATTGTTTCCAGTAATACTGGGATTTCTATTGATGAAATATCTTATATTTCACCTCTATGGACATATAAATTACTGACATTACTATCAGTTTTGATGATTATTGGTGAACTTTTTGCTTTTCTAAATTAAATATTATCAATACTGAATCTATAACCTTGTTGTCTAACGGTGGTTATTCCCCCACCTTCTCCCAATCCAGCCTGTTCTAATTTTCTCCGCAAAGTTAATACTTGAGTATCAACAGACCTAGGGCCACCACTGAAGGGAGGCCAGGCCATCCTTAATAGCTCTTGACGACTTCTTACCATTCCAGGTGGCATTAAAAGGGCGCAAAGCAGTGCAAACTCCCTAGGGCTTAATTCTACGGGCTTCTCGCTTAGAGTAACTTGCCTTAAAAGAAGATGAACTTCTAAAGGTCCAACAGCAACTTTTTCTTGTAATCCTATCCTTCCCCTTTTTAAAAGTGTTCTGCAACGTGCTGCAAGCTCTTCAAGTCCAAAAGGTTTTCTGAGAACATCATCTGCCCCTTCATCTAATAAATTTACTAATGCTTCAACACCTGATCTTGCCGTTAAAACTATGACTGAAGACCCAAGTTGTTGGGCTAACCTCATTGCAGTATTCTGATCGAGGATTTCCGCGCTAACTAATAAGTCAGGTGATTGTTCTCTGCATAAGTCAATAGCTTCTGCAGCTGTACCTACTGCTGCAGCTAAATGGCCATCTTGGCGAAGCCTTTGCACAAGGACTGTTCTAAGTGTGGGGTGAGGTTCAACAACTAGAACTCTTGAGGGGGTTTGAGAGCTCGTAGGCAATTGTGAACTGCCAGGAGTTGAAGCTAAGATTTGCTCAGTTGATTGCATTCTTAATTACTGTTTGGCCAGGCAATTTATGATCGTTCTTAATAAGGTATAACAAATGCAAAATAAAAATCAGAATTTATCGAATTATGACATCATTTGAAAACCCCAAAGCAATTCGTCATTTTCAGTCCATTTGTGATAGTTGCCAAGACTTAGTTACTCGTTTTCATACTCCATCTGATCTTAAATTATATAGTGATGGTTATCTCCAAGCATTGAGGAATTGCAGTAGTTTAGAGCAAAAGGATCAAGAGAAATTAGAAAGATTAATTGAAAGATGGATTTTAGATCCGTCAAGTTTTATTGATCCAGATGGAGATGGAAATAAAGGTTTTTTTGATAAAAAAAGGATTTAAAATATTAATTTTTATTAATCAATACAGTATTTATACTCACTAATTGTCTTAAGACGCTAATTCAATTTCTATTTTTTCTTTAAGGGATCCAGAGTTGTACATCTCTATAAGAATGTCTGATCCACCAAGAAATTCTCCTTTTAAGTAAACTTGAGGAATTGTTGGCCAATCTGAATATTCTTTGATACCTTCTCTTATAGCGAAATCACTTAAAACATCAAAAGTACCAAATTCTACCCCTAAGGAATTTAGTATTTGAACGACATTGTTGGAAAAGCCGCATTGAGGCATTAATTTTGTCCCTTTCATGAAAACCATCACTGGATTAGAATCAATCAGTTTTTGTATCTTATCTTTTGTTAGGTTGTCCATAATTCAATTTGGAGTTTCTGTTTTTAATGCCAGCGCATGTATAGCCTCTGAAGCTAATTCTTCCTTCAAAGCAGAATATACTAGCTGGTGTTGTTTCACTAATGATAATCCATTGAATTCAGATGCAATTACAGTTACTTGCAAATGATCATTTCCCTTGAGGTTTTCAACAAAAACTTGGGAACTTGGGATTTTTTTAGTGATTAATTTAATAACCTCTGTTTTCGTAGTCATAGTAAATTTTAATTAACCTTTGTATTTTGTCTCAACAAATCCTAGTTGGATCAATCTTTCATAAGCTTCTTTACCTTCAGGGCTATTAGGTGACATTATTCTAATTGTTTCTACAAGTAAGGGTACTGCAACCTCAGGCTTTTCAGTTTTTATATACAAAGAGGCTAATCTCTCATTTGATTCTGCCAAAATTTGTAATGTTTGCTTACCTTTTCTTTGCATTTCATTTGGTATTCTCGCATCAATTCCTTTGAACGATGAATTTAGGTCAGAATAAAAAGACGCAAGTTGCTTTGCTAATTTTCTAGCGTCTAAGTAAAAATCCTTGGCTTTTTTAAAATCCCCGTTTTTAATATATTTATCACCTTCTTTTATAAAATATTCAACGTTTGATATGGAAAGCTTTTTACTCTCATTTGAGAGTACTCTAAAGTCTTCTGGATTCTTTATTTCTGCATGAACTTCATTTTTGTAAGGAACATTTCCAAAAAATATAAATAAAATTGGGATTAATTTTAAGAGTTTCATTTTCTTTTTCAATTATTAAAATTCATAGTAACTTATTGCAGATTCATCTACCTACTTTTTTTAATGCTTTTTCTTCCTCTTGAGCCATTTTTTCATTTAGAAATTTATTAAAGTCCTTGATCGTAAAGTTTGAGTAATCGTTAATTGGTATTGGTTTTCCAAAGGATAAACAAAATTCGCCCCTAAAGTTCGGAGGTATTTTGCTGTAAGCAATTCCAATTGGAATAATAGTTATAGAGGTTGTTTTTTTGGTAGCTAATCTAGCTAATCTATATAGCCCTTCTTTGAGAACTAATTTTTTTCCATATCTATTAATCTTTCCTTCCGGAAAAACAACTAATTGTTCTCCTTTTTCTATAAGATCAATTGCATATCTTAAAGCTGAGAGAGATGGCGATAATTGATTTATTGAAAAACATCCAAGTCTTTTTAAAAACCAACCTTGTATTCCTCTCATTTCGGATTTAGTAACCATAAATCTACAATCCTTTTTTGTTACCCTTCTACCCATTGCCATTGTGAGTATTAGGCCGTCCCATCTTGATCTATGGGTTGGAGCTAAAATGATAGATGAGTTTATGGGAATCGAAAAACCATTTTTTAATATTTTCTTTTTTCTAAAAAAGAATCTCAAAACAACGTCCTGAGTAACGAACATTGCAATAAATCCCAATACAGGATTGATTTTATGCCAGATATTTAAGGAATTCTTCTTCAAGTTCTATTTACTATATATTAATAATTTAAGTGTTTGCCTTTTTTTATTAGCTATTATTGGGCGGTTACTAGATTGTCTAGAAACTAAGATTTTCAAAATTATGGCTACTTTAGGAGTAAACATTGATCATATTGCAAATGTAAGGCAAGCAAGGAAAACTGTTGAGCCTGACCCTGTGCAATTTGCTTTTTTAGCTGAATTAGGAGGGGCAGATTCCATAACAGTGCATCTAAGAGAAGATAGAAGACATATACAAGATAGAGACGTATTCCTTCTGAAAGAGACTATAAAAACAAAACTCAATTTAGAGATGGCTGCTACAGAAGAAATGTTAGAAATTGCAAAAAAAATTCTTCCCGATTATGTAACCCTTGTACCCGAGAAAAGAGAGGAAGTTACTACTGAAGGCGGTTTGGATTTAAAAAGTAATGCGCAATACCTTAAGAATTTTGTTGGAAATTTGAAGGATTCAAATATAGAAGTAAGTGCATTTATTGATCCTCTTGGTGAACAGATAAATTATTCTAAAGAAATAGGGTTTGACTTTATAGAATTACATACTGGAAAATATGCTGAATTATCGGGATCTGAACAATATAAAGAGCTCCAAAGGATTATAGAGTCTACTCATTTAGCAAATGACCTTGGATTAGTTGTTAATGCTGGTCATGGCCTGAACTACAATAATGTTAAAAAAATTGCATCAATTAACAATATGAACGAGTTAAACATAGGTCATAGTATTGTTGCAAGGGCTTTAGCGATAGGATTAGAAAAGTCTGTGCGTGAAATGAAGTCCCTTATTACATCAAATTAAATTTCAAAATGACAACATACTTTTTCGTCGCGGCAAGTGAAAAGTTTTTAACTGTTGAAGAACCACTTGATGAAATTTTGAAAGAGAGGATGAGGAACTACAAAGAAAATAATAAAGAAATAGATTTTTGGCTCTTAAAAAATCCATCTTTTTTACAAACTACCCAATTTGCTGATCTAAAAGCAAAAATTCCATCTACCCCAGCAGTTGTTTTATCGACTGATAAAAAATTTATAACTTTCTTAAAGCTTCGTTTAGAGTTTGTTGCTGTGGGGGAATTCGAATGTCCTAATGCAGAAATAATTGATCCATTTAAAGTTGAGTAATATAACCATCTAGTAAATTGCTCAATCTTTACAAGTCAAATAAAATTGAAGTAATTAGTGAGCTGTTAGCAGAGGAATTAAAAATATGTCCTCCGCTTATAAATGAGAAATTAGAAATAGTAGTCCCCAATTACTTTTTGGGGAATTGGTTGCGTGAACAAATAACTATAAAAAACAAAATAAGTGCTCTTTATGAATTAAAGACAATATCAACGTATACCGAATCTTTATTGACAAATTTTTTCCCTGCAATTGATATGAGCGCATGGAATTTTGAGTCAATTAAATGGGGCATTATTGATTCCTTAGAAGAATTAAATAGCTTTAAAGAATCATTTCCGCTTAAAAATTGGATTAATAAATATTTGGATAATAAAAAGACAATTGATGGAGACATATATAACCTGGCAAAAAAGATCACGAATAATTTTATTGATTATCTGATTTTTAGACCTGAAATGATTGCTCAATGGAATAGATATGAAATTAATTCATCTAATTTATTTAAGAATTTAAACCCGGATCAATTTTGGCAACCTATTTTATATAAATTATTGGAGGAAAAGATATCTGAAAAGCCATCATGTTTATACATGATTGAAGTAATAAAGAATTTAAGAGAAATTAAAAACGTACAATTTCAAGTACCAAATCAAATTTATATTTTTTCAGATAATAACTTATCTAAACTACATATTAATTTTTATTCAGAACTTTCAAAATTTATTAAAGTAAATTTGTATTTATTATCTCCTGGAGAAGATTTATGGAATAGAATAAATTTTCTTGAAGGTGAGTTGGAATTCGATGATAATGAAAGTAAATTGAATTTAAATAATACAAATATAGAGAAAATATTTGGTAAATTTGGAGCAAACTTTCAGAAATTAATTGATGAAAATATTTATACAGAAGGTATAAATTTAAAAAATAATCTTATTTATCTCGATCCAACAACTAATTTTCATAATAAGAAAGATATTCCTCTTCTTAATCAAATACAAAAAAGACTAATTGATAATAATAACGTTGATTTTATTGTAAGTGAAAGGGATGATTCAATATTACTTTGTGAGCATTTTAATCAGAATAGTCAATTTGAATATTTAAGAAATAAAATTATAGAAATAATAAATTCTTGCGAGAATATTAAATATAGTGATATTGCTGTTTTATCTCCACAAACTAATTTAATTAAACCTTATCTAAGGTACATCTTTAATAATGAGTTAATTAATGGTGAAATGATACCTTACTTTTTTATTGATGAGGATAATAATGACTCTTCAGGCATTTGTGAATTTTTAATTGACATCACTGAAATAGCAAGCGAGAAAATTACACTTGAAAAAATAGATTATATTCTTTCGAAAAAAGTAACTCAGCATATTTTTGATTTTAATATTACTGAGAAGGATGAAATTATTTTCTTACTTACCCAAGCGGGGTTTCATTGGGGATTAGATGATATAGAAAGATTAGGTGAAGAGAAAAATACTCTTGATTGGTGTATAAATAGAATTACTTTAGGCTTAATTTATGACAAAGAAGTAAATTTAGATACTTTTAATTTAAAACCATTTAGCTATAAAAATATAAGTTTGGATTTGAATAAATGGGTTAAAATATTAATTCATTTAAAAAAATATATTAATTTGATAAGGGGATCTTTTTCTTACTCGAATTGGGTTGAAAAGATAAAGTTTATATTAAAAAGTACTGCTGATTTTAATGCAAATTTCAATTTAGAAATAAGTGAAATAAATAGAATTCTTGATAATCATGCAATACCTTTAATAACTGATGATCTTCTCTTGTTAAAAGTTTTTAGAGAAATATTAATTTCTTGCATAAATAAAGTTAAATATCAAAGCAAATCACGAGTCAACAAGATCCTAGTAAGTGATATTGAGAATTCAAGGCATATTCCACATAAGGTTATCTTTCTAATAGATATGAATAGTGTTAATTATCCAAAATTACCAAAGAATGAAAACATTAATTTATTAAAAAACAAATATTATTTGGGTGATCCATCTGTTTTTGAAAGAGAGAAATATGCATTTCTGGAGTTGTTAATTGCCTGCAGAGAAAAATTTATAGTTACTTGGGTAAAAAATGATAATGAAAATAAAAAATTAGATGTTTCTTTTCCTATAAAAGAGTTAATTTCTTTTTTTGATAGTTTATTAAACCAAAGCCAAAGAGAACTAATAATTAAAGATTCTGATTTAAATAAAAATGAAATAATTGATCTTGATAAATCTAAGATTGTTAAAAGTAATTATTCTTTAATAGAAGATATAAATTGGAATGAAAAAAAATCTGATATTAAAAATTACAAATTATCAGAATTGATTTATTGGTTCAAGTCTCCACAAAAATATTGGCTTAATAAAAACAATGTATCTCCCAAGGAAATATTTATTCATCATCCAGACGAGGAGTATGTAAGCAATCTGCAAAAATCACAACTAATTACAAAAATAATCCAGCAAGTAGAGATTGATAATCATAATATTATTGATGATTTAAATGAATTAAATATTAATGATCAATTGGCTGAAAATGGTATTATTATGCCCAAAAATAGTATTTTTACAAAAGAAAAAGAAATCAAAGATTTATTAAGCAGTCTATGTGCAAGTTTGAGTCAACATAATAAGATTAATAAAATCTATGTTAAGTTAAATGCGAATAAAGAAGAATATTTAATCGCTGATGACACCGTACTTGAATTGATTCATGCGAAACTAAGTTTAAGTCGTTTGACTGAGGCTTGGATAAAATTTCTCTTTATTTCTTCTTTAAAGATGAATATAAAAAGGACTAAAGTAATTTTTAGAACAGAAAATAATTATAAATCGCAAATTATTCAATCCCCCGGAGTAACTGAATCGAATCTAATTTTGGAGGAGTACATAAATATTTTTAAAAATTATTCTGAAAAATGTTTACCTCTTCCTCCAGAAAGTACTTATAAATATGTAGAAGCAAAAATAAATTCAAAAAATGAAAAAAAAGCTTTTACAGATAAATGGATTGGTAATAAAAATTTTTCTAAAGGAGAAAGAGATAATATCGAAATGAAAATGTGTTTTGGTAATGAAAAAGAACCAGATTTCTTTCTTGGAAATAATAATTTTGATCAATTATCATACAGATTATATGGTCCTCTAATTAAAGCATTAAAGAAATAAAAAATGTCTAAATTTCAGTTAAAAAATTTTTTTAAATCTGTTTATGATCTAATCCTTGTTTTTTTACAGTTCTTTATTATTAGTCTTCATTTTTTTCAATGGGAATTTCTTCCACAAAAACAAATAATTCAAGAAAGTCCATTTTCTTATTTCCTGGGTATTTTAATTATCATAATCGCTTTCATAATAATGTTAGTTTCAATTAAAGACTTAGGTAGAAATTTATCCCCTTTCCCAAGACCTATAAACAATAGCAATCTAGTTACTACAGGTATTTATAGATTTACGCGTCATCCTATGTACTATTCTTTAATATTTATTTCCATTGGAGTTTTTATAATAAAATTATCTATTTATTATTTATTTTTGACAATAAGTTTAGCTTTAATAATTAAATTTAAGATTGCCTTGGAAGAGAAATATTTAATTAATAAATTTAAAAATTACTTACTTTATAAAAATGAGGTCAAAGTTTAATTTAATAAAGAAATGGATATTAATCAAATTAAATTAGATAATAAGTTTAAATTAGTGGAAGCAAGTGCGGGAACTGGTAAAAGTTTTACCTTGGCTCATATAGTTTTAAGAAATGTTTTGGAGAAAAAAGTTAAACCAGATGAGATACTCTTGCTAAGTTTTACAAAAAATACTTGTTCAGAATTACGAGAAAAAATACTTTTGAGATTTCATAATTTAAAATTATATTTGCAAAGTCATAATGAAAGTAATATAGATAATACTCTTAAGGATTGGTATCTAAATTTTAAGGATAAAGATAAATCTAAGGAAAAAATAATTCCCGAAATTGATAATTTTATAAACCAATTCTATAAGTTAAAAGTAATTACGTTCCATGCTTTTTGTAATAATATTATTGATGAATATAGTATTGAAATAGGTGCAACTCAAGATCCATATATTGAGAATAATATTGATAATTTGTACAAAGATGTAATAGATAATTTATGGATTGATGATTTTCTGAATCTCAATCATGAGTTTATTTCAGCAGTCAATAAAAAAAAAATAAGTTCTAGATTTGGAAGTAGGATAAATAAGTCATTTTTTGTAGAAATTTTAAAAAATATAGATCAAGAAAATATCTGTAAATTTCAAATAAATAATAAATATAAGATTATTGATTTAAATAGTTATTTTAATGAATTTTTTTATTTAAATTGGAACGAGTTTTGTTTTGAATGGAATGAGAAAGGTAATGAATTATTTTTACAACTCATAGAGTTGGGAAAATTAATTAAGGAGAGTGGTGGAAAAAGTCAGATATATGCCGCAAAACCAAGAAATGATAAGTTTAATCAAATAAATTGTTGGATTGAAGAGATTAACAAAAGGCTTAATTCTAAAAATGTTATTGATTTTATATATGATATTTCTAAAGATGATCTTTTATCTAAATATTTTTACATTGAAAATATATCTAAAGAAATTAATAAACATAATCTAAAATTAGATTTTACTAAATTTAATTTATTACAAGATAAAATTTATAAAATAAAAGAAGGTTTCTTTACTGAATTTGTAAGAATTTTTACCCAATTAGCTTATATAAAATTAATTGAATTAAAGAAAAGTTTTTCTATTTTCAACTTCAATGATCTTATAAAAACTGTAGAAAATACATTTATAGATTCGGAAATTAGTAATATTAATACTCTATCTGAAATTCAAAAAAGATTTAAATGTGTCTTAGTTGATGAGTTCCAAGATACAGATATTACTCAGTGGAATTTAATAAAAAAATTCTTTAATACAAAAAATCATTTTTTACTTTGCGTAGGTGATCCAAAACAAGCGATTTACAAATTTAGAGGTGGAGATATTGAAACTTACCTAGATGCAAGATCAAATGCAATTGAAGTTTTTAGTCTTACAGATAACTATAGATCCTCAAAAAAGTTAATCGATGTTCTTAATAAACTTTATAAGAATGGACTTAAAAAATCAAAACTAAATTATAGTAAATTAAACTCAAGAATTAATGAAAATATTAATCCTGAATATAAATTTAAGGATGTATTTGAAATTGTAGAATTTTCAAAAAAAGAGACTGATATAGAGGAACTTGTAACTCATTACATAGTTAACTTTATTTTAAATAATAAAGAAATTGATATTAGTAAAATTGCGATTCTTACATTAAATAATTCGCAATGCTTAGATTTTAAAAAAAAATTAAACCATTATAATATACCATGCAAAATTCAAAATAAACAAAATATTTTTGATACAGAAGCAAGTTCCCTACTATTTTTATTCATTGAATGTTTATTAAATCCGAGGTCTTTGAAAAATATAACTTTGCTTGCTACTTCAAAGTTTATAGAAATAAAATTAGAAGATTTACTTGATCATGGAATTAGTAATAATTTAGAAATTTTAATTAATAAATGCATTACTTGGTCCAAAGAACTAAGAGAAAAAGGTTTTTTAAACATTGTTAATGAACTACTTATAAATTACAAGTCATCCTCGATTATTCAAGATTCAGATTTAAATTCAAATTTATTTCAACTTTCAGAAATTGTTGAAATAGAATTAATAAATAATGATTTTGATCTCAACATAGTCTTCAACTGGTATAAAAATCAGTTAGATCATATTTTAAGAATTTCTACTGGAGAAGATTTTTTCACTAAAGATTATAATCTTCAAAATGGAATAAATCTTTCTACCATTCATAGTAGTAAGGGCCTTGAATTTGAAATAGTCCTATGTCCATATCTGTCAATTATTTCAAATAAGTCAAATAAAATTAAAGGACCTCTTTGGAAATCAAATATTGATAGAAATATATATGTTAATATTTCTAATAGTTACGCGAAGGTTGAAAAATTTAAATTAATAGAAGAAGAAGATTTATTTAAAGAAAGTGAGAGGTTAATTTATGTAGCACTTACAAGGAGCAAATATAAACTTATTATTTTTAATGATTTAGAGGATACAAATAATATTTTAAATAATGATTTACTTAATAATTTGGAAAATATCAATACTTATAAATCTACTTTTGAAGTCAGGATAGAACAAGAGAAAATAGAAGAAATTTTTTCTAAGTTCAAAATCAACCGATTGAATAATAATCTTTGGAAAATCGATAATGTTAATAAAAAAATATCTAATGTATTTAATTCTGATCAATTTATTTCTTATTCAAGTTATTCTTCTTGGATACGTAAAGATAAAAATATTGATGCAGTCATTAATCAATATAAGGATTATGAAGATAATATATCAATTATCAAAAATTCTAATTTTAATAATTCAAAGAATTATCCTAATTATTTTTCTTATCCAAATCCCTTAAGTGAATTTCCAAAAGGAATTATTGCTGGGACTTGCTTGCACAAAATAATAGAAAGATTTGAATTTAGAAACGATAATAATCAAGAATTAATTGATTTAATTATTGAGGAATTGAACTTTCATCAAATCGATACTTCTTTGGCTTTTAAAGTAAAAGATGCGATTTTAAGAATCATAAATATATCTTTAGGAAAAGAATTACAAAATAAGAAACTAGTTGATATTCCAAATGAATACTTAATTAAGGAACTCAAATATGATTTAACCCTATCTTATGAAGGTAGAAATATTAATTCTAATGATATATCAAATTGCTTTTTATTTGATCAGGAATATGAATTTGGTGAAGAATATGCAAATAAAATAAATGATCTTCAAATTATGAATAAAGGTTTTCATTCAGGATGTATTGATTGTGTTTTCCCTGTAGGAAATAAATTAGAAGATAGTAAATGGTGGGTAATTGATTGGAAAAGTAATTTGATTTCTGGTAGTGATAATAGTTATTGTTTACCAAGAAACTATAACTATGAAAACATGAGAAATGAAATGATTAAACATCATTATCCATTGCAATCTCATCTTTATTTATTAGCATTGCATAGATTATTAAAGTGGCGACTTAAAAATTATCAACCACATAAACATCTAGGAGGATATATTTATTTTTTTTTAAAGGGATTGCCAGATTTCGAATTATTTGAAAAATCTAAGTCTGAAGATATATCTCCAGGTATTTTTATTAGCAAAGCACCTTTAAAGAGAATTAATTATTTAGATAACCTTTTTTAGAATGACTAAAACTAATATAGATATTGAAAAGTTCCAATACGATCATATATTTGATTTAATCTTAGGTATTTTCAAATTTAGTGAAAAAAAATATGGAAATTTCGTAAAAGATGTAATAAGAATTTTATTAGAATTTGAAAAAAATGGAGAAACTATTATTGATGTTGATAATAGTTTAATAATCTTTGAATTATTAGAAGATGGCTGGCCCAATAAACATATAGATGTTCTAAAAAATATAGGTTTGATTGGTTCTCTTCATTCTCCATTCGTATTAGTAAATAGAAAATTATCTTTATCAAAATGGTCAAAAAAGATAGAGAGAGTTATTAATTCATTTCTAAAAAAAATAGATACCGATAATTTAATGAACTCAATAATTCATAAGGATGATAGTAAAATTGATCAAATTAAAAATATATTTAAATATTCAAACTTAGTTTTCCTTCAAGGAGGACCAGGTACGGGTAAAACCACTTTAATAATAAACTTAATATTAGAACTCCTTCGAACTGATAACTTTTTAAATATTGGGATGTCTGCTCCAACGGGTAAAGCTACAGCTCGTTTAAAAGAAGCTCTTAATTATAAAAAAAATATTTCCTTTAGAAAATTTCTAGACCAAATAGAATTTCAAACTTTACATAGATGGATTTTAAATTCTCAAAATAAATCTCTTAATTTGAAATTTAAACTTAAAGAGCTTGATATTTTTATTATTGATGAAATGTCAATGGTTAATATTGATTTGATTGAATCAGTTTTAAGTTTACTAGCTAAGGACTGTAAAATTATTTTAGTTGGAGATAAAAATCAATTGTCTCCAGTAAATAACTGTTCTATTTGGAATTATTTGTTTGAGTATGGTGAAAATAGTTCAATTAAATCGTGTGTAGTAAATTTAGAAAAAACTTATAGAAATACAGGAGATATAGCATTAATTAGTAGTTTAATATTTAATAATGATTGTTCTTTACTTAATCGAAAGATAAAAGCATTAGAAAAAGATAATAATTCAAAAGAAGTTACTATTTCAAAAAGAAGAGAAAAAGATATTCCAAAAGATCTATTTTTTTCGATTAAAAGTCATTTAAATAAGTTAAATATTTCAACTTCAAACTTAAGTAAAAAAAAATATATATTTGATGAGGGTATTGATAATTTATTACTTAATGAAAAAGATTTAGTAGATAAGATATTTCTGGATTTGCAAAGTCAATTAATTTTATGTGAAAAAAATTCTGGAATATGGAGTGTTGAATATTTAAATGAAATTGTTTTTGGTCAAAAAAAACCTTATGACCTTAAAACTCTTGACGAGGGCGTTCCAATAATGTGTACAAAAAATAATAATGAACTTGGATTATCTAATGGGGATATCGGAGTACTTATAGGTTTAAAAAATAAAAGAAAATATCTTTTTAGAAAATTTAATGATAATAACGAAGAAATTGTCGTATTAATTGATCCATCTAATTTAGAAAATGTTGTGCCAGCAATAGCTATTACTATTCATAAATCTCAAGGAAGTGAATCTGAAAAAGTAAGTATTTTGTGGTCCCAAAAATATATAAGACATAAATATACTGTAAAAGAACAAATAGATAGTGAAAATATCTTTTGCAGAGATGATTTCGAAAGAAGGTTATTCTATACTGCTGTTACGAGAGCTAAAAAATTATTAAATATATACTATTTAAATTAAATTTTATTTTTGAAAAATTAGTAAGATCTTAACCCCAAGATGTTAGATTAATAATGCGGCTCTGTAAGGCTAGTCAACAATTAAAGTTAATTTAGATATTTGTTGAATGCCTAATCAGAAGATTATTAGGCATTTAAAATGGATTTTAAAAAAGATAGTAGATCTCATGATAGTGAGCAGGAAAAATCTCAGATTGAAGATACTTCCATTCTTGAGTTAAAGAACCTAGATAACAAAAAAGAAATTGAATCTCAACCATTGGAAGTGTCCTCAGGAAATGATAATGACAGTGGATTTCTCGATTTTGGGTTTAATCAATCGATCTTAAATTCGTTAAGAAATAAAGGATATAAAAATCCAACGCCCATCCAAAAAGCTGCAATTCCGGAACTGATGATAGGCAGAGATTTACTAGGTCAAGCACAAACAGGAACAGGAAAGACGGCAGCTTTCGCATTACCATTAATAGAAAAACTTGCAGATAATAAAGAATTAAATGCCAAGGTTTTAGTTATGACTCCTACAAGAGAATTAGCAACTCAAGTGGCAGAATCCTTTAAAAGTTATAGTTCTGAATCTAGTAATTTTAAGACGGTTGCAATCTATGGAGGGACCGACTATCGAAATCAAATTTCAGCATTGAAAAGAAAAGTTGACGTAGTAGTTGGGACCCCTGGCCGAATAATGGATCATATAAGGCAGGGAACTTTTAAAATTAAGGACATAAATTGTCTTGTTTTAGATGAGGCAGATGAAATGTTAAATATGGGTTTTCTTGAAGATATTGAATGGATAATAGATCAACTTCCAGAAAACAAGCAGATGGTATTATTTTCGGCAACAATGCCAAGTGAGATAAGAAACATAGCAAAAAAATATCTTAATGATCCCGCCGAAATATTAATAAAAAGTGTCAAAAAAGAAACTCAATTAATTTCGCAAAAATTTATATATGTACAAAGGTATCATAAGCTAGATGCTTTAAAAAGAATATTAGAACTTAATAACGAGGGAGTAATAATTTTTGTGAGGACAAAACTACTTACTACTTCAATAGCTGAAGCTTTAGAGAATTCGGGTCATACTGTGGCAGTTCTTAATGGAGACATACCTCAAAACCAAAGAGAAAATACTGTAGATCGATTAAAAAAAGGATTTATTAATATCCTTGTTGCAACTGATGTCGCAGCTAGAGGATTAGATGTTGAGAGGATAAAACTTGTTGTTAATTACGATTTTCCTTTTGACAAGGAAACATATACTCATAGAATTGGAAGAACTGGAAGGGCAGGTAGATCAGGAGAAGCAATTTTATTTGTTAATCAAAGAGAAAAACATTTTTTAAGAAACTTAGAAAACTCAACAAGAACTAAGATTGAAGAAATTAATATACCAAGTAATAAAATAATAAATGAAAAAAGAATGGAGAAACTTATAGAGAATCTTAATGTAAGTTCTTTAGCTAAAGATGAAAATGAAGAAAAGAAAGCTTTGATTATTGATGTGCTAGATAATTTAAAAGAAAAATACTCTATGGATGACTCAAATATTGCAATGGCGGCGATTAATTTAGTAATAGGTAATAAATCATTTTTTGTTAATGAAGATGATTCTTGGATTCATAAACAAAATAATACTGATCGAAATAGATCAAATAGAAATATTAATAATCGTATGAGAAATTCAAATAGAAGAAATAATTATCAAAATGATTCTTTTGAAACCTATAAATTTAACTTTGGTAAATTTGATGGGGTTAGAGTTGCAAATATTATATCCTCAATCTGTAATTCAACAACTATAAATGGTAGGTCCATAGGTAAGATACAGATTTTTAATGATTACAGTTTGGTAGATTTACCCAGAGATCTGCATAGAGAAACTAAAAATAAATTAAAAAAAATTAAAGTCAGAAACTAGGTATAGAGAATGAAAGCTAGCAAATATAAATTCTTTATTTTTGTGAATCTGATAATCCTATTCAATTCTTGTAATAGTTATTATTTAGCTCAAACGAAACAAAATTCAATCATAAAATTGTTTTGTCTTCAGAGTGTCAAAGAGGAGATGATGAAAGCAGAAATAGTATATAGTGAAGAAATTGCGAATGAAACTTGTGATTGTTACTACGAAGAATTTACACAAACTGCAAGTCATCAAGATGCAAAATCAAAATGTAAATTAGAAACTAAAGAAAATTTAAATCATAATAGAAAAATTTAATTGTTATTTTATGAGGTCTAAGAAAAATCAAAATCCAATAATTAGACTTTATTTAAATCTGATTGAAGAAAGAAGGTTACTATTTTTTGCTTTTCTTAGTTCCATAATTAATAAAATATTAGATTTAGCTCCCCCTGTAATAATTGGTCTTGCAGTTGATATCGTTGTAAAGGAACAGAATTCATGGATTGCTGGTTTTGGGATAAAAGAAGTTCCAGCTCAATTGATTTTTCTTGCATTTGCTTCAGGAATGGTTTGGTCTGGGGAATCATCATTTGAATATTTATATTCGATTTTATGGAGAAATTTGGCTCAGCTATCTCAACATAAATTAAGAATAAAGGCTTATGAGCATATTCAAGAATTAGATATGGATTTTTTTGAAAATGATAATACTGGAAGGCTATTATCTATTTTGAATGATGATATAAATCAACTCGAGAGATTTTTAGACCAAGGGGCTAATCAAATTATTCAGTTATTTATAACTGTCTTAATAATTGGGGGCACTATGATTTTTGTCGCTCCAAAAATTGCTTTATTTGCTTTCTTTCCTATTCCAATTATATTTTTAGGATCAATTAAATTTCAAAGGAAGCTAGCTCCAAAATACAGAGATGTTAGAAATAAAGCTGGACTTTTGGCATCAAGACTTAATAATAATTTAAGTGGAATCCTGACCATAAAAAGTTTTACTAAAGAAAAATGGGAGCTGAATAGATTAAATAAAGAAAGTCTAGATTATCAAAGAAGTAATAAAGCTGCAATAAAATTATCTTCTGCTTTTATTCCTCTTATAAGATTTGCAATCTTATTTGCTTTTATAGCGATATTATTAATTGGAGGTTTCCAAACTTCGAATAAGACACTTGATGTAGGAACTTATAGTTTTTTAGTGTTTATTACACAAAGACTATTATGGCCTTTAACTACTTTGGGGCATGTTTTGGATGATTTTCAGAGATCTATGGCTTCAATAGATAGAGTAATTGATCTCATAGATACACCTATAAAAATAAAAGATGGAAAAATAAAAATTGAACCAAAAGATATCAAAGGAGAAATTATTTTTAATAATGTAAATTTTAATTATCCTGGAAGAGATTTAACTTTAAAAAATATAAATTTCAAAATTGAAAATAACTCAACATTAGGAATTGTTGGGTTAACAGGTTCTGGGAAAAGTACAATAATAAAATTACTACTTAGGATTTATGATAGTAAAAACGGGTTAATAACCTTGGATGGCGTTTCTATTAAAGAAATAAATTTGAGTGATTTAAGAAAGTGTATTTCTTTAGTTAGTCAAGATACTTATTTATTTCATGGCAGTGTACAAGAAAATATTGCTTATGGCACAATTAACCCCAGTCTTAAAAATATCATGAAAGCTTCAAAGATTGCGGAAGCGCATAAATTTATTGAACATTTACCAGATGGTTATAAAACTATAGTGGGGGAAAGGGGCCAAAGGCTCTCAGGCGGGCAACGTCAAAGAATTGCCTTGGCTAGAGCTGTTTTAAAAGATGCTCCAATATTAATATTAGATGAAGCTACAGCCTCAGTTGATAATGAAACAGAGGCTTTAATTCAAAAATCATTATCTAAAATCACCAAAGAAAGAACAACAATTGTAATAGCTCATAGATTAAGCACTATAAAAAATGCGGATAATATTGTTGTTATTGATAAAGGTAAAATAGTTGAAAGTGGAAAACATGAAAAACTATTAGATCAGAACAAAATATATGCTGATTTATGGAATGTTCAAGTAGGAATCTAGTATGGAATTTCTAAACTATATTAAAAAGTTAAATGATTCAATTACATTACTAAACATACCGTCAACTTTATTCCATCTCTCTTCATTTGTTCCCACAGCAAAAGTGTAAAGTGTTCCTCTATCAATTACTACAGTAGCCAATTCGTGCCTAGCCTGTTCATTTAAATTTAATTCATACTCTAAATCATAGAAAATATGATTGGAGGCCTCCCTCTTATTGGCATTTATAAGTTTTACCTCTCTACCTGAACCTTCGGGAGCAATGACTTTATCAATTAATGTTTGACCTACTTCACTTGGGCTTCCTAATTGCTCTAATTGAACCTCTTTATTTACATCAGAAATAACTAAACTTAGGGTCTCATTACTATTTATTAGATCATGATAAATAATTTCAGGACCTCCATCGACTTTTACTCTAGTCCATCCTGTTGGATACAAAAAGGCATACCTTCCATCTGGACTTTGATAAGCTTCTAATCCCGCATTTAGTCCGCCACTACAAGCACTCAGTGTTAAACACAATAAAATCAAAAATAAATATTTGAAAGGGTTAAATTTAATATTTTTCATTTTGTTTGAAATTACTAACTAAAAACATAATAAGACATTAAAAGCAAACAATTATGGCAATTCAGAATTTTGCGTCTAAATTATTCCTAGAAATAGTTTGATTTTGATTACTTATACCAAACCGCTTTCAAAATTAATTGGTCATTTTGAGAAATTCCCAGGGATTGGTCCAAGAACAGCTCAACGATTAGCTCTGTTTATTTTAAAACAACCTGAAAGTACAATAAGAGATTTTTCAAAGGCTCTGTTAGAAGCACATAGTAATGTTGGTCGTTGCAAAAAATGCTTCAATTTGACTTCAGAAGATGAATGTGAAATTTGTAAAAATACTGAAAGAAATCAAAAACTAATTTGTGTAGTAGCAGAAACTAAAGATTTGCTTGCTTTGGAGCGCGCCAGAGAATTTAGAGGTGTTTACCATGTTATTGGTGGTTTAATATCTCCAATGGATTCTGTTGGCCCTGAACTCTTAGAAATAAGAAGCTTGGTAGAAAGAGTTAGTAAGTCTGAAATAGATGAGATCATATTGGCATTGACCCCTAGTGTTGAGGGAGATACAACAAGTCTTTATATTGGAAAATTATTAGCCCCTTTTACTAAAGTTACGAGGATTGCATATGGCCTCCCAATGGGCAGTGAACTTGAATATGTGGATGAAGTTACACTTGCAAGGGCGTTAGAAGGAAGAACAAAACTAAATTAGACAATGAAAGACAATAATCTAATCAATAAAGAAAAAATTTTAAGACTCCCCTCTTGGATTAAATTTCCTATTAGTAAAGCTTCAGAGTTCGAAAAAATACAAACACTCATCAAAAAATCAAATATTCATTCTATTTGTGAAGAAGCAAGATGTCCAAATAGAGCAGAATGTTATGCCTCAGGAACTGCCACTTTCTTACTAGGTGGATCGATATGTTCTCGTTCTTGTGCTTTTTGTCAGGTAAATAAAGGTAGACCTAGTTCTATCAATACTGATGAATGTACTCAAGTTGCTGAAGCAGTGAAAGTACTAAATTTGAAATATGTTGTTTTGACATCTGTAGCTAGAGACGATCTTCCTGATCATGGTGCAAATTTATTTATATCTACAATTGATGAGATTAGAAAAATTGATTCAACAATTAAAATAGAGGTTTTAACTCCTGATTTATGGGGTGGGGGCAAAAATTTTGATGAAACTAATAATCTTCAGACTGAGAGATTGAAGACAATTTTAGAAAAAGATCCGATATGCTTTAATCATAATCTTGAAACTGTTGAAAGACTGCAAAAAGAAGTTAGGAGAGGTGCAAATTACAAAAAATCCCTTAGTTTATTAAAAAAGTCAAAATATATTGCTCCTCATATTCAAACTAAATCAGGAATTATGTTAGGTCTTGGAGAAACATTGGATGAAATAAAAAATACAATTTATGATCTTAAAAAAATAGATTGTGATCAAATTACAATTGGCCAATATTTAAGGCCATCGTTCAATCATTTGGCAGTTAAGAAATATTGGAATCCATCGGAGTTTGAATATTTATATCGCTTCTCTAAGAAATTAGGATTCAAGAAAGTATCTTCTGGTCCCTTAGTTAGAAGTAGTTATCATGCGGGTTAACTTTCTTCAATTAAAGAGAGTTTCTTTTCAAGTTTTTTTAATATGGAAATACATTCCCCGTTCATGAGTGTACCTGCACCTCCCCAAACTAATCTTAATAAAAGATCTACTGGGCTAGAACCTACTTCTTTTACAATTTTGAATCCTATTAACTTGAAATATCTTACAAGTTTTTTACTATATCCTTCACTATCAAAAATAGCTAAAAGTCTTGCTTTGTTGCTTGATTTTTTTTCAATTGCCCAAGCCATAGTTGTTGCCCATATTAATTCCGAAACAAAAGCAGGCGCTTTACTAAGGATTCGTAATGTATCAAGCTGAATACCTTGTTTATTTAAATAAGTCCAACCTTTCATTTCGGCCCAAATCTTAATGATGTTTTCTTTCTGTTCTGCTATTACGATTCTAAAGAAACATAATCCGAGAGTTTCTCTAACTTGAATTTTTATTAATAATCCAATGGAACCTGCTAATTTTTCTAATTCTTCAACCTTCATGATTTTGAAAATTAGTTCTTATAGATTTTTACAATTTTCCACTTTTAATCTATCGATCTGCTTTTGTCTTTCTTCAAACCTTTTCCTATCTTCATCACTGAATTGATCTACGCAGAAATGACATTGTATACCCTTTCTATATTCTTTTCTTTCTTGATCTTGAATTGAAACTGGCATTCCACATGCATGACAAATCGAGTAGGAGCCTTTTTCTAATTCTTGATCTAAAGCAACTCTTTTATCAAAAACATAACATTCACCTTCAAATAAGTTTTTTTCTTTTGGGATATCATTGAGGTATTGAAGGATGCCCCCTTGTAGGTGATAAATATTTTTATAACCTTTCTTTTTCAGCAAACTAGTAGCTTTTTCACATCTTATTCCTCCTGTACAAAACATTGCTATATTTGTAGACTCTTTATTTTCTAAGTGGGTATCTAAATGATCATCTACCCACTTTGGGAATTCGCTAAAATTTTTTGTATTTGGGTTTATAGAGTTCTGAAATGTACCTATGGAAACCTCATAATGATTTCTAGTATCAATGACTATTGTATTTTGATTTTTAATTAACTTGTTCCAATCAGCTGAGTCAATATAGGTCCCATTATTTTCTGAAGGGTTTATTTCAGGGACACCCATTGTAACTATTTCTCTCTTGATTTTTATTTTTAATTTTTTGAAGACTTTCTTTTTAGCAAAGTTTACTTTGATATTCAAATTTCTATTATCTGTATATTTGTTAAGTAAATTGATAACAATATCGATTAAATTTTTATCAGCACAAATGGTTCCATTAATGCCCTCATTAGCAAGAATTAATAAACCTGAAAGATCGTTTTCATTTTCTATTTCTAATAATTTATTTTTTAGATCAAGAATCAAGTTTTCTTGAAATGGGAAGAAAGAGTAAAGAGAAACTATTTTATAATTTTTGCCTTTCATAAAGAAGATAATGTTTTTTCACAAGTTTCAAAATCTTTGTTAAATGATACTCCAACCTCTTTAAGAAGTTTTCTGTCTGATTGAAAAGATGGATTGGAAGTTGTTAGTAACTCATCTCCATAGAAAATTGAATTTGCTCCACATTGAAAACATAAAATTTGGGCTTCTTTTGAAAGTTTTTCTCGACCTGCACTTAATCTTATTTTACTTTTAGGCATAAGAATTCTTGCTGTAGCTATCATCCTTATCATTTCAATAGAATCAATTTCTTGATTATCTTCTAAACCAGTACCTTCAATAGCCACTAATGAATTTATAGGAACACTTTCAGGGTGTGGATTCATGTTTGAAAGCACTTCCAAAAGAGAAGCTCTATCGCCATTAGTTTCACCCAAGCCTATTATCCCTCCACAACAAACATTTATTCCTGCATTCCTTACTCTTTTTATGGTATCTAGTCTGTCTTGATAAGTTCTTGTCGTAATAATATTTTTATAATGCTCAGGACTCGTATCAAGATTGTGGTTATACGCGGTCAAACCTGCATCAGCCAATCTGGAAGCTTGTTCTTCAGTAAGCATCCCAGCAGTAACGCATGCTTCCATCCCTAAATCTCTTACACCGCTAACCATCTCTAACATTGCATTAAAAGATTTCCCATCTCTAATTTCTCGCCACGCCCAACCCATACAAAACCTATCTGCACCCTCATTTTTTGCTATTTGAGCTCTTGCTAAAACCTCCTCAACTTGAAATTGTGGATGACTTTTGATTTCGCTAGCACTATAAATCGATTGGCTACAGTACGAACAATTTTCCTCACATCCACCAGTTTTTACGCTGAACAATGATGCTAATTGAATGTCGTATTTGTTAAATTTCCTGTGAACAGTTTGTGATTCCCACATTAAATCAATAAGAGGCATATTAAGTATTTCCAATACCTCCTCTTTATTCCAATCGAACCTAATTTCTTTTAATAACTGATTATTCGAATTAGCCATTTTTTATTAGGTAAAATATTGAGAATCTTTAAAAGATTCATTAAAAGATTCATTTGGTAATGATTCTATACCGCCGAAACGTCTATTTCTTGATTGGTAATCAATTATTGCTTTAAGAAATTCCTGCTCATTGAACTCTGGCCAAAGTACGTCAGATATATAAATTTCTGAATATGCTAATTGCCATAATAAAAAATTACTTATCCTTTGTTCGCCACTAGTTCTTATTAGTAATTCTGGATCCTTAATCCCTCCAGTTAATAGCTCTGAATTAAATAATTCTTCGTTAATCTCACTTGGTTTTATTTTCCCAGCAGAAGATTTTAATGCTAGTTCTTTTGCAACTTTTACTATTTCTTGTCTACCTCCGTAATTAACACAAACATTGAATAAAAATTTATTGTTGTTTTTAGTAAGTGATTCTGAACTAGAGATTATTTCCTTTAAATTTTTTGGGAAAGGAGTTAAATCTCCAATAAATTTTATTTTTGTTGATTCTTCATGGATCTCTTTAATTTCTTTTTTTAAAACTTCGCTAAAAAGATTTATAAGAAAATCAACTTCTTTTGTTGGCCTTGTCCAATTCTCAGTTGAAAAAGCATAAACAGTAATTACTTTACAACCTAAATTTTTTGCAGCTTTGAGAATTTTTTTTAATACACTAACGCCCTGTTTATGTCCAAATGATCTGGGTAAACCTTTTCTAGTCGCCCATCTCCCATTGCCGTCCATAATTATTGCTATATGTTTGGGCAATTTTTGCTTATCTATTTTCATTAATAAGCAACTAGTTTTATCGTCTATTACTTTTTCTAAACTCATTAGTTAATCCTTTTTGTTAATAAAAATTTCTGATTTTTCTGACTCTTTTTTATTAATATCACTGATATTATCACCCGGGTCTGTCTTTTGGGATAAGACATTTTTACTTAAAGATGCTTTATTTGCTCCCATAGTGTTTTGATTACCAATCAATTTTGCAAGAAGTTCTTGTAACCTGCTGCTGGTTATTGGCCTTTCGAGTTTGCCTTGGTTTGCTAATGATAGCGTACCTGTTTCTTCAGAAACAACAATACAAATACATCTGTCAAATCTTTCTGTGATTCCTAATGCTGCTAAATGTCTTGTACCATATCTACTTATTCCTTGTCTTGAAAGAGGAAGTATTACGCCAGCAGAAATTATTTTATTCCCTTTCACAAGAACTGCTCCATCATGTAAAGGCGTATCTGTCGCAAAAAGATTTATTAGAAGGTCAGTTGATAATTGTGCCTCAATATTCGTGCCTGAATATAAAAAATCTTCAGGTCTTAAATCACTCCCCAAATCTACAACGATTAAAGCGCCTCTTCTGTTTTGAGAGAGTTTACCTGCAGTATCAACTAACTGAGTAATGGTAGTTGAAGTTGCTCTAAATTCCTTTGGTGGATTCCCAAGTAATACAGCTAGCCTTCCAGTGCCTAGCAGTTCCATTAATCTTCTTAACTCTCCTTGCCAAAGGATCGCTAATGAAAGAGAGCAAGCTAGGACTACAGCATCAATTAATTTTGATGTTAGAGGCAAGTAAGCATATCTTTGAATAAACCATGCGGATGATACTAAAAATAAATATCCTCTTAGAAGCCATAATGTACGTTGTTCTTTTACTCTAGAGAATAATAAAAGTCCGAAACCAACAGCAAATAATACATCTAATAAAAGCTTTAAATTTATAATTCCCCAGAAATTCACACTAAAAACAAAATTTATTTAAATTTACCTAACTTTATTTAATAAAGCGATCAGGCAAAACATCATATTTCAAAAGATCAGATGGACTTTCTCTTTTTTGAATAATCTCTGCTTCTCCATTACAAACTAAAAGTGCTGCAGGTCTAGGAATTCTGTTGTAATTTGAACTCATTGAATTATTGTAAGCACCAGTACCAAAAACACATATTAGATCTCCTGTTTCGCAATTTGCTAGTTCTATCTCCTTAAACAATACATCTCCAGATTCGCAGTGTTTGCCAGCAATTGTATATTTATTTTTAGAGTTAATATTAAAGGGGTTTTTTACCAAACATGCAGAATAATTTGATTGATATGTTATTGGCCTTGGGTTGTCACTCATCCCGCCATCAACAGACAAATAAGTTCTGATGCCAGGAATTTTTTTAAAAGCTCCAATTTTATAAATTGTTATGCCTGCTGTAGACACGATCGATCTTCCAGGCTCACACATCAATTTTGGTAGATCTAAATTGTGTTTTTTACAAGCTTTAACAACTGAGTTGGAAATTGTTTCAACCCATGCATCGATAGAAGGTGGATCGTCATTTTTTGTATATTTAATGCCTAAACCTCCACCAACATTAAGTTCTTTAATATTATGGCCAAATTTTTTGGCTTCTAAAATAACTTTTACCATTATTTCACCTAGATCCTTATGAGGTTCTAGTTCAAAGATCTGGGAACCAATATGAGCATGAAGTCCAATTAATTTTAAATGTTTAGTTTCGCTTATGCTTGCAAATAAATTATTCAAATATTCGATTCCAAAACCAAATTTGCTATCAAATGAACCTGTTCTTATATATTCATGTGTATGGCATTCGATTCCTGGAGTAAAGCGAATCATTATTTCTAAGTCATGATTTAATGAATTTGATACTTCTTCTAATCTTCTTAAGTCGTAGTCGTTATCTACAATTATTTTGATGTTATTTCTAATTGCGAAATCAATTTCTTTGTCAGATTTGTTATTTCCATGAAAAACAATTTTTTCATTTGGTACCCCACCCTTTAGAGCAGTTAATAATTCCCCCTCTGAAACTGCATCAAGTCCCAAACCTTCTGAGGAAACAAGACTACTCATGAATACAGAGCTATTTGCCTTGGAAGCATATATAGGGAGAGATTCCCCGGGGTAAAACTTTTCTAATGCATTTTTATAAGCTCTACAAGACTTTCTTAAGGTGATTTCATCCAAAATATATAAAGGAGAATCATATTTTTTAACTAACTCTTCAATAGAACAGCCTCCAACTGACAATTTCCCATCTCCTCCAATGGATGTAGTAATAGGTACGATATTTTTATTAGGACTTTCAAAGTCGATTTTCTGTTTTAAAAAAGATTGTTTTTCTTCCATGGGAGAACTTCAAATAAAGTTTTGCCAAAACTGTCATATTTTATAATGACTATAGATTTGAACTTTAGAGTATACCTGCATAATAAAATGATATCTATCAAACAAATAAATGAGAAAGATATTGATTTATGTTATGAATTAGATTTAAATACGATTTCATTATGGAGCAAGAAACAATGGTCTAACGAATTCAAAAAAGAAGGTACAAAAATCTTTGGAATATTAATTACAAATTTAGTCATTGGAATATGTGTTTTACATGTTGTTCTTGATGAAGCTCAAATAAATTATTTTGTTGTAAATAAGAATTTTAGGAAAAAGGGTTTTGGATCATATCTCATGAGCTATTTAATAAGAAAATGTGAAAAATTAAATCTTAAAAAAATACTATTGGAGGTTTCTCAGGGCAATGTTACTGCTGAAAGATTTTATAGTCGCTTTGATTTTTCTACTGTAGGAATAAGAAAAAATTATTATAAAGATGGTTCACATGCTCTTTTAAAAGAAAAAAAAATAACAACAAAATAATGTAAAAATTTAATTGTTCGGATAACCAGAATGGTTGAAATTACTATATTTTCCTGCTATATCACTAAAAAAGTTCAATTTAATTAAACAAAATATACTTTTGGGTATTCACAAAAGCTCATTCTGAACACAAAATTGACATATTACTGGTAGGTTATTAGTAGGAATTTAATCTTCTAATGTTTGAAAGATTTACAGAAAAAGCTATAAAAGTCATTATGCTTGCTCAAGAGGAAGCTAGAAGACTTGGTCATAATTTCGTTGGAACTGAACAAATTCTTTTGGGGTTAATTGGAGAAGGAACTGGAGTTGCAGCGAAAGTACTCAAATCCCTTGGAGTTAATCTAAAAGATTCAAGGATAGAGGTAGAAAAGATAATAGGTAGAGGTTCAGGGTTCGTAGCCGTAGAAATACCTTTTACCCCTAGGGCAAAAAGGGTTTTAGAATTATCTCTAGAAGAAGCTCGTCAATTAGGTCACAATTACATAGGTACAGAACATCTTTTATTAGGTTTAATAAGAGAAGGCGAAGGCGTTGCAGCAAGAGTACTAGAAAATCTTAATATTGACCTTACCAAAGTAAGAACTCAAGTTATTAGGATGCTAGGAGAAACAGCGGAAGTTGGTTCAGGAGCTAGTACAACTAAAGGCAACTTAAAAACTGCTACCCTTGATGAATTTGGAACAAATTTAACGAAATTAGCAAGTGAGTCAAAATTAGATCCAGTAGTTGGCCGCCATTCAGAAATAGATCGGGTAGTGCAAATATTAGGCAGGAGAACAAAAAATAATCCTGTTCTCATTGGGGAGCCAGGTGTAGGCAAAACAGCCATTGCAGAAGGTTTGGCTCAAAGAATACAAACTGGGGATATTCCAGACATATTGGAAGATAAAAGAGTTTTGACACTTGATATAGGACTGTTGGTCGCAGGAACAAAATATAGAGGTGAATTTGAAGAAAGGTTAAAAAAAATAATGGAAGAAATCAAATCAGCAGGTAACGTTATACTTGTCATAGATGAAGTACATACTTTAATTGGTGCTGGAGCTGCTGAGGGAGCTATAGATGCTGCAAATATTCTGAAGCCAGCATTAGCTAGAGGAGAACTTCAATGTATTGGTGCAACAACACTTGATGAGTATAGAAAACATATTGAGAGAGATGCTGCTCTAGAAAGAAGATTCCAACCTGTAATGGTTGGGGAACCATCTATTGAAGATACCATCGAAATTCTAAAGGGTCTCAGAGAACGTTACGAACAACATCATCGGTTAAAAATTACTGATGATGCGCTTGAAGCGGCAGCACATTTAGGTGATCGTTATATATCTGATAGGTTTTTACCTGATAAGGCTATAGACCTCATCGATGAGGCTGGAAGCAGGGTACGTTTAATAAATTCTAAACTACCGCCTGAAGCCAAACAAATAGATAAGGAACTTAGACAAGTCCAAAAGCAGAAGGAAGAATCCGTAAGGGACCAAAATTTTGACCAAGCAGGCCAATTACGCGAAAAAGAGATGGAATTGTCTGCAAAGATTAAAGAAGTATTGGAAAATAAAAAAGAATCTACAGCAGGAGATTCATCTGAAACTGATAATTCTATCAAAAGTGATTCAAAACTCTTACAAAGCCCCCTTGTTAGTGAAGAGGATGTTGCTCATATTGTAGCTTCGTGGACAGGAGTTCCTGTTCAAAAATTAACAGAAACTGAATCAGTCAAGCTTCTCAATATGGAAGAAACGCTTCATCAAAGGCTAATTGGACAAGATGAAGCTGTAAAAGCTGTTTCTAGAGCTATAAGAAGAGCAAGAGTTGGATTGAAAAATCCTAATAGACCCATAGCTAGTTTTATCTTTTCTGGCCCTACTGGTGTTGGTAAAACTGAATTGACTAAATCTTTGGCTTCATATTTCTTCGGTAGTGAAGAGGCAATGATCAGATTAGATATGTCAGAATTTATGGAAAGACATACAGTTAGCAAACTTATAGGCTCGCCTCCTGGGTATGTTGGTTTTAATGAAGGTGGTCAGCTTACTGAAGCTGTTAGAAGACGTCCTTACACGGTTGTTTTATTTGATGAAGTTGAAAAAGCCCATCCAGATGTGTTCAATTTACTTTTGCAACTACTTGAAGATGGAAGATTAACCGACTCTAAGGGTAGAACTGTAGATTTTAAAAATACTTTGTTAATAATGACTTCGAATATCGGTTCTAAAGTAATCGAAAAAGGCGGAGGTGGACTAGGATTTGAATTCTCAGGTGATTCAGTTGAAGATAGCCAGTATAATAGAATTAAATCTTTAGTTAATGAAGAGCTTAAGCAATACTTTAGGCCTGAATTTTTAAATAGACTTGATGAAATCATTGTATTCAGACAACTAACTAAAAATGAGGTTAAAGAAATTGCTGAAATAATGTTGCAAGAAGTTTTTACACGATTACAAGATAAAGGTATTAATTTAAATGTAACTGATGCTTTTAAAGAAAGACTTGTTGAAGAAGGTTATAACCCTTCCTACGGAGCAAGACCTTTGAGAAGGGCAGTTATGCGCTTACTAGAAGATAGCTTAGCTGAAGAAGTTCTTTCAGGGAGGATAAAAGATGGAGATAAAGC
>QCDR01000015.1 GCA_003278705.1 Prochlorococcus sp. AG-355-J23
GGTCTCTAAAACTGTTCTTGAATGGATGGAAAGTGTAGTTGATAAAGGTAGTGGAACTGGAGTGAAAATCGAGGGTTATAGGATAGCGGGGAAAACGGGCACTTCCCAAAAAGCCTTAAATAGTTCCTATACAAGTAAAAAAGTTTGCAGTTTTGTGGCTACGTTACCAGTTAATAATCCGAAATATGCTGTCCTAGTAGTCGTTGATGAGCCATCTCAATCTTATGCATATGGTTCAACCGTTGCTGTACCAGCTGCTAAAGAAATTATCGAGAGTTTGATAGTAATTGAAAAAATACCTCCCAACATTAAAGATCATGAAATGATTGTTAAAAAACCCTAAAATTTTCTGGTTTTATAAATATTTAGTCCATTATCTGATGATTTCATCAGGAATAAAAGCTAGTTTATGTATATATATGATTATCTAGATATGAAATCAATTTTAGAACAATTGTCCTCAATGACCGTTGTTGTTGCCGATACTGGGGATTTAGATTCGATAAAAAAATTTCAACCAAGGGACGCCACTACCAATCCATCGCTAATACTTGCTGCTGCTAAGAACCCTGATTATGTGAAATTAATTGATAAAGCTTTAGAAAGTTCAGAAAATGCATTGCAGCAAGGATTCTCCGAAATTGAATTAATCAAAGAAACTGTTGACCAAGTTTCAGTATTTTTTGGAAAAGAAATATTGAAAATTATTTCAGGGCGTGTATCTACAGAAGTTGATGCAAGACTAAGCTTTGACACCGAAGCTACGGTAGAAAAAGCGAGAAAATTGATCAAACTTTATAAAAATTTTGGAATTGAAAAGGAAAGAATTTTGATTAAGATTGCTGCAACTTGGGAGGGAATTAAGGCAGCTGAAATTTTGGAAAAAGAGGGTATTAAGTGCAACTTAACTTTACTTTTTAACTTCTGCCAAGCGGTAACTTGTGCCAATGCAAAGATAACTCTAATTTCTCCTTTTGTTGGCCGTATATTGGATTGGCATAAAGCAAAAACTGGTAAAACTACTTTTGTTGGAACTGAAGACCCTGGAGTTATTTCGGTTACACAAATATACAAGTACTTTAAAGAAAAGGGATTCAAGACAGAAGTAATGGGAGCGAGTTTTAGGAATCTTGATGAAATAAAAGAATTAGCAGGTTGCGATCTTTTAACAATCGCACCAAAATTTCTTGAGGAACTTAAAAAAGAAAAAGGAGAATTAGTCAGAAAATTAAATGTAAGTACTCAAATAAAAAATTCTATTAACTATGAATTTGAAGAAAAAGATTTCAGATTAAGTATGTTAGAAGATCAAATGGCAAGTGAAAAGCTTAGTGAAGGTATCACTGGATTCAGTAAGGCTATAGAAGAATTGGAGGAGCTGCTACTTAAGAGATATTCAGAGATTCAAAATCATAAATTGATTTCTGCTAACTAAATTTAAGTTTGAATTAAAAAAAGAATTAAGTCCCGCTTTTTGTTAAAAGTCTTCTGATAACTCTTTTTGCAATATCTTCATAACTCATTTCTCCTGATAATATTTGAGCAATACGTTTAGGGGCTGTTTTTCTTTTGACACCTAATTGGTAGCCAGTTCTGGGAAATCTATAAAATACTTGGGATATTCTCCTCCCCCAAGCCATTGATTTTCCCCAAATACTGTTAATTTTTTTCGTATAAAGATTTAAATCATCTACTTTTCCTGATAGGCATTGATCTATGTATTCTGCAGCATAAAAACTGCTAATTAAAGATGGTCTAATTCCTTCAGCTAAAAATGGATCACATAGAGATGCTGCATCTCCAACTGCTAAAACTTTGTCACCATTTATTGAGTGGAATCCGTTCCATATTCTCAGTTTCTTACTAATTGTTTTATAAGGAAAATCATCAAAACCGAAGCTTTTGATTACTTGTTGATTTATAGCCTGATTTTCTAGTAGACCATTATTTATAAAAGTACCTAAACCAATATTTAAGCTTTCTCTTAAGGGGAATGCCCATGCAAAACCATACTTTATAAATCCAAATTCAAATCTAACTGCATCTTTAGGTATTTCACCTAACCCTTTCAATCTTAATGAGATTGTGTTCGCAAATTTCGGTTTTTTTGGCCCTAAATTGAAATAACTCGCCCATTTCGATTGGGACCCATCTGCAATAACAAGGAATTTTGTTATGTATTTTATTTGGTTATTGCAAGTAATTTCCCACTTATCATTTTTTTTTATAATATTTTCTATCAACAATGGTCTCATAATCTGAGCCCCATTACTCAAGGACTCATCAAGTAATAATTGATCAAGTTTCTCTCTTTTAATAATCCAAAATGGAGATTCGCCAGTCAGATCAGCAGTTACATTATCTGTAGCCTTCCATCTGAATTCAACATTCTTAATTTTTGAAGCTATGGAATCTTTAATATCTAAAGGAAGAAATCTTTGCATTGAAGATGCCATCCCGCCCGCACATGGTTTGTAATCTTGAAATTTTTCTTTTTCGATAATTAAAACTGAATATCCTTTCTTTGATAAGTTAAGAGCGGTGGAAGATCCTGATAAACCTCCACCAATTATTACGACGTCAAATCCTATCAAACTTTTAGAATTTCCTTTTCTTTTTCAGACAATTTAGTTTCTATTAGGGCAATATATTTATCAGTAATTTTCTGAATTTCAGTTTGATTATCTCTCGATTCGTCAATAGAAATAAGACCATCTTTTTCTTCTTTTTTTTCTTTATCAACAGCATCTCTTCTTATATTTCTCAAAGCTACTTTTCCTTCCTCAGCATATTTAGAGGCTAATTTACAGAATTCTTTTCTTCTTTCTTCTGTTAAGGGGGGAACATTTATTCTTATTACTTTGCCATCATTATTTGGAGTAATACCCAAGTCACTCATGGAAATAGATTTCTCAATCGCTTGTAAACATGAAATATCAAATGGTTGTATTGAAATTGTTTGTGAATCAATAGTGCTAATTGTGGCAAGTGATTTAATTGGTGTTTCTGCTCCGTAATACTCAACACTTACTCTGTCTAGCAATGAAGCATTAGCTCTGCCTGTCCTAATTGTATTAAAGTTTCTTTGTGTGGCTTCAACACTTTTATTCATATTTTCTTGAATTTCTTTTTCTTTCATAATAAAAAAATTTAAATAAGCTTTAACTAATTAATGAACCTATAGGATCCCCAGCGACAGCTTTAGAAATGTTCCCTTTTTTGAATATATCAAATACCATGATAGGGATATTGTTATCTTTGCATAGTGCAATTGCAGTACTATCCATTACTGCGATTTCATCGCTGAGAACTTGCTGATAACTAAGAGAGGAATATTTTTTTGCATCTTTAAATTTATTAGGATCACAATTATATACTCCATCAACTTTGGTCGCCTTCATCACAACTTCAGCATTTATCTCTGCTGCCCTCAGAGCCGCAGTAGTATCAGTTGTGAAAAATGGATTTCCGCATCCACCTCCGAAGACCACAACTCTCCCTTTTTCAAGGTGTCTCATAGCTCTTCTTCTGATATAGGGCTCGGCAATTTCCTGCATTTCTATTGCAGTTTGAACTCTGGTTGCAACCCCTACTCTTTCTAAACCATCTTGAAGTGAAATAGCATTCATTACTGTTGCGAGCATTCCAACATAATCAGCTGTTGCTCTATCCATGCCATCTGCAGACCCTTTAAGCCCCCTAAAAATATTCCCGCCTCCAACAACAATTGCAAGTTGCACATTATTTTTGACCACTTTTGAAACATCCTCTGCAATTGACTGAACTATAGCAGGATCAATACCATAAGGTTTTTCGCCCATTAGGGCTTCACCACTAAGTTTTAAGAGAACTCTTTTGTAAGTCATTCAATAATTGTACTTTTAAGACCTTAGCAAGTAAATGCACCAAATTTATTTTTTGTTCAGATATTGCTTGCGTCTTTAAACATTTCTAAACCTGGCAAAAAAATTTTTAAATAATACTTTACTTCATTTAAAATTCAACACACTTTTGTGCTTTTATTCCTTGTTCTTTAAATGGATGTCTTATTAGTTTCATTTCTGTAACCAGATCAGCGTAATTGATAATTGAATCAGATGCTCCCCTTCCAGTTAAAACAATATGATTTTTTCTATTATTTAAGCTTTTTAAAAAAGTGATTATTTCCTCTGGTGCAAGATAACCAAGTTTTGTCGCAATATTAATTTCATCAAGAATGATAAGTTTATAAGATTCGTTTTGTATGTATTTTTTGGCTAATTGCCACGCCTCTTGAACTAATTTTTCATCTTTTATTCTGTCTTGTGTTTCCCAAGTAAATCCCTCTCCTAATGAATGCCAAGATAGGTTTGAAGAAAAGTTTTTAAGTGCTCTTTCTTCTCCAGTGGTCCAGCCTCCCTTTATAAATTGAATTATTGCTACTTTATAGCCATGCCCTATCGTCCTTAAAGCCATACCTAAAGATGCTGTTGTCTTTCCCTTGCCATTTCCTGTGAAAACAATTAATAATCCTTTTTTTGTTTTTCTAATTTGTAGCCTTTCGGCTTGAATATCTTTTCTTTTCTGCATTCTTTTTTTATATGAGCTTTCATCGCTATCCGGTGATAATTTACCTCCCATCCCAAGTTTATTCGCTTGATTATCGAGGTTAAAAATTTTCTCGGAAGATGAAGGTTTTTCTTGCATATGGTCCTTATTTTTAATTATTTATTATAAATCTTTAAGTATTTTTAACTCTGTTAACTTTTAAAAGTGCATTATTTACCGCCTGTTGTTGATCTCTTTTAGTAATCCAATGGTGATAAGTTTGAGTATGTAAACTAACCGAATGTCCCATCATTCTGGCAGCCACAGTATCAGGTAAATCATAAAAAATTGTTCTTACTGCCCAAGCATGCCTAAGATCATAAGGTTTTATTTGTAAAGAGTAACGCTTAAACTGGTCTGTAATTTTTTTCCCAATATTTTGTAAGGTTGTAACTTTAAGGTCTCTATTAATGTTTGGTAGAAGTTCTGGATTGTCACCAAGTTTTGATAATTCGAACTTTTCTACCCATTCAGGATGAAATGGCCAAACTTGATGTTCGCCAGTTTTAGTGGTAGGTAAAACTCTAATAATTTTGTCACCAAAATTAGTAAGAGAACTTAAATCACAAAAAAATACTTCATGATTCCTCAATCCATATGTAGCCATCAAACCAAAAACAAATTTCCAAGAATTGTTTGGTATCTTCTCCCACAGTTTTTCTATATACTCGTCTTTAGGAAGATCCCTAAATCCTGCTTTGCTAAGACCATATCCTCTAGAATTTGATTTCCAATCTTCTGGTAGCTTAATTTCCAAAAACTTAGCCAGAACACTTAAAGAAGTAGCGCATTGCTTCCTACTTCTAGTACCTTCCTTATAACTTTCAAGTGTTTTTTGAAATATTTTTTCTAAAGCTTCACTCTCATAATCATTATAAATATTTAGGATTCTTTTCATATATGGTTTGTAAGAACTTCTCCAAGTAGTTTTTCTAGTGCTGGTTCGAAAATCACTTTTATTTTCTTTAAAAAAAAATTCCTCAAATTGATTTAATCTTTTTGGAAATTCAAAACCGTCTCTTATTTCCTTTTTATTAGGTTTACCTATCCAATTAATCCAATCAAATTGATTCAATTCCAATTGCAAATTGATTAATTGCAATTTTTTTTTGGCCTCCTCCAATCCAGAAATATCAGCCTTTAAACCAAGAGATATTCTCTGAATTTTAAAGTTATTTTTATCTTCTTTAGAGGGTAGTGAACCACGGATATTTAATTTCTCTCCTCTTTTCTCAATTTTAAGCTTGCTGCCTTGAGTAGCAAATTTATCATTGACATTATTAATTTCCTGAATTACGTTCATTTACTTATATAATTGTCCTTATAATGACGTTTTAAATGTTGATTTTCAATCTCCATAAATTTTAAATGGATAAAATAGGCGTCTTACTAATGAATTTAGGAGGGCCTGAACGCATTACTGATGTAGGCCCATTCTTATACAATCTCTTTTCTGATCCAGAAATAATCAGGACCCCCTTCCCTGTTTTTCAAAAGCCTCTAGCTTGGTTAATTAGTACTCTTAGGAGTACAACTTCACAACAGGCCTACCTCTCTATAGGTGGAGGTTCACCTATCAGAAGGATAACTGAACAACAAGCAAGAGAATTACAATCTAAATTAAGGGACAAAGGGTTTAATGTTACTACTTATATCGCTATGAGGTATTGGCATCCTTTTACCGAATCAGCTATTGCTGATATGAAAGCAGATGGCATAGATCAAGTTGTTGTAATACCTTTGTATCCACATTTTTCGATAAGTACTAGTGGTTCTAGCTTTAGGGAATTAAAAAAATTGCGAGATTCTGATGATGAATTTAAGAAGGTTCCAATGAGATGTGTAAGGAGTTGGTTCAGTCAATCAGGTTATTTAAAGTCAATGGTTGAATTAATTTCTGAACAAATTTCACTTTGCGAATCACCTTCAAAAGCCCATATATTTTTCACTGCTCATGGAGTTCCAAAGAGTTACGTAGAGGAAGCTGGAGACCCTTACAAACAACAAATTGAAGATTGTTCTTTATTAATAATAAATGAGCTGGAAAAATGTTTAGGGCATAGTAACCCTCATACACTTTCTTATCAAAGTAGAGTTGGTCCTGTTGAATGGTTGAAGCCTTATACAGAAGAAGTGTTAGCAGATCTTGGAAGGACAAATGTTAATGATCTGATTGTGGTTCCTATAAGTTTTGTTGGAGAGCATATCGAAACATTGCAAGAAATTGATATTGAATATAAAGAAATTGCTGAAAAGGCTGGTATTAAAAACTTTCGAAGAGTTAAGGCTCTAAATACTCATCCTACTTTTATTGAAGGTCTTAGTGATCTAGTAATTTCCTGCTTGGATGGGCCTCTAGTTAATATAGAGGAGGCTTCTCAGTTGCCTGAAAAAGTTAAACTTTATCCCCAAGAGAAGTGGCAATGGGGTTGGAATAATAGCTCAGAGGTGTGGAACGGAAGGGTTGCTATGATTATTTTTCTTGTGCTTTTTATTGAACTTATTTCAGGCTCTGGACCTCTTCATAAACTAGGTATTTTATAAAGAACTATTGATATTTATTTGTAAATTTTAAATTTATTGAAAGATTTTTTTGAATATATTTCTGACATTACATTTCTAAATGAGGCAAAAGTATTTAATTAAGTTTAAAATTTATACTAAGTATTGAATTTTTTAGTGACCCTTACTTCGAGATCCTTTTCAAAGGGTAGTTCAAAACATGAAAATCCAGTTTGGATAACTGGTGCAGATGCACTAATGGATTCTTTGAAAATTCATGGGGTAAAAGTTATATTTGGATATCCAGGAGGAGCCATACTACCAATATATGATGCAGTTCATAAGGCAGAACAAGAAGGTTGGTTAAAGCATTATATGGTTAGGCATGAACAAGGTGGTTCACATGCGGCTGATGGGTATGCAAGATCTACTGGTGCAGTAGGAGTATGTTTTGGGACTTCAGGACCGGGTGCAACAAATTTGGTAACTGGAATTGCCACTGCCCAAATGGATTCAGTTCCCCTAGTTGTAGTTACAGGTCAAGTCCCGAGACCTGCTATAGGGACAGACGCTTTTCAAGAAACTGATATTTTTGGAATAACTCTTCCAATAGTGAAACATTCATGGGTCATAAGAGATCCTTCAGATATCGCGAAAGTAGTTTCTGAAGCTTTTTTTATAGCTTCATCTGGAAGACCAGGCCCTGTCTTAATTGATATACCCAAAGATGTAGGTCAGGAGTTCTTTAATTACCAAAGAGTTTTGCCCGGTGAAATTATTCCTAAAGGATTCAAAAGGAATGGGGAAATTAATAATTGCGATATCAATAAAGTAATTAAATTAATAGAAGATTCTGAAAGACCTCTTCTATACGTGGGAGGTGGGGCAATATCTTCAGGGGCTCATGATGAAATAAAAACTTTGGCGAAGAATTATCAAATACCAGTTACCACAACCTTAATGGGGAAGGGCGCCTTTGATGAAAAAGACAATTTATCAGTAGGGATGTTAGGAATGCATGGAACTGCTTACGCAAATTTCGCTGTTACAGAATGCGACCTTTTAATTGCTATAGGAGCCAGATTCGATGATAGGGTGACAGGAAAATTAGATACTTTTGCACCTAATGCAAAGGTAATTCATATAGACATTGACCCGGCAGAAGTTAATAAAAATAGACGTGTAGATGTTGCAATTGTTTCTGATGTTTCAAAAGCCGTTCTCAAAATTAATGAACAATCTCTAAAAAACAAATTTACTTGTCAGACGAAAAACTGGTTAGAAAAAATTGATTTTTGGAAAAATAAACACCCTCTATATGACCCACCTAAAGAAGGAGAAATTTATCCTCAGGAGGTTCTTTTAAAAGTGAGGGAACTTACGCCAGAAGCTTATGTAACTACGGATGTAGGACAACATCAGATGTGGGCTGCTCAATACCTTAGGAATTCTCCAAGAAAATGGATTAGTAGTGCAGGCTTAGGAACTATGGGTTTTGGATTGCCAGCGGCAATTGGAGTAAAAGCAGCCTTACCTAATTCAGATGTAATTTGTATCGCAGGAGATGCAAGTGTTTTAATGAATATTCAAGAATTAGGAACTTTATCTCAATATGGTCTAAAGGTGAAATTGATTATTATCAATAACCGCTGGCAAGGGATGGTAAGACAATGGCAGGAAAGTTTCTACGATGAAAGATATTCCTCATCTGATATGAGTTGTGGTGAACCTGATTTTGTGAAACTTGCTGAGTCATTTGGAGTTAAAGGATACTTAATTTCTGATAGAAAACAATTACATAATGAACTCAAAAATGCGCTTGAGCATGACGGTCCTGCCTTGATTAATATCCTTGTCAGAAGAGGTGAAAATTGTTATCCAATGGTTCCTCCTGGTAAAAGTAATGCTCAAATGGTTGGATATGTTAATTGTGAAGACTAATTTTTTTAATTCGTTATTTTCAAAAATTAACTTTAAGATAATTTAAAAACTTAGATATTTCTGTTTTGAAAAAATTATCAAAAATTTTAATTATAGTCTTCTTGATTGTTCTAAACCCTTTAATAGTTAACTCGGCCGAAATTCTTCAAATTAAAAGTTCAAATAGTATTTTGGTAGGGGATCAAAACAGGAATTTAACGATTGGACTATTTTGTGTAGATGTAAATAAAAATGATGAGCTTGAAGCAACTAATTTACTTAAGAGTGAATTCCCAAGGGGAAGCAAAGTGAAAATAAAACCTTTTGGTTTTAAAGAGAATGTTTTGTTAGCCAAAGTTTTTAATATTAAAGGTACAAAGGAGATGACCGAATTATTAGTCGCCAAAGACTTAACTAGTGAAATTTGTCCAAGTTAACTATCTCTATGAGCAGATAAAATTCCATTGTCTCGAGAATGTTTTGCTCCTTCTCCAGGAATTAAATTCATTTTTTAATTTGTATGTACATAAATTTGAGATGTCTATATTTGTACTAGGAATTTTCTCATTTAAAAGTTGTCTATAAGCAGATCTTTTGAGATCAATTTGATTAAAGTTTTTCTCTTTGTAGTGATTTGAATCAATAAAAAAAAGATCTTTTTCAGCTTTAGTCCAATTAACCGTTATGTTTTTGTTTTCGGCCTTTCTAAAAAATTCTTTGAGTGTTATTTTATCAACTAGATAATGTTCCTTTGAAATCGCTGGTCCTATTGCAACAAGTAAGTTATCTCTATATGTCCCTAAATTATCGAAAATTTTAACCAGATTTTTTATTATTTTTTTTTCTAAACCTTTTCTTCCACAATGCAAGGTTGCTACATTTCTTGTCGTTTTATCGGCAAAAAATATTGGCATACAATCAGCTGTGTAAACCCATAAGTTTTGATTGCATTTATTACCAACAAGACCATCTGCATCAGTCTTAATTCCTTGTCTCGAATGTGATCCAAACACTATCAAATTACTGTGAATTTGATTGGCAACACAATTTATGTGATTTTCATTAAAGTGATTCCCTAATAATTGAAGAAATTTCTCAGAGCTTGACTTCGTAAAATATGCATGTTTGAAATTGTTTCGACTAAGGATAGGTGATGAATAATACTCAAATTTTTTGTTTTGAATAAAAATTTCAGTTTTTGAGAAATTTATTTCTTTGTATGGAATAGTTCCTGCTCCTAAGTTGAACTTATGAAATAAATTCAATATCTCTCAAGATCCAGAATCCTGCAAATTTTTCGATGTATGGCGTTGACTGTATGGAAATAAATTGATAATCAAAAGAATTTTTTTTATTCTCTAAAAACTTTTTACTCAAAATGTTTGCATCTTTTTCTGGCAAATCTGTTACCAGCCACTTATCGTCTTCTGAAGCTTCAAGTATGAGTTGGTTCTTATTGATGACTAATTTAATAGGTTCTAAACAACTGAACCATGCAGAAAGTGCTAAAGATCTATCTTTGCTAAATAGTCTTAATCCTGGAACTAAGTAATTATCATCTAAATCTTGCTGAATTGGGAAAATTTCTCCAAATTCAATAGGCCAATTTTTTGCTGATTTTAATTCTCCAATTGATATTTCCGAGATAGTTAAAGCGTCACCCCTTACTTCTTCTGGTAAAGGTGTAGGAGGGTTTTCCATCTTAGAAGTAAAAGTAGGAGCTAATACACCTCTTACATAACCTTTTTCCTTTGGATAAATCTCTTTCTCAAGAAATTCGATCCTATCTAATAAATGGTAAGTTCTTCTACTAACAAGAGCCTCAATACTTACGGCCTCCAGAGATTTCTTAATGATCGATTTCATTGACGACCTCCAGAATCGAACTATTGAAGGTTTCTCCCACCCTTGTTTTTTTGCTTCACTTATTGCTTCATTTAGTGCCTTTGTAAGCCATACTGAATTAACTTCATTGGCAGGGCATTTCTTATTCCAAATAAAAATATCTTCTGTCTTATAACTTCTTGTAGAGCAAATAATTAACTCCCACCTTTTTTTTCCATTTGATTCAATGATTGGCCTTGAATAGAAGTCTAATTCCCAATCTGAAATCTTTAATTCAAGACTTGACTCCTTTGTTTTATTAATGTTCATTTATCTTGTTCTTTTTTATCGAAGAGTGCTTTAGTTCTTAGAGCTCTCTCTGTGGCTTCTTGCATAACTTTTTGCTTATCAATAATTAATTCTCCAGCAGTGTTTTCTAACAGTGCTGTATTGAGACCAATGCGCCCTTTTTCGAGGTCAATTTCAGATATTAAAGCTTTTATCATTTCCCCTTCTCTAAAAACTTCTCTTAATGAACGAATCGATCCATTTGTTAGTGAGGATTGATGAAGAAGTCCACTAGCTCCCCCTAAATCTATAAAAAATCCATATGGTTTTACTGCTAAAACTTCTCCTTCAATTAATTGCCCTAATTCTAAACTTGTAAGTTTAGAGACTAATGATGCTTTCTTTTCAGAGAGAACTAATTTTCTGGATTCTGGATTAACCTCAAGAAACGCTACTTTTAGAGTTTTGCCAACAAAAGATTGATAGTCTTGACCATCTTCTAGTTGGGATCTTGGGATGAAACCTCTCAATCCATCTACATCACAAGTAAGACCACCTCTGTTAAAGCCATTAATCAAAACGTTAATTAATTCTCCATTTTTTGCGGAGCTTGATACTTTTTCCCAACTTTGCCTAAGAATTAATGCCCGAGCGCTCACTGTAACCATCCCATCAGCATTTTGTTCTTTGATAACTAAAACTTCCATTTCAAGGCCTACAGAAAATTTTTCTTTAAAGTTAGTTATGACTCCTAAACCACATTCTTTTTTGGGCATATAACCAGGCGCTTTCCCACCAATGTCAACATAAAGTCCATCACTTTCGATTGCGATAACCTTACCTGAAATTGTTTCTCCTGTAGCCCCAATTGGCTCATTTTCATTCAAAGCCTCCAAAAAAGCACTTTCATCAAAATCGAAATCATCAACAGTTCTTTCTAATTGAAAATCTGTGTTTTGCTCAGAAAAATTAAAGGGTCTATTTAAGTCTTGTTGAGTTAAATCTTGTTGAGAAATATCAAAATCTTTTGTGTTTTCATTACTGTCATCAATTTCTTTTACTGAATCATCTTTGATGATTTGAGGTTTGATTGCGACATTTTCTTTTTGCGAATTGTTTTGCTCATTATCTATTTCTTGAGATTTTTTTTGAGTGTCTTTCTTGCTTATGTGAAGTACCTGAAGAGGTTTTTTATTGCCCTTAAGTTGGATATTATCTTGGGCATTTTTATTATTGACTCCCATCGTAGGTAAAATAAGAATAATTAATTATTAACATACCTTAAATGTTAGTACTCAAAATTAAAATTAATGAACTTTAAACCAATACCTAATAAATTTGAACATTTAAATTGGCAAGAAATTGAGTGTGTTGCAAAAAACAAAAGATCTACAGTGATTTGGCCATTCGGTGCTGTTGAGCAACATGGGCCGCATTTGCCTCTTGCGACAGATAGTATTTTTGTTGAGGAAATTATTAGCGAAGTTTTAAAATTATTTTCTGCCGATATTCCATTAAAAAAACTTCCAACTCAATATATTGGTTTTTCTCCAGAACATAAGGGTTTTGCTGGGACAATTTCACTTTCTTCAAATTTAATAACCTCAATGATTAAGGAAGTCGGAAGTCAATTATCTGAAATGGGTTTTAAAAGATTGATATTGATTAATGGACATGGAGGTCAAATCTCGCTATTAAATACAGCTGCAAGAGAGCTAAGAAGTTTCTCACCAGGGATGGCAGTTTTCCCTTGTTTCTTGTGGAGTGGTGTTAATGGATTAAGTGAGTTGTTAACAAAAACTGAGATCGAGGATGGGCTTCATGCTTCTTTAGCTGAAACAAGTTTGATGCTCGCTTTAAAACCAGAATTAGTAGGCGATGAACGCCCAAACGAGTCTATTAAAGGACAAATTCCAGAAGGATGGAGTCTAGAGGGCAGTGCTCCTACTGCATGGCTTACTGAAGACTTAAGTAAATCAGGTGTTATAGGAGATAGTAGAGGAGCAAATGAGTCTTTAGGAAAAAATTTAAAGGAATTATTAATTAATCATTGGTTCAAATTGATTATGAATTTAATGCAATCAGATTGGCCAAACAATTCTTAAATAAGTTTAAGTAAAAAATGTGACTTAACAATTGAAACTATTTTCATGATATTTAAATAAACTCTCTATAATCATGTAATATTCATGCATAATGAGCTAAAGATTACTGACATGCAAACTCTTGAATCAAATAAAAAAACTATTGAAGAATCGATTAATCCGATTTCTTTAGATTTACCCGACTTCACTACAGATTCTTATAAGGATGCATACAGCAGAATAAATGCAATTGTTATAGAGGGAGAGCAAGAAGCTCATGATAATTACATTTCAATAGCAACTTTAATTCCAAATGAGTTAGAGGAATTAACTAAATTGGCGAGAATGGAAATGAAGCATAAAAAAGGCTTTACTGCATGTGGAAGAAATTTAGGTGTAGTAGCTGATATGGATTTTGCTAAAAAATTCTTTTCTAAATTACATGGTAATTTTCAAGTTGCTCTTGAAAAAGGAAATTTAACAACATGTCTTTTAATACAAGCCATCTTAATTGAAGCATTTGCAATTTCTGCTTATAACGTGTACATAAGAGTTGCGGATCCTTTTGCAAAAAAAATAACAGAGGGAGTGGTTAAAGATGAATATCTTCATTTAAATTACGGTCAAGAGTGGCTAAAAGAGAATCTATCAACTTGTAAAGAGGAATTAATGGAAGCTAATAAAGTAAATCTTCCGTTAATTAAAAAGATGTTAGATGAAGTAGCAGATGACGCATCAGTTTTAGCTATGGACAGAGAAGAATTAATGGAAGAATTTATGATTGCTTATCAAGATACATTGATGGAAATAGGTCTAGATAATAGAGAAATTGCAAGAATGGCTATGGCAGCTATCGTCTAATTAAATTTCTAATTAATTAAGGCTTTTAATAATTAATCAAACCTATTTAAGTAGTTACCTCTGTGCTATTGTTCATAACAACGTATAGAAACCATTTATAAATTTTAAATGTTTGGGTTAATAGGCCACTCAACCAGTTTTGAAGATGCAAAAAGAAAAGCTTCGATGTTAGGCTTTGATCATATTGCTGATGGCGACTTAGATGTTTGGTGTACTGCTCCTCCTCAGCTTGTTGAGAATGTAGAAGTTAAGAGTGCAACTGGAATATCTATTGAAGGTTCTTATATAGATTCATGCTTTGTTCCTGAAATGCTTTCTAGGTTTAAAACTGCTAGAAGAAAAGTACTAAATGCTATGGAACTAGCTCAGAAAAAAGGGATTAATATTACCGCTTTAGGAGGATTTACTTCTATTATTTTTGAGAATTTTAATCTTCTACAGCATAAACAAATTAGAAATACTTCATTAGAGTGGGAAAGGTTTACTACTGGCAATACTCATACCGCCTGGGTTATTTGTAAGCAACTAGAAATAAATGCTCCTCGCATTGGGATAGACCTTAAAAAAGCAACTGTTGCTGTAATTGGTGCTACAGGTGATATTGGGAGTGCTGTTTGTAGGTGGCTTATCAATAAAACTGGAATTTCAGAACTTCTCATGGTAGCAAGACAACAAGAACCTCTAGCGCTGTTACAAAAAGAATTAGATGGTGGCACCGTAACAAGTTTGGATGAGGCATTGCCTCAGGCGGATATTGTTGTGTGGGTTGCCAGTATGCCTAAAACTATTGAAATTGATACTGACAACTTAAAAAAACCATGTTTAATGATTGATGGTGGATACCCCAAAAATCTTGATGAGAAATTTCAGGGTGAAAATATTTATGTTTTAAAAGGAGGTATAGTAGAGTTTTTCAATGATATTGGTTGGAATATGATGGAACTTGCGGAAATGCAAAACCCTCAGCGAGAGATGTTTGCTTGCTTTGCAGAAGCTATGATTTTAGAATTTGAAAAGTGTCATACAAATTTTAGTTGGGGAAGAAATAACATTTCCCTTGAAAAGATGGAATTTATTGGAGCAGCTTCTTTAAAGCATGGTTTTTCCGCCATTGGACTTGATAAGCAGCCTAAAGTATTAACTGTCTAAATCATGGCTAAACGTTACCTTCTTGATTTTGAAAAGCCTCTTGTTGAACTTGAGAAACAGATAGAGCAAATTAAAGAATTAGCTCGAGATTCAGAGGTAGATGTTAGTCAACAGCTTCTACAGCTTGAAACATTAGCTGCTAGGAGAAGAGAAGAAATATTTAGATCTCTCACCCCTGCTCAAAAGATTCAGGTAGCTAGACATCCTCAAAGACCAAGTACTCTAGATTTTGTTCAAATGTTTTGTGATGACTGGATCGAATTACATGGAGACAGAAATGGTGGCGATGATATGGCACTAATTGGGGGGATAGGTTCGATAAATAATAGACCAGTATTGATGTTAGGGCATCAGAAAGGAAGAGACACAAAAGAAAATGTAGTAAGAAACTTTGGGATGGCAAAACCAGGAGGTTACAGAAAAGCTCTTAGATTAATGAAGCATGCAAATAGATTCTCTTTGCCAATTCTTACATTTATTGATACTCCTGGAGCTTATGCTGGTTTAAAAGCTGAAGAACAAGGTCAAGGCGAAGCAATTGCAAGAAACCTTCGAGAGATGTTTGGATTGAAAGTTCCAATTGTTGCTACTGTCATTGGAGAAGGAGGTTCAGGAGGCGCACTTGGGATAGGTGTCGCTGATAGGTTATTAATGTTTGAACATAGTGTTTACACGGTTGCTAGTCCAGAAGCATGTGCATCAATTTTGTGGAGAGATGCTGCGAAAGCACCAGAAGCCGCATCAGCACTTAAAATTACAGGTAAAGATTTACTTAAATTAGGTATTATAGATGAGGTTTTACCAGAACCTTCTGGTGGGAATAATTGGGCTCCTTTAGATGCTGGTAATACACTAAAAGAGGCTATTGAGAAACACCTTGATGCTCTACTTCAATTGTCTGAAGACCGATTAATTGAGGAAAGATACAAAAAGTTCAGGGTTTTAGGTAAATTTATCGAAGCAAATAATATTGAAGAGATTTATAGTGAAATCTCCCAAAAAACTGAATAACTTGAAACTAGCTTTTATAACAGGTGCTACGAAAGGTATTGGTAGATCTACCGCAATTACTTTTGCCAATGCTGGCTGGGATTTAATTTTACTCTCCAGGCATATGGATTTAATGGAGAAACTAAAGAGCGAACTGTTGACCACTAAATCAAAAATTAACCTAGTAAAGTGTGATTTATCTAATCCCCTAGATATAGAGCATTGTGTTAAAGAGGCAATTGAGAAATATGGATGCCCTTCAGTATTGATAAATAATGCCGGTTGCGCATTTAATAGCCCTTTAGTCGAAATGGAATTAGGTGAATGGGAACAAACTATTCAAATAAACCTGACAAGTGTTTTTCAAATTTGTAGTTCAATAATTCCTCAAATGAGAAAAAATGGTGGTTTAGTTATTAATGTTAGTAGTCATGCCTCTTATAATGCATTCCCCCAATGGGGAGCTTATTGTGTTTCAAAATCTGCATTAGCTATGTTTACTAAATGCTTGAGGGAGGAGGAGAGATCTAATTCAATAAGAGCTTGCACAATAACTCTTGGTTCAGTCAATACTCCTCTTTGGGACTCCGAATCAATTAATTCTGATTTTGATAGAACTTCTATGCTTTCCTCAAAAGAGGTATCAGAAACTATTCTCTACATGGCTAATAAACCTCAATCACAATTGATCGAAGACTTGACTTTGATGCCTTCTGGCGGAGCCTTTTAAACATTCTGTTTATCTGATTAATCTTAAAACAGTGATTTTTTTTAGTACTATTAGAACCCGATTGAACAAGAGAATGTGATATAGTATATGAGCAATTAAGCTTTTGGAAGATACAGTTAATTAAGTTGCTTACAATTTTCTGTTTAGAATTTTATGACCTCTACATTACCCAACGATAATATTAGAAACTTTGACGACCAGATTACTAATAAACTAATTTCTGAAATTATAAGAGACAGAATTAAGAATTCTGGTGCAAGATTTAGTGCTAACGATAATATTTCTGATTTTATAAATCCTGGTGAATTAGAAATTTTAGAAAAAGAAGTAGCCTCAAGAGTTAAAGACCTACTAAAGTCCCTCGTAATTGATGTTGAGAATGATCATAATACTCAAGAAACTGCTGAGAGAGTTTCAAAAATGTATCTAAACGAAGTTTTTAAAGGCAGATATCATGAACAACCTAAAGTTACAAGTTTTCCTAATGACAAGAATCTTGATGAAATTTATACAGTTGGTCCAATTTCGGTCAGATCTGCATGTTCACATCACTTAGTACCAATTCTAGGAGAGTGTTGGATAGGAATTAAACCTGGAAATAAAGTCATAGGACTTTCAAAATTTGCGAGAGTTGCTGATTGGGTTTTTTCAAGACCTCATATTCAGGAAGAAGCTGTAATGATCCTTGCAGATGAAATTGAAAAACTTTGCGAACCTAAAGGTTTAGGAATTATTGTAAAGGCCCAACATTACTGTATGAAGTGGAGGGGAGTCAAAGAACCAAATACAAGCATGATTAATTCTGTTGTGAGAGGCGATTTTAGACACGATTTAAGTTTAAAACAAGAATTTTTTGAGCTTGTAAAACAGCAGTCCGCTACTAATAATTACTAAAATCTTTTTAACAACTTAAAAAGATCCTCTGTTTTTTTTATATCTTTTAAACCTGGAGATTTTTCAATACTACTTGAAATATCTATGCCATCTGGTTTGAATTCAGTAAGGATTTCATCAATCCATTCAATTGATATTCCACCTGCCAACAACCATGGCTTGCTAAATTGCAAATTCTTTAAATAAATAGAATTTATTTTTTTCCCTGAACCTCCGTAAGTTTCTTTATTCCAAGAATCAAGTAGTATCGCATCTACAAAATCTTCAAAAGGTTTTATTTTATCTATGTCCTTTTCCGTTTTTATTCTGAAAGCCTTCCATAGGCCAATATAGGGAATTTTTTCCCTTATTTCTTTGCAATAATCAATATCTTCATCTCCATGTAATTGAATGATAGTTTCACTTGGGTTGCCTAAGAAGTTTTTGATAATTAAATCTATAGGACAATTTTGCACAACTGTTACTCTATCGATTTTTGGATAAAAGTTTTCTAGGGTTTTAAATATTTTTTTCTTAATTTCAGCTGATACATACCTTGGCGACTCTTCAACCGAAATAATGCCAATAGCATTCGCTCCTAATTTAGCGACTTGAAGAGCTTGTTCTTCAGAAGTTAGTCCACAAATTTTAACTAAAGGATTAGGCTTGGGCATATCATTATCCTGCATGTAAGATTAATATTATTGCTAAATATAGCGGAGATTATTTTTGAGAAGTTGGCAAATTTTTAAAATATGGGGAATTCCCTTTAAAGTTCATCCCTATTGGTTTGTTATTCTCTTTTTATTCTCATGGATTATAAGTAATCAGGTCAATTTATCTTCTGGCGATATTTATAATAATAAAGAAGCTTGGATTATAGGGTTTTTAACTTCTTTTTTCTTATTATCTTCAATTATTTTTCATGAGGTTTTTCATACTTTTGTTTCACTTAATCAGGGTGTAAAAATAAAAAAAATTACTTTTTATTTTTTAGGAGCAATTTTACAAATAGATAAGTATTGTCAAACTGCTTTAGGTAATATAAAAATTGCAATTGTAAGACCTCTTTTATGTTTCGCTACAGCATCTATCTTACTTTTAATTAGTAATAACAGTGCATCTCAGGAACAATTAGCAGTTAATGTAATTTCAAGAGTAGGTATATTTAATTTATTCTTAGGCTTCTTAAATTTGATTCCAATTGGTTCTTTAGATGGAGGGAATTTATTAAAAAGTATTATTTGGCATTTCTCAGGGAGTAAAAATAAAGGAAGAAATTTCCTCAATAAAGTAAATTTATTATTATCTTTTTTTGTTTTATTTTTTGGGATAATTTGTTTATTTAGATTTAACTTTTACTTTGGTTTTATTTTTTCTTTTTTGGGCTTGTTTGGAATTAATTCTTCAAAATCTGAAAGTCAATTTTTTAAAATTGAAAACATACTTAAATTTTGTAAAGTTTCTGAGATCAAATTAAAACCTTTGAGGAAAATTGAATACGATTCAAATTTCTCAGAATTTAATCAGTTAATAAAAAATAATAAGGATGCATCGGATAAATATTTTTTTGTTACGAATAATGGTAGATGGACCGGTTTTGTTGATGAGAATATTTTAAAAACTGTTTCCCTAAAAAAATGGGAAAAGAACTTTGTTGGAGATTTTAAGAAACCAATCGATAGTTTTGAAAGCGTATCTCATAACGATAAATTATGGAGAACTATAGAGAGACTTGAAGAAACAAATGAAGGTTTTTTATTGGTTTTAAATGCTGTAAATATCCCTTTGGGGATAATTGATAGGTCAAAAATTGGAAACTTTGTCTTGAATAAATTAGGTTTTAATTTGCCTTCAGATATTGTTAACAAATTAAACTTTAAAAATAATTATCCCTTAGGAATTGAATTGCCGAGAATAATTAATTCAATGAAGCAGAAAGGAGATCTTTAATAATTCTTGCCATTAAAAATTTCTATTTTTTAATATCCCTAGCAATATTTTTATTATCTATGTCAATATTTTTGAAATTTATATTTGATTTATTTTCCAGGAATGAATTTCTCAAATGTTTAACTATTTCATCATTTGTTAGTTTTAAATTTATTTTTGGTGGAGCTTCTTCTTTGAATAATTTGAACCACAAATCTCTTGAAGGATTTGTTTGAATTTCTCCATGTTGAAGGAATGCACCTTTTTTACGAAATTGAGCACTACCTATTCTCTTAAACCCATCCTGATCAACTAAATCGGAAATTAATGAAGTCCCAAAACAATTCGTTTTAATACTTGATTTTCGTAAATTACCATATTGTAAGTTTAGACCTAATTCTGCAAAACTTTTAATTAACCAATTATTAACCATTTCATAACTTAAGACTTTATAGTAAGTTTTTTTAAATGTTAATGCATATGTTATACCTCCAGAATGCAAAACAGCTCCCCCTCCAGAGGGACGTCTAACAATATTAATTTCCCCATTTGATAATAAATTTTTCCAATGAAGAGGAATTTCCTTTTGGTGAAAACCAATTGATAGCCAATCCCCTTTCCAATAGTAGAATCTCAATGTGATAATTATTTCGGGATTCGAAATTGTCTGGTCTAAAGAATTTAAATCAAAAGCCATTTGATCAAATCCAGGTAAATTATTTGTTGAAAAAATTAAAGCCTGATTTTCAATTCCCAAAATTAACTTTGTAGGTTTATTTATGATAATTTTCAATAATTTTTTTCTTTCAATTTGTTAATTACGTAACATCATTTTGTAATAGTGTTTCAAATCTTCTCTTTTCGGTGGAGAATAAAGAAAATAATTTTTTTACCATGGAGTCAACTCAAACAATAAATCTTATTGCATTAAGCCTCATAGTTGTTATGCATGCAGGAGTTTTAGCATTAAGACTAGGAATTAGTTTAGGTAGGAACTAAAGTCTATTAGAAAATTTAAAATTTATAAGGTAATAATAAAGTAAGACTGAATTGATTTTTCAGTAAAAATATCAAGTACTTAATTTGTCAAAATCTTTTTATAAAAAAAGTATTTTCATCAAAAAATATTTTGGGTCTGTATTTCTAAAAAGAAAACAGAAACAGGATAATTTTGTATCATTTATTTTTTTAATTATAAAAATTAGCTTTTCACTTTTAGCAATCACAAGCCTGATTAAGCTTGGCTACAGTTCTAAAGTCAGGTTGACCAGATTAAGGGAAATTGAAGAATCATTTTTATACGAAAAATATAGATTTAATCTTTTAACAGATAAGTTTGATGATTTATTATCTTCTGAAGGTGAGCAAAGATTTATGAAGGATCAGGATCAAATAATTTCTAGGGACATTATCAGAGTAATATGGCGTTGATAAGGATGATCTTGAATCATCCTACTTTTCATTTTTCAATTAACTTTTTTGCTAGTGAGTAAGAACATTAAGGGTTTAGTCCTAATAACAGGAACAACTTCAGGAGTTGGATTAAATACTCTAAAACCTCTTTTAAGATTTGGATGGGAGGTTATAGCAGTTAATCGATCAAATAAAAGAGCTATAAAAACAGCTGAGGAATTTTTGACAAAAGAGGAAGTTGAAAATGTTCACTTTATAGAAATAGATCTTTCTAACTTGAATGATGTGAGAAAAGGTTGCGATGAAATATTAGAAAGATTTAAGAAGCCAATAAATTCTCTTATTTGTAATGCAGCAGTTTATAAACCGAGACTAAAGAGACCTGAAAGGTCTGCTCAGGGGTTTGAAAACTCTATGGCAGTAAATCATTTTGGGCATTTTCTTATGATAAAAATACTTATGGAAAATATTTTATCTTCTGAAAGAGAAATTGTTTTAAATGGCAAATCAACTGTATTCAAGCCAAGAATTACAATATTAGGGACTGTTACGGCTAATTATTCAGAACTTGGAGGAAGGATTCCCATTCCTGCCCCAGCTGATTTGGGAGATTTATCTGGATTCAAAAATGGTTTTTTATCTCCAATAAGTATGGCGAATGGAAAGAAATTTAAACCTGGTAAGGCTTATAAGGATAGTAAACTTTGCAATATGGTGACCGTTCAGGAATTATCAAAAAGATATCCTGCAGAGAAGATTATTGTAAATTCTCTATATCCCGGATGTGTTGCTGATACAAAACTTTTTAGAGATACACCTTGGTTATTTAGACTCCTTTTCCCGATATTTCAAAAATTCATAACAAAAGGATATGTTTCACAAAGACTGGCAGGAGAGAGAGTCGCTCAAGTGGCAACTTATAAAGAATTTGCCAAACCATCAGTCCATTGGAGCTGGGGAAATCGTCAGAAAACTGGTAGAAAAGCTTTTTCTCAAAAGTTGTCAAAAAGAATAATTGATACGAAGACCTCTCAACAAACATATGATTTAACACGCCAATTGGTTGGATTAGATTAATTTTGACTAATCAAATCCTAATAAATCAAAAATTTCTCTATCTTTAAGTGGATTACCTTCTAAAGGTTCTACGTTTTCAAGCATATTTTTGGCAAGAGATAAATATTCATTTTGAACTTCAATAACATCTTCATTAGGTTCCATTTCAAAAATGGTGCATTTTTTTAGTCTTGATCTTCTTATGGCGTCGACATCTTTAAAGTGGGCCATAGTTTTTAAACCTGTTCTTTCATTGAATTTATCAATTTGATCTGTTTCTTTTGATCTATTTGCGACTACCCCCCCTAATCTGACTTTATAATTTTTTGCTTTTGCTTTAATTGCAGAGACAATTCTATTCATAGCGAATATTGAATCGAAGTCATTAGCAGTAACAATTAGACAATAATTTGCATGTTGCAATGGAGCTGCAAATCCTCCGCAAACGACGTCTCCTAGGACATCAAAAATAACAACATCAGTATCTTCTAATAAATGATGTTCTTTTAATAGTTTAACTGTCTGACCGGTTACATAACCCCCGCACCCTGTCCCAGCAGGAGGACCTCCACTTTCAACGCACATTACGCCATTAAAACCTTCAAACATGAAATCGGTTGGCCTCAATTCTTCGCTATGAAAATCCACCTCTTCGAGAATATCTATAACTGTAGGAACCATTTTGTGCGTCAAAGTGAAAGTGCTATCGTGTTTCGGATCACATCCAATTTGTAGAACCTTTTTACCTAATTTTGAGAATGCTGCAGAAAGGTTTGATGATGTAGTGGATTTTCCGATGCCACCCTTCCCATAGACGGCAATAACTAAAGCCCCTTCCTCAATATTTATTTTTGGATCTTGCTTTACTTGAACACTTCCTTCTCCATCAAGAGGTCTATTTATAGTACTTGTCATTTAAAGCTTAAAACACATTATTATTTATATTCTTGCAGCGCGAATACACATGAAATATATTTCTAAACAAATATGTATTTAATTGTATTAAAAGTATGAAATATGTTCTTATAACTGAATTTTTAGGATTAAATCTATTAGATTATGAGTGAAAATACTCATGACTTAATTATATTTTATTAGTAATAATTAACTGAAATATGCTTTAGCATCGTAAAGAGTTTCATCGCTTATCTCTGGAATTCCTCTCAAGATTGCATATTTTTCAGTATTTGTTTTAACTTTACCTCTTACAAAAAATGGAACTTTTGTTAATTCAGCTCTACCAGATTCAGTCCAGATAATTCCTTCTTTACTATTTTTTTCTTTTTTCTCGTCAGAATTTAAAATGTTATTTGTGTTTGTCGCTGTGTGTCCTAAATGGCTTTGATGACCATCAACAAACTCAAAGTCATGTTTGAACATATCAATAAGATGCTCTTCTAAGCCCATCATTAGGGGATGTACCCAGTCATCAAAAATCACATTCGCTCCTTCCCATCCCATCTGAGGGCTGTATCTTGCAGGAACATCTTGAACATGCATTGGAGTACTAATTACTGAGCATGGAATGCCGAGTCTTTTTGCACTATGCCTTTCCATTTGGGTACCTAAAACTAGTTCAGGGGCAGCCTTTTTCATGGCATCTTCCACTTCTAGATAATTATTAGTTATCAGAGCTTCTACATTAAGATCTTTTGCGGTAGCTCTTACTTGCCTGGCCATCTCCCTGCTGTATGTTCCAAGACCCACTACTTCAAAACCCAATTCTTCCTTAGCAATTTTGGCTGCTGCAATTGCATGTGTTCCATCACCAAAAATAAAAACTCTTTTACCAGTTAGATAATTAGAGTCAACTGATTTTGAGTACCAAGGAAGTTTTGATTTATTTTCTAATTCTTCCTTATTCGTTAAAGGAAGATCTAATTTCTTATGAACTTCATTTATAAATTCAATTGTATTTTTTATTCCAATAGGAATAGTATTCGTATATTCCATTCCAAAGTTCCGTTTAAGCCACTCACATGAAGCTTCAGCAATTTCTTGATAAAGACAGATATTTATTTCAGCATCAATTAGTCTTTCAATATCATCAGGACTAGCACCTAATGGAGCAACTACGTTTGTATCTATACCTTGTTCCGAAAGTATGCGTTGGATTTCGATTACATCATCTCTGCATCTAAATCCTAGTAATGAAGGGCCAAGTATATTAACTTTTGGTCTCCTACCTAATTCCCTCCACCTAAGGGGATTTATTTTGTCTGAAGAACTTACTTTTTCTTTTAAAAGGGTTCTTGTGAGTTGATAAAAGGTTTCTGAGGCCCCCCAATTTTCTTTCTTGCTATAAGCAGGTAATTCAAGATTAACAATCGGCATATCAAACCCCATCCCTTTCGCAAGTGCACCAGGTTGGTCTTGGATAAGTTCTGCTGTACAACTTTCTCCGACTAAAAGAGTTTTTGGTTTGAATCGTTCAACCGCTTCCTTAATATTTTTCTTCACTAATTCTGCTGTATCGCCTCCAAGGTCTCTAGCCTGAAAAGTTGTATAAGTTACTGGAGGCCTTTGCCCCCTCCTCTCGATCATGGTAAAGAGAAGATCTGCATATGTATCTCCTTGGGGGGCATGAAGCACATAATGAATGTCTTTCATTGACGAGGCAATTCTCATAGCACCAACATGAGGTGGTCCTTCATACGTCCAAAGAGTTAATTCCATAGTTTTTAATGCGTTACTAAAGTTTTTGAAGTTAGTATTTGATTTCTTTTTAAAGGTTTGGAGAAGAGACCAGCCAAATCTGCGGCTTGATCAATTCCATGAATTGGACTGAATACCATTTCTATTGACCACTTAGTACTAATCCCCTCTGCCTCAAGTGGGTTAGCTAAACCCATGCCACAAACTACTAAGTCTGGATTAGATTTTCTCACTCGATCTAATTGTTTTTCTACATGTTGTCCTTCAACAATTTTTGTATTATCAGGTAATAAATTAATCTCCTCTTTCATTAAATCCTTATTTAGGTAAGGAGTGCCTACCTCTATAAGATCCATTTCGCATTCATTATGCAAAAATCTTGCCAAAGATATTTCTAGTTGCGATTCAGGAAGAAGAAATAATCTTTTACCCTTGAGGATTTCTTTGTGTGAATCAAGAGCAAGTTCTGCTCTTTTGATTAAAGGCGTAATAATTTCATGAACTTTAAGTTCTCTAATTTTGAAAGCTTTGGCAGCAGCTAAAAACCATTTTGTACTGCCTTCGATACCTAGAGGAAATGGAGCTGAAATTATTTCACAACCCCGATGTTTGAGGTCTCGTACCGTATCACTTAAATAAGGCTGAGTTAATAAAACTTTAGTATTTTTACCAATCTTTGGCAATTTTGTTGATTGCCGTGGTGGAAAGCTCTCAATATTTGAAATTCCTAAATTTCTAAAAATCTTTTTAAACCTATCCTCTACATTATTTGCGAGAGTCCCAACTAATAATAATTTTTGCTCATTTGATGACTCCATTAATGGAATTAAAGCTTTTAAGGCGCCATCCTCTCCTTGGGTAAAAGTTGTTTCTATCCCACTGCCAGAGTAATTAACGAATCTCACTTGACCTAAAAATCTTTTATTTAATTTCTCTGCGACAGTTGCAAGATCTAGTTTAATTACTTCACTTGGACAAGATCCAACTAGAAAAAGAGTTTTTATTTCTGGTCTTCTTGCAATAAGATCATTAACCACTCGATCTAATTCTTCATGAGCGTCAGCAAGACCAGCTAGATCTTTTTCTTCAAGAATAGCCGTCCCAAATCTTGGCTCAGCAAAAATCATAACTCCAGCAGCGCTTTGAATTAAATGAGCACATGTCCTTGAACCTACTACCAGAAAAAACGCATCAGGCATTCTTCTGTGGAGCCAAACTATTGAAGTTAAACCGCAAAAAACTTCCCTTGGTCCAGTTTCCTTATTAAATTCAACTTTACTCATTAAAAATTTTCAAGAGCTTATATTTCAAGCTTGCATAAACTTTTTAATTTAAGAAAGTAATTAATAAGTTCTCTTACAAAATGAACACATTTAAAAAACTTATATGAATGTTTAAATACTTAAATGGGAATTATGAAAAAAACTTTTTGGGCGTATTTTAATTTCTGTAGAAGGAATTTCCTTGACTTGTCTTTGAGATTTTCCATACATTTCTAGCTATTTTCGTTGCTAATAATCCTGCTCTTTCTAACTTAGATTTTCCGGGCTTTGCTCCAATTAAAGCTGTCACTTCTGAAGTAGTTAAAGGTGCTCCAGTATTTATAGCTAATTGCGTTAACTCCAATCTATCTCTAAGGTTCTTAAGATTTATCTTCTCGATTTTATCTTCTTCTAACCAACTAAAAGATGGATCTTTCTGAGATAATTTTTGCATCAAGCTTAGGCTGACTAATCCAAGAGTTTGATCAGGAGTTAATTCTTTTTCAGTGCCAGAAACATTTGGTTCTTTTTTTTGAGAAGTTCCCATAAAAATGCATATCTTTTACTTGAAGTTATCGTTTTGTGGGAAGCATGCAAGTAAATTTAATGGAAAAAATGAACCATTATCCGTTATAGTCGCGTGAATGGAACCAACTTCTAGTTTAAACAGAGGGGAACGAAAGAAAGGGAGTTCTCTTGTCACAGGATCTGAGGTGCAATCTCAGGCTAGTGGTGCAAGCTGTTTTATTACAACTGACTCAGAAAAGTCTTTGGTATCCAGACAAGCAAGTCAAGTAGAACAAATTGAGTTAAGAACATATGTTTTTTTAGATTCTCTTCAGCCTCAATTGGCTGCATATATGGGAACTGTTAGTAGAGGTTTTTTACCAATCCCGGGAGATTCATGCCTATGGATGGAAGTTTCACCTGGGATGGCCGTGCATAGAGTCACTGATATTGCCTTAAAGGCTAGTAATGTAAGACTTGGACAGATGATCGTTGAAAGAGCATTTGGTTCTCTTGCCCTTTACCATAAAGATCAAAGTACTGTTTTGCATTCTGGGGATGTTGTTCTAGATGCTATTGGTAGTGAAGTTAGAAAAAGAACCAAACCTTCAACAAGTTGGACGGAAGTTATTCGAGCTATTACTCCAGATCATGCTGTTTTAATAAATAGACAAAACAGGAGTGGATCAATGATTCAATCAGGGATGAGTATGTTTATATTAGAAACTGAACCGGCTGGGTATGTCTTAAAAGCAGCAAATGAAGCAGAAAAAGCATCAAATATAACTGTTGTTGATGTAAAGGCAGTTGGAGCTTTTGGTAGATTAACTCTAGCGGGGAAAGAAGGAGATGTAGAAGAAGCAGCAGCTGCAGCTATAAGAGCAATTGATGAAATTTCAAATTATTGATAATTTTCAATATAAACCAATTTCTTTTTTTAGATAAGGTGACATAATTTTGGCAGCTTTACCCCTGCTTCCTAACTTACTAAGCTGTGATTGTGAAAGCTCTCCATAAACACAGTTAGCTTCTTTTACCCAAAAAATAGATTCGAACTCCCCATTTGGATATTTTGGGGTCTTAAGAATTTCTCCCCAGCATATTCCAGTTGTATCCTTCACTAAGTTTCCTGAGGGATCACATAAAACCATACAACTTATAAATCTTGCGCTCCTGTAAGGACTATCAGAAAGTTCATTAATTAATTTTTTAATTTTTTCAGTGTTGTTTTTGGCATATCGAGCAGAATATATGCCTGGTCGGCCATCTAAGAAATCCACTTCAAGGCCTGAATCGTCAGCTAATGTCCAACTTTTTGTCTCTAAAGCAGCTGCTTTTGCTTTTAAAAGTGCATTCTCAAAATATGTGTTTCCAGTCTCTTCGACATTTAAATATTCTGGTTGCTTCTGAACCCTTAAAGACAAGACATCCAGCATTTCCGAAATTTCAGAAACTTTGCTTTTGTTGCCACTAGCAATAGTTAAGACTGGAAGGTTCAAAATAACAAATAAATTTATTGAGAATATTATCTTACTTCAAAGCTAGATACGGAGACAGGAAAGGTTGAACATTCCACACCTGTGTAGACAGGGCCTGTCTCGTACGGAAATAACATAATGTAAATTTTTTCTTAACACAACAGTATGTTTTGATGCACTAACTAATTTGCATAAGTATTGACATATCAATAGTAGCAAGGGTGATAAGTTTAACTTATGAATGATAGAAAAAACATTAATGGAGATTTTATCGAAAACGCTTGACTTATAAGTACTTAATGAAGCATTCTTCGGATTGAACATTCCACATTTAGTATTTAGTAGACAATGGCTACAGAAACAATGGGTATCGCTCTCGGCATGATCGAGACACGCGGACTTGTACCTGCAATCGAAGCAGCAGACGCAATGACAAAGGCAGCAGAAGTTCGCCTTATTGGTCGTGAATTCGTTGGCGGCGGTTATGTCACAGTATTAGTTAGAGGCGAAACAGGCGCAGTTAACGCAGCTGTAAGAGCTGGTGCCGATGCTTGTGAAAGAGTTGGTGACGGTTTAGTTGCAGCTCACATTATTGCACGTCCTCACAGAGAAGTTGAACCTGCTCTAGGTAACGGTGAATTTCTTGGTCAAAAGGACTAATTAAGTAAAGCAAGATTTATAAATTTTGCACAATAATTATTTTCCCTACACAGACCTAAATTTATCCTTATGAGTAAGAAGTATGATGCAGGGGTAAAGGAGTACAGAGATACCTACTGGACTCCAGAATATGTACCCCTAGACACCGATTTACTAGCCTGTTTCAAATGTACAGGTCAGGAAGGTGTTCCAAGAGAAGAAGTTGCAGCAGCTGTTGCCGCTGAATCCTCAACAGGTACTTGGTCAACAGTTTGGTCCGAGTTACTTACAGACTTAGAATTTTATAAAGGACGTTGTTATCGAATAGAAGACGTTCCTGGAGATCCTGAAGCTTTTTATGCATTTATTGCATATCCTTTAGATCTTTTTGAAGAAGGTTCTATTACAAACGTATTAACATCTCTAGTAGGAAACGTTTTTGGATTTAAAGCTCTAAGACACTTACGTCTTGAAGATATTAGATTCCCAATAGCTTTCATCAAAACTTGCGGTGGTCCACCAAATGGAATCGTAGTTGAAAGAGATCGTTTAAACAAATATGGAAGACCTCTTCTTGGTTGTACCATTAAACCTAAATTAGGATTATCTGGTAAAAACTATGGTCGAGTTGTATATGAGTGCCTTAGAGGTGGTCTTGATTTAACGAAGGATGACGAGAATATAAATTCTCAACCATTCCAGCGTTGGAGAGAAAGATTTGAGTTTGTTGCAGAAGCAGTTAAGCTTGCCCAGCAAGAAACTGGAGAAGTTAAAGGTCACTACTTAAACTGTACTGCTAACACTCCTGAAGAACTCTACGAAAGAGCTGAATTTGCTAAAGAGCTAGATATGCCAATCATCATGCATGATTATATAACTGGCGGTTTTACTGCAAATACTGGATTAGCAAACTGGTGTCGTAAAAATGGCATGCTTCTACATATTCATAGAGCTATGCATGCTGTTATTGATAGACATCCAAAACATGGTATCCATTTCAGAGTTCTAGCAAAATGTTTGAGACTCTCCGGAGGAGATCAATTACATACTGGAACAGTTGTTGGAAAACTAGAAGGTGATCGTCAAACAACTCTTGGTTACATTGACAACTTAAGAGAGTCATTTGTTCCTGAAGACAGATCAAGAGGTAACTTCTTTGATCAAGATTGGGGTTCAATGCCAGGAGTATTTGCCGTCGCATCAGGTGGTATTCACGTATGGCATATGCCTGCACTCTTAGCAATTTTTGGAGATGATTCTTGTCTTCAGTTCGGTGGAGGAACACATGGTCATCCATGGGGTTCAGCTGCTGGAGCTGCAGCCAATAGAGTCGCTTTAGAAGCTTGTGTAAAAGCACGTAATGCTGGTCGCGAAATCGAAAAAGAGAGTAGAGACATTCTTATGGAAGCTGCTAAACACAGTCCTGAATTAGCTATTGCTCTTGAAACTTGGAAGGAAATTAAGTTTGAATTTGATACCGTCGACAAACTAGACGTTCAAGGTTAAACCAGATTTCAAAATTGAGGAGATTGTTCTTCTCCTCAAACTTCTACAAATCTCGTTCTATTACGAGTAATTTCATTCACATTTAAATTAATTATGCCTTTCCAGAGCACAGTAGGCGACTATCAAACAGTTGCAACCCTGGAAACATTCGGTTTCTTACCACCGATGACCCAGGAAGAAATATACGATCAAATTGCATACATAATTGCTCAAGGCTGGAGTCCTGTTATTGAGCATGTTCATCCTAGTGGAAGTATGCAAACTTATTGGTCTTATTGGAAGCTCCCATTTTTTGGGGAGAAAGATCTTAACTTGGTTGTAAGTGAATTAGAGGCATGTCATAGAGCATACCCTGATCACCATGTAAGAATCATCGGATACGATGCTTACACTCAAAGCCAAGGAACAGCTTTTGTAGTTTTCCAAGGACGTTAAATCTACTTTATGTAGTAAATATCTTTCTCCAAAAAATATTTTTGGAGAAAGTTTTTCAAAAGAGTTTCACATTTGAAGATTATGTCAAAAAAAACCAGTAGAGAGATTGCATTAGAAAGAAGAAAGGCGATGAGTGATAGCGGTAAAAAAGCTGCTGCTTATTCTTCAACTACTAAAGATAGAGTTCGATCTTCTCAAGATATACAGATTTCTGGGACTCATTCTTCTCCTAATAATCAAAATATTTCTAAACCAGTTACAAATCATATTCCAAAAACTCAGGTTAACAAAAAGTCTTTTTCAACAACTTTATCTAGTAAAGAGTTGGTAATAGAAAGAAGAAAAGCAATGTCTACCCATGGGAAATCAGCTATAACTTCATCAGATAGAACCCGTACTGATGCTAAAAAAGAAAGTCCTGTAACCGCAGTTAAATCAACTATAAGTAAAAAACAAGAAAGTCAAGGTTCAACTAGTACAGAATCTAAGTCCCTAAAACAGAACGTTAAAAGAAGAATTAATCAGAAGAGAAAGCCAATTACTAATACAAGTAGAGATATTGTTTTAGCGAGAAGAGAAGCTCAATCTAAACATGGGAAATCAGCAACAAAACAAAATACCAGTGCCGCCTCTTTAGCTAGAAGGGGAGACCCAGATTTAAGTAGTAGAGAAATTTCCCAGAGAGTGAGAGAGCTAAGAAGTAAAACTGGTGCTACAGGCAAAAAAGGTAATGGTAAATGTAGACCATGTGGTCCAAATAAAAATGGTGCAAAACAAAATATTGCGGATGCTAGCTGGAAAGTTGGTAAAAGTGAAACTGATTCAGGTCAAATAGTTACTGGAACTCAAGCTAATAGATCTGTAAAAACTACAGGTAATGAGGCAAGTACATGCAGAACTGTCACTGGTACACAATATATGGGAGCAGAAGTTGTTGATCAATTTTGTCAAGAAAGACCAAATTATAAACAACCACTCAGATCTACTGTTACCTCTACAACATCAGGTAATAAAGTAACTGGAAATGAAGTTGGTAGATCTGAGAGGGTTACAGGAGATGAGCCTGGAACTTGTAAAAATCTTACAGGTACTGAATATGTATCTGCTAATCAATCACAGAAGTATTGTGGTGATGTTTCAAAAAATCCTTCAAAGGTTAAACACAGCACTACATCAGATGGATTAAAAGTATCTGGATCACTTCCTGGTAGATCAACCCTTGTTACTGGAGATGAATCTGGTTCTGGACATCAGTTAACTGGAGATCAATATCTTGGCTCAGAGCCAAATCCAAAAGGAAAAGCATTTGAAAAAGTAGGCAGTTACAATACTCTTAATGGGAATAATGTAACTGGTACAGGTGTAGGAAGATCAGATCATATGACAGGTAATGAACATGGGAGTTGCAAGAATGTAACTGGCGATGAGTATATAGGATCTCAACAATATGAGAAGTTTTGCGGTTCAAAACCAAAACCAGAAGCTAGAAAAGTAGGTTTAAGCCTTTCTTCAAAGTCAAATTTAATAAGCGGGACTATGACAGGAAGATCAAAAATAGTAACTGGAGATGAACCAGGTTCATGCAAAGTGCTAACAGGAACACCATACGCAGGCTTAGATCAGATTAATGAGCATTGTAATAATGCAACTTCTGAAGATATGAAATCACGAGCAACAGTTAATTCTGGAAATAATTCAAATGCAAGACTAACAGGACAACAACCAGGAATTGGCGGAGTAATGACAGGTGCTAAGAAAGGTGCTTGTAAAAACCTAACAGGTACCCCTTATGTTGGTGCAGATCAGTTCTCACAAACTTGTGATAATCCTCCTCATGATACTGCTTATGCGAATCCGGAAAAGTCAGCAGGTAACTCTTGGAATGAATTCTCTGTTAAATCGCCATCAAGAGACAAATATTCTGAAAAAAATACTCAAGGTGTTACTGGTAATGAATATGAAAATGGTTCAAAGGTAACAGGACCTTTTGATATGGCAGTTGATAAGGTCACTGGCACTGAAAAATTTAGATTTGAACCGAATAAAAATATTACTTATAAGCAAAAAATGGAAATTGAAGAGGCAGACCGTGCTGCAAAGACACCAGAAAAAAGAGTCGCATCTAGGATTACTGGTGAAGGACAATCGGTGGGGAACGTAACTGGTGATGATTGGGATCGCGGTGATAAGGTAACAGGTACAGAAGGAGCTTCTTCTAGAAAGAGAAATCCATCAAGAGCAGGTTTCATGAGCGCAATGCCTCCTATGGAAGCTAAAAGAAATGATGAAACAGAAAAACCAGATTTCTTGATAACTGGATCTAGTGGTAATACTCGTGAAGGACAACTTGTTACCTTTTCAGGTGGTGCAAGAGGTTAAGTAAATAATGCCTTTAAGAGGACTGGCTAAAGCCAAGAACTTCACATTGGGGCCAACAGCTCCAATGAAAACTTTTACGGAAAATATCCACATACAAACTAAAGAATCAAATAATCTCCGAAATTCTGGAAAGTCTCATATATTAACCAATAATATTCAAAATGAAAATCTATTTAGGTATGAAAGCAAAATAAAAAGTGATTTTGACGAAATTGTTCCAACTCTCAAGGAAATTGCTCGAATTCAACATCACGAAGATTTTATAAATAAGGCTCAGAAAATATCAAGAAAAAATTTGGGAATAGATTTACCTCTCCATATATTAGATAAATCTTGGGTTAAACCTCTTGATATGAGAGCTTTATATGCATGGTGTGCTTTTAAACAGCATGATAAACTTAGCGACAATTTTTTTAACAATGATCCACTTGAAGGTGCTGCTGGAAGTAGGGATGCGGAAGACTTTGAAAAATTTCTCTTAGATTGTGGAATACATTTACTTGATATAACTCCTTGTTCAGATGGAAGATTAGCTCATTCAGTTGCTTATGTGATGAGAATACCTTTTAGTTCAGTAAGAAGAAGATCTCATGCTGGAGCACTGTTTGATATTGAAAATACTGTTAATCGATGGGTAAAAACTGAACATAAAAGATATAGAGAAAATGTTCCTAATGAAGCTCATAAAGATACAAGGTACTTAAAAGTTGTAACTTATCATTTTAGTTCAGTAGATCCTTTGCATCAGGGATGCGCAGCTCATGGGAGTAATGACGAGTTAGCTGCAGCAGAAGGTAGAAATAAATTATATGCTTTCAAAGAGGCTGTAGAGAATAGCTTTTGCTGCGGAGCTTCTGTGGATTTAATGTTAATTGGACTTGATACAGACACTGATTCATTAAAAATACATTTATCAACTAGGGATGGCGGAATAGATTTAGAAAAAACTATTTCTACTTTAGAAATTTATAATTCAACAATGAATTTTTCAAAAGAGGATGCGGAAAGAGAAATTTGCCAGACAATTTCTAAGCAATCTTCAAAAGATAAACTAAGTGGACTGGAAAAATTTACGTACAAATTAATTGTCAATAATATCTCTCAAATTGATTATGTTAAGAGTTTTCATAATGGTTCTTACAAAGATATTGGACATGCAGAGAGGTTTATTGGAGTAGGAATAGGTTTTAAAGAAGTACATCTAAGAAATTTAACTTATTTTGCTCATTTAGATACAGTCGAAGAAGGGGCTCCAGATTTAGATGTAGGTGTGAAGATTTTTACTGGATTAAATGTTTCTCAAGATCTACCTATTCCGGTAGTAATAAGATTTGATTACTCGGGCAAAGTACCCGGTGCAAAAGAAAGGGCAATAAATGATTGTGAAAGAGTTAATAATGCGATATCAATTAGATATAAAAATTTAGTTGATCAAGGTTTGTTACATACTTGCTCTACTATTAGAGATAGGGACAACATTAATTCCGCTCAAATTATTGGAATGTCTTTAGATAAAAAAACAGAGGAGGCTCACTAATTATGTTAATTTGCAAGGTTGTAAAACCACTTGTTTCTACCAATAGGATTCCTGGTTTTGAACATAAACATCTACAGGTTGTATTAGATGGCTCTTCTAATAAAGTTGCAGTTGATGCAGTTGGCTGTAAGCCCGGAGATTGGGTTATTTGTGTGGGAAGTTCTGCTGCTAGGGAAGCAGCGGGAAGTAAATCTTATCCAAGCGATTTAACGATTGTTGGAATAATTGATCATTGGGATCCTGACAAGTCATAAAAAAGGAGGATATAAATTGTGGAAATTATGAAGGTATTAGGAAGGATGGTATGCACTCAAAGAGTCGCTGGCTTGGGTCATATGAATTTACGAATTTTAGAAAATAATAAAGGAAAGAAATTAGTTGCTGTTGATCCTGTTGGGGCTAGAGAAGGTAACTGGGTTTTTACTTCTAGTGGCTCTGCCGCTAGATTTGCATGCCCTAATCCAGAAGTTCAAACCGATTTAACAATTGGCGGTATTATTGATTATTGGGAGAGTGACTAAAAAAATTAACTTTAAAATTTTTTGTGGAACTTTGTTGAAGGTATAGTGTAATTAGTCTTGAATAAAGAATGTAATGTGGAATGAAAGAGAATCACCTTTGAGGATTGAAAAAAGATTTGAATTTGATCAGTACTCAAAAATTAGTAAATTCATGGGGGAAATTGAGAAATTATGCAAAGAAAGGGATATCTATCCAAATATCAGCTTCGGTAAGAATTTTGTAAGTCTTACAATATTTTTAGATAATAAAGAAATATCAGACAAAGAAAAAGATTTTTCAATGGATATTGATAAATTTTATTTAGGAGATTAGTGCTTTTTAATAATTATTTGGCTTAGCAATATCTCTTTTGATTAAAGCCATTAAATATGTTGGTGCTTTATATCTACCAGGTAGACATCTATTTAAAGTTTCAAGATGACTCCAACAAACTGTCTTTTCTATGTCTTTAACTGAGTTCCCTTTTAAAATTAATAGTCTAAGAGCTTTGCAAAATAAAGGATAACCTGCTTCTAGTTCATCTATATTTAGCTTTGCTGCTGACATACATCAAAGATTAATTATTAAATAATAATCTATACAACTATGGTGCAGAATTGGTTCATATTTCAAATTTCTCAATAATTAGAAATTAATCTAGAAATGCGACGCAATCTATTTCAACTAAAACTCCTTTTGGTAGAGATGAAACTTCCACACAGGCCCTCGCTGGAGGATTCTCTACATTAAAAAAATCACTATATATTTTATTGACAATTTGAAAATTACTTAAGTCCGTTAAGTAAATAGTAGTTTTTATTACATCCTCTATTTTGGCTCCACCAGCTTTAAGAACTTCTGCGAGATTTTTTAAAACTTGAATAGTTTCCTTCTCTATATCACCTATACATGTAATTTCATTTAAAGTTGGATCTATAGCAATTTGACCAGAACAGTAGATAAAATTCCCAGCTTTTATTGCTTGATTATAAGGTCCTACTGGATCTGGAGCATTTGATGTTTTAATTACTTGTTTGGGGGACATTTGTTTAATAATATACCTATCTATTTAAACCCATAAATCTTTATTTTCTCTTAAAAAAGTAAATTCATCTAAATTTTTCGCTCTTAAGAAAAGGTTTATTTTCATCTCTTCATCAAGTAAAAATGGAATTGTTAATTCATTAAGAGAAAGTTTTTTTTCAACTTCCGAAAGTTTATTTTTTATATCTTGATCTTCAGGCTTGAGATTCAATGCCCACAACATATTTGCCTTTGTATATTCATGTGCACAATATATTAAAGTATTTTTTGGTAAAGATTTGATTCTTTCTAGTGAGGAATACATTTGTTGATAGGTTCCCTCAAAAATTCTTCCACAACCTCCAGAAAATAATGTGTCACCAATAAAAAGAGCAGGATTTCCCCCATTCAAAAAAAATGAAATATGTGAGCTTGTATGTCCTAATACTTCAATTATTTTTACTTCTTCACCTAAAATATTCAAAGTTTCACCGTCTTCTACAGATATATTTTGCAAAGGTATTCGCTTTTTTTCTTTGGAGGAAGCAATCACTTTTACATTTGGCCATCTTTCAATAAGAGACTTCGTCCCACCAATATGGTCTGAATGATGATGAGTTTGCAAAATAGCTTCTAAGTGTAAATTGTTTTCATTTATATATCTAATTACTGGTTCGTGAACAGATGGATCTACAACTACAACGGATTTATCTTTTACCCATAACCAAATGACGTTATCACTTAAAACTCTAAGTCCAATTATATTTCGAGCTTTATTAAATTCCATTGTTAACCTAGAATTAAGAATCCTTGAAAGAAATTGATCTATGTTTACTATAGCTTTACCAAAAGGAGCTCTGTTAAAAGATTCAATTTCAACTTTTGCAAAAGCTGGGTTAGATTTCTCTGATGCGTTGGACGAAAATAATAGATCATTAACCTTTGAATCAAATTGCAAACGAGCAAAAGCTTTATTAGTAAGAAATGGAGATGTGCCTGTTTATGTAAGTTATGGGCAGGCTGATTTAGGTATCGTTGGGTATGACGTTTTACGAGAATCTGAATTAAAAGTCGCAAAGTTATTAGATTTAGGATTTGGTGGTTGTTATATGTCGTTGGCGGTTAAGAAAAATAGCAATTATTCAAAACCAACTGATCTTCCAGCGAATTGTAAAGTAGCAAGTAAATTTATAAAAACAGCAAGATCTTATTTTGAAGAATTAAATATTCCCGTAGAAATAGTTCATTTGACAGGATCAGTAGAGCTTGGTCCTATTACAGGTATGGCAGAGGCAATAGTTGATTTGGTGGCAACTGGAAAGACTCTTAAAGAGAATGGTTTAATTAAAATAGACGATCTTTATTATTCGACTGCAAGACTAATTGGAAATCCTTTATCTATGAGGTTAGATGATAATCATCTCAGAGATACTATTTTATCAATAGAATCTAATAATGGATTATAGAAGATTAGTTAAATGTTTTTTAAAGATTATAGAAGGATTAAAAAGTTAGGTAAATATTTAACTAAAGATAAAAAAACAATCTATCTAATCTTGATAGTTTTGTTACCTGTTTCTTTCTCTGGAGCTATTCAACCATTATTAGTTGGTCAAGCAATTTCTATTCTAAAGAACGAAACTACAGATGTTTGGCTAAGTAAAACTTTCTTTGGGCAGTCAATAAATGCCATAATCCTAACTTTATTTATAACGGTATTATTCAGATTAGTTCTGCAAGGATACCAAACTTACAATATCCAAGCAGTTGGACAACGTTTAACAGCAAGAATAAGAAGAGAACTTTTTGATCATTCAATATCTTTATCTCTTAAGTATCACGATAAAATGCCTGTAGGCAAATTATTGACGAGATTAACAAATGATGTTGATGCTTTAGCCGAGGTTTTTGGTAGTGGGGCAGTTGGAGTCATTGCTGACTTCGTTAGTCTGATAGTAATTTCTTTGACAATGCTGTCAATTGATCGAGGTCTTGCCATTTTATTACTTTTGACTCAAATCCCCGTTTCATATTTTATTATTTGGCTTCAAAAACGTTACAGAAGAGCCAATTATCAAGTGAGGGAAGAATTGTCTCAACTCAACTCTGATTTTCAAGAGAATCTTCAAGGTTTAGAAGTCGTTCAGATGTTCAGAAGAGAGGCTTTTAATAGCAAGAAATTTTCCAAAACT
>QCDR01000016.1 GCA_003278705.1 Prochlorococcus sp. AG-355-J23
ACAATCTCGGACGCGTTGCATCTCCAATTAAGAATCTCCTTAATCTTCTATGTCTTTTTTGGGTTTGTAATTTTCTGGAAAGTTTGGTCATTTTTTTAATAGGAATTATTTTTTGCCAGATTTACCAGCTTTTCTGAGAATCCTCTCATCATGGTATTTAATCCCTTTACCTTTATATGGCTCTGGAGGTCTAATTGATCTGATTTTTGCTGCTTCGTTGCCAACAATTTCCTTATCAATTCCAGATACGGTAACGTTTGTATTACTCTCAACTTTGTATGTTATACCATCAGGGGGGATCATTTCTACAGGATGACTATATCCTGCACTTACAACTAGATTTTTACCTTTTACTTGTGCTCTTGATCCAACGCCAACAATTTCTAGTTTCTTTGAAAAACCTTGGGTAACCCCTTCAACCATATTTGCAATTAAGGCTCTACATAAACCATGTCTCTGCCTTGAATGTATTTTGGTCGTAGTAGGACTTACAACAACAGTATTATCTTTCTTATCAAAACTAACTCCCTCAGGCATGAGACGCTTTAACTCACCCTTTGGGCCTTTCACTGTAACTGTTAATCCATCAAAATCAACTGTAACTTTCTCTGGAATAGGTACTGGTGTTTTTCCGATTCTTGACATGATTAATTCTCCTTAATAAACATAGCAGAGGACTTCGCCGCCAATGCCTTGCTTCCTGGCATCGCGATCACTCATAACGCCTTTAGAAGTTGATATTATGGCAACTCCAAGACCTCCAAGAACTTTTGGTAAACCTCTAGTATTTTTATATATTCTCAAACCAGGTTTACTAACTCTTTGCATAGATCGGATAGTAGGAAATTTGTTTTTACCACTATATTTGAGACCGAGTATTATTTGCGATTTATAACCTTCACCTTCCTCATTAATATCAGAAATGAACCCCTCTTTTTGAAGCACTTTGGCGATACTTAAGGACATTTTTGAACCTGGAATTGTTGTGGTTGTATGCTTTTTTTGACTCGCATTTCTAATTCGAGTAAGCATATCTGAAATTGGATCGTGATTTGACATAGTTTTAATTTAATTCTTACTAAAAGGCATTCCTAACTCCTGCAAAAGAGCTTTACCTTCTTGATCTGATTTTGCACTAGTGACAATGGTTATATCCATACCTCTTATTGAATCTATTTTATCAAAAGAGATTTCAGGAAAAATCAATTGCTCTTTCACTCCAACAGTATAATTACCTCTCCCATCGAAACTTTTTGGATTAACTCCTCTAAAGTCTCTTATTCTTGGTAAAGCTAGATTTATAAATCTTTCCAAAAAGGAATACATCCTGTCTCCTCTCAAAGTTACAGTACAACCAATCGGCATACCCTCACGAATTTTAAAACCCGCGATAGCTTTTTTGGCCCTAGTTACAAGTGCCTTTTGTCCTGTAATTGTTGCCATTTCGTTTAAAGAGGCTTCTAGAGCTTTCGAATTTGAAGCTGCCTCACCAAGACCTCTGTTAACGTTGACTTTGACAACTTTAGGGACTTGATGAATATTTTTAAGACCAAGGTCCTTTAAAAGTTTTGGTCTTATTGATTCTTTGTAGCGATTTTTTAGAGTCATAATTTTTTGTTAATTCTGGTCTTTGTCAGAATTGATAAATTAAGAAAAGTTGAAATCTAGTTTCTGATGAAAAATTAATCAATTACTTCACCAGTTTTCTTCAATCTTCTTTTCTTAACCCCCTCTTTATCAATAAAGTATTCAATCTTACTTGTAAGATTTTTATCCTTTGAAAAGAACATTACATTTGATGCATGTAAAGATGCTTCTTCTGTAAGTATTCTTCCAGTTTCTCCTTCCTGAGTTGGTTTTACATGTTTAGTCCTAAGGTTAATTCCCTTTACAACTACTCTATTTTCAAGTGGGATAGTTTTTAAAACCTCACCAGTTTTCCCTTTATCCTTGCCATTAATTACTTTTACCAAATCTCCAGTTTTGATTCTCATTTTTATTCTCTGGAAATTTTTCTTTTGCTTTAATGAATCCAACATTTAAATCACCTCCGGAGCAAGAGAAACAATTTTTGTGTAATTTTTATCCCGCAGTTCTCTAGCTACAGGACCAAAGACTCTCGTACCTTTTGGATTCTTATCTTCATTAATCAAGACTGCCGCATTGTCATCAAATCTGATTGAATTCCCAGTATTTCTTCTTAATGTTGCTTTAGTTCTTACGATAACAGCTTTAACAACTTCAGATTTCTTAACTCCCATGTTGGGAAGAGCATCTTTTACAGTTGCTACGATTACATCCCCGACATGTGCATACCTTCTATTAGAACCTAAAACCCTAATACATTGAAGTCTTTTTGCTCCACTATTATCAGCAACTGTTAAATAAGTTTCTTGTTGAATCATTTTTTAACCTCCTTTGCCTGACTTGTTTTATTGAGAATCTCTTCTATTGCCCACCTTTTGTGAGCACTGAGCGGTCTAGATTCTCTAATTTTAACTCGATCACCTAAAACACATGTATTTTCAGGATCATGCGCCTTATATCGTGTAGTTCTACTTACAATTTTTTTATAAGTGGGATGTGGATATCTGTTAATAACAGCAACAACAACTGTTTTATCCATTTTGTCGCTAACAACAGTACCAATTCTTTCTTTAAGTGCCATAACTAATAATTAATCAGAAGTTGTTTTAGAAGCAGATTGACTCTTACTGAGAGTGAGTAATTGCGCAACTTGTTTCTTGATAATTTTAAATTTATGAGTTTCATTTAGCTGTCTTGTAGCTTGCTTGAATCTCAAGTCAAAAAGATCTTTTCGTAGTTGGTCAATCTTTTCAGTAATTTGATCAGAATTTAATTTTTTAAATTCCTTAAGTGACTCTGAGTTTTTCATTGTTTAACCTCCTGTTGAGATTTTTTACTATTTTTTGTATTTTCTTGGGAGGAATTGTCTAAATTTTTATCAATGGAAATAAATTTAGTTTTTACAGGAAGTTTGTATTGAGCCAGACGCATAGCTTCCTTTGCAGTTTCCTCAGTGATATCCTCACCACCCATTTCAAAAAGTATTCTTCCAGGTTTTACAACTGCGACCCAAAACTCCGGATTACCTTTACCAGAACCCATTCTTGTTTCGGCAGGTCTCATGGTTACAGGTTTATCAGGAAAAATTCTTATCCAGATTTGACCACCACGTTTGATGTATCTTGTCATAGCTCTTCTACTTGCTTCAATCTGACGAGCAGTTACCCAGCCACAGTCTTGAGCTTGGAGAGCAAATTGACCGAATGCAATAGTATTACCTTTTGAGGCTACACCCCTCATTCTGCCTCTATGTTGTTTACGGAATTTAGTACGTTTTGGACTAAGCATTTTTATACCTCCTATGAATTCTCATTTGAACGATCCTCAAATTGCTGAGGTCTTCTACTAGCTTTCCTCATAGGGCTCGCACCCACAGGGATAGTTTGTTCTTCTTTAGGGAGAACTTCACCTTTGAAAACCCAAACTTTAATGCCTAAAACACCGTAAGTTGTATTAGCTTCACGTGTTGCATAGTCAATTTCAGCTCTCAAAGTATGTAATGGAACTCTACCTTCTCTAGTCCATTCAGTTCTAGCTATTTCGGCACCATTTAACCTGCCCCCTACTTGAATTTTAAGACCTAGGACTCCAGCCCTTTGAGCCCGTTGTAAGGCCATTCTTATAGTTCTTCTAAAGGCGACTCTTTTTTCAAGTTGTTGCGCAATATATTCAGCTAGTAAAAATGCATCGGCATCTACGCGTTCAACTTCAACAACGTTTATTCTAACTTGCCTTGTTCTATCCCCTATAGTTTTTTGAATGCCGGATCTTAATTCTTCAATACCACTACCTTGTCTTCCAACAATAACTCCTGGTCTTGCTGTTTTTAATTCAAGCTCCAGTTGGTCAGCTTTTCTGGCTATTAAAACATCGCTAATTCCCGCTGCTCCATATTTTTTTTGTATGAAAGTACGAATTTTAAAATCTTCTTGAAGAAGAATTGGATATGTTTTAGAAGTAGCAAACCACTTAGAGCGATGCTCTTGTGTAATTCCTAATCTTAATCCAGAAGGATGTATTTTATGTCCCATTAGTTTTGTACCTCCGCATTAGTTTGAGTAGGAGCAGATTCAACAGAAATACTGATGTGGCAAGTCTGTTTTTTAATTGAAAAAGCTCGACCTTGAGCTCTGGGCCTATACCTTTTCATTACTGGACCACTATTAGCCCATGCAGAGGAAATAACTAAGGTAGATGGATCCATTCCAAGGTTATGTTCTGCATTGGCAACCGCAGATCTAAGAACTTTAGTGATGGGGTCTGTAGATCTGTAAGGCATAAATTCCAACATAATCAATGCATCTCTATAAGACCTACCTCTTATCTGATCCAAAACTCTTCTCACTTTAGAGGCTGATCCGCGAACATAATTCCCATGAGCAATTGCTGTTTTTGTTGTTTCAGGTGTTTTTGTCATGATTTTGCTCCTTTCTTATCTCTTATATGACCTCGGTAAGTGCGTGTAGGAGCAAATTCACCGAGTTTATGACCAATCATTTGTTCAGTAATAAATACTGGAATGTGAGTCTTGCCATTATGTACAGCGATTGTGTGACCGATCATTAAAGGTAAAATCGTAGAGGATCTTGACCAAGTTTTGATAACAGACTTGTCATTATCGGTATTTTGTTTTTCTACCTTCTTGAGCAGGCTATCTGCTATAAAAGGTCCTTTTTTTAGTGAACGTCCCATGATTATGTAATAGTAATTGAAATAATAAATGAAGTAATCAAGAGTCTCTTCCTCCTCTACTCCTCTTAGAAACGCGACGGCGTCTTCGAACAACTAATTTATTACTTGGTTTGTTCTTTTTACGTGTCTTTAGTCCAAGAGCTGGCTTACCCCATGGAGTAACTGGGCCTGCTCTACCAATTGGTGCTTTTCCCTCTCCTCCTCCATGTGGATGATCACATGGGTTCATTACACTACCTCTTACTTGAGGCCTTCTTCCAAGCCATCTTCTTCTTCCCGCTTTACCTAAGCTAGTATTTCTTATTTCAGAATTACCTACTTCACCAAGAGTTGCGTAACATTCTTTTCTTACAAGTCTTACCTCAGTAGATGGGAGTTTTAAAGCAACATAATCTCCCTCTTTTGCCATAACTTGAGCACTAGCTCCTGCGGATCTAACCATTTGAGCACCCCTACCTGCGTATAACTCAACACAATGAACATTAGATCCTAATGGCATAACAGAAAGCGGCATGGCATTTCCATCTTCAATTGGAACACTTTCTCCAGAAATGACATTTTGTCCTACTTTTACTCCTGCTGGAGCGATAATATATCTTTTCTCTCCATCTTCGTAAAATAAAAGTGCCAACCTTGCATTTCTATGAGGATCGTAGTGTATAGCTGCAACTTTAGCGTTGATATTTCTTTTATCTCTTCTAAAGTCGACCAATCTATATTGCCTTTTGTGACCACCTCCACGATGACGACAAGTGATAACTCCACGATTATTCCTGCCTTTAACTCTATGTTTTGAAACTATTAGTGATCTTTCAGGTTTTGCACTTGTGATTTCACTAAAGTCAGTGACTACTCTCTGCCTAGTGCCAGGTGTATAAGGTTTAAATTTACGTATTGCCATGATTAAAACTCCTTAAGATTCTGGAAATAGTTGGATTTTGTCTCCTTCAGCAAGACGTACAATTGCCTTCTTGACCTGAGAACGTTTACCGGAAAATTTCCCGACTCTTCTTGTTCTCCTAGGAGGATTCATAGTGTTAACTCCTATGACTTTAACACTGAACAAGGCTTCAATGGCTGCCTTTATTTGTGGTTTAGCCGCTCTATGATCTACTTCAAAAGTATATTGGTTAAGATCTAGTGCATTTGTAGCTTTTTCAGTAATAACTGGCTTTCGTATTACATCGGCCAAACGAGAATCGAATAATTTACTCATGATGCATAAACCTCCTGAATTTTATCTATCGCTGATTGACCTATTACCAATTTATTGGCATTGAGAATATCAAATACATTTAATTGATCGGCGGCGATTAATTTTACTTTCTCAATATTATTAATGGATTTTTTTATAATATCGGAAGGGCTATCAAGAATAACCAAAACTTTTTCAGTTTTTTGTACACCTAATCGAGCAAGGCCATTGATGATATCGCTTGTTTTAGGCTGCTTTAAAGTAGATCCAAAATCTTCAACAGCCTTCATATCAGATACTCTGGACATAAGAGCTGTTCTAAGAGCTAACCTACGTTCCTTACGATTCATATCAAGATTGTAAGAACGTGGCTTCGGTCCAAAAATAATTCCGCCACCAGGTCTTAAAGGTGTCCTTATTGATCCTTGACGAGCTCTTCCTGTACCTTTTTGTTTGTATGGCTTTCTACCGCCCCCGCGCACTTCAGATCTTGTCAACGTTGATGCTGTCCCTTGTCTTTTATTTGCTAGCTGTCTAAGGACTGCTCTATGGATTAAGTCTGCCGAAGAAGTTTCTTTAGCAACTGCTAAATCAAGAGTAACTTTGCCTGATTTTTTACCATCCCACTTTAAAGTTTCAAGTGTTGTCATGATTTTTCACCTCCTTTTTTGCCTACAACATTATTTGGCTTAATGTTGACAATTGAGCCGGGCTTACCTGGAACAGAACCCTTTACTACAAGCAAATTCTTCTGATCATCAATTTTTAGAACTAACAATCCTTTGGTAGTTATCTGTTTTCCTCCATATCTTCCTGCCATTCTTTTCCCTGGATAAATTCTACCCGGAGTTGTTCCTGCTCCTGTAGATCCTGGTGCTCTATGATTTTTTGAACCATGACTCATAGGACCTCTGCTAAAACCGTGTCTTTTCTGGTAACCTGCAAAACCTCTACCCATAGATTTGCCACTGATATCAACTTTTTGACCAACCTCAAAGCTTTTTACAGTTATTTGTTTTCCGATTTCATAAGATGAAGTTTCTTCAACCCTATATTCTTTCAAATGCTTTAAAAGTTCTTCACCTGATTTCAATAAGTGTCCCTTTTCAGGTTTGCTTAAATGCTTCTCTTTGGACAAGCCATAACCTATCTGAACGGCGGTGTAACCATCCAAAGCAGTTGTTTTCAATTGAGTGACGCGGCACGGACCAGCCTCTATGAGAGTAACTGGAACAGAATTACCTTTATCATCGAAAAGTTGGGACATGCCCAATTTCTTTCCTAAAATTCCGATAGACATAAGACTAAATTATGCTAGCTCGTAATAATTTTTCTATTATCTAAACCCTTCTTTTATTAAGGTGAAGTTAATAAAAAAACAATTAGTAAGGTCGAGACTTATCTGAAATAATAGATAGTTTCTCTCGGGATAAACCCACCTGAGTTTTTTAACGAAACGCTAAAAAATGTGAAATTTTCAGAGGCTCGGCTAGCTTGCGAGCTTAAAAATTCACTGAGTTACAATTGTACATCATCAAGTACCATAAAATAAAATAAAATAGAAATAAAGGAAATTTTTATGCCATTACTTCTCTCAGGGAAAAAGTTTCATTACGATTTAAAAACTAACAAATGTCTCGCAATATTTGCTCCTCTTGAAGGTGGTTATGAAACTCGTCTTTTGAGGAGAATGAGGGCCAAAGGCTTCAAAACTTTTATAACTTCAGCAAGAGGGCTTGGAGATCCAGAAGTTTTCTTGCTCAAATTGCATGGCGTTAGACCTCCTCACCTTGGTCATCAAAGTGTAGGAAGAAACGGAGCACTTGGTGAAGTTCAACAAGTAATTCCACAAGCTTCTGAGTTATTTAATGAAAATGATAAAAATAAATTACTTTGGTTATTAGAAGGTCAAGTATTATCTCAATCTGAATTAGAGAGCTTAATAGAGATTTGCACTAACGATAATAAACTAACAATAGTTGTTGAAATGGGGGGTTCAAGAAAACTTGAATGGAAACCATTAATTAATTATATTTTGGATGAATTTGAAAGTTAAATTGTTTGATTAAAACCAAGAATAAAAAAGATAAATGGATTAAGTTAATTTGTGGTGCCAGTAATGAAGATATTGTTGCCATAGAAGATTTATGTGCAATTTATACTGCTGCTGGTGTCGACTACATAGATGTTGCAGCAGAAGAATCTATAGTTTATGCAGCAAAAAAAGGAATCGATTGGGCAAGAAAAATCTTTAAAAACTCCCCTGGATTAATGATAAGTATTAGTGATGGTAGAGATATCCACTTTCGAAAAGCAAAATTTGATCCTTCAAAATGTCCCCCTAGTTGTCCAAGACCATGCGAAAAAGTATGCCCCACCTTTGCAATTGATAATTTCGGAATTAAAGAAAGTAAATGTTATGGATGTGGAAGATGTTTAAACAGTTGTCCTCTAAATCTAATTAGTGAATATGAATATAATTTGTCAAAAAATGATTTAGCATTAAAACTTCAAAAAATAAGGCCTAATGCAGTAGAAATTCATACAGAAATCAATCGCCTAGATTCTTTTACAAAAGTTGTAAGTATCCTTAAAAGTTCTGGAATGAAATTAGACAAGATATCTATTAGTTGTGGATTAAATCAATCTTTCAAAAAAGCCCAAGAGGCTGAAGATCTTTTGAAAGCTCTTTGGGAAAGATATGAAATTCTGAATGAGCTAGATATTCCCCTTATTTGGCAACTAGATGGAAGGCCAATGTCTGGAGATCTTGCTCCTACAACAAGTAGAGATGCTGTTAAGTTGTTTGAAAAAATCGGTTCAGATCTTCCACCAGGATTAATTCAATTAGCAGGAGGAACAAATGAAAAAACTCATGAATTGTTGAATTCAAACAATCTACCAGATGGAATAGCATTTGGAAGTGCTGCAAGAAAAATTATGCAGCCCTTTATTGAATTTGCTCACAAAAATAACAAAAAACTCAATGAGTATCCTGAAATAATGGGTTTGGCGATCAAAAAAGCTCAAAAATTTCTAGAGCCATGGAAATCGAGCTCATTCAAATAATATTTTTATTTTTCAAAACTAGCGCCATGTTTATAAAAAATTTGTATTTTTTGGATAGAAAAAAATCTTCTCATGTATTAAAATGGTAATTCAATGGGCCGTCGCCAAGTGGTAAGGCATCGGGTTTTGGTCTCGACATTCCTAGGTTCGAATCCTAGCGGCCCAGTTCTAATATTCAATTGGTGTCTTCTCAAAAAATTTTTCTATTTGATTTTGATGGAGTAATAGTTGATGGAATGCAAGAATATTGGCATAGCTCCTTGCTGACCTGTGAAAGATATTTAAATTCACCCAAAATCACTATTGATCAAAAACTTTATCAAGGAGTACCAAATTCTTTCAAAGAAATTAGGCCTTGGGTTAAATATGGTTGGGAAATGATTCTAATTGTTCACGAAATCATAAAAACAGAAAATCCATTAAAAAGTGATAATAAAGATGATTTCATTAATAATTATCATCAAAATTGCCAGAAGATATTAAATGAAAATTCCTGGATAGCAGAAGATATACAAAAAATGTTAGATAAGTCTCGCAAGTACCAAATTGATAAAGATTTTAAATCGTGGGTAAATTTACATAAACCTTTTTTTGAAATTATAAATTTCATGAAAGAATTAAGCAAAAGAGGAATAAAAACTGGAGTCATAACAACTAAAGGTAAAATATTTGCAGAAAAAATTCTTAAACAATTAAATATTTTTCCAGAATTTATTTTTGGTTATGAATCAGGAACAAAAATCAAAATAGCTGAAAAACTTACACAAACTTATGAAATTTTAGGATTTATAGAAGATAGGAAAAAAACTCTAATCGATATTAAACAAAATTCAGAAACTTCTCACATTCCATGCTTCCTAGCTGATTGGGGATATTTGAAAGAATCAGATAAAAATCAGTTAAGTAATGAAATTAAATTATTAAAATTAGGAAACCTTGGAGAATTAGTTGCAATTTAAAGATAATCAGCTAGAGTACAGATGTACTATAGTTTGTATTTATGAAGTTTGGTTTAAATAAAAATTTCCAAATTTAGAATAATTACAAGAACTTTAACCGATAAATCAAACAATGAGCCTTGACGAAAAGAAAAAAACTGAATCAAAAGAAAAAGACAAGGCATTAAGTCTTGTCTTAGGCCAAATAGAAAGAAATTTTGGACGAGGTTCAATAATGAGACTTGGTGACGCCTCAAGAATGAAAGTAGAAACAATATCTACTGGAGCGCTCACCTTAGATTTAGCATTAGGAGGAGGCTATCCAAAAGGAAGAGTAGTAGAAGTTTACGGACCAGAAAGTTCAGGAAAAACTACATTAACGCTTCACGCGATTGCGGAAGTCCAAAAGAATGGAGGAGTAGCTGCATTTGTAGATGCTGAGCATGCACTCGATCCAGTTTATGCGGCATCTTTAGGTGTTGATGTTGAAAATTTGTTAGTTTCACAGCCAGATACTGGTGAAATGGCTCTAGAAATAGTTGACCAACTTATAAGATCGAGTGCGGTAGATCTTGTAGTTGTTGACTCGGTCGCAGCACTAACTCCAAGAGCCGAGATAGAAGGAGAGATGGGAGATCACGTAATTGGAAGCCAAGCAAGGCTAATGAGCCAAGCAATGAGGAAAATAACAGGAAATATTGGCAAATCTGGATGTACGGTAATATTCCTGAATCAATTACGCCTAAAAATTGGCGTTACGTACGGCAATCCAGAAACAACCACAGGAGGTAATGCATTAAAATTTTACGCCTCAGTAAGACTTGATATCAGAAGAATTCAAACTCTTAAAAGAGGTACTGAGGAATATGGCATAAGAGCAAAAGTGAAAGTAGCAAAAAACAAAGTTGCACCACCATTTAGAATTGCAGAATTTGATATTCTCTTTGGGAAAGGTATTAGTACAACAGGATGCTTATTAGATTTAGCAGAAGAGACTAATATCATCATAAGGAGAGGTGCTTGGTATAGTTATGAAGGAGAAAATATTGGACAAGGAAGAGATAATACAATTATTTGGCTTGATCAAAACTTAGAAATCAGAAATAAAGTAGAATCTATCGTTAAAGAGAAATTAACAGAAGGAACTGAAGTCAGTTCTAATTCAATGAAAGCATTAAATAGCAATCCTGCTAATACAATCGCTGTTAATGATATAAAAACAGTAGCTTAGATTTATAAAGAATCAGCTAAAGTCCACCACCCAGCAGCAGGACCTATAAATCTCACTACAATCCATAAGATTACTAACCCTCCGATTCCAAACCAACTGGCCTTAATACTTAATTTAATTAGGTTATCTCTTTGATTGATTGTAAAGGGAAGCCATTCAAATAATCTTGGAGACTCATCAATTTTAGTTTTAGTATTATTTTTTTTTGGAGGTAAACCAAGTGTTTTACGTCTTTTTGCTTCTCCCATATTTCTTTAGTTATTTACAAAATCATAACCTAATCAAAAGGTAGCATGTAGTTAATTTGTTTTGAGGGTTGAATGTTTTGCAGAAGTAATCTTCCCCAGTTTCTTTTATTTGCTCTTCCATCTAGGATTATTAACTTACCTGAATTTCTTCTTAAAGGAGAAATAGATCTTTCAAGTTTAATTCTAGCTTGAGGAAGAAAGAAGTCTCTAAACCAATCTTGAGAAAGCTTCTTTTTATGAGAGACAGTAATTGCATTAATGGGTTCTGACATATTCGGAATCGGAAGTAAAGGAATGATAATTTGTTCTGGAATTTGAATTAAATAAGAATTCATAATCCACCAGTCAAAACTAGAGCAAAGGATTTCATTTCTACCTGAGGGAATATTCTCTAGCAATACTCTCTTCCCGTAAGTAGCAGCTAATTCTGTAGCAAGATTAGTTTTTAAATCAATATCATCAGACAACACTAAAGTTAAACCCTTTCTAAAAAGTATTAACTTTTTGCATTTGTCCAAGATTGAATTGGTAAAAAAAGGATTATTAGGAAGCAACTGTTTAGAAGGTATATATAAAGAAATCTTTTTCTCTTCAAAATTACTCTTAAAATTAATAACCAAGTCAATATCTAAACTATGCTTTTTAAAATACATTTGGAAAAAATTATCTTTTCTCAATGCTGATAAAAAAACAAATTTATTATTTGAAAAAAATTCCTTAATTTGAAAAAGTTCATCTATTGGCTGTAAATACAAATTCCAATCTAAATTTGTATCGTTTAACTTTACCCAGCATGCCCAACCTTGAGATAATGCTTTGTTGACGCTTAAAAATTTATCAGAAAAAAAAGAATTTTCATGAAAAAAGTTTGACAAGAAACTAATTTCTTTTTCATCTAAATTGATATAACTATTTCCTAAGACCTTTCTCAAGAAGAATTTTTTCTTCAACGAATCATATACTTTTATAAATTTTTGATTGATTAATTCAAATTCTTTAAAATTTTTTGTCCAATCCTTTTTAAGTAAAGAAATCCTAAAATGATTTTTTAAATCCTTTTTTATATCCTCAATTCCTGAATAAACTATTCGATGATTTCTAAGATTACGATAATTGGGATCATTAAGAAAATTTTGGATAGTTATCAAGTGAACATGATGATTTGCAAAAATAAATTGATCATTTTTCAGAATAAAATTAAAACCTAGATTTTTCAATGAATCAATCTGAAATTGGCTTATAAATTGGATTTTTTCTTTAGATAAAATTAAAGTTGAATCCTCTTCCTTTAAAAATAAAGAAATCAAAATTGGAGGTAACCAATCATAGCTAGAGAAAATTTCTGAATTAATTAGATAGGTAGAATCATTTTCAATACATTTGGAAACTATCCTCCCAAAAGAATATATTTGCTCCCAATTAATACTTTGATCTCTCAAAAAATTTTTTAAATATTGATGACTTAAAATTTCAAGCATTTATAATTAATTTAATTTCAAAAACATACAAAATTTATGAACCTAATATACAAAAAATTGGTATCAATAAAAGAGGGTCTTGAATTAATTAATTTATGAAAATTGGAATAGTAGGATTAGGATTAATTGGTGGTTCTTTAGGATTAAAACTCCAAAGTCTAAATCATACAATTTATGGAATAGCAAATAATGAATTTAATGAAAAAAAAGCTAAGGATAAAAAACTTGCAAATTTTGTTAGCTGTGATCTGAGCTTATTAGAAAAATGTGAGCTAATAATCTTGGCATTGCCTATCAAAGATTTGATCAGTCCGTCTCAACAATTAGTAGCATCAATACCTCAGGAAACAATATTAACTGATGTAGGGTCTGTAAAAGAACCAATTGTAAATACATGGGAAAATTCACATCCTCTATTTATTGGATCTCATCCAATGGCAGGCACAGAAAAAAAAGGAGTTGATTCAGGTTTTGAAGGTCTTTTTAAAAATGCAAAATGGATTATTACCCCAACACAAAATAGTAATTTAAATTCAGTCAGAACTATTTCCGAGCTCATAAAATCAATGGATTGTGAAATTTGCCAAGCTTCGCCAAAAGAGCATGATGAAGCAGTATCTCTAATTTCTCATTTGCCTATATTTTTAGCTTCTGCCCTCATAGAAACTGCGCAAACAAAAAATAATCAATCTTTATTAGATCTCTCGCAAAAATTAGCTGCTACAGGATTTGCTGACACTTCTAGAGTTGGCGGAGGCAATGAACAACTAGGCGTAGATTTAGCTATTAATAATCAGATCAATGTTTTAAATTCCATAAATAATTTTAAAAATAAGCTGAATATACTGGAATCTCTTATTAAAGAAAAAAATTGGGATTTACTTTCTAAAAAACTTGCTGAAGCAAAAGAAAACAGACAAAATTTTATAAACTAAAATTTTCTATACCTTTGGAAGCTAAAATTTGCCTTGAAACCATTAATGCAGACTGACTAACACCTGCAGTCCCCTCTCCTGGATAAATCGAATCTCCACATAACCATAAACCTTCAAAAGGTGTCCTACTTGATAATCCAAATAAACCAAAAATATCTGGATTTTGACCAAGCCCGCCTACTATTCCATTAGGTCTTTTTGTCCATTTTTCAAAGCCCAATGGAGTTGCTAATTCTCTATGTAGCCATTTTTCAGGATCAATATCAAATTGACTTTCCAATTCAAGGGATATTTTTTTCATGAAACCATTTTTTTTCTTTAAGTAAGTTTGTTTATCTAGATCAAACCAATCTTTAGTTTTGGTAAAGATACTGGCAATTAAAGTAACCTCACCTTTTGGCGCTCTTCCATCGCCATCATCACTAATTGATACAAATAACGAACAAAATTCTTTTGAAACAAATTGATAATGATTGGAGAATGTTTTTTTAATATGTTCCTTTTTTAATGCTGAATAAAAAACTACAGCTCCACTTGGATCTGGCAAATTATTAAGTCGATTTTTATAATTTTTTTTTCTTTCTAAAGGATCTTTCAAATGCTTAAGCAAAGATTGTGGAGGTGCGGTATAAATCACATCTTTTGCTTGATAAATAAATGATTTTTTTTTCGAATTAGCAGATAGTTGCCAACACATATTTTCATCGTCAAAAGTTATAGAATTAACTTCTTGTCCAAAAATTAAATTAACTCCAGTTTTAATTAATGAACTTTCTAATGATTCACTTAAAGACTGCATAGATTTTTTAAGATGCCACAGACCATGTGGCTGTTGACACATCTGAAGAACAGTAGATCCATATAATGCTGCAGTACTATAAACGTCCTCTTGAGAATAAAGTTTTAGTTGAAGATTTAAGAATTTAATCAAGCGCTCATTCTTGGATAATCCACATATCCGCAATAGATCAAAAATAGTAGATTTAAGTAAGATACCTGTGACAAGGTTTGAAGGTACTAGTGCTTTGAGAAGTTGAGAAAAATCCCAAAAATTACTTATTGGTAATACAGGATTATTATTAGCAAATATCCAATTACTTTCATGTATTAGGGTACAAAGCTTCCAAAATCTTTGACTCCCAGGAAACTGCATTTCTCGTTCAGCAATCCATTTACTTTTTTCATACCAAATAGGTATAGGATTACCACCATCATTTAAATCAACAATGCAAGCAGGGTCTAAAATTGTGGCTTCTGGGGATGGAATATCTAAAAAATCAAAAATTCTAGAATGTATTCCTCCCTTCTCTAAACCAGCAACCTGAGTTGCGCCAACATCGAAAGTATAATTCTTTCTTTTAAAAGTACCGGCACATCCTCCGGCTTGAGTATGAGATTCGATTAAAGTCACTGATAAGCCTTGTTTTGATAAAATCGCTGCAGAAGTTAGTCCTGCTATACCGGCGCCTACAACAATAACTTCAGACTTTTTCATTAAAATGCAAAAATTATCTCCTATTGAAATTAACGAAATTTGTGAAGAATTAGGTGAAACCTATCCAAAAAGTATTGAACAAGTACATGGTGGCGATATTCATAATGCATGGCGAATAGAATTCTCAAACAAAAAGTTATTCCTTAAAAGAAACATTAGAAACAAAAAATTTCTTGAATTTGAAAAATATTGTCTCCAAAATTTGAGAAAATATATTAATCAAGAAAACTTAGTTATTCCTGAAGTTATTGCATATAAGAATATAAAAAATATCGAGATTCTTTTAATTGAATGGATAGATATGCATAACTTTGACCAAAAAAAGCTTGGAAAAGGTTTAGGTGAATTGCACTTGAAATCAGCTGAATCTAACCCCAAAATGTTTGGCTTTCCAGTTGAGGGCTTTATCGGAACAACAGATCAGAAAAAAGGCTTGGAAGATAATTGGATAGATTGTTTTTTAAACTTAAGGATAATACCTCAATTATTAAATCTTAAATCAAGAATTTTAGACAAAGAAATTATAAATAAAGTTAAAGAAAAAATTCAATCAGAATTGCTGAATCACAAACCAATAAATGCTCTAGTTCATGGTGATTTATGGTCAGGCAATGCAGGAATGGACAAAAATGGAAAGGGGGTAATATTCGACCCTGCATCTTGGTGGGCAGATAATGAGGTAGATATAGCTATGACAAAACTATTTGGAGGTTTTAGAAAAGAATTTTATGAAGAATACCATAAAATTTTCCCTATAAAAAACGGATTTAATAAAAGAATTATTATTTATAATTTTTATCACATATTGAATCACGCCAACATGTTTGGAGGAGGGTACTTAAACCAAGTTGAAGATTACGTAAAAGAAATTCTCAATATGTAATCTTTAACTACCCTAAATATGTCTTCTTAAGATTTTGTACCTTATCTAGAACAGCTTCACGATTTTCACTGGTACGAAGATTTTGCCAGCTCCATTGACCGACAACAATGACCCCTAGCAGTTCTAGTAAACCAGGAAGAATTGGGAAAAAGTTTATCGTGTCAATGACAACTTTAATTATTATCTGAGCTATTACGACAACAGCAATTATGCCTGCCGCCTTGCCGTACTTGCCCATTTGAGTCCAATCAACATTACCAAGGGTTTCGTTGACTTTTCCCATAACATCAGAGTACTTCTCTGAAAAACTTTTGGTTTCTGAGCTTGTATCGGAGCCGGAGTCTTGGTTTGACTCTGGAGTGTTATCACTCATGAATTCAGTAAACTTAATATATGAACCAGACAGTATCGGAAAAAACGTCTATTGACTACCTTTTTGTTGTGCAAAATTCCGAACCGAAACATTTTGTATTTTTTTAGAGGCGTTGCTATATATGCTTTCTAAAGATATTTAAACTTAAAATTGATTTATAAAAACTTCACATTATGGTCTAGTTCTAACAAAAACATTAATAAATTAGTGTAATAAGAAAAATTTAAAAGTCTAAAATTTTTATTTTAATTATTATATTTTCATAGTTTATCTCGCAAAAATTAAAGGATTTCAATGTCCAAATATATAAAATTTAATTTCTTAAACTCTGATGAAGAAGAAAGATATCAAAAACATTTGACCCTCAAAGAGATAGGTTATGAGGGCCAACTAAATCTTAAAAACAGCTCAGTATTATGCATTGGAGCAGGTGGGCTTGGTTCTTCCGTTTTGCTTTATCTAGCTGCAGCAGGAATTGGGAGAATTGGAATAGTTGATAACGATCAAGTTGAAAAGTCTAATCTCCAGAGACAGATAATTCATGAAACAAATACTATTGGCAATCTTAAAATTGATTCTGCTCGGGAAAGAATTGAAAAATTCAATCCTAATTGTGAAATATTAACCTTTTCAGAGAGAATTAATCCTAAAAATGCTCTTGAATTAATAAAGGAGTTTGATGTTATTTGTGATTGCTCGGATAACTTTGGCACAAGATATTTAATAAATGATTCATGCCTGATATTAAAAAAACCCCTAGTCTTTGGAAGTGTACAAGGCTTTGAAGGGCAAGTGAGTGTTTTCAATTTATATAAAAATAGTCCTAATTTAAGAGACTTACTTCCAGAATCACCTACAAAAAATGCTGTCCCTAGTTGTGCAGAATACGGGGTTGTAGGTGTTTCAACAGGTTTAATAGGAATTCTTCAGGTTAATGAAATTATCAAAATCATTTTGAAAAAAGGTGAAATTTTAGATGGGACAATTTTAATTTTTGATCTATTTAATATGAATATGAAAAAATTACATCTAAAAAGTGATCAGTTAAATAAACGAATAAAAAATCTGTCTCAGTTTGAGAGCTTTTATAATAGTGATGAATATTGCGGAAAAAACGATGACATTAAAAGTATTAATGCTAATGACTTTAATAGTTTATACAAAGCAAAACCTAACAAAATTCTTTTAATTGATGTTAGAGAAAATGAAGAGTTTTCTAAATCCGCAATAGAGGGATCTATCTCAATTCCCCTCAGCCATTTGAAGCAAGAATCTGACTTAAAATTTATTCAAAAAGAAAGTTTAAATAAAGAGGTTTTCACTATATGTAAATCGGGGAAACGTTCTGAAAAAGCTTCAAGAATCTTGTCTAAATTCAAAATTCAGTCAAGATCTATTAAAGATGGCATCGAAAAGGTAAAAAAAATATTGAGCAATTAATTTTTTTGAATAGTTAGTAATCTACACCTCTTTTCAAATCAACTCCCACATTTGCATAATGTTTATGACAAACCATTTCAGAGTAAACATCAGCTAGTTCAAAATATGAAGGTTCATTTTTACACCTCCCAGTAATTACAACTTCAGTATCTGCTGGTTTTTTTAAGAGCGTTTGATGTATTGATTCCACAGGTAGCAACTCTAAATCAACAGTTGGATTCAATTCATCTAAAATAATTGTTTTATACAAACCAGACAAAATAGCAGCTTTAGCAATTTCCCATGCTCTTTCAGCCTCAACATAATCAATTGGTTGTTGCTGACCTCTCCATACGATAGCATCTCTGCCTGAACGCAAATGATCTACTAAATGAGGGTAACTCTCTCTCAAAGCTTCTATGGCAGCATCTTCGGTATAACCATTTCCACCTTTTAACCACTGTAATATTAAAACTCTATGACTTTTATCTTGAGATATTCCTTTACCGATAGCTTGAAGAGCCTTACCGAGTGCACTTGTGGATTTACCCTTTCCTTCACCTGTATAAATCTCAATCCCACCAATTGAACTACTTTGTCTTGTTGGTTCTAATAAGTCTCCCATCAAACGTGGTTTCATTTCTGAATGGAGTTGAGATATTCTTACCAAAGCGGGCGGGGCTGCCCTTCCAGTAATAATTATTTCTAATCCATCTGGACGATTTTGAAGAGCATCAACTACTTCATTGATATCAAGCATTCCTAAATCAAGAACTGGATTCAACTCATCAAGTACAACTACAGAATAAAGAGAACTAGCAATTGCTCCTTTAGCAATATTCCAACCTCTTTCAGCCTCACCAACATCAAACTTTGTTACTTGGTCAGCAGTAAAGAATTCAGATCTTCCTGTTCTTACATGATCAATTAAATGTGGAAACCCTCTTTGTAAAGCCTCTATAGCTGAATCCTCGTCATATGGCCTCTCTGGGCCTTTTAAAAATCTTAAAAGTAAAACTCTTGACTGTCTTTTTTCGCATATTCCTAATCCTATTGTCCTGAGAACTACTCCCAATGCAGCCTGACTTTTTCCCTTACCCTCTCCATCGTAAATATGTAATTGTCCTATTGATCTCTCTTGACTGTCATTTGCTGTGACAATTCCAATTCCTCTATTTCTACTCGTATTCGTCACTTGAACAAAATTAATAAATTTAATTTAAGATATAAATAAGAATATTATTAAAGATTTAATAATAAATTCAACCTATTCATAAGTAATTTGAATTTTAAAGTAATTAGCATGTTCAATCAACTAGAAATTCTCTCTGATGAACAAAGTGAAAAACTTTATACAATTAGAAGATACATTAAGAATCTTGATAGTGTTTGTATTGCTTATTCCGGAGGAGTTGACAGTACACTAGTAGCATCATTAGCATTCGAGCAATTAGGTAACAAAGCAATTGCTGTAACTGGTATTTCTCCTGCATTAGCCAATACTCTTCGCGAAGAAGCAAGAAGGCAAGCAAAATGGATTGGGGTAAAGCATTTAGAAATTAAAACATTTGAATTAGACCAATCAAGTTACAGTGAAAATCCAAAGGATAGGTGCTTTGCATGCAAAAAAGAGCTTCACAAACATACAACCTACATCTCAAAAAAACTCAATTACAAGATTGTTTTAGATGGAGTTAATCTAGATGATCTTAAAGATTACAGACCAGGTATACAAGCCTCAAAACAAGCAGGAGTTATCTCTCCCCTTGCAAAATTTAAAGTCTCAAAACAAGATATTAGGGACATATCAAGAGCATTGGGTTTTCCATGGTGGGATAAACCTGCTCAACCTTGCTTATCATCAAGATTTCCTTATGGCCATGAAATAACTAGTGAGAGGCTAAAAATGGTTGAGAAAGCAGAAGAATATCTGAAAGAATATGGACTATCGGAGGTTAGAGTTCGTTGCCAAGGTTCAACTGCAAGAATAGAAATTCCCCAAGATGAGTTAAAGCATTTTTTTAATAAATATGATTTTAGTGAGTTAGTTCAATATTTTTCTAATTTAGGATTTAATTGCACAAGTTTGGATCTTGAGGGACTTGTAAGCGGAAAATTAAATAGGTAAATATTGTCAAACAACCGTTCTGATCTGTTTAGCGACTGCTGAGGGTGGATTTCGCTCAATGACACGCAAAGAATGTTCTTTAGCCATCAAAGATTCAATTAAATATTGACTAGCCAGTTCAGGCATCATATTTTGACCACATGTAAAAATATCGACTGCCGAATAATTAGATTCAGGCCAAGTATGTATTGAAATATGTGATTCTGCCAGTAATGCAATTGCCGTAACCCCTTGAGGCTCAAATTTATTACTTATCAAATTCAAAACTGTTGCATTTGCCAATTTAGCAGCTCTATTTAAAATACAGCGCAAAAAGGATTCGTCATTTAATTTTTCGCGATCGCATTTATAAAGTTCCAACAAAAGGTGTTTACTTTGATGACCCAATTTTTGCTCATCACTTAACGAACTTAAAATTTGACTTTTTTTGTAGATTTCCATTTAAGAAATTTATATGAAATTAAGATTAGCTAAAAATCGTGCCTTTTTTAAATTATAAGTGAATCATTTGTGACGAGTCTAAGAAAGACTGATTAAATTTATCTAAATGTGTCGCACTTATAAAACATTGACTATCTTTACCAACAGAATTTAATAATAAATTTTGCCTGGTTAAATCTAATTCCGCCAAGACATCATCCAATATAAGTATTGGAGGAACATTTAATGTTTTAGTTAATAAATCGAGTTCAGCCATCTTTAAAGCCAAGATAAAAGTTCTTTGCTGTCCTGAGGAACCATATTTTCTAACTGAAACATTATTGATTAGAAACTCAATATCATCACGATGAGGGCCAAAATTACATTTACCAGTCAATGCTTCTATTGAACGCTGATTTAAGAGTTGTTCTGCTATTTTTTTACTAATCACTTCTTCTTCTTCTTCTTCTTCTGGACTTATATTTTGTATCCCCGAAAGATAATTTATGTCTATTTGCTCTTGAGATTTACTTAAATGATTATGCCAATATTCAACATATGGTTTTATTTTTAATAAAGCTCTTCTTCTGCGCCTAAAAATTCTTGTGCTTATTATTGACATTTGAATATCAAAACTTTCAACAATATCTGTGGATTGGGTTTTTAAGAAACTTTCCGAACGCCAAAAATGACTTCTTTGTTTTAAAAGCCTATTAAATCTACTTATCAGGTCTGAATATACTGGTTCAAGCTGAGATACGACTTTATCAATCCATGTTCTTCGATAACTTGGTTCACTTCTAACAATATCTATATCATTAGAACAGAAACATACACTCCGAATATAATGCTTTATTTCACTCTGTTTTTTCAAGATTGATTCATTAACATAAATTCTTTTAGGCCCTTTTCGGAATAAATTTAACTTTAGATCGTCTTTAAAATTTATTTGTCCAATAACTACAGCCATATCACTATCGTTCTCTATTAAATCCTTATCACTTAGTGCTCTATTAGATTTTAATTGACTTAAAAATTCAACCGATTCAAGTAAATTTGACTTGCCAACACCGTTGCAGCCAAGAACAATTGCTCTTTGCTCTTTTAGATCAATTTCAAAACTTTTATGGTTCCGAAAATTTTTAATTTTTAATTTATTTAAAAAAATTTTTTTTGTGCATTCATTAATTAAATTAGCTAAGTTTAAAATATTTAGATTTTCTTTAAAGAAATTGAAAAATTAAAGGGCATGTAGCTCAGTTGGATAGAGCATCAGATTCCGGTTCTGAGAGTCGGGGGTTCGAATCCCTCCATGCTCGTAGAATGATTTTTAAAGTTTATATCCCATTACTCTTATTCCATTGGGATCTAGTATAAATCCATTTTCCTCTAAACTTAAAAACGAAGATACTGGAGCCTGTACAGAAATACTGCATCCAGGCATTTCTCTATTTATTTTCTCAAGAGTTACTTGAAGCAATATTGAATAAAAAAGTTGCTGATTATTCCCTGGCAATGCACTTAAATTCCACAAGTTAGCATTCAATCCCCTGTCGGACGTTACCCTTACAAAGCCATATAATTTATTCTTTAATTCATTCTGTATGGTAAAAAAGAAATTACTTTTTTGAATAGCCTCAGAAAGAGGTTTTATTGGAAATGTCTCGCAACCAGAATTTGCTAAAAGTTTGTTAACTTCTTTAGCTAATGGAATTTGAGAAGAGTTAACAAAATAACCTTCTGGAAGAACAAGTTTTTTTTTAGGAAAATACTGCAATTATCAACCTGTATTTCTCATGCCAGCTGCTATCCCATTAATAGTTAAAAGTGCTCCCCTTAATAGTTCACTTCTGCTGTAAGCCCTTCTAGATTCATCTTTATCTATAATAAATTCGCTTATTGGAGGTTGTCTTGTCTGGTCTCTTAATCTTCTAAGAAGTGAAACCTGCAAAAACCCTAATGGAATAATTGTCTTATTTCTCAAGCTTACTGATGATTTCAAGTCTCTATCAGATTCTAGGAGCTTATTTTTACCAGTAATTTCAAGTATTAAAGATTTTGTAAGATTATATTCTTTAGAAATTACTTCAAAAATATCATCAAAGGAATCCTTATTTTCCTTACTGCCAAGAGTATCAACATAATATCTAGCAACTTCCAAATCAACCTTAGATAATGTCATTTCTACCTTAGATATGAGCATTCTAAAAAATGGCCATCTTTGATGCAGCACTCTTAATAATTCAATTTGTTGTGGATCTGAATTTAATTCAGATGACAATGCAGTGCCTACTCCAAACCAACTTGGCAAAAGAAATCTACTTTGTGTCCAACCAAATACCCATGGAATAGCTCTTAAACTTGACAAATCTTTTGCACCTTTTTTTCTTCTAGCAGGTCTACTAGATATCTGTAATTTACTTATTTCTTCTATGGGAGTGACCTCTTGAAAGAAATTTAACAGATCAGGATTCTCATGCACTAATTTTCTATAATGAGACCTTGATGTTTCTGCCAGCCGAGACATTAATTGATTCCATTCAGGAGTAGCGTCAAGTCTATTATTTACCAAACTATTTTGAATTACCGCTGTAGTTACAGTCTCAAGATTGTACAAAGCCAGTTCGGGAAGACTATATTTAGAAGCTAAAACTTCACCTTGTTCTGTTATTTTTATTCGCCCTTTTAAAGTGCCGCTTGGTTGAGCCAATATTGCCTGATAGGCTGGTCCTCCTCCTCTCCCTACAGAACCACCTCTTCCATGAAAAAGTCTTAGCAATATATTATTTCTACTTGAGAGATTTTGAAGAGCTATTTGGGCTCTATGAATTTCCCAATTACTAGAAACAAACCCTGAATCTTTATTGCTATCAGAATATCCAAGCATTAATTCTTGCAGAGGTTTAAAAGATTCTCCTACTTTTGGCAATAATGATCTATAGAAATCTAATTTAAACAACTTTTCCATTACTTCTGGTGCTCTTTTAAGGTCTTCCACAGTTTCAAAAAGAGGAACAACTAATAATTTTGACTTTTGTGAATTTTGATCAAGAAGTCCCATTTCTTTTGCCAATAAGAGAACTTCAAGCAAATCAGATGCACTATGACTCATTGAAATCACATAAGAATGACAAATGCGACTTCCAAATTCTTGCTGTAGTCTCTTAACCATTTTAAAAACTGAAAAAGTTTCTTCTGTAGTTTTTGTCCAGTTAACGTCAGAGGGAATTAAAGGCCTTTTTGTATTTAATTCGTTTATAAGCCATTTAATTTTCTCTTCCTCGGACATTTGGTCATATTGAACAGATAAATCAAGATAATTTGTAAGCTCTTGTATAGCGTCACTATGTCTTGTACTCTCTTGACGAATATCTAAACTTGCCAAAGAAAATCCAAAAATATGAACCTGAGTAAGTAAAGTATTTACGGACTCACAAGTTAAATCTGTACTAATCAAGCTATTTTTAATTAGTTCGAGATCATAAGTAAATTCGTTTACTGACTTGTAATATAAGTTTTCAACTTTATCCAGATTTTTGTTATCAGTTTCTCCCTCCAAGTCAAATTTCCACCCACTATCAGCTAATAAATTATTTCTTTCTTGTGTTAACCTTAGTTTTTCTAAAATATAACTTAATTTTAATCTATAGGGTTCTGATCTATATCTTGTAGCTCTAGCTTCATATATTTCAGGGAACTTAACCCTGTCAGTTTCGAGTGACTCTAATAGGGAGGAACTGACTTGACTCCATTGCATCGACACACTTAATTGATCTCTAAGATTAGACGTCGCAATAATATATCTTTCCAACATCAACTGCCTTTGATAGCAAGCAGTTCTCCATGTTATCTCCGGAGTGACCGATGGATTACCATCCCTATCAGAGCCTACCCAAGAACCGAAGTTACAAAAAGATTCTGAGGGCAACTGAACATCTGGATAATTTTCGGTAAGTGCTTCAGCGATCCTGCCTCTCAATTGAGGCATCGCATTAAATAAAACTTGCTGAAAATAATGCAAGGCATAATCAACTTCATCTAAAACTGAAGGTTTAAATTGATGTAATTCATCTGTTCTCCACCAAAGTCTTACTTCCTCTTTTAATTGGGTTTTTAAAGAAATTATTTCTTCTTTTGTTAGAAATTGCTCAATCTGTATTTTTTTTAACAAATTTGCTACTCTTGTTTGCTTATGTCTAATCGTATGTCTTACGATCTCCGTCGGATGTGCAGTAAAAACTAAACGAATGTCCATTTCCTGCAATAACTCCTCTAATTTTCCTGGTGGTACATTTAATTTCCTTAGCCTGTAAAAAAGTTCTCTAAAAGTTACTGGGGCATTTTGCCTAGCCAATGCTGGGGCAAAAGGATCAAGATTGTCGGGCGATTTTTGAACATCCTTATTGGTAAAGCTTTGAATATATCTATCTTCCTCAACTCTTTGCTCCAATATATTCACGAGTTGAAAATATAATGAAAACGCCCTTGCTGCTGCTATAGATTCTGCTAAATCCATAGAATTTACAATATCAACTATTTCATTTTTGAAAGTTTTTGAACTTTCACCGTCAATTTGTTTTGAATAACTTAATTCTTTAAGCTGTATCAATCTCTCTGCTTGATCATCTGGGCATTCTTCTCTGAGCACAGATTCCCAGAGATCTTCAATTAAAAGACGATTTTTATCAAGTGGATCATTGTTACTTATCAGATCCACGTTATTATTTTTTACTTGTCGAAAAGATTCCATATAATCATTATGTCACAATTGAAAATATTCATATTGAAGTTTATTTAAATAATCAAACATTCTAGGCCTCACTCCTAATCATATCTTCGATAGAAATTTTTATTATCTGTTCAATAGAAAGCCCTTTTTCATATTGATTTATCCATTTCATAGATTGATTACCTTCTTCAAGCACTTTATAGATAGGATCTAAAAGATGTTTCATACCAAAATTTTCTGCTGTGGAAGATAAATCTGATAATAAGTTTTGAATCCACTCTCTACAAATAATTTTTTTGCCATCTTGCCAGTTAATTAACTCTGAATTCAGACTATCTTTAGCAGCATTAATTTCATTTTGATCACATATTTCTGACAACTCATCCATAGAAAAACTACTAGCATTCATCGGATCTAAGGTATTCATATTTTCAAAAAGATTTAAAATCCTTAGTTCTATCATGGCCGTTATCCCTAAAAGCAGATTAATATCGTAAACAAAATCACAAATTCTTAATTCCAAACGATCAAGAATCAAAGGTCTTTGGGGACCATTTGGTCGGATTGACGACCAAAAATGTCTAATATTTTGCATGTTTTTATTAGATATATTTTGCTCTATCCAGTCGATATAAGAATTATGATTTACAAAAAAAGGTACCCTGCTAGGTGTTTTAGGAAACTGGATCCATCTCTGAGAGTGATTATTCGTAATTTTATTATTTAAAAAAGGTGAACTAGCACTTAAAGATAGATATAGAGCAGCCTCAGATCTTATAAGTCTTATAGCTGTAAAAAGTTTATCTAAATCATCTATTCCTATGTTTATATGGACACTTGAAGTTGCAATAGATATTCCATAATTATCTTGAATAAATTGATGATAAACGTTGTCAATATCAGATCTTTGAAATTGAATATCGTGTTTAAAACAAAGAGTGGATGAAGGAATGATTGTTAAATTTTTAGTATTTAGCCACTGCCTTAACTTTTTTCTTGGAGTTTTTAATTTCTCATATAAATAACCATAGTCTTTTTCAGGCGTTGTTATGTATTCAACGTTTCTATTATCTGGCTCTTTTACAAAATCAGGGAAATTTTTCTCAATTTCAGCCGAAACACCAATATGAGAATTTAAAGAACCTGTGAAAAGTTCCACCTCAAAACCCTTATAAAGATTATTTTGACTCATTTATTTATCCAAACAGGCTAATGCTTTAAGTATTCCCTTTGCTTTATTTATCGTCTCTTGATATTCATTTTCCGGAAAAGAATCAGCAACTATTCCAGCTCCTGCTTGCACTGATACATCATATTTCCCATGTCTTGAGGGTTTAACTATCATGGTTCTTATCGTAATTGCTGTATTTAATGCACCATTAATATCAATAGATCCGTAAACACCAGCATAAGGCCCTCTAGCGTCTTTTTCAAAGTGCTTAATCAATTGCATAGCTCTTATTTTTGGGGCGCCAGTTACTGTCCCAGCGGGAAAGGATGCTTTGAGCAAATCCCAAACATCAGCATTGTTTTTTAAGATTCCCTCAACTTGACTGACTATATGCATAACATGTGAATATTTCTCAATTACCATTAAATCCTTAACCTTGACAGTACCAATTTCACAAACTCTTCCAAGATCATTTCTCCCAAGATCAATTAGCATTACATGCTCAGCTATCTCTTTTGGATCTTTTAATAATTCCTTTTCTAATTCCAAGTCTTGTTGATTATCAATACCTCTAGGTCTTGTGCCAGCTATTGGTCTTAAGCTTGCAACAATCTTATTATTTTTATTTTTTTCTGCTTTAACCATTACTTCAGGGCTTGAACCTATCAGATACCATGAGCCGAAATCAAAAAATGACATATATGGAGAGGGATTAACCATCCTCAAACTTCTATATAAATTAAAGGGATCATTATTGACTTGAGTTTGGAATCTCTGACTTATAACTATTTGGAAGATATCTCCCTTTCTTATGTATTCTTTTGCAGAGAGAACTGCATCCTCAAAATCTTTTTTCTCCCAATTACTTTTTAGATCTAAATTCAAATTCTCATTTTCATTCCAATCTAAAAACTCATTTTCTTTTAGAGGAACTCTCATTAAATTTCTAGTTTTCTGAATTTTGGAAATTGAGTTTAGATACAACTCCTCAATTGAGCACTCTTTTGAAGAAGTTGTATCTGCATACACCACTGCAGTAATACATCTTTTTATTTGATCAAAAACAACTAACTGATCAAAAAACATCCAGGAACCATAGGGGATATTGTTTTCTGGTATTTCATTTATTGGAACGCTTGGTTCTATTCGATTTATTAATTCATAACCCCAAGAGCCATATAACTGTCCAATTGATGGTAAGCCATCAAGCATGATTGACTTGTATTCTTTTGTCCAACTTCTTAAAATATCGAAAGGATCACCTTTATGTGTTTCAGTTTTGCCATTATTCCAAGTTTTAACTATTTCTTCTCCATAACAAACTGCTTCCCAAAGAGGTTTAGTAGCAACAATACTCCACCTACCCAAATTCTCCCCACCTTCAACAGATTCAAGAAAAACACCATGGGAATTTTTTGAGGATAATTTTAACCAAGTTGACAATGGAGTTTCTAAATCTGCTGGCCAAGTTTCAACTATAGGTATAAAATTTTTACCTTCTTTGTAAGCCTTTAAAAAACTATCTTTCTGTGAGCTGATCATATTAATAAAGTCAGCCCAAATTATAATTATTTTCTTCTTTTATATCAACTTTAAGGAAGTTAATCAAAAGTATTCTTAGTTGTAAATTTCAAACCAGCAGGATTAGGATTCTCACCTATTCTTCTTGGATTATGACCTACTTTCTCTCTGCCTTCATTTACTTTTTCAGGGAAAACACCATCCTTTGGGTGTAAAAATTCAATATCACCACCTGGGAAAATTCGGTAGATTTTAAAATCTTCAATTCTTGGTTTGAAGGCTCTTAATTGTGTCCCTAATGCAAGGCATTGTTCTTTTCTTGCAAAGTACATTAAATTATCACCCTCATTCATAATAGCCGCTCCACCGGTGGGCATTTCAAATGCTTGTTCCTTTGAACTTTTCCATACAATTGCATATTTTTCTTCGGTTTCTGCTGAGTTTAATAAACCCCCAGTACTTCCTATATGCTTTGGAAATTGACCAACTAAAGTTTCAGTCATCCTAAATTTTGAGTTATTTCTAATAAGAAACTAGCATTCATATTTTGCAAAATTATAAATTTACAAGAAATTTTCTACATTATTTAATATATGTATAACTTAATTTTTATTTCATTTTGCATCTGAAATCGGAAAAAATACTGTCAAACCTGTGTCACGTCTTTGTGTAACATGCCCTCCTAAACTAGCTAACAACTTTTGAGTGGCATTTTGACTAAGTTGTAAACTTCCAGTTTGAGGGTTCCAATTTAAAACAGGACCAATATCAGAACCATTATCTTTTTTTAGAATTTCTTTTTGATTGTTATCTAATTTTTGTACTTTGAGTTGAAGTTTGAGTTTTTGACCAGCTGGCCTTAATTCTAAAATCAATGAACTACCTTCTTTTAATCCTCTAGTATTTTTATCAATTAATCCTCTTAACATTAATTCTAATTTTTCAGAATCACTCAAGATTTGGGGAAGTTGTTTTGGAATATCTATCTTCAAAGAAATACCTCGTCGATTTAGTTGTTTATTCCACAAAGGAGCAAGCTTTTTGAAAATTTCGGCTAAATTAATTTTTGCCAAGTTATTCAATGATGGCACTTCATTACTAACTAATTCTGCTGCATCAAAGATTAAACCAAACCTATCAATTTGTTCATTACATTCATTATCTATTTGAATTAAACGATTTCTCATTGATTCATCCATTTTATATTTTTTTAAAGTAGAACTTATTAGGGTTCTTATTGTTGCTAAAGGAGTTCTTACTTCATGAGAAATTGCGCGTAATAATTTTGCTTCAGTTATTTGCACATTTTTTTCATCATTTTTCACAGAATTCTGTATATTATGATTTGGTGTATTATTTGCTAATTTTGCCGATAATATTGGCCAAAATAATTTTTCAAATTGATTGTTAATATTAAGGTTACCTAAATTATTTATAGCATTACGAAATTTCACTCCTTCCTCAAAATTTTCTTGATTTAATTTTGCATGCATTAATTCAATTGAAAGTTTTAGGCTTTCTTCATCACACTTCATTAATAGAATTTTCTTATCTTTTTCTCCTACAATTGACAATACGCATTGAAAATTTGGGGTGATTATCATCAAAAAAGGTTCATAGCCATCTTCCTGACAAAGATTTAAGACTTTATAATTACTAACTAAATCGAAATCTTTTTTTATCTTTTCTGAATTATTGATTGGTAAAAAACCTGCATTCTCATTTTGAAAGTATGGAAACCCCTCAGGAGACCAAAGCCATCCATGAAGTTGATTTAAAAATTTTTTATCATTAAAAGCTGGCAAAGGAGAGGCGATCCAGATGCCCCCCTGTTTATAATTCTGAGATAGGAAATCTTTTTGAATAACTTCTAAAGAAGCCCACCACATTCTTCTGGATGTATCATCATCAACATATATAGTTTGAACTCCTTTAATTAAAAGCTCTTGAATTTTTTTTATAGTTATTTGAGATTTCATCAACTTCTTAGTGATCTAGAACGTTTCAATATAGATAAAACAAATCCAATAGATATAAAATTAGTCACTAATGATGTTCGACCATAGCTCATAAAAGGAAGGGGAATTCCAGTAACTGGTCCTAATCCAATAGTCATAAATAAGTTAATAATTATTTGAAATAAAAAAGTTGAGGTTATTCCAATAACAATTAGAGATTCAAAATTAGTCCTAGCAATTGATGCAGTATTAATAAGTTTTTTTATCAAAAAAAATAACAAAAATAAAACCATAGTACACCCCACAAAACCTAATTCTTCCCCTAGAGCACTGAATATAAAATCAGTATGTTGTTCAGGTATAAATTGCAAATTAGTCAGCTTACCTTGTAGCAAGCCAGTCCCAAATAATCCTCCAGAACCAATTGCAATTTGACTCTGTATCAAATGATATCCGCCCCCTAATGGATCTCTATTTGGATCTAAAAATAAAACTAATCTATCTTTTTGATATTCTTTTAAGCCATATTGCCACAAAATTGGTGTCAGTTTTGCTACTAATAAATGAAACGAAATAGCGATAGCAGAAAAAATAATTTTCTTTTTTGAAGATCTATAAGCAAGATATCCTATAACTGGAATCCAGAAAATAAGTAGAGTTGGTAAGGTTAGATATAATATAGATGTGATAATACAAAATACTAATATCAAAATCCACTCTATGGGCATTTGCGACCAATAGAGCATCACACTTGTCAAAACAAGTAAAACTAAAGAGGTGCCTAAGTCCGGTTGAAAGAAAATTAATAACCAAGGAAGAACTACTACTAATAAGGGCAATACTAAATCTCTTAATGTCAGAATTATTTTTCTGTCGAGTACTAAAGCTAGAGTTAATACAGTACTAAGTTTAGCTACTTCTGAAGGCTGAAAAGAAAAGATGCCCAAGTTTAGCCATCTTTGGGCTCCAGAAACTGAAATCCCAAAAAAATAAATTAGTAATAAAGAAATTAAAGTACACAAATACAATGGGAGCATATACTTTCTAAGTCTCTCTAAGGGTATATAAGAAATAAAAAATGCTAAAAAATAACCTAAAAAACCAGTTAGGATATGACTCCAATAATTTGATACTAAAAGATCACCCTGAATACTTTTTATTAAGAAACCCGAAATAATTACTAAAAACAGAGGAATTAAAAGTAGTGGAGAAAATAAAAAACCTCTATTAAAGTTGTCTTTTTTTTGTAAAAATCCTCTTTTATTTAATAAATAAATTCTCTTAAACATCAATTAACTATTAACAAATTGATTCATAATTAATTGAGCTAAATTACCAAATACAACAGAACTTTCTTTTTTGGGCTGGCTTACTGAGATTGGTACACCTTTATTACTATCATCAACGAGAGGGATTTCAATAGGAATTTGAGCTAATAATGGTAAGTCATTTTCGTTAGCTAATGTTTGCCCACCACCTCTACCAAAAATTTCATATTTTTTACCTGGCATATCTGGCGGAATAAATACAGACATATTTTCTACAATACCCAGTAAAGGTACTCCGAGTTGTTTAAACATTGCTAATCCCCTCCTTGCGTCTTGCAAAGATACTTGTTGAGGAGTAGTGACAACTATAGCTCCAGAAATAGGCACAGATTGAGAAAGGGATATTTGAGCGTCTCCTGTTCCTGGAGGTAAATCAATAACCAAAAAATCAAGATTATTCCATTCAACTTGGTACAAAAATTGTCTGATAATACTATTAAGCATTGGTCCTCTCCATATAACTGGCTGACCCTCTTCTATGAGGAAACCCATTGATACCAATGAAATTCCATATTTATTTATTGGTATTAACCTTTGATTACTACCACTACCTTCTGTAACCTTTGGATTCTGTTCAGCAACTCCCATCATTGAGGGAGTATTAGGTCCATATATATCCGCATCTAGCAAACCAGTTTTTAGGCCTAATTTAGCTAGAGAACAAGCGAGATTAACTGCAATGGTACTTTTTCCAACTCCACCTTTACCACTACTTACAGCTATGATATGTCGAATTCCATCAATCTTCTGCAACTCAGGAGCATTACTTTGATTTTGAGATTCTGTTTTGGAAGGATTATTATCTATCTCTATTTGAACATCATCAATATCTTCAAAATTCAGTAGTACCGCTCTAACCTCTTGTACAATTCTATCTCTCTGTGAATTTGCAAATGATGGTAATGATAATGTTACGATTACTCTTGGTAGAGTTACTCTTACATTTTTAATCCAAGCTAATTCAATTACATTTTTCTGTGATCCAGCATCTAGAACTTTTTGTAAAGCAAAATTCGCATCTTCTATTGTGGTCATTAAATTTTTAAATATTTTGACAAGGTAGTCGACTGTTTAAAAGATTAAGAACTATGTCGAACTATCAAATAATAGGCAATAAGGACCCCCTAAGAGAAATTATAAAGAGAAACTTATAATTAACCAAAAAAATTTTTTTCTTCAAGATTTACTAAATACATGTTGAAAGAACCTCCTAAAAACTCGAGAGAAAAAACTAAAAATCTCTTATTAACTCTACAAGACAAAATTTGTGCAGGACTTGAAAATGTTGATGGCAAAGGGAAATTTACAGAGGAATCCTGGCTAAGAGATGAAGGTGGCGGTGGAAGATCAAGAGTATTGAAAAATGGTTCTATTTTTGAGCAAGCAGGCGTAAATTTCTCGGAAGTACAGGGAAAAGAATTACCTCAATCTATAATCTCTCAAAGGCCCGAAGCAAAAGGTCATGAATGGTTTGCTACGGGAACTTCTATGGTTTTACATCCTAAGAATCCCTATATTCCCACAGTTCATCTGAATTATCGATATTTCGAAGCTGGTCCTGTTTGGTGGTTTGGGGGAGGTGCAGACTTAACCCCTTTTTATCCTTATCTTTCTGATGTAAGGAATTTTCATAATGAGCATAAAAAAGCTTGTGAGAAAGTTGATCAAGATTTGCATAAAGTTTTCAAACCATGGTGTGATGAATATTTCTTCTTGAAGCATAGAAATGAATCTAGAGGAATAGGAGGTATTTTTTATGATTATCAAGATGGTTCAGGCAATATTTATAGAGGAAATAATCAAAATGGGGAAGCATTAAAAGCTTCGCAAAATATTGGCAGATCTAATTTAAATTGGGATAATTTATTTTCTTTAGCGGAAAACTGTGGGCAGGCATTCCTCCCTTCATATTTGCCTATTATTGAAAAAAGAGCTTCTCAAACATATTCATCGAAGGAAAGAGAATTCCAACTATATCGAAGAGGTAGATATGTCGAATTCAATTTAGTTTGGGATAGAGGGACAATTTTTGGACTTCAAACAAATGGCAGAACTGAATCTATATTAATGTCCTTACCGCCTTTAGCTAGATGGGAATATGGATATAAAGCTAAAAAGGGTTCTCGAGAGGAATTTCTCACATCAATCTTTACAAAACCCCAAGATTGGTTAAATGATAAAGAGTTAGAGAAATTCTGTATGGAGAATAATATTTTTGATTAAAAATTATCGATTAAAATTTTAAATTACCTTAAATAGGTGTTTTAAATAAAGAACCGTCACTTTTTAATTGAAGTTTTTCTCCAAGTTCATTTTCTAAAGAGATTAATTCATCCCTATGCGCTCTCAATCTCATAAAAGTTGAATCATTTTCATTTTCGTTGATCAACCTTAATTCAAATTTTTCCTCTCTTGCTGATTTTTTAAAATAAACAAATCCAGACAAAGGGCCACCAATTAATCCCAAAAGAATAGGCCACCAACCTAACTCAGGATATATTTGAATAATTACTAATCCCAAAGCACAAGAACCAAACCCACCAAGAAAACCTAAAAAAATTGCTAAAAATTTACTAGAAACAACTTGACCCTTGAATATTAAAATTCTTTGTTCAAAATCTCCTCCTGTTTGCTTCCATCCCCTCAAATTAAGCCATTCACATAAACCGTTTAAAACCTTAACTGGCTGCAGAGAAGATGAAATCTCAACTATGGTTGTTCTATCTTTACTGGAAGCCCTAAGAAAAAAAAATAATCCTATAGTCAAGAGAATTGTCAGCAATAATGTTGAATTTAAGGAATAGGACATTAAATTAATTTTTCTTGTAACTCGAGAATAAAAATTAAAGTTACATCATATTATAATTTTTTAGAATTATTCTGTAAAATATTTCCATTAGATAAGAATTCTTAATTAAATAAAATCTTAAGTAATATTCTAAATCTTAAATTGCTCTACATACTGATTAAAAATGACTATTGAAAATAAAAATATTGATCTTCTTTATAACGATTTAACAGCAGATTTATACGATATCTATAAAAAATCATCCTACCTAGCTATTGACACTGAAGCAATGGGCTTAATTCATGGGAGAGATAGACTCTGTTTAGTGCAAATATGCAATGAATTTAAAAGAACATCCTGTATAAAAATCGAACTTAATACATCTTCCTCACCTCATTTAAAAGCACTTCTTGAAGATGACAAAATTACTAAAATATTTCACTATGCGAGATTTGATGTAGCAGCTTTAAAATGCAATCTTGAAATTAATACAAAAAATATTTTTTGTACAAAAATTGCTAGTAAGTTGGCAAGGACTTATACAAATAAACACGGTTTAAAGGATTTAATTAATGAATTGTTATGTATAGAACTGGACAAAAGTTCGCAAAGTAGTGATTGGGGTAGCAACGAAGATTTAACAAAAGATCAATTAGATTATGCAGCAAATGATGTTAGATATTTAATTGAAGCTATGCATAAATTAACAGTTATCTTAGAAAGAGAGAATAGATATGAATTAGCTCAAAAATGTTTCGAAACAGTCTCTGTACATGCTGATTTAGACATACTAAAATTCTCAAATATATTTGAACATTAAGAATCAATCTTCAGTTAAAAAATTATCTTCACCATCATTAGTTTCCATAAGCTTATCAAGTATTTTTGAAGAACTTAATTTATCTCCAACATTTTTTTCACAAATTCTTAAAACATTCTGCGCAACTTTTATTTTTTCTTGAATAGTTTTCGAGCCTTCTTTTGCAATTTGAATTTCTACTCTCTTCTTAGCTGAAGATAAGCTTATACTCATAAGTTTTGCAATCTCTGCACAAATTTTTAGATATTGCCGATCATTTATTGGATACATAAAAGAATTAATAATTAATGAGCTAGTACCATCTACTAAGATAACAAATGAAGGTTTATGGCATCTACGATTTTCTTACTTGCACCGGATTCGCCCATTCTTTTTCTTCCAATTTTTGCTTGTTCTAAACTATCAACTGTTCCTTTCAAAAGTAAACTTAAACGTTTTAAAAGAATTTTTTTGTTCTTGCAAACTAAAACACTACCTCCTAATAATCTTGATTGCCTTTTTGCAAATGATTTTGTAAATTGTGGTCCAGATCCAGGTAGAGATAGAGATGGAATTCCGAGGCCGGCAATTTGCTCTGTAGCAGTTCCTGCATTAGATAAGCCAACTTCTGCCATATTAGCCCATAAATTAAATTTACCTACTCCAATCACCACATATTGATCTTTCTTTTTCCATACTGAATCTTCATCAATTAGAAATTTAAGTTTACTCTGTTTTGTAAAACCATATTTTTTTAAATAACTTTCAATTTGAATCACATTGGCATTAATGCTCAAAGGCAAAAGTATTACCAAATCCCTTGATAAATGAAAATCTTGTAAACAATTAAGAAAATTATCAAGATTTTTAAGAGCTTCAGGGTATCTACTTCCAACTAATAAGATAATTCTTTTAAAAGAAATAATATTTGATATATTCTCATTTTTTTCATTAACAAAATCCATCATTGGATTACCAAAGTATTTCGCATCAATATTTTTTCTATTCAAATTAATAGCTGTGATTTTATCTCTCATAATTAAATTTTTACATCTTGGAGATTTCATTAAAAACATTTCCCATGGATCCCATTCAGAACCTTTCAACTTATGATAAAAATCGCTTAAATCCCAACCAGGCCCACTACTCCAAGTATGATCACTTTTAGGAGTTCCAATGAAACTAAATTCGCATTTTGAACTCCAAGCGTAAAGTAATGGCAAGAAATCGCCTACTGCGATAATTTTGTAATTATTTTTTGACTTTTGTTTTACAAGTAGAAAATTTCTTAAATTATCGATTAAAAATCCTGCAAACAAATCAAGTACAAATCCCTTCAGACTTTGATTACTAAAGCCTCCACTAGGCAACTCTTTTAGATATCCAATTTTACGAAAATTCTTTGATTTTATGGCATTAAAAACATCTCCACTTCCTACTAAAGGCAAAACTTCAATACTTTGATTTTTTATTTTTTTCAGAAATCTTTTAATTATTTCCGCTGCGATTACATCTTCTCCATGGCCATTGCATATAAATAATAGAGAATGAGACACCTTACTGTTAAGATCATAAAAAGACTTAATCGAATCTTTTTCGGCGGCATGGCCAAGTGGTAAGGCAGAGGATTGCAAATCCTTTATCCCCAGTTCGAATCTGGGTGCCGCCTTATTTAATTTTTTTAAACATTTAATTATGAAGTTTTCGAAGAACTTCAATTTCAAATAAAGGGTATAACTTTTCAATTACTTATTGATATATAGAAAAATAATCTTTTTTTATTATTGATAAATACTACCTTATATCCCTTAATAAACAAAATCAAATGGATTTATTAATTATCTTCATCAGATTATTTATACATAAATTTGAATTTTTTTAGTAATCATTATCTGCTACACACATTCCTAAACATCTAACTCCATTTGATTCAGTCCTTTTGCAATGATTACATAAAATGGGATCTTTCTCTGAAGAAAAGTTAATTTTTGAGTTATTTTGGTGTTTAAAACTTATTAACTCTTTTGTTGAATCAAATAGAGTCATTCTTGGAATCATCGCTTGAATCGATACTAACAACAAGCGAAGCATTTGTGTTGGAAGAGGGTATATCCATAATTTTTACAGTTTCTTTAGGCTCATCAATAACTTGATTTTCTTCAGTACTCTCATCAACTGCACAAGCTTCGAGAGCCTCTCGAAGTAGTGAATCAAAAGTTGCTCCAGGCAATCTATGTCTAGCAACCTCAAGAAAAGTTCTCGGTAACGATTCAGAT
>QCDR01000017.1 GCA_003278705.1 Prochlorococcus sp. AG-355-J23
TTTATAGAAACAAAAACACATCTTATATTTTTAATCAAACAAAATTAAACAGTTTTTATTCCATGATCCATAAAAAAAATTTACACAACATTTTTTACAGGCAATATTCTTTATCCTTTTCCTGTAGAAAAATTTCTCACCACAATTTTGACAAGTTCCTATGTATTTTAATTCTCTCCTTTCAATAGGAAATGAGTGCCTTACAGAAATTTGAAAATTCTTCTCTTTCAAATTAATTTCATTCATCTTTTCTAAGAAATTTGGACCATGTATCTCATTTTTTTTTAATATCCTATCTACCCATGCATGAATCATTTCATGACATAAAGTACTATTTATTTCACTATTAGATAATTTACTCAAAATAGGTTTCGATAAAATAATTTCAGAATCTACAAGACCATTAATTCGTTTTCTTTTATAAAAACCAGCAGTAGTTTTTAATCTATTATCACTCCATCTAACTTTTACTAATGGTTGATTATTAACCGCTAAAGAATTTTCAAAATATTGGCTATTAAATTTATGAAATAAAGGTAAAAGAGGAATTACAGGCATTATGGATTAAAATTAGTATTATTTTGACAAAAAAAGCCATCAAAAACGATTTCTTTTCTTAAAGTAATAAAAAACTTAAATCAACATGGATGCAACACTAGTTAAAGATATCGGAATTAAAGCATTATTAGTTGGCGGAGCTGTACTAGTTTCTTTTTGGACTTTTAATGCAGTCAAATTAGTTATAAGCGCCAGAGGAATTAATCCATTAGTAAGAAAGTTTTTTGATCAAATAGCTGCTGGCAGAATTGATGCAGCGTATGGTTTAACTACAAAAACTTATAAAACTCATGTGAAGCGCCAAGACTTTCTTAAATTTTTAGCTAGTTTAAACCTCAATAAATATAGAAATTTAAAATCAGGAAGACCTAGAGTCCAAGAAGATCAAATCATAATAACTTTGAATTTAAAATCAGAAGATAAACAAGATGAGCTCCCATTAGATTTTACTTTCGCAAAAACTGACAATGATTGGAAAATAGACAGAATAGCGAAAGTGAATTAATAATTTCATATGAGGCAAAAAGAATTTTTTAAAGAAGAGATAATACATCAACTAGAATTACACCCAAGTAGATTAGATAAAGAAAAAATCCTCTCAGAAGCAATGGAACTAGGTCTAGATGATTTTTTTGAGGGCATCCGTATGGCACTTGATCCGTTGGTAACTTTTGGTGTAAAAATGGTTCCTGAAAAAGATAAAGAAAAAAGTCAAAATTTTTTATGGAAAGATTTTAGGGCATTAGCAAATAAGCTTATTCAAAGAGAACTTACTGGTCACGCTGCGCGCGATGCAATAATAACGGCTATGGAATCTGCCACGAAAAAAGAGTGGAATGGTTTTTATAGACGAGTTTTAATTAAAGATCTTAGATGTGGTGTATCTGAAAAAACAATCAACAAGATAGCCAAAAAATTTCCCAAATATGCGATTCCTATTTTTTCTTGTCCTTTAGCTCATGACAGTGCAAATCATGAAAAAAAAATGATAGGGAAAAAGCAAATTGAAATCAAATTAGATGGAGTACGCGTCTTAACTATTATTAGGAAAAATAAAGTGGAAATGTTTTCTCGTAATGGGAAACAATTCCATAATTTTGGTCATATTATCTCAGAAATCGAAAACGTTTTAAGAGAAGATCCTGCACCTCATGACTTAGTCCTAGATGGTGAAGTAATGAGCGCTAACTTTCAGGATTTAATGAAACAGGTTCATAGAAAAGATGGCAAACAAACAAAAGACGCAGTTCTACATCTATTTGATTTATGTCCCCTTGAAGACTTCCAAAAAGGGCGATGGAACACTAGTCAAACAGCAAGAAGTTTATTAGTAAAAGAATGGGTAGCAAAACATTCTTTACTTCTTAGACATATAAAAACACTTGACTGGGAAAATGTAGACCTCGACACCAATGAGGGACAGAAAAGATTTGTAGAGCTGAATAAATCTGCTGTAGAGGGTGGATATGAAGGAGTAATGATTAAAGATCCTGATGCAATGTATGAATGTAAAAGAACACACAGTTGGTTAAAAGCAAAACCTTTCATTGAAGTCACCTTAAAGGTTGTATCTGTTGAGGAAGGCACAGGGCGCAATAAAGGTAGACTAGGAGCTGTACTAGTAGAAGGTGAAGATGATGGGCATGAATACAGTCTTAGTTGTGGAAGCGGATTTAGTGATATCCAACGTGAAGAATATTGGTCAAAACGGAATCAACTTATTGGTCAACTTGTAGAAATCAGAGCTGATGCTAAAACTAAATCCAAGGATGCAGTGACTTTTAGTCTGAGGTTTCCTCGATTCAAATGCTTTAGAGGATTTAAAGCTGGAGAAAAAGTTTAAATTTTTAAAAAATAATATTTTACAAAGTAGTCTATGAAAAATGTGGTTTTTAAGTAAAAAAACTAAAAATCTTGGCTATAAAATGTAAGAATAATTATCAGGACTTTTAGAGAGACTTATGACGAAGAAAAAAGTTTTCAACTTCATAAAAACACCTTGTGGACAAGCAAAATATATCGAATTAGAAGCCAACAAAACTCTACTAGGTAAATTTAGGCTTTTGTGGTTTATCTTAATTGCATCTATTAGAGATTGGCATATTAAAGAGTGAATTCTTAGGATTTTTCAAAATATTCCCTGGAATATTTAGCTGAGAAATATACAACTAAAAAAGTTGAAATAATTCCAACGATAGTCATATATAAATTATTTGGTAATTGGACATTTTTTAGCTCTTGGATATTTTTTGCCAAACTACCGATTGAGCAATAAAGAAAAGTACCTGGAATTATTCCAAGAAGACCAATAGCGAAATCTCGAAATTTAACATTATTCAAACCATAAAAATAATTAAGAATACTGAAGGGAAATATAGGAGATAATCTTGCTAAAAAAATTAATTTAAGTCCGCCTTTTTCTACTACTTTTTCCATAACAATTAATTTTGGATAACGACTAAAAAGATTTTTTAGCTTTTTTGCAATAAAACTTTTTGATACAAAAAAAGCAACTGATGCTCCTAAGGCAGCGGAGAAAAAAACGATAATTGATCCTAAATATGAGCCATATAAAAAACCTGATAATAAAGATAACCAAGAAGCTGGGAGTATTAATAAAACAATTAAAATATAAATGCAAACAAACGAAAATATCCCAATGCCGGTATTAAAAAAAAAAGATAAATTATAAATATTTTCAAGAAATATATTCATTCTCAATTCAAAAGTTCGAGTTTTTTAGTAATTCTCTCCATTTGTACTGAACCCTCATTTAATTTAAATCTACATTCATCAACAATATCTTTTGGAGCCTTATCCACGAAATTTTTATTAGATAATCTATTATTTAAAATATCTAACTCAATAGTAACCTTTTTTAAATCCTTGTTTAACCTTTCCTTTAATGCATCTATATTTACAAAATCCTGAAAAGGTAAGTAAACCTCTAAATCACTAATTATCCCAGAAAAAGATTTAGCAAACTCTTTTTTATCAACAGCATTAGGTTTAAAAATAAATACTTCAGAAGATTTAGTTAAGGTTTGAATATCATCAACTAAAATTTTTAGAAAATCAATCAATTCATCATTATCTGAAATTAAGTAAACAGGGACTTTTTCTGATGGCTTGAGTCCTAATTCAGCTCTCAAATTCCTAATCAATCTAATAATTTCAAAGAGTTGTTGAAAGCAATTATCAAGCTTATTGTCAACAAATTTATTTTCTTGGGTTGGCCATTTTTGAAGAGATAATAATTCTTTATCTGATTTAAGTTGAAGTACATGCCAAAGTTCTTCAGTAATGTGCGGCATAAAAGGATGAATCATCACCAAAATATCATTGAGCACTTTTATTAAAACCTTTTCAGATATTTGTCTATTATTAGTCTCTTTATTATTAAACCTTTGTTTAGCAAATTCTACATACCAGTCACAAAAATCATTCCACATAAATTCATATAGAAGTTTCGCAGATTCTCCCAATTTATATTCTTTCAACAAAGCAGCGACTTTTATATTTACCTGATTCAATTTCGATAAAATCCACTTATCACATAACTCTAAAGAAGTTTCATCACTCTCATTAAGCGAATAATTATTATTATTAGAAGTTTTATTAATTAACACAAATTTAGTTGCATTCCATAATTTATTCGCAAAATTTCTTGAAGCTTCAACAGTTGAAGACGTATCTTTTTTCCTATCAAAATCAAGCCGGATATCTTGTCCAGCTCCTGCAACTTCTCGAATTAAAGCAAATCGTAGAGCGTCAGAACCATATTTATCAATTAATAGTATTGGATCAATACCATTACCTGAACTTTTACTCATTTTTTTATTATTTTCATCTCGAACTAGACCATGAATATAAACATCCTTAAAAGGAATATTATTTGTAAAAGTATTCCCCATCATTGTCATTCTTGCCACCCAGAAGAAAATAATATCGAAACCAGTAACAAGAACACTATTTGGATACCATTTTTTAAAATCCGGATCATTTGTATTTGGCCAACCAAGGGTTGAGAAAGGCCATAAACCACTTGAAAACCATGTATCCAAAACATCCTTATCACGAACTAATTTAATATTTAATCCAAATTTTTTATTAGCTTCGATTAATGCATCTTGTTCATTTCTTGCAACGATATATGGAGTATTTTGCTCTATTGAGTCTTGATATTCATCTAAAACATACCATGCTGGTATTTGGTGTCCCCACCACAATTGACGACTGATACACCAATCATTAATATTCTCCAACCAATCCTTATAAACTTTCTCCCAGCGTGGAGGAATAAACGATGGTTTTTTAGAACCAATTTCATTAAGACATCCTTGTGATATATCATCCATTTTCAAAAACCATTGTGTTGACAATAAAGGTTCAATTGGAACCTTACCTCTATCAGAAAAAGGAACAGTATGTTTATACTCCTCTATCTTTATCAAAAGGCCTAAATTATCCAATTCTTTGATAATTTTCTTTCTAGCCTCATATCTATCTAAATTTTGAAAAATACCTGCATTAATATTTAAAGTTCCATCTTTGTGCATTACATTAATCTGTTTTAAATTATGCCTTTTTCCTATTGCAAAATCATTTGGATCATGGGCTGGAGTAACCTTTACACAACCTGTACCAAAATCTTTATCAACATGTGAATCAGCGATAATAGGTATTTCTCTATCAACGAAAGGGACTTTTACTTTGGCACCAATAAATTCTTTATATCTATTATCATCAGGATTAACTGCCACAGCAGTGTCACCCAATAGAGTTTCTGGTCTTGTTGTTGCAACTTCTAAGTACTTATCTAACTGTTCACCACTTTCAGAAATTAAAGGGTATTTAAAATGCCATAAATGACCATTTACTTCTTGCATTTCAACTTCAAGATCACTTACGGCAGATTGAGATTCAGGACACCAATTAACCAAATATTCGCCTCTATAAATTAAATTCTTTTTATAGAGAATATTAAAAGCCTCAATAACTGCTTCATTTAATTTTTGATCTAGAGTAAATCTTTCTCTAGTCCAGTCAACTGAATATCCTATCCTTTTTAATTGAGAAACTATTCTTCCACCACTTTGTTCTTTCCACTTCCATGCTCTTTTAAGAAATTCATCTCTTCCAATATCCTCGCTTGTTTTGCCTTCACTTTTTAAGTGTTTTTCAAGAATAGTCTGAACAGCTATTGAAGCATGATCAGTTCCTGGTAAGCACAAAACATTCTTACCTAAAAGTCTTTGAAAACGTACTACAACATCTATCAAAGCCGTATTAAATGCATGCCCCATATGCAAAGATCCAGTTACATTTGGTGGCGGAATAACAACACAAAAAGGCTCTCCATCATCCTCGGGGTTAGGACTAAACGCCTCTAGACTTTCCCATTTTTCTTGCCATTTTTTCTCTACTTCAAAAGGTGAATAATTCTCTAAAGATAATTGATCATTCATCTCTGTCATGTCCAAATTTTATTTCAATAAACTTTTTTTTATTTTATCTTGAGAGTAGCCAATTAATGAAAATAATATTAGTTTGAAAAAAAAGAAACATATATTCTACAAAAGTTTGAAGCCAGAACCGCAGGAACAACGTTTTGCATTTTTTGGTGTTGAAATAAGAAATCCACCACCGCTTAAATCACCGTAATAATCTAATTTTAAATCTTTAAGTAAATTAAACTTTTTTACATCCGCGTATAAAGTTACTCCTTCAGTTCTTGAAATAGGGGATCCATTACATGTACCCGGCCTTAATTTAATATGCATCCATCCTTCGGAACAATTTTTATCCTCTACCAAATCAATAGACATTTCTCCTGGAGAACCTCCAAAAGAAGCTTGCCTAGATAGTTCTGAAGCAGCACTTTGACTGATTGAAAGATTGACGATCTCAGTCATTAGAAAAATAATAAATGGGCGATCCAGGGTTCGAACCAGGGACATCCTGCTTGTAAGGCAGGCGCTCTACCGCTGAGCTAATCGCCCTTATAATAAATCATTCTAATAGATGAAGTTGAAATATTTGTACTAAGTATTTAAATATTTCATGATTGAGGCAAAATTAAATTAATAAAATATATCCTATGTCCTCAAACGATAGATATAACTTAGAAAAAAATTCCGATTTAGAGACTTTAGAAAACTTTAAAATTTTAATATCTAATATCAAATCATTAAAAGATAAAACTTGGGGATGCCCTTGGCAGAAAATACAGTCTCATAAATCGTTGATCCCATTTTTATATGAAGAAAGTAATGAATTTATAGAAGCGATATTTGAAAAAAAGGCAGATAACATATGTGAAGAGTTAGGAGATCTTTTATTTCAAGTAATGCTTCATGCTGAAATCGGTTACGAAAAAAAAGAATTTGAACTAAATGATGTAATAAAAAATCTAAACAAGAAAATTATTAATAGACATCCATATATTTTTAAAAAAAAAGAAAAAGTATCTCTAGAAAAATCTCAACAGATTTGGGAAAACATTAAAAATTCAGAGAAAGAAACACCTCATATGAAATCATCAATTAGTAAAAATTTAAATATGAAAATCAAAAATTTATCACCAATGGTTGGAACAGATAAAATCACAAATATTGTTAAAGAATATGGATTTAAATGGGATAGTACCGATCAGATTTTTAAAAAGTTAGAAGAAGAGATTAATGAATTAAAGGAAGCAATTAAAAGCAATAATGATTCAGAAATAAAAAATGAATTTGGGGATATTTACTTTACCCTTCTAAATCTCTCAAACTTTTTAAAAATAAATCCTGAATCAGCTCTACAAAAAACTAATAAAAAATTTTTAGACAGATTTTCAATTATTGAACATCATGCAGGCGATAATATTAAAAAACAAACTCCTAAAGACTTTCAACGGCTTTGGCAAATAGCCAAGCGAAAACTTAAAAGAAAAAATTCTTAAAAAGCAAATGACTAATATTTCAACATGGATAGATGAATATCATAAAGGCTCAAGATTCGGTCTAAATGGAGATGTTTTAATTAAACAAAAATCACAATATCAAGAAATTATTGTTATCGAAAATGAATACTATGGGAGAGCTTTAATGCTTGATGGTTGTTGGATGACATCACTAAAAGACGAGAAATATTATCATGAGTGTCTTGTGCATCCAGCATTAAGTAGCATTGACGAAAAATCTAATGTACTAATTATTGGTGGAGGAGATGGTGGTACAGCAAGAGAATGCGTTAAATATTCACAAATATCGAAAATTGATCTAGTAGAAATTGATGAGGAGGTAATCAAAATATCTAAAAAATTTTTAAAAGAAATTGGAGGCGAAGCATGGAATGACAAAAGATTAGAAATACATGTTGATGATGGTGTTAAATGGGTAAAAAAAACGAGAGATAATTTTTATGACGTTATTTTTATAGATTGTTCAGATCCCTCAGAATTTTCAAATTTATTATTTTCAGATTCTTTTTATAAAGAATGTAAAAGAATACTTACACCGAAGGGTATATTAGCAACGCAAAGCGAATCTCCTGAATCCTTCAAAAATATACACATAAATATTTTGAAAACCCTTAAAAATATATTTAAAGTTTCTGAAACTATGTATTCCTTTGTGCCTATATATCCAAGCGGGATTTGGAGTTGGACATTCGCTTCTTCAGAAGATCTAAATTTATCAAAGCAAAATTATGATGAAGCCCTAAGAATAGAAAAAGGATGTGAAATTTGGAATTTAAATTTTCAAAACGCAGCATTCAAAATGATGCCAAATAAAATTGTAAAAGAACTAGATTCATAAGATGACAAAAAATTTATTTAATAACGAAAATGCAATTTATATGGGAGCAAAAAGAAGTCCTGAGAATTGCTCAATTGGTATATTTGGAGTTAATTATGACGGGACATGTTCGTTTAAACCAGGAGCAAGATTTGGTCCAGAAGCAATAAGACAAGTCAGTTCTTGTTTAGAAACATATTGTCCAAAAATAAAAAAAGACTTAGAGGATATTATGTATGTTGATTTTGGATCAATAGTGATTGATAAAAATGACTCAAAGTCCGTTATTGAATCAATTAAATCAGCAACAAATTATTTAATTAGTAAACGCCTTAGTCCTATTATGCTTGGAGGCGAACACTCTATTACAAGAGGTGCTGTTGAAGCATTAGTAAAAAAATATCCAGATTTGATATTGGTTCAACTTGATGCTCACGCAGATTTAAGAGAATCATATATAGGAAATGAACATAGTCATGCTTGTACTATGAAAAGATGCTTAGAAGTGCTTCCTGAAAAGAAAATTTTGCAAGTAGGAATTAGAAGTGGAACTAAGGAAGAATTTGAAATTATGCATAACAACAACCAATTAGTTAACTTTTGTCCAGCCGGAAATGCACATGAGTTAGAACAAGCTCTTTTACCATACGCTAAGTCTCCAATCTATTTAACAATAGATTTAGATTGGTTTGATCCCAGTTTATTAGCAGGGACGGGCACTCCAGAACCGGGAGGATTTTTTTGGAATGATTTTGAAGAAATCCTGAAAACTTTAAAAGACTTTAGAATTGTAGCTTCAGATATTGTGGAATTATCTCCAGAAATTGATAAAAGCGGAGTAAGTAGCATAGTTGCAGCCAAAGTACTTAGAAGCTTAATTTTGTCATTAGAAAATATGCAATAAAAAATTTCTAAACTACAGTATAAAAATACTAAATATAAACCAAATATTTCATGGATTTGCTAAAAAGTCCTCTTTATTCAAAATATGTTGAATCCAGTGCAAAATTAGTAGATTTTGCAGGTTGGGAAATGCCCATATCATTTTCAGGATTAATCAAAGAGCATGAATCAGTTAGATCTTCAGCAGGATTATTTGATATTTCTCACATGGGTGTGATATCTGTTAAGGGGATCAATCCAAAGGATTATATTCAAAAACTTTTTCCTACTAATTTATATTCCTTTTCTGAAGGTCAGGGGCTTTACACAGTAATGCTCAATGATAAAGGAGGAATAATAGATGACTTAATAATTTATGACCTTGGTGTAGAAGAAAATGACATATCAGAATTATTGTTAATTGTTAATGCAAGCAGATATGAAGAAGATTTTCAGTGGATAAAAAATAATTTAAATAAACATGAAATTTCGATAACAAACTTCAAAAAAGATAAAGTACTTTTAGCACTTCAGGGAAAAAACTCATTCGATTTATTCGAAGAATGGATTGAATCTTCGATCTCACATATCCCTAACTTTGGATGCGAATATAAAATTTTTGAACATATTTTACCTGAAGAAAAAATTTTCTTTTCAAAGACAGGATATACAGGGGAAAATGGTCTAGAAATACTTTTATCTAAAAAAGCAGCAATAAATTTATGGGATTTCTCAATTTCCAAAAATGTTGCACCTTGTGGTTTAGGAGCTAGAGATACACTTAGACTTGAAGCAGGCATGCATCTTTATGGTCAAGACATAAATGAAGAAACTTCTCCATATGAAGCAGGGTTAGGATGGCTAGTACATCTAGAAAATAATCACGAATTCTTTGGAAGAAGATTTCTTGAAGAGCAGTCAAGATTAGGTATTCAAAAAAAGTTAGTTGGTCTCTCTATAGAAGGTAAAGCGATAGGAAGAAAAGGTTGCACAGTTTTTCAAGGTGAAGAAAATATTGGAAGTATCACAAGCGGCAGTTGGTCTCCAACTAAACAACAAGCTATAGCTTTTGCATACATCAATACTTCGCATGCCTCACTAAATAATGAAGTTCAAATATTAATAAGAGGCAAAAAATTTAAAGGGGTTATCACAAAAAGAGCGTTTTATAAAAAAAATTATTAACTAAATCTACCCTTAAAGAATTATTATAAGTTATTGATAAATAAACCATACATAGATGAGAAACAAAATTTGCAAAGAACTCAATAATACAGATATTGGTAAATTAGTTAATTTATGCGGATGGGTAGATAGAAGGAGAGATCATGGTGGTGTAATTTTTATTGATTTAAGAGACCATAGTGGATTCTTACAAATAACAATTAACCCCGATGATGGTGCAGATCTATTTAAACAAGCAGAAACTCTAAGAAATGAGACAGTAATAATGGTTAGCGGAATTATTAATGAAAGGCCCAAAGAATCCATAAATACAAATTTAAGTACTGGAGAGCTAGAGCTCAAGGTTAAAGATTTGCAAATTCTCAACCAAATTAAAAAAACCTTACCCTTTCCAGTTTCTATACATGATTATGAAAATACAAAAGAGGAACTCAGATTAAAATATAGATACCTTGATTTAAGAAGAGGAAAATTACTAGAAAATTTAAAAACAAGACATAAGATTATTAAAGTTGCTAGAGAATTTCTTGATAATTTTGGATTTACAGAAGTAGAGACCCCATTACTTACAAAGTCAACTCCAGAAGGCGCTCGCGATTTTCTTGTTCCTGCACGTCTTTCAAATGGAGAATTTTTTGCTTTACCTCAATCCCCACAACTATTTAAACAACTTTTAATGGTTGGAGGCCTGGACAAGTATTATCAAATCGCAAAATGTTTCCGTGATGAAGACTTAAGGGCAGATAGACAGCCAGAGTTTACTCAATTAGATATTGAGATGAGCTTTATTAGTGAAGAAGAAATAATTTCTTTTAATGAAAGTCTCATAAAAAAAATTTGGAAAGAAGTATTAAATATTAATTTTAATAATGCTTTTCCAAGAATGTCATGGCAATCAGCAATGGATAATTATGGCACTGATAGACCAGATACTAGATATCAAATGTTATTAAAAGACTTAGGAGGAGTATTAGGTGATATTGGATTTAATATTTTTACCAAGGCAATTAAGTCAGGAGGTTATATAAAATCCATAACAGTCAAAGGAGGTAATTCAAGTATTAGCAACGTAAGAATTAAACCAGGAGGTGACATTTTCCAAGTAGCTCAAGATGCTGGAGCTGGTGGTTTAGCCTTTATAAGGGTCAAAGGAGATGAGCTTGAGACTATTGGGGCAATTAAAAATAATTTAAGTGAAGAGCATATAGCTGATATTTTAAAAATCACAGAAGCAAAAGATGGAGACTTAATCCTCTTAGGAGCTGGAGATAAACAAATTGTCAATCAGTCATTAGACAGAGTTAGACAATACATAGCAAAAGACTTAAATCTAATTGATAAAAGTAAATGGAATTTCTTATGGGTAACTGACTTCCCGATGTTTGAGAGAAATGAAGAGGAAAATAGATATGAAGCTTTACATCATCCTTTTTGTTCTCCAAAAAATATAAAATCTAAAGATTCTGAAAACTTAAAAAAAGAAATTGAGAGCTCTACAGCAAATGCTTATGACTTAGTTCTTAATGGATTGGAGTTGGGAGGTGGCTCTTTACGTATTCATGAAGCGAACTTACAAAGAGAGGTTCTGAAAACGGTAGGACTTACTGATAAAGAGATTGATGAAAAATTTGGATTTTTAATAGAAGCCTTAGAAATGGGTGCTCCTCCTCATGGTGGAATAGCGTTTGGATTGGATCGTATTACCATGCTGATCATTGGCGCAGATTCAATTAGAGAAACCATTGCTTTTCCAAAAAATCAACAAGCAAAATGTCTTCTCACAAATGCACCTTCAAATGTCTCTGAATCACAATTAAAAGAATTAGATATTGAAATAACAATTGATGAATAAGAATATATATGGATGTTCTAAACGTTTTTTGTTTAAATAAAATATAAGGAGGCTGTGCTTAATTAAAAATATTTAATGTCAAAATTTGTATTTGTCACCGGAGGAGTAGTTTCTAGCATTGGTAAAGGAATTGTTGCTGCAAGCTTAGGAAGATTATTAAAGTCTAGAGGATATAGTGTTTCAATATTAAAACTAGATCCATATCTAAATGTTGATCCAGGAACAATGAGCCCTTTCCAACATGGAGAAGTATTTGTAACAGAAGATGGGGCTGAAACCGATCTAGATTTAGGTCACTATGAAAGATTCACTGATACTGCAATGACTAGGTTAAATAGTGTGACTACGGGATCTATTTATCAATCAGTTATTAACAAAGAGAGGAGAGGTAGTTATAACGGTGGAACTGTGCAAGTAATACCTCACATAACGGGAGAAATAAGAGAAAGAATTCATAGAGTAGCGGCCAACAGCAATGCAGATATTATTATTACTGAAATTGGTGGAACAGTTGGTGATATTGAATCTTTACCTTTTTTGGAGGCAATAAGAGAATTCAAAAATGATGTCAATAGGAACGATGTTGCATATATACACGTAACATTACTCCCTTACATCAAAACCTCTGGCGAAATAAAAACTAAACCAACACAACATTCAGTGAAAGAATTAAGATCAATTGGAATACAACCAGATTTACTTGTATGCCGAAGTGATAAACCAATAAATGAAAATCTTAAAAAGAAACTTAGTGGATTTTGTGGAGTTAATATTAATTCTGTAATTGAAGCACTAGATGCTGATAGTATTTATTCTGTGCCTCTTTCTTTAAAAAAAGAGGGTTTATGCAAAGAAACCCTGAAGTATTTAGACCTTGAAGATAAAAAATGTGATTTGAAAAATTGGGAGCAACTAATACACAACCTAAGAAATCCTGGAGCTCCAATCAAAGTTGCTTTAGTAGGTAAATACATTGAACTTGGAGATGCATATTTATCCGTTGTTGAAGCTTTAAGACATGCATGCATTGAACAAAAAGCTTTATTAGATTTACATTGGGTAAGTGCTGAAATGATAGAAAAAAATTCAGCAGAAACTTACTTAAATGAAGTTGATGCAATTGTCGTACCCGGGGGATTTGGCAACAGAGGAGTAAATGGAAAAATTTCGGCTATAAAATTCGCAAGAGAAAATAAAATTCCCTTTTTAGGTTTGTGCCTTGGTATGCAATGTGCAGTTATAGAGTGGGCCAGGAATGTAGCTAATCTTCCAGATGCATCTAGTTCTGAACTAGACCCAAACACTCCAAATCCAGTGATACATTTATTACCAGAACAGGAAGATGTAGTTGATTTAGGTGGGACAATGAGACTTGGAGTTTATCCATGTAGATTGACAAAAAATACAACTGGGAAAAACTTATATGATGAGGATGTTATTTATGAGAGACATCGACATAGATACGAATTTAATAATTACTACAAAAAAAGTTTTTTAGATTCTGGATACAAAATTAGTGGTACATCACCAGATGGCAGATTAGTTGAGTTAATTGAGTTAGAAAATCATCCATACTTCTTAGCATGTCAATATCATCCTGAGTTTTTATCACGACCTGGCAAACCTCATCCTTTATTTAAAGGTTTAATAAAAGCCTCTCAAGATAAGTTAAATCAATCAAATTAATATTCTCTATTTTTTTGAATGAAAATGACAAATTTTTTACCCTTAGTCGAACAATTTCATTCATTACAAGGTGAAGGTTATCACGCTGGAAAAAGTGCTTTTTTTGTGAGATTAGCCGGATGTAAAGTTGGATGTTCGTGGTGCGATACCAAGAATTCATGGGACGAGAAAAAACACCCTTCTATATCAATTGAAAAAATAATAGATCGCATAAAAATTGCCAGAGAAAAAGGGGCATCTTTTTGCGTTATTACAGGTGGAGAACCTTTACAACATAACTTGGATAATTTTTGCAAAGCCATAAAAAAAATGACGATGGGAAAAGAACAAAAGCCAATGAAGATTCATATTGAGACAAGTGGAGTTAATTCGATATCAGGAAGCTATGACTGGATTACTTTATCTCCAAAAAGACATTCACCTCCAAAAAATTATTTTTTAAAAAACTGTAATGAAATCAAAATAATCATAAATGAAATAGAAGATATTGAATTTGCGATTCAAATAAAAAAAGAAACTTTAAAACAATATCAACTCTCTAAAAGCGAAGATGCCTTAAAAAAAGAAGATAAAATTTTTTATTTACAGCCAGCATGGAACAATGAGAATGGTTTTTCTCTTGCTATTGATTTCGTAAAAAATAACCCCGATTGGAAATTGAGTCTTCAAACTCACAAATACTTAAAAATTAATTGAAATCATATGACTCTTAAAAATAAATCGATAGTAGTTTTATTATCTGGAGGTTTAGATTCTTCTACAGTTACTGGTATCGCAAAAAAATCCGAAGCTAAAATTTTTGGCCTTTCATTTGACTACGGTCAACGCCATAAAAAAGAATTAAATTCTGCATCAATAATTGCAAAACACTTTGATATCGAAGAATTTAAAATCATTAAGCTTGACTTATCTTTATGGGGAGGCTCGTCACTAACTGATACTCAAAAAAATATTCCGATAGAAGGAGTACAAACTAATAAAATTCCTAATACTTATGTTCCTGGGAGAAATACTATATTTATTTCCGTTGCACTAAGTTATGCCGAAGCAATAGATGCTGATTTTATAGGATTAGGAGTTAATGCGCTAGATTATTCTGGTTATCCAGATTGCAGACCTGACTACATTAAAAAATTTCAAGAATTAGCAGATTTAGCCAATAAAAGAGGAAGAGAAAATAATCCAATAAAACTCTGGACACCACTATTAGATTTAAATAAAGAGGAAATTATTAAATTAGCTTTTGCTAATAATGTCCCTTTAGATAAAACATGGAGTTGTTATTCGGGTAATTCAAAACCATGCGGTAAGTGTGATAGCTGCAGAATTAGAAATGCCGCTTATGAAAAATGGCTTAATAAAAATAATAAAAAATGAAAATAAAAAAAATAATTCTAGAAAAATGGATAGATCCAGCACTGATTACGCATCATCTAACAAACAAATTCGGAAATAAAGGATTAGCTTGGCTAGATAGTGATGGCAAAGAAAATGGGGAATGGTCAATAATAGGAATTAAACCTAAAAAAATAATCCAATCAAGAGATATCAATAACTTAGACAAAACTAATAATCCATTTAATAATTTAAAAAATATTGATAAAGGATTTTGGATCGGATGGTTAAGTTATGAAGCTGGAGTTTACATAGAACCCAAAAACCCTTGGCGAAAATCTAATATGGCAACTTTATGGATTGCATCATATGATCCAATCATTAAATGTAATCTAATAAAAAAAGAAATAATTATCGAAGGCACAAACTCATCTGAACTGATGAATTATAAAAACATAATCAACAATATAAAAATTATTGAAGAGGAAAATATTATTAAAACAAATTTGAATTTTGATTTTTCAAAAATAAATTTGGACGAAATGGCCGAAAAATTTCAGAAAAATATTCTAAAATTGAAAAAGTTAATTTCTCTAGGGGATATATTTCAAGCAAACCTAACAACTAAATGCGAAATTGAATCTTCCAAAAAATATAATCCTCTAGATATTTATTTAAAAATAAGAAAGAAATTAAGAGCTCCCTTTGGAGGAATAATAATAAATAATGATAATTATAAAGAGGCTGTATTATCTACCTCGCCAGAAAGATTTATAAAAATAGATAATAAAAACTATGTAGAATCAAGACCTATCAAAGGAACTAGATCAAGAGATAAGGATTTAAATCAAGACGCACTTAATGCGATCGATTTAATAACGAACGAAAAAGATAGAGCCGAAAATATTATGATTGTTGACCTAATAAGAAATGATTTAAGTAAAGTTTGCGAAACAGGAAGTATTATGGTGCCAGAAATATTAAAACTTGAAAGTTTCTTAAAAGTTCATCATCTAACTTCAGTAATCAGAGGCAAATTAAAAAAAGATAAGAACTGGATTGATTTACTAAAAGCTTGTTGGCCTGGGGGATCTATAACTGGAGCACCTAAAGTAAGATCATGCAAGAGACTTTTTGAATTAGAAGAATGTGAACGCGGACCATACTGTGGATCATTTTTGAAGCTTGACTGGAATGGAGAGTTTGACAGCAATATACTAATAAGATCATTTTTAATTAAAGACAAAAAAATCAATATATATGCTGGTTGTGGAATAGTTATTGACTCAAACCCTGAAGAGGAAACTAATGAACTAAAGTGGAAACTTTTACCGTTAATTGATTCACTAAAATGATTGAAACATTAGGCTGGCACAAGGATCAATGGTTGGATATTAATAGAATATTTATTGCTGCTAATAATAGAGGATTAAAATTTGCTGATGGTATATTTGAAACCATTTTGATAAAAGAAAACAAACCTATTCTTTTTGATGAACATCTGAAAAGGTTAGAAAAAAGTAGCAAGATTTTAAATATTAATCTCAAAATAAATAAATTAACATTGAGACAACTTATTTACGATGGAATTAAAAAGTTATCGCTTAAAAATGATCAATTTGCTTCAGTAAGAATAAACTATAGTCGAGGAACTAATGAAGGCCGAACACTAACAATTGATAGCACTTTAGAGACAAAAGATTTGGATAATTTATGGCTTGAGTTTTATAGAATCAAACCAAATTTTAATCCGATAAGCGTTTGCATTAGTCAAACGGAAAAAATAAATGAATTCAGTCTTATAAGTAAATGCAAAACATTTTCATATAATCAGGCAATACAAGTTTTAACAGAAGCTAATGAAAAATCATTTGATGATTCTATCCTTTTGAATACTTCAGGTGAACTTTGTTGTGGAAGTACATTTAATCTTCTAATTAAAAGAAATAATCAATGGATAACTCCTAGAAAAGAGAGCGGCTGTTTAGATGGGATTATGGTTTCTAAAGCTTTAAAATTGAAAATTGTAAGAGAAGAATTAATTCCTCCAGAATTTCAAAATGATGACATAATAGTTGCAATTAATAGTTTATCTTGCAGACAAATTAATCAAGTTAATGATTTAATGCTTAAACCTAAATTCGATCCAATTTACTTTTGGGATTTGTTGTATAGTTGAACTTTATTTATATCTGGTAAAAACACATCAGATACTTTAGTTATATTGTTATTAACCTGAAATTCAACAATTTTTCCAATAATGATAATTGATGGAGCTAAAAATTTTTTATCTTTGATTTTATCTGGAAGATTATCTAATTTCTCTATCAAACATTTTTGATTTTTTAAAGTAGCTTCTTGAATAACAGCACATTTAGTATTCTTATCTAAACCGCCTAGAATTAATTCCTCCACAATAAATTCAATATTTTTTATACCCATAAAAATTACTAAGCTATCTGATGATTTAGCTAAATCTCTCCAATTCACTGTCTTTTTTTCCTTATCTACACGCTCATGTCCAGTAACGAAAGTTACGGAACTCGCAGCATCTCTATGGGTGAGTGGAATACCAAAATATGTGGGGGCGGCTATCCCAGAAGTAATCCCAGGAACGATTTCAACTGAAATTCCATTTTTTTCTAAAATCGATACCTCTTCACCACCTCTAGAAAAAACGAATGGATCTCCCCCTTTAAGCCTTACAACATTTTTGCCTTCTTTTGCTAATTTCAAAATAAGAGCATTAGTTTCAGCCTGAGGAACAGAACACTTTCCAGCTCTTTTGCCTACATGATAAATTTCTGCATTTTTTCCTGCCTCTTTTGTTATTTCATCTGGAATTAAAGCATCATGAACTAATGCATCACAATTTTTTATTAAACGCAAAGCTTTAAGAGTTAAAAGCTCAGGATCACCTGGACCTGCCCCAACTAAATAAACAATACCAGGCACATAAATCTCCATTAACAAGTATGGTAGTAAAAGTTAATCGCAATGAAGGTAAATATTGTGAAAGAAAGTTTATTGAAACCAAACAAAAAATTTACTCTTCTTAGTGCTTTTGTCACTCTTCTAAATGATCGATTAAGTGAAAGTATACTTTTGCCCATTTTACCCTCTTTTGTTTTACTTTTTGACTCTAAAGCTAGTACATATGGCTTATTATCATGCACTTACCAACTTGCACAATTTACAGCTTCCCCTTTTATTGGACTTATGAGTGATAGATACGGCAGAAGGCCTGTCACTCTTTTTTGCATTACAGGCTCAATAATTGGAATATCCATATTATCTTTTACTGTTCTTTTTAATTGGTCAAATTCAATAGCCACTATCCCATTATTTTTATTATTCTTAGCGAGACTAATTGACGGCTTAAGTGGAGGAACTGCAGCCACTGCAACAACTATTCTTGCAGATATTTCAAGCCCTGAAAAAAGAGCAAAAACATTTGGACTTATTGGTGTAGCTTTTGGTTTAAGTTTTTTCTTAGGTAATATTTTCGTTGTAATATTTGCAAAAAATACAAATAATAACTTTATCATTCCAGTTTTAATAGCTTCAATTATTCCAATAATAAATTTCCTCCTTGTATTTTTTTACTTACCAGAAACCAAGCCTAATAGTAACTCAAATATATCAAAGACTTTTTTAAAAAACCCTTTAAAAGAGCTATTTACAGTTTTCAAAGAAGAAAAGATTAAAAAATTATCATTAGCATTTTTTATTTACTTTATTGCTTTTACTGGATTGACCAATATCCTTATATTTTTCCTTCAAGAATCCTTAAACTGGACGACCAAAGCATCAAGTGGAACTCTTGTTGTAGTAGGAATCATTGCAATTATCGTTCAGGGAGGACTAATTGGGCCTCTGGTCAAGCAATTTGGCGAAATGCGATTAACACTAATAGGATCAGGCTTCATTCTTGTGGCATGTGCTCTTTTAATAACTGCTCCAAAGGAAAATGCAACAATTAATATTTATTCAGCTGTTTCATTTTTAGCTGTTGGGGCAGGGTTAATTACACCCACCTTAAGAGCACTAATATCAAAAAAATTAGAAGTTGATAAACAAGGATCAATCTTAAGTAATCTTCAGGGTCTACAAAGTCTTGGGGGAGTTTTAGGAATTGCAATGGCAGGAAGGGTTTATGATAGTTTTGGTCCTAAATCACCCTTTATAGCTGGTTCCGTTATCTTACTTTTCATGATATACCTTATTGCAGAGGGTAAAAGTAATAATTCTTTTAACAATCAAAAATCAAAAGTTTTTTAATGAAAAGCCAGGCTGATGTTTTTATAAATAGAGAATTAAGTTGGATTGAATTCAATAAAAGAGTACTGCTAACTGGTATGGAAAAGGAGTACAAAATCCTAGATAAAGTAAAATTTTGTTCAATTTTTAGTAATAATCTAGATGAATTTTTTATGGTAAGGGTAGCTTCATTAAAAGCTCAAGTTGAAGCAGGGATTACAAAAAAAAGTATTGATGGACTTACCCCTAAAGAGCAATTAACAGTAATAAATAACGAAGTAAAGAATTTAACTACACTACAAGAAAACTATATAAATAATGAATTAAATAATGAATTAAAAGAAAAAGGTGTAATTTTAAAAAAATATAAGGACCTAAGTGAAAATCAAAGAAATTGGTGCAATAACTACTTTACTTCATCTATTTTCCCTTTATTAACTCCATTAGTTGTTGATCCAGCACATCCATTTCCATTTATAAGTAATTTAAGTCTAAATTTAGCAGCTCTAATAAGGGATGGGGATGATTCTAAAAATCAGTTTGTCAGAGTAAAAATACCAACAAAAAATATAAATAGATTTATACAAATTCCCAATGAAATTATTCAACATGGTGATGAAAGTACATATTTTTTCATAAGTGTTGAGGATTTAATTGGGAATAATATAAATACTTTATTTACCGGAATGGAATGTATAAATTACTCTTTTTTTAGAGTCACAAGGGATGCAGATCTAGAATTAAAAGAACTTGAAGCTGATGATCTTCTTTTAGCAGTTGAACAAAGTTTGCAAAAGAGAAGATTAGGTGGAGACGTAGTTAGATTAGAAGTTGAATCGGATATGCCGGAAAATATTCTGAAGTTACTCATTGAAAGTATCTCAATACAAAAAGAGTATATTTACTTTTGCAAAAGTTTTTTAGGCCTTGACGATTTAAATCAACTTACAAAAATTAATAGAGATGATTTAAAAGAAAATCTACTAATTGGGAAAACTCACCCAAAATTAAAAAATTTAGATTTACCTTCCAACAAGAACCTCAATTCTATTTTTAAGATACTTAGGAAAAAAAATATTCTTCTTCATCATCCATACGACTTATTTAGAACTTCAGTTGAAGAATTTATAAATAAAGCTGCTGATGACCCACTTGTAATGGCGATAAAAATTACTTTATATCGAGTTTCCAAAGATTCACCTATCATTGCAGCTTTAATGAGGGCTGCAGAGAATGGTAAAGAAGTAATGACTCTTGTTGAACTAAAAGCAAGATTTGATGAAGATAATAATATTCAGTGGGCAAAACAACTTGAACAAGCTGGAATTCATGTTGTATACGGAATCATAGGATTTAAAACACATACAAAAATAGCTTTAATAGTAAGAAAAGAAAAAGGACGATTAAGAAATTATTTCCATATTGGAACGGGAAATTATAACTCTAATACTTCAAAGTTTTATACAGATTTAGGATTACTTTCAACTGATCCTGATATTTCATCAGATTTAATTGAGTTATTTAACTACTTATCAGGTTTTTCTAAACAAAAAAGTTATCAAAAGTTATTAGTTTCTCCCTCATCGATGAGAAAGAAATTTATATTTCTAATAAAGAGAGAAATTAAAAATGCAGAGGAAGGCAAAAAAGCAGAAATAATTGCAAAAATGAATTCTTTAGTAGACCCAGAAATAATTAAACTTCTTTATTTAGCTTCAGACTCAGGTGTAAAAATTAGCCTTATCATAAGAGGCATTTGTTGCTTATATCCCCAAAGAAAAAATTTAAGTGAAAATATTAAAGTCATAAGCATTATTGGTCATTTTCTTGAACACTCAAGAATTTTTTGGTTTTGTAATAACGGGGATAATGAAGTTTTTATTGGGAGTGCAGATTGGATGAGAAGAAATCTTGATAGAAGAATAGAAGCTGTTACTCCAATAGAGGATAATGAATTGAAATCTAAAATATACTCGCTTTTGCAAACCTACATTAAAGATAATTACTTTTCTTGGATAATGAAGGACGATGGTTCTTATTCGAAATATGAATTAGATTCATCAAATAATCGTTCACAAATTGACCTCATAGAAAAATAAAATTAATATTGATTTTTACAACATTTAAAAAAATACTTAATATTTTAAATTTTTTTTAATTTTTATAAAATCGTTTCGTATCAATGGATTTCAAGAAATAAGCTCTAAAAGAAAGATTTTTGTCTTTAAAATTTCAACGTAAAAGTAGTTTTTATTTCAATTTCAGTGCTAGCTTTTTAAAAAATCCATTATTTAGGAGGCCAGGGTGATGGGGATCCCTCTGGAATCTGCGAAAAGCTCTTCAGATAACAATTTTGATGAGCCAAGATTACCAAACACTGCGGGCAAGTCTCGCAAATCGAAATCCAGTATTACGGCAAAACAAAGCCATAAAAAATCTGGCAGACTCGCTTCAGATTCTATTGGCTATTACTTAAGTAGCATTGGAAGAGTACCTCTTTTGACTCCAGCAGAGGAAATAGAGTTAGCTCATCATGTTCAGAACATGAAAAAGTTGCTACAAATTCCTGAAACTGATAGAACACAACGAAATCTTTATCAAATTAAGATTGGCAAAAGAGCCAGAGATAGAATGATGGCAGCTAATCTAAGGCTTGTTGTCTCCGTTGCAAAAAAATACCAAAACCAAGGGCTTGAATTATTAGATCTTGTCCAAGAAGGAGCTATTGGCCTTGAAAGAGCTGTAGATAAATTTGATCCTGCTATGGGATATAAATTCTCAACTTATGCTTACTGGTGGATTAGGCAAGGAATGACAAGGGCTATTGATAACAGTGCAAGAACAATCCGTTTGCCTATTCATATAAGCGAAAAACTATCAAAAATGAGAAGAGTCTCTAGAGAATTATCACATAAATTTGGCAGACAACCTACAAGATTGGAAATGGCAACTGAGATGGGAATTGATCAAAAAGATTTAGAAGATTTAATTTCGCAAAGTGCTCCTTGCGCCTCCCTAGATGCCCATGCCAGAGGGGAAGAAGACAGAAGTACTCTTGGAGAACTCATACCGGATCCAAACTGTGAAGAGCCAATGGAGGGTATGGATAGAACTATTCAAAAAGAGCATTTAGGAACTTGGCTTTCTCAATTAAATGAAAGAGAGCAAAAAATCATGAAGCTCAGATTTGGACTAGATGGTGAAGAACCATTAACACTCGCAGAAATAGGAAGACAAATAAATGTTTCACGAGAAAGAGTAAGGCAACTAGAAGCTAAAGCAATATTAAAGCTTCGAGTAATGACAACTCATCAAAAAGCAGCTTAACCAAATTGATAAAATTTACTATAATTTTATTATATTTATTTTCAATTTTTTTAATATCAATAGTTTTTAAAAAATATAATAAAGATAGCAGAGAAATCGTCAGAAAAATAATACATATTGGAATAGGACCTTTAATACCAATTGCTCAATTTTTAAAAATTAATCAAGACTCTGCTCTAATTTTTACAGGAATTGTTTCATTAGCGGTTTTCATCAATTACAACTATAAATTATTTCCAACAATTGAGGATGTTGAGAGAAAAAGTTATGGGACATTATTTTATTGTCTAAGTTTATTTATTTTGATTTATCTTTTCTGGGATAAAGATCGATATGCACTAATTAGTGGATTTTTCATAATGACTTTTGGTGATGGATTAGCTGGATTAATAGGAAAAAGCTTTAACTCAAAGAGTTGGAATTTTTTTCAACAAAAAAAATCTTTATATGGAACCATAACAATGTTTTTAACAAGTTTTATAGTAGTTTCCTCAATAGGATACTCTCAACAAAATAGTCTTAATTTAAATTATTTTACAATAGCTTTTATTGCGACTTTGCTCGAACAATTTAGTGTTCTAGGAATAGATAATTTCATTGTTCCAATCTCTTCAGCATTATTATTTAATTTTTTAATAACTAGCTAAGTGAATTGTATAAAATACCGATTAATTCTTTTGTTGTTTCTATATCTATACATGCATCTGTAATGCTTCTGCCAAACTGGAGATCTTCTTTTTTTAAAAGTTTTTGATTTCCTTCCTTCAAATGACTTTCAAGCATAACTCCTAAAATATTTTTTTCACCATTACTAATTTGAGAAGCTACATTTTTTAGCACTTCCGACTGTTTTCGGAAATCTTTATTGGAATTTCCATGACTACAATCAATCATCACTTTATGGGGAAGATTACACTGCCTCAATTCTGATGAAATTCTTTGTACATGATCACTTTCAAAATTTGGGCCTTTTGAACCGCCCCTTAAAACTATATGTCCATCTGGATTTCCTGTAGTATTAACTATAGAAGCCATTCCATTTTCATTTACACCTAAGAAGTGATGGGATTTTGAAGCTGACTGCATTGCATTAATAGCAGTAGTAAAAGAACCATCCGTTCCATTTTTAAAGCCAATAGGCATTGATAATCCTGATGCCATTTCTCTATGAGTTTGACTTTCTGTAGTCCTCGCACCTATGGCTGTCCAACTTATTAAATCGGCAATGTATTGAGGAACAATTGGATCTAGTAATTCTGTAGCAGAAGGTATGCCACGAGTTGCTAAATATGAAAGCAAACTTCTTGCCCTTCTTAAACCAGTATTAATATCATAAGAATCATCTAGATGAGGATCATTTATCAATCCCTTCCAACCAATAGTTGTTCTTGGTTTTTCAAAATATACTCTCATAATTATTTCTAATTTATCTTTATACATTTCTCGGAATTTTTGAATATATTTTGAATATTCCTTTGCCGCCTCAAGATCATGAATTGAACATGGACCCACAATGACTAAAAGCTTCTGATCATTATGATGCAAAATATTTTGTATCGATCTTCTTGTTTTAGATACTGTATTAGCAGAGTCGTGATCTAAAGGTATATCATTATGTAATCTGCTTGGAGGTATTAATGGTCGTGTTTCAAGAACATGTAAATCAGATGTTTTTTCTAAAGCTGAATTATTTGATGATGTCGTCATTGATTAATTAAGAAGTTTGAATATTTAAAAAAGCATTTATGAATACTCTCCTTTTCAATATTAAAAATAACAATAGATTAGGCATTAAACCTTACTAATGAAGAATTTGGAAACATTGCTAAAAGATTATGCAGATCATGTAGCTGAAAGAGCTGCCAAAGGTATACCTCCTTTACCTTTAAATGCTGAACAAACAAATTGTATTACAAAATTATTAGAACAAGATAATACTTACGATTCATCTTATTTACTTGATTTACTAATAAATAGAGTACCCCCAGGAGTTGATGAGGCTGCTTACGTAAAAGCAAGCTGGCTTACGGCTATTGTTAATTCCGAAAAATATTGCAAATCAATTAATCCCGAAAAAGCAATTGAAATACTAGGAACAATGATAGGCGGATACAATGTAAATTCTTTAGTTGAAATACTTAAAGGAGACAATAGTTTACTCGCAAAAAAAGCGGCAGAAGTTCTAAAAAATATTATTCTTGTTTACGACTCTGCTAATGAAATTTATGAATTATCTCAAAATAATATTTATGCAAAAGAAGTTGTAAATAGTTGGGCAAATGCAGAATGGTTCATAAATAAAAAAGTTCTGGAGAAAGAGATTACTTGTTTAGTATTTAAAGTTGACGGTGAGACAAACACAGACGACTTATCTCCAGCTGTACATGCAACAACACGCCCGGATATTCCAATGCATGCATTAGCTATGTTGGAATTTAAAAAACCTGATGGACTAAAGATTCTTGATAATTTAAAAAAACAAAATTTACCAATAGCTTACGTAGGAGATGTTGTTGGAACAGGGAGTTCTAGAAAATCTGCTATTAATTCACTCATTTGGCATATAGGAAAAGATATCGCTTTTGTTCCAAACAAAAAAACAGGTGGAATAATAATTGGCAGCAAAATAGCCCCAATTTTCTTCAATACTGCACAAGATTCAGGAGCTTTACCTATAGAAGCTGACGTATCTCAAATGAAAACAGGAGATGTTATTAAAATATATCCCTATAAAGGCATTATTAAAAAAATTGAAAAAGACTCAAATACTGAAGAATTAATAAGCAAATTCGAGTTGTATCCATCAACTCTTACTGATGAAATTCAAGCTGGCGGAAGAATTAATCTTATGATTGGAAGATCTCTTACGGACAAAATTAGAAACAAATTAGATTATCAACCAAGTGAAATATTTACTAGACCACAAAATCCAACCGAAAGTAGTGCCGGATTTACTCAAGCTCAAAAAATAGTAGGCAAAGCATGCGGTTTGGATGGAGTTAGGCCAGGAATGACCTGTGAGCCAATTATGACCACAGTTGGCAGTCAAGATACTACTGGGCCAATGACTAGAGATGAATTAAAAGAACTTGCTTGTTTGGGATTTACTGCAGATTTAGTGATGCAAAGTTTTTGTCATACAGCTGCATATCCTAAACCAGTAGATCTAGTTACCCATAAGGAATTACCTGATTTTATATCTCAAAGAGGTGGAGTAGCTCTTAAGCCTGGAGACGGCATCATTCATAGCTGGCTTAACAGAATGCTTCTCCCTGATACTGTTGGCACAGGTGGAGATAGTCATACAAGATTTCCTCTTGGCATTTCATTTCCTGGAGGCTCAGGCATTGTTGCATTTGCCGCTGCAATAGGATCAATGCCATTAAATATGCCGGAATCTGTGCTGGTTCAATTTAAGGGAGAATTATTACCAGGAATTACTCTTAGAGATTTAGTTAATGCAATCCCTCTCTTCGCAATTAAAAAAGGACTATTAAGTGTTGAGAAAGAAAATAAGAAAAATATATTCAACGGGAAAATTATGGAAATTGAGGGATTACCAAACTTAAAACTTGAACAAGCTTTTGAACTTACTGATGCTACTGCAGAACGCTCATGCGCTGGTAGCACAATACTTTTATCCCAAGAAACTGTTCAAGAATATTTAAAAAGTAATATTTGCCTGCTAGAAAAAATGATCGAGAGCAATTATGAAGATTCAAAATCGATTTCAAGAAGAATAAATGATATGAAAAATTGGTTAAAAAAACCATCATTAATTCAACCAGATTCAAACGCTCAGTATGAAGAAATCATTGAAATTGATTTAGCAAAAGTAACACAACCTATAGTTGCTTGCCCTAATGATCCAGATAATGTAAAAGAAATCACTGACGTTGCAAATACAAATATTGACGAGGTTTTTATAGGTTCTTGCATGACAAATATTGGTCATTACAGGGCAGCTGCAAAAGTTCTTGAAGGAGTACAAAATTTAAAAGCTAAATTATGGATTTGTCCACCAACAAAGATGGATGAAGAAACTCTAAAAGCTGAAGGCTACTATAAAATATTTGAAGATTGTGGTGCAAGATTAGAGTTGCCAGGCTGTTCTTTATGTATGGGGAATCAAGCTAGAGTTGATGAAGGTTCTGTAGTATTTTCTACCAGTACAAGAAATTTTGACAATAGACTGGGCAAGAATGCGCAAGTATTTTTAGGGAGTGCAGAATTGGCTGCAGTTTGTGCACTGCTTGGAAAAATACCTGAAGTTGAAGAATATCAGGATATTACTAAAAATAAAATTAATCCATATTCAGATGAACTTTATCGCTATCTTCAATTTGATGAAATACACGATTTCAGCTTGACAAAGTAATCATGGACCATGCCAAACTTTATAAAAGATAATATTCAAAAAACAAGTAATAATTCTTCTCGTAGCATCAAAAAATTATTAAAACAAAGATCTCTAGTTGTTGCATTTTCGCTCTTATTAACAGGTCTAGGGGCTTCAATTACAAGCATATCTTTTAAAACTGGAATCTATTTTATTAATAATTGGAGATTAGCATTATTAGACCAATTCCCATCTATTGC
>QCDR01000018.1 GCA_003278705.1 Prochlorococcus sp. AG-355-J23
TGGGCGAGCCCTTATTGAACATTGAGGACTTACTTTTGTCAATTAGATCTATAAATAATGATTTTCAGATCAGTCAGAGAAAGATAACCGTAAGCACAGTGGCTGTTCCAAAAATGATAAGTAAATTATCAACAAAGTCTTTTCAAATTTTGGGTAATTGTCAATTTACATTAGCAATTAGCCTACATGCTTCAAATCAAAAAACAAGAGAGACGATAATACCTAGTGCAAAAAACTATGAAATCAAAAATATAATCGAAGACTGTAAGACATTCGTAAGAGAAACTGGTCGAAGGGTAAGTTTTGAATATCTAATGCTAAGTGGGGTGAATGATAAATTAGAACATGCTTATGAATTGAGTAATTTGCTGAAAGGTTTTCAATGTCACGTAAATTTAATACAGTATAACCAAATTGACGAGGTGGAATTTAAACGATCCTCTTTAAAAAATCTCCAATTATTTCAATCTAGACTTGTTAATAATGGCATCGCTGTTAGTTTACGAAAAAGCAGAGGTCTAGATAAAAATGCTGCATGTGGTCAGCTAAGACAAAATGCAAAAAATAAATAATGTTATCTAATAAAAATTTTTTAAAAGTCTCTTAAAAAGGTTATTATTGTGTTAATTAATCTTAAATCTTTGGGTTTTATTAAGACAAAAATTTTACCTTTCGCTATCGTCTTACTCTTTGGGATCGCCTTCTTAGCGGTTAGTGCAAGAATTTGGTTGCCAGGAGATATGATGTCTCCTGCCCCCATTAATTAATATTTTTAGTTTTTCAATATGACAAATAATAAGGATCCTAATAAAGAAAGCTTAGTTGATATCGCTGTTGATCCAGATGTTTTAGCGAGAGAATTGGCCTTAGAAATTGAAATAGATCCTTTAGAACAAATTGATGAAGATTCTTTTTCAAAAGGTTTAAATATAACTCAGGAGTGCAATGAAGCATTAAAAATGCTTAAAGGTAACAGAGAAGAAAGAATACAGGGATTAAGAGTATTTTGTGAATATAGAGATTCAAGATCTTTTCCCCTTTTGTTACCACTACTTGATCAACCTTGTCCTGTTGAAAGAATGAGTGTTGTATATGCTTTGGGTCGTAATCCATGTCCTAGCGCGGTCGAGAAACTTGTTAGTCTTTTGGAGACTGACGATAATGCTTATGTAAGAAGAGCGACAGCATGGAGTTTAGCTAATTATGATAATCAAATTGTTTTGGAGCCTTTAATAAGTGCTTTGAAGAACGATGTAGCTGCAGTAAGATTATGGTCATCTAGTTCTTTAGCTGAAATCGGAAATGTTTCTTTGAAAAATGCTCAATTGGCGGCAGAACAACTTTTAATAAGTTTAAAAATAGATAATGAACCGGGTGTTAGAAGTAATTGCATCTGGTCATTGTGTAGATTGTACGAAAAATTAAATAATATATTTCAAGAAAGTTTCGTTGATGAATGTACCAAGATAGCTCTTTTCGATAAAGAACCATCCGTTATGGAAGAAGCGAAAACTGCTTTGGATTCAATGGGGATGCAAGGTTTTTATAATTAAATTTCTCAATTTTTTTACAGGAACACTAGATAACTAATTAATTTATCAGATATTCAATATAAAAATTAAAATTAATTAACTTGTACCAACTGAAACAAAATATTTTCGTTATTCTATATAAAGTAAAAGTACTCAGTACTTGAATTTAATGCCTCAAAAAACATTGAGATTCAAAATTCATCAAGACGGAAGAGTTGAAGAGACTGTTGAGGGATTTACTGGTAATTCATGCAATGAAGCTACAAAAAATCTCGAAGACGCTCTCGGTAAAGTAACAGTTAAAAATAAAACTTCTGATGCTTTCATCTCTAATCAAAGTGAAAACTTAACACATTTAAATAGCGAATCTAATGTCACATTTTAGTACAATTAAAACTCAGCTCAAAGAAGTAGAGCCATTAATTAAGGCTTTAAATCATTTCGGTTATAGTATTAATCAAGAAGAAAAGTTTGTAAAAGGATTTAAAGGTCAATTCACAGCCGTTGATATAAGTATGAATTTACCAGGTGATACCCAACTTGGATTTAAATGGGATAACAATTCTAATTCATATGAATTAGTTACTGACCTTGATCTATGGAAATTTGAGATTCCAGTAGAAAGATTTATCTCAAAAGTTACACAAATGTATGCTTACCAAACAATCATTTCTAAAACGCAAGAAGATGGATATCAAATCGTAGAGCAAAAAAATAAAAATGATGGTTCTATTGAATTGGTCTTAACCAAGTGGGAAAACTAATGTCAAGATATGGATTTTACAGATCCATTTCATAATACTGAAGAAAATATTGAGATTACAGGCTATGAGCCCGTTTTAGGTGGTCAGTTAGCCGAAAAAGCTGTATGGGTTGATGAAGCAAAGTGTATTGGTTGTCAGTACTGTGTTCACGTCGCTTCGAACACTTTCACTGTTGATGAATTTCATGGTAGAAGTCGAGCTATTAGGCAAGATGGAGATAGTTCTGATGTCATACAAGAAGCAATAGATACATGTCCCGTTGATTGTATTCACTGGGTCCAATTTGAAGAATTAGATGATTTAGAGAATAGTCTCGATAGGGATATGTTTCAAACATTTGGAAAGCCACCGAGAATGAATAAGCACTAAAATCAAAAAGATGCAATATCGTAGATTTGGTAGAACCAATCTGAAGATGCCTGTTTTATCTTTAGGTGGTATGAGATTTCAAAAAAGTTGGGATCAATTAGATTTTTCTGAGGTTTCATACGAAGAACAAAATAAAGTAGAAAATATATTAGATCTTGCAACACAATATGGCTTAAGTCATGTAGAAACCGCAAAGTACTATGGAACTTCTGAGGTACAATTAGGGATGTGTTTTAAGAATACTAAGAAAATCCCAAATATAATCCAAACAAAGATTCCACCAAATAGTGATCCGGAAATTTTTGAGCGAGACGTATTATCTAGCATTGAAAAATTGAAAGTTAAAAAAATTGATTTGTTGGCAATACATGGTATCAATAATGCTGAACATTTACATCAGGCTATTCGAGATGGAGGTTGTATTGATATTTTGAGGAATTTTCAAAAAGAAAATTTAATTGGATCTATTGGATTTTCAACCCATGGAAAATCTTCACTTATTGAAAAGGCCATATCAACAAACTTATTTGATTATGTAAATTTGCACTGGTATTTCATTAATCAGGAAAATACAAAGGTTATTAATTTAGCCAATAAGCATGATCTTGGGGTTTTCATAATAAGTCCCACTGATAAAGGGGGACATCTTCATACTCCCTCAAGAAAAATGTTGGAATTTTGTAAACCACTTCATCCTATAGTTTTTAATGATCTTTTTTGCTTGAGAAATCAAAATGTCCATACTTTGAGTGTCGGTATTGCAAAAGAGACAGATTTTTCTCTGCATTTAGAAGCTGTCTCGTTGTTATCAGAATCTGAGAAGTATTTGCCTAAGATAATTAACAAATTAAGGCAGGAATCAATTAATTCCTTAGGTTTAGAGTGGCATCAAAATTGGAATAGAAATTTACCAAGTTGGGAATATACTCCGGGAAATATTAATATTCCGGTTCTGCTTTGGCTTTCAAATTTAATTGATTGGTTGGGTATGGAAGGATATGCAAGAGCTAGATATCAATTGCTTGGAAATGGAAGCCACTGGTTCCCAGGATTCAACTCAAATTTACTAGATGTAGATGTTTCTGAAGGGCAATTATTAAAAGTATTAGAAGGTCATATAAATCCAAAAAAAGTTATAAAAAAATTGAGAAATTTAAAAGAAAAGTTTGGAGATGAGAGTGCTAAAAGATTATCAAGAAAATAATTTCATAATGGATTTTTTTCAGGTTTACCAACTTTTCTTGGGTAAATTTCAGGACAAAAATTCTTTGGTTGAATAAGAATAATATTTCGGGTTCCTTTATTTCTTGGTAAAAGTATCTCTTTTTTATCTTTAACTTTCCCTTCTAATATTTTTAAAGTTTTATCTAGATTTTTACTTTCTTGATTCGTCCATTTGCCACAATATAAAACTCCAAACCCTTCTTTTTTTAACATTGGTAGTATATATTCTGAAACTGTTGATGGGTTACTAACCGCTCTAGTTGTTGCAATATTAAAATTATTTCTCATTGACGATTGGTGAGCTAAATTCTCAACACGATCATTGATTACATGAATATTGTTTTTGAAATTGATCTGCTCAACTAAAAATTTCATTGCATCTGTTTTCTTTTTCAAAGAATCAATTAGGTATATCTCAGAATTAGGATGAGTTATTGCATAAGCTAAACCTGGGAAGCCACAGCCTGATCCAATATCTAAAAATTTTTTATTATCAAAATTAATATTCGTGAAAGCTTTGAATGGCCAAATGCTGTCAAAAACTTGAGATACCCAATAATCATCACCATCAGTTAATCTTGTGAGATTGGTCTTTTTATTTAATTCTTTAATTTTAATTTGTAACTCTTGAAATAAATTTATTTCTTCTTCAGTTATTAAGGAAAGAATTTCTTCTGGAATGTTTTGTTTTTTCATTTCGTTAAAAATATGAATTTTAACCATCCATTAAATACATTCTATTTAGTAAAAATTTATTAGAATTACAATATTAATAAAAGATTATTTTGAAAGGGGAAACTTCCTATTACAAAATTTTAGGTGTAAATGAAAATGCATCCAATCATGAATTAAGAAAGGCATTTTGTAAACTGTCTATTGAGTTGCATCCCGATACAACTTCATTAGAAATAGACGTTGCTAAAAGTAAATTTCAAGAAGTTCTTGAAGCTTATGAACATTTAAATAATAGTAATTTAAGAAAAATATATGATGACAAACTAAAAGAAAACTCTAGGATTACAAATAATACTAACGTTTTAAATAATTTAGTAATCGATTCTAATAATCAAAATTTAATAGGTAATAGAAGACCTTTTTCGAATGGAGAATTGTTTTCGTTGTTTCTTTTAATTATCATCATTTCTATAAGTTTAATTGGTTCAATTTTTATTGCTTCTTTCGCTGGCAAAGAATTAGAGACAATACCGCTTTGGCTAATTAAATAATTTTTTTAAAAAGTCTGTGAATCCCTCTAAAAAACCTATCAATCAAAATTCACTGCAATCATTGGAATTGTGGCTAAATGATTTAGGTGCTGTGAAGGATATTAATAATCCATCTAAATGGTATCTGTTACTTTCAAATTGGAATGCAACTATTATTTTTGAACAAGAAGATTTAAGTGTTATTTGGGAAAGTGAAGGACAAGAAACTAAAAGACTATTTTCCTACTGCATTAATAGAGAAGATGTGGAAAATGCAATACTGCAGGGACCTTAAACTTCTATCTAAAGATTGTCTAAGATTTGCCATATTATCCAGTAACTTTTCCCCAATTGATCATCTGTTATACAGAGAGGCGGCAAGAGGTAAATCACATTCCCGAGGGGCCTAATGAATAAACCTTGCTCCATCGCAAGACTCTTTATTTCTTTACCAATATTATTGAAATAACCTTTTTTGTTGCCAATATCTAAATCGAAGGCAGCAATTGAGCCGGATACCCTTACCTTCTTTATATAAGGTAAGTTTTTAAATTTAATTAGATGAGATAAGTGTTTTTCTTCAAATAAAAGGTATTTTTGTGGTTCTTTTTCTAATAAATCAAGGCTAGCGTTTGCTGCTGCACAACCTAAAGGATTAGCAGTAAAACTATGTCCATGCCAAAAAGTTTTTCTTGGGGAATCATCAATAAAGGATTGAAAAATATTTTCTTTACATAAAGTTATTCCCATCGGTAAAAATCCACCAGTTAAACCTTTTGAAATACTTATTAAATCAGGAATGATTTTTGCCTTTTGAAAAGCAAAAAGGGTTCCACATCTTCCAAACCCAGTCAATACTTCATCGGCAATTAACAAAGAATTATTATTTTTTATAATTTCTGAAACTTTTTTTATAAACTGAGGTCTAACCATATTCATCCCTCCTGCTCCTTGCACAAGTGGCTCAAGGATTACTGCAACTGTGGGAGTTTTAAGTAGAGTTTCTAATTTTTGGATCGCCTTATTTTCTTTATTTTCTACTTCTTCATCATTCATCCAAGTTGAAGGCCATGGGACTCTTCTAACTGGGAACATAAGATTATCGAAATTCTCATTAAAAATATTTCTTTCACCTAAAGCCATTGCGCCAAATGTATCACCATGATAGGCGCCATCAAAAGCTACTATTTGAGTTCTTGTCTCTCCTCTGTTTTGCCATGATTGGAAGGCAATTTTTAAAGCGACTTCCACTGCAGTAGAACCGTTATCAGAAAAGAATAATCTTTCTAGTTTTGTTAATTCACTAAGTCTTTCCGCTAATTTTTTTGCCTGTGGATGTAAGAAATCAGCAAATATAACTTGCTCAAGTTTTTTTGATTGATCAAAAATGGCATCCGCAATATATTCGTTACTATGACCATGAAGAGTTACCCACCAACTACTAATTGCATCTATTAGTTCTTTTTCAGGATTTTTAGTAAATAGGAGGGCATCTTTACCATGAGTTACTTCTATCTGCGGTTTGCTGTTATTGATTTGCGTAAAAGGTGGCCAAATATTTGGGTGCCAATCTTGATTTGGAGTTTTTGAATCCAAAGATTTCATTTAACTTATTCTTGAGTTTAATACTGAGATCAACTTATTCTTGATGTCTAGTTCTCTCCATAGTATATCTAAATTATTTGAGTCCATTTTTTTGATGTAAGGAAATTCAGCAATTAAAGGAATACCACTAAAATCAACTAGAGTTTTTGGATTATCTAGGTGTTTTTCGCCATTGACTACTAAACCTAAAATCTCAATATTTCTTCGTTTTAAGGCCTCAATACTAAGCAGGGTATGGTTAAGAGTGCCAAGTGAGCTCTTACATACAAGTATTACCGGAAGATTCCATTCTTTTATTTGATCTATTTGCAAAAAATTTCGTGTTATTGGAACCATTAATCCACCTGCAGTTTCTATAATTAGTGAGCCGTGCACTTTTGGCAATCTCAACTTGTCAAAGTTAATAGCTTTTTGATCTATTTCAGCAGCCCAATGCGGAGATAGAGGTTTTGTAAAGACATAAGCTTCTTTGATTATTTTCTCTTTACTTACTTGTGCAAGTTTTTCAACAGTTTGACTATCAGTTTGCGATTCAATCCCACTTTGAATAGGTTTCCAATAAAAGGAATTTAATCCTTTAACGAAAAAAGAGCTTATTAAAGTTTTCCCAATATCAGTATCTGTTCCACAAATTATAAATTTGAAAATATTTTTGTGACTACTCATAATTTCTTTATGATTTGAATCTCAATTTGCCATGAAAGGTTCACTGTATTATTGTAATTCTTTGGCCAAAACTTTTGCATTTCCTTTAACTCTTTCACTGTTTTGCGTTTACAGTTTGTTGATTGTGCTCCTACATTTTTAATGCTTCTAAAAAGTTTATATACATCTTCAAAATTTTCAATATAATTAAACTGTTTTGAATAATGTATTTCAGTTGATTTGAAATCTTTTAATAATTCTTTAGAGCAAAGGAAATTAAGACAACTATATTCAATATCAATTTTTTTACAAGTATCTTTCCATTCAGGGAAACAATCTTTTGTTGGATATGAAATGATTAAAAAACCTCCGGGTGTTAATTTGCTAAACCAATTTTTTATTATCTTTTCTGGGTTGTTTAACCAATGTATGCAAAAGTTAGATGTTAATAGAGAACAACTATTTATTTCAGAAGGTAAATCATTATTCAAATCCCATAAAATTTTTTTTCTAGCTAATTTATTCTCAAGAAGCATTTTCTTGCTGAAATCAATTCTGGATACTTTTTGGGAAGAAATTTTTTCTATTTCATCTGCTAATAGTCCTGGTCCTGATCCTAGATCTATCCATTCACCTTTTTTTTGGGGATTTAATTCTTTGATAAGATGAACAATCTTTTTTGCAAAAAATTTCTGGATATTTGAATGATCTAAATACCGATATGCAGCATCATTGAAATTATTTTGTATTTTCTCATTCCATTTTTTACTATCCATTTCAATCGTTAAGGGTATTACGTAAGATCTCGTATAAATTTAAATTATTCAAGCAATGACCCTGTTGAGCTAATTTAATTAAAATTGGCTTCCTTTCAAGTGTTTTATTTAAGGAATCTAAAAAGTTATTATTTGATTCGTTGTCAAGAATTAAATCATTTTCTGATTTTATAAAAATAATTTTGCAATCTTTTCTTAAAAATACTGGAAAATCTCTATTGATGTAAAGTTCTTTTAAATCATTTAAAAGAAGAGTTTTATTTAAATTCTCTAGACTTTTATAAAAGATATTTTTAAAACTATTATTCATATGATTTGGCATAAATGATCTATATATAAATTCTTTCAACATATCATTAGGTTCATCTTTTATGATTTTTGTTTCCATTCTTTTTAGAGACCTCAAAATAAAGTTTCTCTTATTACTTAAAGGAAGAAAATTATTAAAAGAATTTATAAGAACAATATGAGTTGCTTCTTTTAAAATTTTTTTTGGCATTAAATGAAAACCAAATGAATGGCATAAAGTCATTCTGATTTCTTTTTTAGATTCGCTTTTAATCCATTTTGCTTGATAATTATTTGTCGAAAAATAGCCCCTTTCATTATCTTGCCAATGCCAATTATTTTTTAAAAAATCAACTTTATAATCATCCCAGAAATATTTATTTAGTCCCCACCCATGTTGAGTTATGATTTGTTTCATTTAAACTCTTTTAATACTGCAATGAAATTATTTAGCAAATTAAAATCTAAGTTTCTTCTTATTGTTATTCTGATTCTTGATTGCCCTACTGGAACAGTTGGAGGTCTTATGGCAATTGCTAAAAATCCATTTTCTTCGAGATATTTTTGTAGATAAATTGCTTTCTCTTCTTGGCCAACAATAATTGATAAAATGTGAGAGTCTCCCTGAACTGGAAAACTAAAATTTTTAATAATTTGATCTTTCCATACATTCGCAGAAGATAACAAATCATTACCCCATTCTTTATTTTCTAAAATTTTTTTTAAACCTTCCAGTGCCCCAGCAGCCAAAGATGGCGCAAGTGCGGTTGTATACCTAAATGCACCACTTGTTTGGATAAGATATTCTCCAATTTCTGAATTGGACGCTATGAAAGCTCCACCGCTTCCAAATGCTTTTCCAAAAGTTCCAGTAATCATAGTTATATCTGAACGACAATTAAAACTTAAACCCCTGCCTTCAGGGCCCAAGATCCCAATTGCATGAGCTTCGTCAACTAATAATTGAACACTATTTTTTTTGCAAATTTCCGTTATTTCTCTCAGAGGAGCAATTGATCCCTCCATGCTATAGAGAGATTCAACAACAACTAAAATGGAATTTTTTGTGGGGTTAGATTTAATAATTTTATCTTCTAAATCCTTTAAATTATTGTGTGAGAATCGAACTAGTTTTGCTTGAGCAGCTTTGACTCCAACCAATAAAGAGTTATGGATCAATTTATCTGCTATTACGATACTATTTCTGTTTGCTAAAGCCTGGATAGCGGCTATATTGGCTTGAAATCCGCTTGGGAAAAGTAATACTTTCTCTTGATCAAGCCACTTGGCAAGTTCTCTTTCTAATAATTTATGTATTGGTCTTGAACCTGTAATAAACCTAGAGCTTCCTGAACCAATTCCCTCTAACAAGCTTATTTCGTAAGCAGCTTTTATTAAATCCTTGTCCCTGCTTAATCCAAAATAATCATTACTGCATAAGTCTATAAGTTTTTTATTTTGCGAATTTAAACTTAGAAGTTCGAAGGATTTTTTACCTAAAGAAAATGTTTTTAATTTACGGATTCTATTTTTTGGAATTTTTACTTTTTTCATTTTGGCAAAATAAAATATAGTGGATTTAATTAAAAAGATTTAGATTTACTATTAAAGTTTGCAAGGTATTTTTTGTTTATTAATATCTATATAGATCATATATTAAGAAGTTAACTCATCCTCTCTTCAATCACAATTATTGCTTAATTTAGAGGAATATTTCCCTTTTCCGCTAGATGATTTCCAATTAGAAGCAATACGAGCTATTAATAGCGGAAATTCTGTTGTTTTAACAGCACCAACAGGTTCGGGTAAAACATTGATAGGAGAATTTGCTATATATAGAGGCTTATCTCATGACAGCAGAGTTTTTTATACAACACCTTTAAAGGCCCTATCAAACCAAAAGTTTAGAGATTTTGCTAATCAATATGGTGAGAATAAAGTTGGTCTTTTAACTGGAGATATAAGCATAAATAGAGAAGCACCAATCTTAGTCATGACGACTGAGATTTTCAGGAACATGCTTTATGGCGAATTCGATGAATTTGATGATCCCTTAGAAAATTTAGAATCTGTAATTCTTGATGAATGTCATTATATGAATGACCCCCAAAGAGGTACAGTTTGGGAAGAAACTATAATCCATTGCCCTACTAGGACTCAAATAATAGCTTTATCCGCAACAATAGCCAATGCAGATCAATTGCGAAATTGGATAGAAAAAGTTCATGGGCCCACAGTACTAATTAATAGTGATAAGAGACCAGTCCCACTTGATTTTAATTTTTGTAGTGTTAAAGGCCTCCATCCACTTTTAAATAATAAGGGTAATGGAATTCATCCAAACTGTAAGATTTGGAGAGCTCCTAAAGGGCAGAAAATAAGAGGAAAAGTGGGTAGGATAATGCAACCAAAGTCTCCCTCAATTGGCTTTGTGATCTCGAAACTAGCTGAACGAAATATGTTGCCAACTATTTATTTTATTTTTAGTAGAAGAGGATGCGACAAAGCTATTGAGAATATAAAAGATTTAACTTTAGTAAGTTATTCAGAAGCAAGTATGATATCCCAAAAATTAGATGTTTATCTTAAAAATAATCAGGAAGCAATTAAAGATAAATCTCAATGCGAGGCATTAAAACGCGGTATTGCATCTCATCATGCTGGATTATTGCCTGCATGGAAAGAATTGGTTGAGGAATTATTTCAGCAAGGTTTAATAAAAGTTGTTTTTGCAACTGAAACTCTTGCTGCAGGAATAAATATGCCCGCGAGAACAACTGTTATTTCTTCTTTATCAAAAAGGACAGAAGATGGTCATAGATTGTTATTTAGCAGTGAATTTTTGCAAATGTCAGGAAGAGCTGGAAGAAGAGGAAAAGATACCCAAGGATATGTTGTTACCTTACAAACAAGATTCGAAGGTGCCAAAGAAGCAAGTGCACTTGCTATAAGCAAACCAAATGCTTTAGAAAGTCAATTCACTCCAAGCTATGGAATGGTACTTAATCTTTTACAAAGTTATACTTTAGAGAAGTCTAAAGAATTAATTAAAAGAAGTTTTGGTAGTTTTTTATATTTAGGTGAATCATCAGGTGAGAATATTATTCTTGAAAATTTAGATAAGGATTTAATTGAGTTAAAAAAAATTACATCTAACGTTTCATGGAAAGATTTTGATGCATACGAAAAGTTAAAAAATCGTCTTAAAGAAGAGAGAAGACTCTTGAAAATATTAGAAAAACAATCAGCGGAAAAATTATCAGAAGAGATAACCAATGCACTTCCATATATTAAAGATGGAAGCTTAATTTCAATCAAAGCTCCCCAAATAAAAAGAAAAATTGTTCCAGGATTAATTTGTAAGAAAATATATGAATCCCAAAAAATTAAGAGTTTATTGTGTTTGACAATTGATAATTTATTTATTCTTATAAAACCCTCATACATAGTAAGTATTTTTAATGATTTGGATGCAATTGATGTCTTAGGACTTGAATTGCCAAAGTTGTATTTTTCTGGAGAGGTATTTAGGGGAGATGACACGTCGCAGTGTTATGCGGATCGAATTTTAGAATTTTCTAAAAAAAATGATTTACAAACTCCACAATATGATTTGACAACGGAAGTTTTGGCACAAAAGCAACAAATTAATAATTTAGAAGAAACAGTTACTGATCATCCTGCACACAGATTTGGAGACTCCAAGAAATTAAAGAAATATAGAAAAAGAATTATTGATGTTGAACAAGAAATAAATATAAGAAAAAAACTTCTTGAGGATAAAGAAAATCATAACTGGAGAACTTTTACTGATTTGATTAAAATTTTGAATCATTTTGGTTGTTTAAATGAGTTGCAATTGACAGAAGTTGGACAAACAGTTGGTGCAATAAGAAGTGAAAATGAATTATGGATTGGTCTTGTTTTAGTTAGTGGTTATTTAGACGATTTAGATCCCCCTGAGTTAGCTGCAATTATTCAAGCTATATGTGTTGATGTAAGGAGGCCTAATCTTTGGTGTAATTTCAAGCCTTCTTTAAAGGTAATAGATGTTTTTAATGAATTAGATGGTTTAAGAAAATTAGTCTCTTTTCAACAAAATAAGTTTCATATTGAAATTCCTATCTATTTAGAAACAGAGTTGACTGGAATTATTTCTGAATGGGCAAGAGGAAAAAAATGGAAAGATTTGGTTTTTAATACTTCATTAGACGAAGGTGATGTAGTGAGGATTATTAGAAGATCAATTGATGTCCTTTCTCAAGTGCAATACTGTATTGGTGTTAGTAATAAATTAAAAAGCAAAGCTAAGCTAGCATTAAAAGCTATTAATCGTTTTCCTGTTTCTGAATCTAATGATCTTATAAAAGTCTCAGAAGATATTAATCCTGCAACAAAAAGAATTGACAATAATTTTTAAATTTTTTTAATCAAATCATAGAATTGATATTCATTGCTTCATCAAATTCATCATCGTTTAAATAACCTAATTTAATTGTTGCCTCTTTTAAATTTAATGATTCTTTGAAGGCAAGGTTTGCAATTTCAGCTGCTTTTTCATAACCAACTTTTGGAACTATGGCTGTTACCAACATTAGTGAATTTTCTAAATTTAACTTCATTCTCTTTTGATTAGGTTCCATCCCATCAACTAATTTTATTCTGAAGTTTTCTATTACATTTTTAAGTAATTTTAAACTTGTGAGAATATTAAATCCAATTAGAGGCTTATATTCATTCATCTGTAAAGTGCCGCTAGAATTTGCCATTGAGACTGCATATTCAAGACCCATTATCTGCGTACAAACCATTGATAAGGATTCGCATTGAGTTGGATTCACTTTGCCCGGCATAATAGAACTTCCAGGTTCATTTTGAGGAATAATTAGTTCATATATTCCTGATCTTGGACCAGAAGATAGAATTTTTATATCATTTGAAATTTTAAATAATGCACCTGCTAATATTTTTATCTGACTCATTACTTGAGCAAGACGATCATGCGAGGCCATGATAGAAAAATTATTTTTTGATTTATAGAAAATTAGATTAGTATCATCGGAAATTGATTTTATAGACTCTTCACAAAATCCTTTTGGACAATTAATCCCTGTACCAACCGCAGTTCCTCCTAGAGGTAAGAAATACAATTCATTCAAACTCATAATAATTGCATTCTCAGCATCTTTAAGTTGCTCTGACCATCCTGATATTTCTTGACCAAAAGTAAGGGGAACTGCATCTTGAAAATGGGTTCTTCCTATCTTTATAAGGTATTTCCATTCTTCACTTTTTTTATCAAGGACCTTAGTCAGTTCTCTAATTGTTGGAACTAAATTTTTGATTATTTCATTAACAACAGATATTTGAATAGCAGCAGGAAAAGTGTCATTAGTTGACTGAGATTTATTTACATCATCATTCGGATGAATTGGTTGATGACTACCAAGCTCTGAATTAGTTTTTAAAGCAGCAATATTTGAAATTACCTCATTAACATTCATATTTGTTTGCGTGCCACTACCTGTTTGCCAAACATTTAATGGAAACTGTGAATCATGAAGCCCATCAAGTATTTCCGTACATGCCTCTACAATCAAATCTTTTTTCCTTTTATTTATTAAACCTAAATTGAAATTCGCAATTGAAGCAGCTTTTTTTATGAGGGTCAGTGAATAAATTAACTCAATTGGAATTAATTCTTCTCCAATAGAGAAATTTATTATCGACCTTTGTGTTTGAGCACCCCACAAAGCTTCCATGGGAACCTCTATTGTTCCCATACTATCTTTTTCAATCCTAAAGTTTTTGGTCATTATTCCTCTGAAAACACTGGTTTAACTTAGATAAGGTTTTCAGTAATCCTAGATACCTAACTTCTCCCATATTACACTTAAATTATTAAGATGAATTGAAGGATTAAAACATTCTTCTAAGTCACTTTGATCAATAAAATCCATAATTTCATTATCTCTCTCTATATTTTGTTTGAAATCCCCATTCTGAGTATTCCAGGCCTGATGCGCATTTTTTTGTACTAAGCTATAAGCTTTTTCTCTAGACAAGCCCTTCTCTACAAGCAAAAGTAAAACTTTCTGACTAAAGATTACACCACCGTATATATTTAAATTTTTGAGCATATTTTTGGGATAAACTTCTAAATTGCTTACTATATCTTGCATTTCCCTGAGCATAAAATGCAAGCAGATTGATACGTCAGGTAGCATGATACGTTCATTTGAACTATGGCTTATATCTCTTTCGTGCCAAAGTGGAACATTTTCAAGTGCTGTTAAGACGTAACTCCTCAAAATTCTTGCTAAACCACTTACTCTTTCACTTCGAATAGGATTTCTTTTATGAGGCATGGCAGAACTTCCTTTTTGCCCTTTTGTAAAGCCCTCCTCAACTTCTAAAACATCAGTTCTTTGTAAATTTCTTATTTCAGTTGCGAATCTATCTAAAGAAGCGCCAACTAGTGCAATAGTTTGCACATATTCTGCATGTCTGTCTCTCGATATAACCTGCGTACTTACTGTATCAGGTTTTAAGCCGAGTAAATCACAAGTTATTTGTTCTACTTTAGGATTCGTATTAGCGTAAGTTCCCATTGCACCACTTATTTGTCCAATTGCTACAGAATTTTTCAGAGTTAACAATCTTTTTTTGTTCCTTATTATTTCTGCTAACCATCCAGCAAGTTTAAAACCGAAGGAAATTGGCTCCCCATGAATTGCATGAGATCTGCCAATCATTAATGTATTTTTATGCTTCCTTGCTAATAATCTGACCTCATTTTCTAGGTTCTCAATTTCTTCTAATAACAATTCGCAAGAATCTACTAACTGAAGAGATAAGCCAGTATCAAGTACATCACTACTGGTCATACCAACATGTATATATCTTCCTGAATCTCCTACAAATTCATTAACGCTTGTAAGAAATGCTATGACATCATGTTTAACTTCTTTCTCAATTTCTGTAATTCTAGATTCATCAAACTTTGCATTTGAACGTATCTCTTTCATGGCATTATCAGGTATTTTCCCGAGGGAAAAATTTGCTTCACATGCAGCTATTTCAACCTTAAGCCAACTCTGGAATTTTGCGCTTTCAGTCCAGATTTTCCCCATTTTGGGTAATGTGTAACGCTCGATCACAATTTTTATTTATTATCATTTTAAACTTTATAACAAAATCGAATTATTGCCCTATACCTTTAAAGATGTACTTGCCATTGAACATATTTGACTGATTATTATTTTCCTATGTAACAATTTTCTGGCTAATCAAGAAAGCTTAAATATTAAAATGTTTGCATATATTCCTTAGTTAATCATGGGTAATTTTTGAGTTCTTATTTAAAATTGAAAGGATTAAAGAATTTGGATCTTAATCTTATAGAAGTTCATTATTCAGTCTTTTTTTATTGATTAATATATGATTAAAAAAAGTAGATTAGATCTTTATCTTCTAAATAAAGGTTTATGTGAAACTCGTCAAAAAGCCCAAGGTTTAATTCTTGCGGGCAAGGTTAGAGATATTAATGGGAAAATATTGGATAAACCTGGACAACAAGTATTAATTGGATCAGAGTTTTTTATTGATTCCGCGCCTATGTTTGTATCAAGGGGCGGCGAAAAATTATTGGAGGCATTTAAAAAACTTGAAATTAAAGTAAAAGACAAAATATGTATTGACGCAGGAATCTCTACTGGGGGGTTTACTGATTGCTTATTGCAACAAGGCGCAAAGTTAGTTTATGGGATTGATGTTGGTTATGGACAAACTGCTTGGAAGATTAGAAATAACCCAAAAGTTATACTTTTTGAACGAACTAATATTCGAAATTTAAAACCTAATGATCTTTTATCTAGAAGTAATGAATTACCAAATTTTGTTGTTGCTGATTTGTCTTTTATTTCATTAAAGTTAGTTTTTAAATCTATTGGTAATTTATTAGAAGGTGATTGTATTGAAGGAATATTTTTAATTAAACCCCAATTTGAGGTAGGTAAAGATAAAGTCAGTAAAGGAGGTGTTGTTCGCAATCCTAAATTCCATACTGAGGCTATAGAGTCTGTTATCTATGCTGCTAAGAATTTCCAATGGAATATAAAGAATTTAATAGCTTCTCCGCTGGTAGGTCCTGCTGGGAATCATGAATATCTAGCTTGGATGACCTTAGGAAGTCAATCAAATAAAAGTATTAATAGTGAATATATACAAAATTTAGTAAAAGAAACTCTTTGAATTAAAGAGCTTCTTCGTCTTTGTCGCCAGTTCTAATTCTTACAACTGAATCAATTGATGTGATGAATATTTTTCCGTCACCTATCTCTCCAGTTTTTGCTGCTTCCGCAATCGCATCTATGACTGAATTAACTTTTTCATCTTCTACGACAACTTCTACTTTAAGTTTTTGAAGGAATTCAACAGTAAATTCGGAACCTCTATATCTTTCAACTTGTCCTTTTTGCCTTCCAAAACCTCTAACTTCACTAACTGTCATTCCAACAATACCGGAATTTACTAATGCAATTTTTACATCCTCTAGCTTAAATGGACGTATGATTGCTTCAATTTTCTTCATGATTAAAGATTGAACATTCCTATTTTAATTGTTTTTTGGAAAAACATCCAACATTGAAATATCAGAAAAACATTCAACATTAAGGCCTGCATTTTTGGCGTCTTCAATTAGTAGTTGGGAATTTTCTTCAGAAATTATTACTGTACTATTTGACAACGCTTCCCACTGATCATTCTCAAAGTGTGTTTGAAGCCATAACATTCCAATTGCAGTTTTTGGTTGAAGGGATCTATTTAAGTTGTTATCGATAGTTATCAAACAAATGTCCATTAATTTTTCATTGAACTAAACACATATAAACCTTTCGGCAGACATTATGAATGTTATTATTGATACAAAAATAAGATTTAACATCTTTTGACTTAGTCAATTGTAATACTTATATTTGTTGATACTTTTGCGAATTTTTATCTTTATATATAGTTTTTATATAGGTTTAGTAAAAAAGTTCTACTAAAAATGAGTACAGCTAAATTAGAAGATTCGACTCAAAGACCGCTATATGGTGAAAGAATTATTGAAGAATCAAAAATAATTTGTTTCGATAATCCAAATAAGAAAAGAATTTATGAAATTTCTATTCAGTTACCTGAATTTACATGTAAGTGCCCCTTTTCTGGTTATCCAGATTTTGCAAAGCTAAATATTATTTATCAACCTAATTTGAAAGTCTATGAGTTGAAGTCTTTAAAGCTTTATATTAATAATTTTAGGGATATAAAAATATCACATGAGGAAGTTGTGAATAGAATTATGGATGATTTAGTGAATGAAGGTTCACCTCACTGGATACATTTAAATGCTGCATTTAACCCCAGAGGGAATGTTTCTATGCAGTTAGACATTTTTAGTGGGCAGAAAAGAAATTAAAAATTTTTTATCTCGTCTGATAATTTAAAAAATTCTTTTTTAAAACCAACTAGATTTTTATTACTAAGGCCTCCAATAGACAACTTTTGTGATTCTTTATTTACCAGAATCCATAATTGGTTAGTTGGTATAAGACTTATTATTGTTCCAAAAATTATTAAGATAAATGAAGAGTAAATAAATGGTATAGACGGATCATTTTTAATTATTAATCCACTGCTGGGGATTATTTGTTTCAGAGACACTTTTGAAGAGTTAACTTCTAAAGGATCGTCATTGATATAGAGATTATTCCCGGAAAAATTTTCTATATTCGAAATTTTAAGTGGACCATTTTCATTATCTATTGTTAAAAGGAAATTTTTTTTAGTCTCCGATCCTAATTCAACTAAAACTCCCCAAACTTGATTACCGATTTCTGGAATCTCCTTTAATTGTACTTGATAAAGGATATTATCTATTTCTAAAACAACATTTGATATTGCCCAATCTGCTTGATAAATAGTTAATCCTTTAAACCTGATTGGGTGATTAACTTTGGTTGTTTTTATTTCATTTAAATTTAGATCTTCAGAAGAAAAATTTAATTTTGAAATAAATTGTTTGGGCACACCATCACTTTCTCGTTCTATAGAAAAATCGACTAATTTTACATTGGCTTTTGAGTTTGTGCTCTCATTAACAAGATCTAAAGTTTCTCCAGGCAGTAAATATTGTTCTTTTGATTGACTTGTAAAACTTCCATATGCTGAACCTATAAGCAAGACTATTAATCCGATATGTACAACTAAAGGACCGATCTTTCCAATTAACCCCTTTCTTGCAGAAATATGACTATTAAATTTGTATGTTTTCCATCCTTTTTTTTTAAGTAATAAATCTACTTTTGATATATGTTCTCCATGTTGATTGATTGGATGACTTGTAGTTAGCTGCAGTTTGCTAAATTTTTTTTCGCTCTTATATTCAATCCATTTTAATGAAGCTTTTAATGAAGGAATTTGCCTCCTAAAACTACAAGCTGCCAGAGAAATGCAAAGAAGAATTAATGTAAATAAAAACCAAAAGCTTGTATATATATGATCCAATTGAAGTTTTAAGACTTTTTCTCCATCTAAAAATCCAAAAATGGGAGCTCTATCAAAATTATCAATATAGAATCTATTATTACTACCTTGAGGTATAAAAGTACCTATTCCACTGGCAATAGCAATGAAGATTATCAGCGATATAGCGAATCTTAAACTTGATATTTTTAAAATTAGATTCTTAAAAATAATCATTTAAATCCAATTTGAAAATAAATTTAATAACCCTAGGGAAACTAAAAATATCCCACTTAAAGTCGGAATTATTTGACTAAATTTTCTAAGAGCTAAAAATTGCTTTAAGTTTTCTGCAGTAGCTCCTGCAATGATTAATGGGGTTACTTGGCCTATCCCAAAGAAAAATAAAAAAATAATAGATATTATCGGGTTTTTAGCTTGCGATACCCAAGCCAGAAGAGTTGCTAAAACTGGAGTAATGCAAGGTGAAGAAGCCAGTCCAAAAGTAGTCCCTATGGCAAAAGGCGCCATAAATTTTGGTATTTTATCTTCAATTATTTTTATATCAGGTCCATTCGGAAACTGAAACTTTAGAATTCCTAATAAATTTAAACCCATTATTATTGCTATTAGGGCAACAAATGAAGTGTAATAAGATGGAATTTGCCCATATATTTTACCTAAGAATCCACTCGCAGCCCCCAGTGCAACAAGCGAAAAAACTACACCTCCTGAAAAACTAATAAGTTTAAATTTATTTTTCTCTGTTCCGCCAATATAAGCAATTGTCACTGGAAGTAATGATAATGAACATGGCCCAAGACTTGTTAAAATTCCTGCGCTGAAAATCAAAAATATAGTAAATGGACCAGGACTATTAAGACCATTCTGCATAAGCAGATTACCCTTTTGAGATAATTCTGAAATAACTAAATTAAATGATTCGATAGTTTGAGTTAAATCCTTTAAATTCTAACTAATTAAAAGTCTTTCGTGTACTAATCATACCAATGAATCCTGTTGACTCTAATGAACATCTAACTAACATCCCTGCAATAAAAAAAGACGCTATTAATGAATTGCCTCCATAACTAATGAAAGGTAGTGGTAACCCTGTAGTAGGCATTGAACCTGTTGCTACAGCAATATGCATTATTGATTGACCTGTCAACAACACACCACATCCGATAGCAACTAATTTTGAATAATTATTCCTGCACTTAAGACTAATTCTTAGGCTTATATAAGAAAATATTGCTAAAAATCCTAAGAATAAAGTACACCCCAATAAACCAAATTCTTCCGCAAAAATGGCAAAAATAAAATCTGTATACATGAACGGCAGATACTGTAATTTTTGTATCGACAGTCCAAAACCTTGGCCAAATAGACCACCTGAACCTATAGCTAATAAACTTTGAACCAATTGAAATCCATTTTCTTGTTGATCTTTCCAAGGATTTATAAATGAAGTAACTCTCAGTTTTTGATATTCGTTATTAAGGATGCTTATATAACCAGTAATTAATCCTATTGAAGCAAATGAGCAAAGAGAACTAAGTTTTACTCCTCCGCATAAACCCATTATCCAAAGAAGAATTCCAGTTAATGATGCAGTACTTAAATTAGGCTGTTTAAGTATTAATAAAATTAATAAACCAAAGGTTATAACTGAAATTAATTTTTTATCATTCTTTACTAAATTCCAATGTGCGAAAAGATTAGAAGCTTCTAGAATTAGAAAAGGTTTAATTAATTCAGATGGCTGCAGACGTAAATTGCCAAGCACTAGCCATCTTGAAGATCCATTAACTGTAATTCCAGTAAGATTGGTAAGGAAAATCAAAAAGAATAAAATATAAAAAATAATTCTTGAAAACTTTAAAAGATTTCTAATGTTTGTATTAAGTACGAAATAAAATAAACCAATTCCTGGAATTGTCCAAATGATCTGTTTTTTTAAGAAGTAAGCCCAATTTCCCATTTCCCTACTAGCAACCCACCAACTTGATGATCCTAGTATGCAAATTCCTAATGTTGACCAAATTCCAATGATGACAATGAGGATTTTTGCTTCATAAGGCCATATCGCCCAAGGTAAGGGAAATATAGAATCTGTTAAATTGCTGAAATTTTTTTTGTAATTAGAACTAAAGGTTTTTTTTCTTTTAGAAATTCTTTTATATTTTATTTTTTCTTGACTTATCTCCAATTTTTTAGATGTATATTTACTATTGAGACGTTTAATTGAGATTTTGCCAAGTGTTTTATTAACGTTTTAAAGTGTTAAAGCAATTAAAATATGAATTTTCATAAATTTTATTTTGAAGAATAAAGTAAAAAATGGCCTACAGATTCATCATAAATCTTAAGAATTAATTTTTTATAAAAAAAAACTAGCTAAAAGGCACCTCTCCGTGATAGATTCCGTGAGTTTATATACTTACTTAAAACCATTCAGAGGGGTTTCTAAACTATGTTCACATCAGTGGACTCAAATAGAAAAAAACTTGAGCATCCTTCTAATAAGAATGTTCAATTTCCTCAATCCCTTGATAATTCGATCATCAAAGAAAGTAAATCTGGCATTGCCAATCAAATAGATCATTTGCTTTCCCAAAATGATGAATACACAAAATTGCAATTAACAATTTTTGGAATTACTTTTATTGTTTCTATTTTATTAGCATCAATAACTGGAATTTTTCTAGGCTTTACTTTTGGTTTAAGTATTTTTATAGGTGCAATTGCCGGCATTTTTTACCTACGTTTGCTTGCCAAAAGTATAGGGAAACTTGGTAAAGAATCATCAGGTGTATCAAAATTGCAACTATTAGTTCCAGTTTGCCTCTTTATTTTTGCGAGCAAGCTAGGATCTTTAGATATTTTTCCTGCGATGATAGGTTTTTTCATTTATAAGCCTTCACTCATTCTTTATTTTTCACGTCCTTAAGTAAATTTTTTTTATTCAAAACAAATGTTTTTAAATTCCTTGCTAACAAATTTTGCAGCATTAGAAGTTGGTCAACATCTTTATTGGCAAATTGGAAATATCAGACTTCATGGGCAGGTATTTTTAACATCTTGGATTTTATTAGGAGCTTTATTAGTTTTTATTTCTTTAGGAACTAAAAAAATGGAAAATGATCCTAAAGGCCTTCAAAACCTGCTTGAGTTCCTCTGGGATTACATAAGAGATCTTGCTAGGACGCAAATAGGTGAAAAAGTTTATAGAGATTGGATGCCATTTATAGGGACTTTATTTTTATTCGTCTTTGTTAGTAATTGGGGAGGGGCTTTAATTCCTTGGAGATTGATTAAGTTACCAAGTGGAGAATTAGGAGCACCTACTGCAGATATTAATACAACTATAGCCTTGGCTTTATTGGTTTCACTTTCTTATTTCTATGCTGGTTTAAGCAATAAGGGTTGGAGATACTTCGAATACTATGTTCACCCAACTCCGATTATGCTTCCTTTCAAAATTCTAGAGGACTTTACGAAACCTTTATCACTCTCTTTCAGGCTATTTGGAAATATTTTGGCTGATGAACTTGTTGTTGGTGTTCTAGTCTTTTTGGTTCCGCTAATTCTCCCAATACCTGTTATGTTCCTAGGATTATTTACTAGTGCAATTCAGGCATTGATTTTTGCAACTTTAGCGGCCTACTACATTGGAGAAGCTGTTGAAGAACATCATTAGCTGTCTTCCAATACATTCAGACGCTTTTACAAAGGGTCTGTAATCTGGCAAAATATCTAATCGCGTAGGTCTGAAAATATCAGACCCATTCTTAAAACAAAGGATGTCCAAGCGTGAATGACAACAAAGATTATCACAAGTATTAAGCTCTTTATTTCAAAATTATGGATTCGATTACTTCCGCTGCATCAGTTGTAGCTGCTGGTTTAGCAGTTGGTCTAGGTGCTATTGGCCCAGGTCTTGGACAAGGTAACGCAGCTCAAGGTGCTGTTGAGGGTATTGCCCGTCAGCCAGAAGCTGAAGGTAAAATCAGAGGAACTCTTCTTTTGTCTTTCGCTTTCATGGAGTCATTAACAATTTACGGATTAGTTGTGGCTTTGGTACTACTTTTTGCGAATCCTTTTTCCTAAAAGTTAATATTGCTTCTAATTCTTATTAGCAATATTTAAATTTAATTTTTTAACTTCAACTGAATCATATGTTGGCCTTTAATTTTTTTGGTGCTACAGAAGGTGGATTATTTGATATAAATGCCACTTTGCCACTAATGGCAATACAAGTAGTTGCGCTTACTTACATATTAAATTCTCTCTTTTTTAAGCCTGTTGGCAATGTTGTAGAAAAAAGAGAAAAATTTGTAAGTAATAATATTTTTGAGGCCAAAAATAAACTTTCTGAGGTTAAAAAATTAGAAGCTGATTTATTAACTCAGCTTCAAAGTGCTCGTACAGAAGCCCAAAGAATTGTAAGCGAAGCTGAGGATGAGTCTGATAAGCTTTATAAAGAAGCACTAGAACTTGCTAACAATGAAGCAAATGCTTCAAAAGAAAAAGCAAGACTAGAAATTGAAAGTCAGACATCTGCTGCTCGTGATCAACTTTCTAAACAGGCTGATGATCTAAGCGAACTTATTGTTAATAGATTGATTCTAGAAAAATGAATTTAACTCTTTTAGCTACAGAAGGTTTTGGATTGAATTTCGATTTATTCGAAACTAATATCCTTAATTGGGCTGTAGTAGTTTTCGGCCTTTATAAATTTTTGCCTGGTTTCCTAGGTAAAATGCTTCAAAAAAGGAGAGAAGGAATCCTTCTTGAATTAAAAGATGCTGAAGATCGACTCCTAAATGCAACTAAAGCTTTAGAAAAGGCGAAGAAAGATTTATCTTCAGCAGAAGAAAAAGCTTCTCAAATAAAAGCAGATTCCCTCAAAAGATCTGAATCAATCAGAATGGAAAGTGAGAAAAAAGCGATAGAGGAGATGGCGCGAATTAAACAAAGTGCAATCTCTGATGAGAGCTCTGAAGCATCCAGAGCAATTTCTCAACTTCGAAAAGAAGCTGTTGAACTGGCAATTAAGAAAGCTTTAGATTCTCTACCAAATCGACTTGATAAAACAACACAAGAAAATTTGGTAACTCAATCAATTAATAATATTGAGGTGAACTAATGCCACTTTTAAATTCAGTTACCACACCATACGCAGAGGCATTACTTCAAGTTGTGAATGAAAATTCGCAAACAGAAGAGATGGTTTCTGAGGTTAAACAACTCTTGGAATTAATAAATGATTCCCCTGAATTGGAGAAGGCATTATCCTCTCCCATTCTAGAGACAGATGCTAAGAAGAAAATCATTATTGAAATTTTCTCAAATAAGGTTAATTCTTCTTTACTTAATTTCTTAAAACTATTGGCCGATAGGCAAAGAATTGGAATCCTTACTTCAATTCTTGATAGGTTTTTAGAGATTTACCGAGAAAATAGTAATATTGCTTTGGCAACTGTTACTTCTGCAGTAGAGCTTACTGATGAACAGAAAGGTTTAATTACCAAAAAGATCATCAATATTGCTGGAACTGAAAAATTAGAACTTGTAACTAAAATCGACCCATCTCTTATTGGTGGTTTCGTCGCCAGTGTAGGATCAAAAGTAATTGATGCTTCCCTTGCTTCACAAATAAGAAAACTTGGCTTATCCCTTTCCAAGTAACTTTTAAATCAACCTTAAATTCTTAAATCCATGGTATCTATACGCCCTGATGAAATCAGTTCAATCTTAAAACAACAAATAACTGATTATGACCAATCTGTAAGTGTTAGCAATGTAGGAACTGTTCTGCAAATCGGTGATGGCATTGCAAGAATATATGGCTTAGATCAGGTCATGGCAGGTGAGCTATTGGAATTTGAAGATGGTACAGAAGGTATAGCTTTAAATCTTGAAGATGATAATGTTGGGGCCGTTTTAATGGGAGAGGCACTTGGTGTCCAAGAGGGAAGTAATGTTAAGTCCACAGGAAAAATTGCATCTGTTCCAGTTGGTGAAGCAATGCAGGGGAGAGTTGTTAACCCTCTCGGACAACCAATAGATGGGAAAGGGGAAATTCCAACAAGTGATACCAGATTGATTGAAGAAATGGCTCCTGGAATAATCAAGAGGAGATCAGTGCATGAACCAATGCAGACAGGTATCACATCTATTGATGCAATGATTCCTGTTGGAAGAGGTCAAAGAGAATTAATTATTGGTGATAGACAAACTGGAAAATCTGCAATTGCTATCGACACGATAATTAACCAAAAAGGTCAAGACGTAGTTTGTGTTTACGTAGCTATTGGTCAGAAGTCAGCATCAGTAGCAAACATCGTAGAGGTCTTAAGAGAAAGAGGAGCCCTAGATTATACAGTCGTAGTTAGTGCAGGAGCTTCAGAACCAGCTGCTTTACAGTACTTAGCGCCTTATACCGGTGCAGCAATTGCTGAACATTTTATGTATCAGGGTAAAGCAACACTTGTTATTTATGATGATCTAACGAAACAAGCTCAGGCATATAGACAAATGTCTCTTCTTTTAAAAAGACCACCTGGAAGAGAGGCTTATCCAGGAGATGTTTTCTACTTACACAGTAGATTGTTAGAAAGAGCAGCAAAACTTTCTGATGCTATGGGAGGGGGTTCTATGACAGCTCTTCCAATTATTGAAACTCAGGCAGGGGACGTTTCTGCTTACATCCCAACTAATGTTATTTCAATTACAGATGGACAAATATTCTTGAGTGCAGATTTATTTAACTCAGGATTAAGACCAGCTATTAATGTTGGTATTTCTGTTAGCCGTGTTGGAGGAGCCGCTCAGACAAAAGCAATTAAAAAAATTGCAGGAACTTTAAAATTAGAGCTCGCACAGTTTGATGAACTAGCTGCTTTTTCTCAATTTGCATCTGATCTTGATGAAGCAACTCAGCAACAACTTGAACGAGGCAAAAGACTAAGAGAGTTATTAAAGCAACCTCAATTCTCTCCGTTGAACCTTGCAGAACAAGTTGCAGTTGTTTATGCAGGAGTTAAAGGCCTTATTGATGAGGTTCCTGTTGAAGATGTTACTAAATTTGCAACTGAACTTAGGGAATACCTAAAGTTAAATAAAGCGGAATTTATAGAAGAGATTCTTAAAGAAAAGAAATTAAATGATGGATTAGAAGCGACGCTAAAAGAGGTGATAAATGAAGTTAAATCATCAATGCTTGCCACAGTTTAAATTTATTTAGGAGATACAATGGCAAATCTTAAAGAGATTAGAGATCGAATCGTTTCCGTTAAAAATACAAGAAAAATAACGGAGGCTATGAGACTTGTTGCAGCTGCAAAAGTTAGGAGAGCTCAAGATCAAGTTCTTAAGAGTAGACCTTTTGCAGATAAACTTGCACGAGTCTTAGAAAATATTCAATCTAGAGTACAATTTGAGGCTGTCGACTCTCCTCTATTATCCAAGAGAGAAGTAAAGAGTATCTCCTTGGTATGTATAACTGCGGATAGAGGTTTATGCGGTGGTTACAATACAAATATTATAAAAAAGGTAGAAATAAGATACGCAGAATTAGTCAAACAAGGGTATCAGCCAAATTTAATTTTGGTAGGGAAGAAAGCTATTGGATATTTTCAAAATAGAAAGGATAGATATGTAATTAAAAGTACTTTCAAAGAACTAGAACAGGTGCCCACAGTCAAGGATTCTGAAGGAGTTACAAATGAGATTTTAGCCGAATTTCTTTCAGAAAATTCTGATAGGGTGGAAATTATTTATACGAAATTCATCACTTTAGTCAGCTGTGCCCCTGTCGTTCAAACACTATTGCCACTTGACCCTCAAGGAATCGCTGAGGAAAACGATGAAATTTTTAGGTTGACTACAAAAGATAGTAAGTTACTTGTTGAAAAATCAAATATTGAAAAAAGTGATTCAGAGAAGTTGCCATCAGATATTGTTTTTGAACAAAGTCCTGATCAACTATTAGATTCCTTATTACCTTTATATTTACAGAATCAGGTACTAAGAGCTCTTCAAGAGTCGGCAGCTTCTGAATTAGCTTGCAGGATGACTGCTATGAATAATGCAAGTGATAATGCTAAAGAATTAGCAAGTACTTTGAATCTAACCTATAACAAAGCCAGACAAGCAGCTATTACACAAGAAATATTAGAAGTTGTAGGAGGTTCAGCAGTTTAGCAATAAGATTTAGGATATGCCTGAATACAATATCAAAGTTCAATTTGAGCAAAAGACTTTTAGTTTTTTATGTTCTGAGGATCAAGATATTATTTCAGCAGCAAAAATGAATGGAATAGATTTACCAAGTAGTTGTTGTTCAGGAGTTTGTACAGATTGTGCATCCATGATATTGGAAGGATCCGTAGATCAGGAAGATGCTATGGGATTAAATGATGATTTACGGGAAAAGGGCTTTGCACTTTTGTGTGTAGCATACCCCAAGTCAGATTTGAATATTGTTATTGGTAAAGAAGTCGAAGATGATTTGTATAATGATCAATTTGGTAAATATCAAA
>QCDR01000019.1 GCA_003278705.1 Prochlorococcus sp. AG-355-J23
TCACCTTGATCGAGCATTTAAAAATAAAAAAGAATGTTTGATAACAATAAATAAACTTATTAATAAGGATATTCAATTGCGAACTTTGACTGGTTTTTTTGCTGTTAATGAATCTTCTAATGCAAATTCTTCAATTTTTAAGATTTTATATGAATTAGATAATTTAGAAGACAAAAGTTTAGGTGAAAGAAAAAAAGAACAACTTTTACGCAGAAAATTATCAGGAAATAATTTGGGAGGTAGGCCCAAAATAAGTCCTTTAAAAGAATCTTTAGTAATCAGATTGCGTAATGAAGGATATTCATACCGATCAATCAGAACACAAACTGGAATTGCATTATCAACAATTAGGAGAGTGATTTTGGAGGGAGAGTTAACATAAAATGAACAAGAAAGAAATTGAAAATTTAATAAAAGAAAATTTTAAAGATACCGCATTGCGTATTTATGAATTAGATGATGAAGATAGAAAAAGTTTGTTAGCAGAATATAGAGAATGGATTATGAATGATTTAGATTTTGAAGCAGTAATGATGCTACCTTATGAAGCCTATACTGACAAATTAGATTCTAATTTCTTAGAAGATTCACTTTAGTCCTCAATAGTATATCTCTTATTAAAATTGTATACTTCTTTTGCTATAAACGGTAAAAGGGAAGAATCTTTGGAATATTTTTCTCCATTACAAAAAACTACTAATAAAGTTTGTAGAGATTGATTATTAATCCACCAAGCTGAATCATGTCTAACTTCAGACATTAAGCCTGCTTTACTCCAAAGATTAATGCTTTCTGGTAATCCTTCACCCAAAAAACCATCTATTTGATTAAGAAAATCCTTTTTAAGAACAACTTTATTTAAATTTCTTTTTAAAAAACTTCGCAAATTTAAATTATTTTCTTGATAATCAATATGAATCATAATTTCCTCCAAAACCCTTGCAGCTGAATCAGAGTTCATAGCGTTTCTATTTTTATTATCATATCCATAAAATTCTTTCTCACGACCAAATGGTCCATCATCCCAAGTCTTCTGACAGCAATTTACACCAACCAATTCTTCCCAATTTAAATCATGTAGCCAATCATTTATTATACTTCTTTGGAATTTCCAATTTTCCCATAATTCGCCTTCAATACGAGGTCCACTTGTTGTTCCAGTAAGTAAATCAATTAAAAAGCTTGTTGCATTATTACTTGAGAAAGACAACATTTTCCTTACAGCATCAATAATTTCATCTGATAATAATAAACTTCCTTTTTTAATCCAATAAAATGCAGCAAGGCCATAAACTAACTTGACTATGCTGGCAGGGTAAACCATTTTTTTGTTATTAATGCCAGTTCCAAAACCTTTAAATACACTTTTATTTTCAGTTTTATAATTAATCCAAGTTATCGAAATATCTTCTCTTGAAAAATCTTTATCATGAGAGCATACTCTCCTTAAAATATCATTTAAGGCTAGACCCATCTCCTGACTTAAGTAGTAAAAGGACATTGAATGGAAATTTATAAAAATCCTATCTCACTATTTAAACAAACTAATTTTTCAAAAACTATTTGGTGGCAATTAAAAGTTAATATTTCGGGATATCAAAATGAAACAGAAGATAAATTAGTTACTGAAATATTTAAAAATAGAATTTTTAGGCTTATTTATCCAAATATTTATCAAAACTACCATAAATTTTCAAGAATACTAGTTCAACTATATGAAGATGGTTACGTCTGTTGGATAAATTTAGAGGGATTAATTATTGAGAAATACGAATTCAAAAAAAATAACAATTTAGAAAATGAACACTACTTTTTAAAAGATAAAGTTAACTCAATTTTAAAATGGATCAAGGATCAATCTGAGTTAAATAATGAATATCTTTGGGGAGGTACATTAGGGCCCAATTTTGATTGTTCTGGATTAATTCAGACTGCTTTTTTAAAGCATCAAATTTATATACCTCGAGACTCTTTTCAAATAAAAAGTTTTTGTAAGCACCTTTTTTATTACAAAGAATCGTATACGGCTTTACGACCTGGCGATCTTTTATTTTTTGGAAATGAAAAAAAATGTGATCATATTGGAATCTACAAAGGAGACGGATTCTATTACCATAGCTCTGGAATGGATTTTGGCAGAAATGGAATAGGATTAGATACCCTAAAAAAGTCTAATGATAAAATCTCATTGCATTATAAATCTAAACTAATTTCTGCAGGAAGAGTAGTTAGAAATTATAGATGGGATCGTACTATACGTTAATTAATATAGCTCAGCTTTAAATTTTAAATTAAATTAAATTATTATTCTTTTATTTAGAAATTAACCAGCAGTCCAAATATTTTTTATGATTGGCATTATGGTATCTAAGTGTAATGTCCCAACAAGTAACCAAGCGAAAACAGCTCCTCCACATCCTCCTAACCAAAATCCACTTGTAAAATCAGCCCAACCAGCTCTTGTAAATAAGTCCTTTGGCGGATTATTAACAGTCGCATCTGGAGGTTGAACATTAGGTGCTTTACCAGGTGCATTATATAGCACAAAAAGTGCTGTCAAAATATGAACAGCTCCAATAGTAGCGAGAAGTCCAGCTGTTAGAGCAAATTCAGAATTTCTTAATGGGCCAGTCATCGTAAAAGGTCCGTATAGAAGATATCCAAAAGCTGCTCCAGTTTCTAAACCTCTAAAATTAGGGGAAATACCTTCTCTGTAAAAAGGTAAATTATTTATAAAGGCTTTTGTAAAATAACCACTATTAACTGGAGTAGCTAAATTACCAACACAAGGATCAGCAACTGTTTTTACTGCCCATTGTTCTGCTACGCCAATATCATTTGGTTGTACAGAAGTATCTATGTATTTCTCATCAAACTTAATAGAACTTGTTGATTCAGAGAATGATTTTTGAAAGTCGCTCATTTTTTTAATAGTTTAGTGTTTGATAATTTATTCAGTTGCTGTAATTAATCTTCCAATCAATACGATAAAAACAGCAGGCATTGCTATACCAATTAATGGAACAAAAATTGAGGGTAAAAGACTTGGTAAATCAGATGGCATAGTTCTTTAAACATCTTTAAACACTTTAGTATTGATCAGCGAAATAATGTTAATTTTATTACTGGATGATATAAAAATTATTAACTTTTTACATGTTAAATTTTTTCGCAATTTTACTTATTATTTTTATAGGAACATTACTTCTAATTTTAAAAAAAAGAAGCTTTAAAAAGTTAATAAATCAAAGCAATTTAAATTCTATTAAATTAAAGAAAAATAAAAAAAGTAATAATAAATTTCTATCTAAAAAAAATAGTTATTTATACAATCACGAAGAAAAAAAGTACTCAATATTTTATAAAAATTCTCAAAGAAATAAAATGATTAGTCTTTTTCAGGGTGATACAGAAAATAAATTAGAGGCATTAAAAATTGCGGAAGAATTGGCTGATAAATCAACATTACCAATTTTAAGAAAAGGATTAAGAGATATTTCTCCTGAAGTCGTTGAAATTTCAGCTTTATTAATAAGACAGTTCAAGTAAACAATCAATTTTGCTTAGCACTGTTTATTGATCTAATTCTGTAAATTGGACGACTTTGACTTTCATGATATGTCCTAATTAAAAGTTCACTCAACAATCCAAAGCAAAATAATTGAACACCAGCAATTCCTAATATTAATGCAAACATCAGCAACGGACGATTTCCAATATCCTCACCCATTATTTTTAAAACTATCAAATAAGAACTTATCGTAAGGCTAAATAAAATACTTATAATTCCAACGAAACCAAATCCATACATCGGTCTTGTTAAAAATTTAGTCATAAACCAAACAGTTAGTAAATCCATTAAAACTCTAAAAGTTCTATCAATTCCATATTTACTAGATCCATATTGCCTGCTCCTATGATTTACTTTTATTTCTTTGATTCTTGCACCTTCAATATTTGCTAAAACGGGCAAAAACCTGTGAAGCTCTCCATATAACTTTATATCTTCTATTATTTCTTTCTTAAACGCTTTTAATGAGCAACCATAGTCATGCAACTTCAAACCTGTTACGTGCGCTATTAACTTATTCGCTATTTTTGATGGTATCTTTCTATTAATTAATTTATCTTTTCTATCAAACCTCCAACCACAAACCAAATCAAAACCATTATTAATTTCTGAAATTAATAAAGGAATATCATTTGGATCATTCTGTAAATCACCATCCAAAGTAATAACAATGTCGCCCTTAGAATTATCAAAGCCAGCTGACATTGCTGCAGTTTGACCATAATTTTTGCGAAGGGAAATTACTGACAATTCTTTAATTTTGAGAGTTAGTTGCTTTAATACTTTATGAGTATTATCTTTAGAACCATCATTTACTACAATCAATTCAAAATTAAATTTATGAGATGACATTACATTTATAACTTCATCCAATAAAAGACCAATACTCTCGCTTTCATTGAAAACAGGGACGATAATAGAAATTAATTGTTTTATATCTGACATTTATATCTAATAATAATTACACAATTTTAACTTAATTTAGAACATTAAAATTAAACAAAAAAAATCACCACAAACGTGGTGATTTAAATTATTTAAGGGAAATTTAACCAAACTTACCTGAAGTAGATGCGATAACAAATGCCCCAAATGTAAGTATGTTTCCAATCGTGAAATGTGCTAGTCCAACTAATCTAGCTTGAACAATTGAAAGTGCAACTGGCTTATCTCTCCAGCCAACAAGGTTAGCAATTGGAGTACGCTGATGTGCCCAAACTAATGTTTCAATTAATTCTTGCCAGTAACCACGCCATGATATTAGGAACATGAAACCAGTAGCCCAAACTAAGTGACCGAATAGGAACATCCAAGCCCAAGGAGATAGGGAATTTACTCCAAATGGATTATATCCATTAATAAGTTGAGCAGAATTTAACCAAAGATAATCTCTAAACCAACCCATTAGATAAGTTCCTGATTCGTTAAATTGTGCTACGTTACCCTGCCAAATTGCTAGATGTTTCCAATGCCAGTAGAAAGTTACCCATGCTAGTAAATTTAATGCCCAGAACATAGCTAAGTACATAGCGTCCCAAGATGAACTATCACAAGTACCTCCACGTCCAGGACCATCGCAAGGGAATGCATAACCTAAATCTTTCTTATCAGGAATTAATTTCGTTCCTCTAGCATCAAGTGCTCCTTTGATAAGTATTAAAGCGGTTGTATGAAGACCTAAAGCGATAGCATGATGAACTAAGAAATCTGCAGGACCGATAGGTAAGAAAGCACTTAATGCATCTTGTCTATTGATCAAATCCATCCAGTAGTGATTACCTGGCAATGAATTAGCAGCGAGACTTGCTGAACTTGTTGGATCAGATAATAAAGCATTAAAGCCGTACATCATTTTACCTTGAGCAGCTTGAACAAATTGAGCAAATACTGGCTCAATTAGAATTTGCTTTTCAGGATTACCAAAAGCTACAACAACGTCGTTATGAACATAAATTCCTAGAGTATGGAATCCAAGCAACATTGTTACCCAACTAAGATGGCTTATCAAAGCTTCCTTTGTTCCAAGAACTCTTGCCAATACATTATCTTTATTTAATTCTGGATCATAATCTCTTACAAAGAAAATAGCTCCGTGTGCAAATGCACCAACCATCAAGAACATTGCTATGTACTGATGATGACTATATAAAGCTGATTGTGTAGTGTAGTCTCTAGCAATAAAAGCATAAGAAGGAAGTGCACCCATGTGTTGAGCTACAAGAGAAGTGGCTACACCAAGGGATGCTAATGCTAATCCAAGTTGGAAATGTAATGAATTATTTACAGTTTCATATATTCCATCGTGGTTGATTCCAAAACTACCTTTATGAGGATCATTAGGGTGTCTTGTATTATGTGCTTCTGTAATTTCTTTGAGGCTATGACCAATACCAAAAGTATTTCTATACATATGACCAGCAATTACAAAAACTGTTCCAATCGCAATATGGTGATGCGCAATATCGGTAAGCCATAATGCTTCACTTTGAGGATGAAGGCCACCTAAGAAAGTAAAGATTGCTGTTCCAGCTCCTTCAGCTGTTCCAAATACTTGATCTAAAGAATCAGGATTTTGGGCATAAGCTCCCCAGTTTAAAGTAAAGAAAGGAGCTAATCCTGCAGGGTGAGGAAGTACTGTTAACCAGTTATCCCAACCTACATGCTGACCTCTTGATTCAGGTATAGCAACATGAACCAAATGTCCTGTCCAAGCAATACTACTAAAACCAAATAATATAGCTAAATGATGATTTAATCTTGACTCTGCATTTTTAAACCAAGCCAAAGAAGGTCTGAATTTTGGCTGTAAGTGTAACCAGCCAGCAAATAGAGTCCAACAAGCCAAAATACTCATGAATATTGAAGCTTGGAAGAGTTGCTCGTTAGTTCTCATTCCAATTGTGTACCACCAATGGTAGAGACCTGAATAAGCAATGTTTACTGGACCGCTTGCTCCAGCTTGTGTCATTGCTTCTGTGATGCCAGATCCAAAATGAGGGTCCCAAATAGCATGAGCTATTGGGCGGACATGAGTTGGATCGAGTACAAATTGCTCAAAATTACCTTGCCAAGCAATATGAAATAAGTTACCAGCTACCCAGAGAGCAATTATTGCTAGATGTCCAAAATGTGTAGAGAATAGCTTCTGATAAAGTTTTTCTTCGGTCATTCCGTCATGACTTTCAAAGTCATGCGCGGTAGCTATTCCGTACCATATTCGTCGGGTTGTGGGGTCCTGAGCTAGACCCTGGTTAAATGATGGAAATTTTGTTGCCATTGAATTAAAAAGGTGAAGTTCAGGTTATTAGCCCAGCCCGAAAAGGCGAGCATGGAAGAAGGCCCATGTGGTAGCAATACCACCTACAAGGAAGTGTGTAACACCTACTGCACGTCCTTGAGTAATAGATAGAGCTCGAGGTTGAATGGTTGGTGCAACCTTTAGTTTATTGTGTGCCCAAACAATTGATTCGAACAATTCTTGCCAATATCCTCTTCCGCTGAAGAGGAACATTAAACTGAACGCCCATATAAAGTGAGCTCCCAAGAACATCAAACCGTACATGCTTATTGATTGACCATAGCTTGTTAATACTTGAGAAGCTTGAGCCCAGAGGAAATCTCTTAACCAACCATTGATAGTAATTGAACTTTGTGCGAAATTACCACCAGTAAGTCCCCAAACATCACTCTGCATTTTCCAAGAGAAGTGGAAAATAACTATTGATAAACAGTTATACATCCAGAAAAGAGCCAAGAAAACGTGATCCCATGAAGAAACTTGACATGTACCACCTCTTCCAGGACCATCACAAGGGAATCTAAAACCTAAAGAAGCTTTGTCAGGAATCAACCTTGAACTTCTTGCATAAAGAACTCCTTTAAGAAGTATCAAAACAGTTACATGGATTTGGAAAGCATGAATATGATGAATCATTAAATCAGCTGTCCCTAATGGAATTGGGGCTATAGCTACCTTTCCACCAACTTCTACTAAACTTCCATTAAAGACTTCACTTAAAGCTTTGTGAGGTAAAGCTTCTGCGGTACCTGCTAAAAGGGAAGTCCCAACAGCAGATGCTTGAATACTCTGTACCCATTGAGCAAAGATTGGCTGAAGTTGGATAGCAGAATCACTAAACATATCTTGGGGTCTACCCAAAGCTCTCATAGTATCGTTGTGAATATAGAGTCCAAAACTATGGAATCCTAACCACATACAAACCCAGTTCAAGTGACTGATTAAAGCATCTCTTGCCTTAAGAATTCTGTCTAATACATTATCAATATGTTTTGCTGGATCGTAATCTCTAACCATTGCAATTCCAGCATGCGCACCTGCTCCTACTATGAATAATCCACCTATCCACATGTGATGGGTAAATAATCCAAGAACTGTCATATAGTCAGTAGCTATATAAGGATATGGAGGCATCGCATACATGTGATGAGATACAAGTATGCTTATTGATCCAAGCATCGCTAGATTTACTGATAGCTGAGCATGTCTACTTTCTGCCATGAACTCAAAAAGACCTTGATGACCTTTAGGCGCAGGGAATAATATTGGGTCTCCTTGTTGTGAATCTAATATTTCTTTCATACTATGACCAATACCGTAATTGGTTCTGTACATATGACCACCGATTATCGCTATAACGCCAAAAGCTAAATGATGATGTGAAACATCAGTCATCCACAAGCTTCCTGTCACAGGGTTAAGTCCACCTTTGAAAGTGAGGAAGTCTGAGAAAGCTAACCAATTTAAACTAAAGAAATTACCTGTACCACTTGCTAATCCTGGAAATATCTGACCGATAATTTGTGGATCGCAGAGTTGATGAGGCATAGGCATATCTGCAATAGTTGCTATTTCTTTTCCATTAATAATTAAAGGAGAGCCTGCATCAATTGCATCTAAGAGAGCTGCAGTAGGAGCTCCGATATGAATACAATGGCCAGCCCATGCTAAAGATCCTAAACCTACTAAACCAGCTATGTGGTGGTTAAGCATAGACTCAATATCTTGAAACCACTCCATTTTTGGAGCTGCTTTGTGATAATGAAAAATTCCAGCATGAAGCATAAGTGCCGCCATTACTACAGCACCTATTGCTAAAGCCATAAGTTCACTCTCATTAGTGATTCCCCATGCTCGCCACATGTGGAAAATTCCAGAACTAATCTGAATACCGTTGTAGTTAGCACCAAGGTCAGCATTAAGCATTTCTTGACCAACGATTGCCCATACTTGCTGAGCTCCGGGTTTGACATGAGTTGGGTCTGCTAACCAACCTGAGTAATTAGAAAATCTTGCTCCATGGAAAAATGCAGCACTCATCCATATAAAAATGACTGCAAGATGTCCAAAATGAGCTGAAAAGATTTTTCTTGTTGCTTCTTCAGCATCGCCTGTATGCACGTCAAAATCATGTGCATCAGCATGCAAATTCCAGATCCAAGTTGTAGTTTTTGGACCTTTAGATAATTTACTTGACCAGAATCCTGGCTTATCTAATTTGGCAAAATCAATAGGTCTTGGATCGGCCTTGACAGGATCTTCCAAAACTTTTTTGTTTTTTTCTCCACTTTCTGGTGGGCTGATGGTCATCTAGCACCTCGAAAATAATTGACATTAAAGCCGATTGATCGGATCTTGAACCTATTTTTAATGATAATGTTCAAGAAAACGAATCCATCGGAACTTTAGATATTCGTTTCAAAAATAATAAGGCAAAGATTCTTTCGTTATGCATTAACGTAACAAATGTTCTAATGATTGTTACTATATGAATATTTTGTTAAATTCTAGTCTATGACTAAATTATGAGTATTTTTACTCAAAATTTATATAAATTTCTTAAATTTTTTTTTATATTTCAAAGAAAATTTTTTAAATCCAGCGACAGGATATAATTTCAAAGTTACTATCAATAGTTTCTAAATTGAAAGGCATTGCGATAGGTCTATCTAATAATTCAAAAGAAATTTTAAAAAGGCTTAAAAAAACCGAATTTGTCAAAGATATTTATATTGCAGGTTCTTCAAAAGAGGATGGAAAGGAAAATGAACTTATTCAAGTACTAAAACCTAGAGAAATCTTACTAAAGAAATGGTCGGAGATAGATTTAATAATTTTTATAGGCTCAATTGCTGCATCAATACGCATAATAAATAAATTTTTAACCTCTAAAGATCAAGATCCAGGAGTAATAGTTATAGATAACAAATGTTCCAAGATAGTTCCTTTAATTGGCTTACATCAGTCAAATACTCAAAATATTGCGTGTCAAATTGCTAATTTACTTGGCGGCGAAATTATAGAAACTAATAATTCGAATGATCAAAGCCTCTTAAATCTTGATTCATTTGGGAATCAATGGGGATGGAAAAGATCTGGCAAAATAAACGATTGGTCAAAACTGGTAATTAAACAAGCTAAGAACGAAGAAATATTTTGCAAACAATTATCTGGTAATAGCTTATGGAAAACTTCAGAATCAGCTGAGCTTATTAAGCAAATTGATAAAAAAGAAACTGAAAAAAAAGATTCAACATTTTATGTGAGTATATTCAAAAATCATGAAAAAACTTGGCACCCGCCCGTATTATGGGTTGGTATTGGATGTGAAAGAAATACAAGCAAAGAATTAATAACAAATTCTTTAAGTAATTTTTTAGAGTTAGGAAATTTATCACAGCAATCAATTGCGGGATTTGCAACTATTGATATTAAAAAAGATGAGAAAGGAATTTTAGAACTTGCTAAAGAAAAAAACTTGCCTATAAAGTTTTTTAGTAAAGAAGATCTTTCAAGAATAATTGTTCCAAATCCATCAAATGTTGTGCAAGATGAAATTGGCACCCCTTCAGTAGCAGAAGCCTCTTGCTTACTCGCAGCAGGAGAAGAATCAATATTATTAGAAGAAAAAAGAATTTTTAAAAATCAATCTGGTGCAGTAACTATCGCTGTAGCAGAATCAAAAAATCAATATAATCCAACCCATGGTGAAATCCATATTATTGGAAGTGGGCCTGGTGATATCTCCTTTCTAACCAATAATGCAAGAAAAGCACTTTCAAGATGTACTGTTTGGATAGGATACAAAATGTATTTAGATTTAATAAAACCCTTAAAAAGGAATGATCAGATTTTAATTGAAAGTAAACTTACTGAAGAAAAAGGGAGATGCAATAAAGCAATTCAACTAGCCGAGGAAGGAATTAAAGTAGCTTTAATTTCTTCAGGGGAATCTGGATTCTATGGAATGGCTGGTTTACTTTTAGAGTTACTTCAAAAAATCAAAAAAGAACATAGGCCTTACTTTGAAGTACATCCAGGTATAAGTAGTGTTCAATTAGCTGCTGCGATTAGCGGCGCACCACTAATGAATGACTTTTGTTCAGTAAGCTTAAGCGATAAATTAACTCCATGGTCTTTAATAGAAAAAAGAATTGAAGGAGCTCTTGTTGGTGACTTTGTAATAGCTTTATTTAATCCTCAATCCATTGAAAGAAATTGGCAGCTAAAAAGTGTAATAGATATATGTTTACAATCTAGGCATGGCGATACTCCAGTTTTAATAGCTAGACAAGTAGGGAGAGAAAATCAAACCAAAAAATTTTTTACTTTAAACACCATTCCTTTTGAAGAGATTGATATGTTATCAATCATTATTATTGGCAATTCACAAACAACCTTAGTTGACAAAATATTTCTCACTCCCAGAGGATATCTACAAAATTAAGTTTAGACAATCCATGATTTATAAATAGAATGTTTTTCTTTGCTTTTTCTTTATAAGAATACTAATCTTTTATAATAATGATTTAAGAAAATTAATTGAAAAATATTGGTTTAATTTTGTTTGACATTGATGGGGTAATCCGCAGCGTAGAAAATAGTTATAGACTTTCTTTAAAAAAAACAGTTTACAAATTTTCCGGATGGGAGCCAAGTTATATAGATATTGATAATGCAAAAAATGAAGGGATCTGGAATAATGACTGGGATTTAAGTTTAGAACTTATAAAAAGATTTATAAAAAAAGAGAACTTAAACCTTAAAATTCCGCCAAGAGAGGAAATAGTAAAATGTTTTGAAGAGTTTTACTTTGGTGGAGATCCAAATAAAGATAGTAAATACTGGTCTGGTTACATAACAAATGAGGAGTTATTAGTTGATAAAAATTTTTTTGATTTAATTCAAGGTAATGGAATAATCTGGGGTTTTGTTAGTGGTGCGGAGTCTGCTTCTGCAAAATTTGTTTTAGAAAAAAGGCTTGGACTAAAATCACCACCATTAATATCTATGGGAGATGCCCCTGACAAACCTGATCCTAAAGGTTTTATTAACTTATCAAAAAAGCTTATTGGAGATAAACTTGGCGAATCAAATATACCTATTGCATATGTAGGAGATACTATTGCAGATATAAATACGGTTATAAACGCTAGAAAGGAAATACCATCTCAGAAATTCATAAGTATCGGAATAGCTCCCCCTCATTTACATTTAAATTCTCGATTAAAAGAACGCAATTCTTACGAAACAAATCTTAGAGATGCAGGCGCTGACTTGATTTTAAATTCTATTTATGACCTTAAAGATATTAATCTTAACTTGTTTTAAAACAAATATTAATTAAATTTTTTCTAAATAAATCTCGGAGAGGGAGGAATTCAGAGTGACCCTAAGAGAGCAGTTATGGAACGATATGAACCAATAAATCTTAAAAAATAGGTGATTTATCCCCTATTTTATCCCCTAACAAACTGAAACTTCGTGATATGTTATCAATAATCCCTGACTCCCACAATCATAGAGAACCACTACAATATCTACAATTTAAGTCTTTATAACGCCTCTTAGCACCAAATAATCACGGAGAGGGAGGGATTCGAACCCTCGACAAAAGTTACCTCCTGTAACTCCTTAGCAGGGAGCCGCTTTCAACCACTCAGCCACCTCTCCAGTTCTTATACATTATCAATTTTTTTGCAAACATTCAAAATTTTTTATTTAATCGAAATGTCTAATCAACTTGAACTCTCGGTAATCTATTTTTAAAAGAACAAAGAATTTCCCACGGTATAGTATTAGATTTTCTTGCCCATTCAAGAGGAGAAATTGTTTTATCTCCATCAGATCCTAGTAATACCATCGTACTACCAACTTTAATTTCACTTGAACCTGTTATGTCCACCATCATTTGATCCATAGTTATGGATCCAACTTGGGGATAAAGTTTATCATTGTGAATAACTTTTATCTTTCCTGAAAGATTTCTTGGTACTCCATCTGCGTAACCAATACTTAATACAGCTAAATTAGTTTTTCTATGACTTACAAATTTGCCTCCATAACTTACACCAACGCCTGGCTCAATAGTTCTAATAAAAGCTACTTTAGCTTTCAAAAATAAAGCTGGTTTAAGTGATAAATTTTTATCTATTTTGTGTAAAGGACTGTATCCATACATAGAAAGGCCAACACGTACCATCTGAAAATGAAAATCTTTGTTAAGAAGCATTCCCGCAGAATTAGCCAAATGAATCTTAATTTGATTATTTCGATCAAGATTAATTTGCTTTAATAATTCATTAAACTTCAGTCTTTGTAATTGTGTAATACTTTTAGGATTTAATGCGTTAGCTTCATCTGCAGAAGATAAATGACTATATATTCCTTCTATTAAAATGTTCTCAAAAGATTTTATTTTTTCAAATTGCTGAACAAATTTATTGTATTCAAATCCTAATCTTGACATTCCCGTATCAATTTTAAGATGTAAGAGAAACTTCAATCCAAATTGCTTACCAATGTTATTGCAAATTAAACATTCTCTTATACTACTTATAGTTGGCATAAGATTATTTTTAAAACATATAATAAGATCACTTTTCGTATAAAGATTTCCGAGGATAAGTATTGGTTTTTTAACTCCAGAAGAACGAAGCTTAATGCCTTCATTTAATGTGGCAACACCTAATTGAGATGCTCCACCTTTAACAGCATACTCTGATACTAATTGCGCATCATGTCCATATCCATCAGCTTTAACGACTGCCATAAATTGACAATTTTTACTTAATTTTGATCTTAGTTGTCTAACGTTTGTTTCTATTGCTTTACCTTTAACTTCAATCCATGCTCTTTGTTTTAGATCTATATCTTTTTCAAAATTTGGAAATTTGTCAAAATTAAATACCTGATTTGTTTGGCTATTTTGCATTAACTTTGCACAAATATATGCGCTTATTGAAATATACAGTTAGCATGACATGTAAATTGTATTTTGGCATGGGCCAGACTCTAGTTTTAAATGCATCTTATGAACCTTTAAACATCACTTCCTGGCGAAGAGCAGTGATTTTGATGATTAAAGGTAAAGCAGAAAGCTTAGAGGAAGATAAAACATATTCAATTCACAGCGGGAAAAAGTTGCCGACAGTTATAAGACTTCGTTATTACGTCAAAGTTCCTTTTAGAGAAGTTTCATTAACAAGAAAAAATATTCTTCTGAGAGATAATAATTCTTGCCAATACTGTAACTATAGGGGTAGTGACCTATCAATAGATCATGTTTTACCGAGAAGCAGAGGTGGAACAGATAACTGGGAAAATGTTACTACAGCATGTCTCAGATGTAATGTGCAAAAAGGTAATCGAACCCCCGAAGAGGCGAATATGCCCTTAAAACGTCGGCCTTATCGTCCATTAAGTAATCTAAATTTTGAAGCTACAAGACAAATTGACTCTGGCAAGCATAAAGAATGGAGTAAATACGTAATAGGGGTTGCAATCTAATAAAAAAATCTTAATTTACTTCTTTATTAAAATCTTCCATCATTCTTTTTTGTTCTTGCGCTATGCATGCATTAATCACCTCTTCTAATTGACCAGCAAGAATTGGCTCAAGAGAAAAATTGGAACCTAATCTATGATCAGTTGTTCTGTTATCTTTAAAATTATAAGTTCTGATTTTTTCACTCCTATCACCTGTTCCAACCTGAGAAAGCCTTTGTGATCTTTCTTTTGCATTAGCTTCTTTTAATTGAATTTCATACAATTTAGCTCTCAAAATTTCCATTGCTCGTTCGCGATTTTGCAATTGAGATCTCTCTTGAGTACAAAAAACTCTTATTCCTGTAGGCTTGTGGAGAAGATCAATAGCTGTCTCTACCTTATTAACATTTTGTCCCCCTGCTCCTCCTGATCTTGCTGTACCAACCTCTAGATCAGTTGGATCAATCTTAACCTCAACAGGATCAGCCTCAGGCATGACAGCCACTGTAGCAGTAGAGGTATGAACTCTACCTTGAGATTCAGTAGCTGGAACTCTTTGGACTCTATGTACACCAGCCTCAAATTTAAGTTGACTATACACAGAATCTCCCTTAACAGAGATAACTAACTCCTTAAATCCTCCCATATCTGACTCGGAAGCACTAATAGGTTTAACAGACCATCCAATTTTTTGTCCATATCTTTCATACATTCTTGCTAAATCACCCGCCCAGATACAAGCCTCGTTACCTCCAGCACCCGCTCTGATTTCAAGCATTACACTTCTCTCATCTCTAGGATCTTTTGGTAATAAGGCGATTGTGGTTTTTTGAATCAGTTCATTCTTACATTCCTCTAGAATTATTAACTCCTCATTTATCAAAGATTCCAATTCTTTATCGTTTCTATTCTCTTTTAGTAGATTTTTTGAATCTTCGATTTCTTTATCAGTATCAAGCAACTTATTAAAATCAATAACCAAAGGTTCCAATTTTGACCTTTCTCTTGCTATGGATTCTAATTTTTTTGGATCATTAGCTATATCAGGATCTGCAAGCTGCACTTCCAAATTTTCAAAATTGTCTGAAGCAGTTTTCAACCTTGCAATTAATGTTGAGTATTCCAATTGAAATTGTGCTTAATTTTTGAAAATTCTATTTTTTAGAATCTTTTTCTTCTTTTTGCTCTTTTGATGTGGCTGAATTAGCTGAACCCATTCCATATTTTTTCATAAATCTATCAACCCTACCTTCTGTATCAAGAATCTTTTGAGTTCCAGTAAAAAAAGGATGATTGCCACTCCATACATCAACATGTAATTCAGGCTGCGTGGAACCAGTAGTCATTACAACTTCTCCATTACAAATAACTTTTGCATCTGGGTACCACTTTGGGTGTATTTCTGATTTTGGCATAATTTAAAACCTTTAACGTTTAGAGAATTGAGGAGCTTTTCTTGCTTTTTTGAGACCATATTTTCTTCTTTCCTTAGCTCTAGGATCTCTACTGAGATGTCCTTCAGTTTTGAGTGGTTTCCTATTGTCAGGAGATAATTCGCAAAGTGCTCTTGCTGCTCCTTGCTTGATAGCATCTGCTTGACCAGTCAATCCACCACCAAAAACATTAACAAAAATATCATAAGAATTTTCGAGGCCCAAGGTTTGCAAAGGAGCTTTTATTGAATTTAAGTGTAAAGGATTAAAGTTTAAATAATCATCTCCAGAACGACCGTTAATTTTTATTAATCCATTTCCTGGAATCAAGCGAACTCTAGCGACTGAAGTTTTTCTTCTTCCAGTTCCCCAGTAAACAGCTTTGTTTTTTATTTGACTATTCATTTTGATAAATTAACTATTTAATAATACAGGATTCTGAGCAGCATGAGGATGATCAGCCCCTTTATAAACTTTTAGTTTTTTAAATTGCTGTCTTCCTAAAGAGTTATGTGGCAGCATACCCTTAACAGCTTGCTCGATGATTCTTTCAGGAATTCTTTCTTGTAGAGACTCAAATTTTTCAATTTTCATTCCTCCTGGTCTTCCAGAATGTCTCCTATACAACTTTTGTGATGCTTTTTTACCTGTTACCTCAACTTTTTCGGCATTTACCACAATGACAAAATCTCCAGTATCTAGATGAGGTGTAAAAGTTGGTTTATTCTTACCTCTCAATACAGTTGCAATATCTGTAGCAAGTCTTCCTAGTGTCTTATCTTTTGCGTCAACTAAAAACCAATTTCTTTCAATGGTTTCTAAAGATGGAGTAATTGTTTTATTCATTTACCAAATTTATGCAGATAAATTTAAAGTTAGTCTTAAATTCTACCTTATTGGAGGAATATTAAACAACAGTTTTGAATGATTTACACATAAAATTCGCTTAATTAAACTTTACTTAAGAAAAACCCTTAATTAAAAATACAGGGAAAAAATCATTGTTATTAATCTTTTTAAAAACATTTTCTTCATAAACAGCATTTACAAAACATAACCCTCTAGCTGGAGCAGATTCTTTAACATCGTTTTTCTTTTTGTTAACCCATCTATCTTTAAAAATTTCTGGCGATATTTTTTTTTCTCCAACTAAAACTAATTGACCAACAATTAAACGGACCATTCCATATAGAAATCCAGTAGCTTTAATATCAACTAAAATCAAATCTTCAACTCTTTTAATATCTATATTTTTTATTTTTGTAATAGAGTTTTTTCTATTACTACCAGTTTTCTGAAAAGCAAAAAAATCATGTTCTCCTTCCATTGTCTTTGATGCATTTAACATTAAAACTTCATCTAATACTTTTTGATATCTATGCCATGACCAATTATTGATGAACAAATTATGGAATTTACTGTTATTTATGACATATCGATAATGTCTATACATTGCTGAATAGCATGCATGCCAACTATCTTTAACCTCAACTGATTCCAAGATCCTAATTGTTGAGGGTAAAAGACTATTTAAGACATCAGAATAACTATTTCCTGGAATAACACAATCAACATCAAAGTGCACTACTTGTCCTGATGCATGAACCCCAGCATCAGTCCTGCCTGCCGCAAAAGTCTTTACTGTATGATTTGTAATCTTTAAGAGTGCTTGGTCTAAAATTTCTTGAACAGTACTTGCATTTTTTTGTTTTTGCCAACCTGAATAATGAGATCCATCATATTGGATTAGTAAAGCTACCCTTTTCAAAAGTTATTTTTTAGTAAAAGCCCCTTTATTAACTAAGTTAAACAAGCTCGATTATAGCCATCTGAGCATTATCACCTTTTCTAGATACAGTTCTGACTATACGCGTATAACCACCATTTCTATCTCCATATCTTTCCTTTGCTTTTTCAAACAATGAATGAACTAATTTTTTATCATAAATATATCCAATAGCCCTTCTCCTAGAGGCCAAGCTTCCCTCTTTGGCGAGTGAAATCATTCTTTCAGCTTCATTTCTTAAAGCTTTTGCACGAGCTTTTGTTGTCGTTACTCTACCTTCCCTAATTAATTGTGTAGTTAAACCTCTTAGGAGTGCTTTCCTCTGGTCAGCAGGTTTACTTAATAATGGAATTCTAAGTTGGTGTCTCATAATCTTAAAAATGGTTACACAGATGTTCTGCTTTGTGGAATAGAAATTCCGATACGTTCAAGAGCCTCAATAACCTCATCTGCAGATTTAGAACCAAAGTTCTTAATTTCAAGAAGATCTTCATAGCTGAAGCCCATTAAATCTGACACTGAGTTAACTTGCGCCCTTTTCAGACAATTATATGCTCTAACGGACAAGTTAAGTTCCTCTAAAGGAATTTGAGCTTCAGGAGATGGTTCAGGTTCTTCAGGAATTTCCTCAACCATTGTTACAGTAGCAAGGGGTTGGAAAAGTTCTATTAAATGATTTGCAGCTTCAGCAATAGCATCATCAGGACTTGTTGAACCATCTGTTACAACTTCCATTTTTAATCTTTCTCTTCCCGATCCGCCTTCTGCCACAGCAGTTTCATCAATCGTAAAATTCACTCTCTTCACTGGCATAAATACAGCATCTATTTGAAGTAAATCAATAGCACTTGTCTCCTCACTCTTTCGGTCTACGGGTCTATATCCAACACCTCTTTCGACATGGATTTCCAGCTCTAAGTTATGACCATCTTGAATAGTCGCGATCGGTTTTTCGCCATCAACAATTTCAACTTGAGAGGAGAATTGAATATCATTCGCCTTCACCTCCATTGGACCACTCGCTACTAACCTGCCGATTTCGAGCTCTGGACTAGAACTATTTATTGATAGTTGCTTGCAATTAAGAAGAATATCTAAAACGTCTTCTCTAACTCCAGGAATAGTGGCATATTCATGATTAATTCCTGCTATTCTTACTGCAGTTACTGCACTCCCTTCAAGTCCTCCCATAAGGACTCTTCTGAGGGAATTACCCAAAGTTGTGGCTTGTCCCCTTTCGAGAGGACCAATTAAAAAAGTTCCTGTTTGGGAGCGATCATCTGCTATTTGATGGTCGATTCTGTCAATCTGGTATTGCAACACGGAAAATAATGAGGTTAAGAGTTTTTTTGAGGGGTTGAGAATGGTTAAGACCTAAACGCGTCTCCGTTTAGGTCTTCTACATCCATTATGAGGTAATGGAGTTACATCTCTTATTAGAGTTATTTCTAATCCAGCCACTTGTAAAGCTCTTATGGCCGTTTCCCTACCTGCGCCAGGCCCCCTAACTAGTACTTCTATTTGTCTCATGCCTTGATCAAGTGCTCTTCTAGCTGCAGCTTCAGCAGCTGTTTGAGCAGCAAATGGTGTACCTTTCCGAGCGCCTTTAAATCCACTTGCGCCTGCAGAAGACCAAGAAATTACATGACCAGAGGTGTCAGTAATTGAGACGATAGTATTATTAAATGTGCTTTGGATATGTACCACACCATTGGGTACATTACGTTTGGATTTTTTTGAACCTGTTTTTTTTACTGTAGCTGCCATGATGTTTTAATTTAGTACTTCAATTAGTAAATAGATTTAGTTATTTATTTTTTTCTTCCAGCAACTGTTTTCCTAGAACCCCGTCTTGTTCTTGCATTGGTTCTAGTTCTTTGACCTCTTACTGGAAGACTCATTCTATGTCTTCTTCCTCTTACACACCCTATATCTTGTAGACGTTTTAAAGCCATTCCTTCTTTTCTTCTCAAATCCCCTTCTAAAGTGAAGTCTTCTGTAGCACCTCTGAGCTTTTGAACATCAGAATCTGAAAGGTCTTTGACGCGAGTATCAGGGTTTACACCCGTATTAGCGAGAATTAGCTTAGATCTCGTTAAACCAATTCCATAGACGTATGTAAGTGCAATTTCAACTCGCTTTTCGCGAGGTATGTCAATTCCTGCAATCCTGGCCACGTGTTTTGAATAAGTAAAAGTTTGAATTTAAGGGTTGAAGTTTAACCCTGACGCTGTTTATTTCGAGGTCTTTTCTTGTTAATAACATAGATTTTACCTCTTCTCCTCACGATCTGATCGTCAGGACTAATTTTTTTGACTGAAGATCTGACCTTCATAGGGGTTTAACAAATAAAACGTTAATACTATATTCTACATCATCATCAAGCCATTTTTTGCTTGATATCAGAGGAAATGGTTTTTAAATCTCTATCAGCATCAATATATTCTAACAATGAGAGATCCTTAAAATATTGAATTAATGGTTCTGTAGTTTTTTTATAAATGTCAACTCTTGTTCTAATTGTCTCTTCCGTATCATCTTTTCTCCCTCTTAAAAGTAAACGCTTAATTAGTACTTCTTCTGGAATATCTAAATAAAAAACTAATTCCAAAGGTTGATTTATTTCATTCAAGACTTCATTCAATGAATTTGCTTGAGATAAATTTCTTGGATAACCATCTAAAATCCAACCACTATTGTCCTTGACTAAATTTTGCCTGACTATTTTTAATACAAGTTCATCACTAACAAGTTCACCTCTATTCATAATATCCTTTACCTGAATACCCAGGGTAGTATTCATTTCTATTTCTTTCCTTAATAATTCACCAGTAGAAAGGTGTAAGTAAGAATTAGTTTGACTTAGCAATTCCGCTTGAGTCCCTTTCCCTGCTCCAGGAGCTCCTAAAAAAAGTAAATGTTTCTTCATTAATTGTTAATTAGTCCCTCATACCTTTGTGAAATAACATAAGTTTGAATTTGCTTAGCAGTATCTATAGCAACACCTACAAGAATAAGTAATGAAGTTGCTCCTAAACCTTGAAAGGTCTGAACATTTGTAGCTCTTTCTACTGCAGCCGGGATTATAGCTACTGAACCCAGAAATAATCCTCCCAATAAAGTCAACCTGTTTTGTATACCTGATAGGTAGTTTGCTGTATTAGTTCCTGGTCTAACTCCTGGTATCGCTACTCCTCCTTTCTTTAAATTTGACGCCACATCAACTGGATTGATAGTAAGAGATGCATAAAAATAAGAGAACCCCAAAATCAAGGAGAAAAATGTAAGAGCATATGGCCATGGATTAGAAGATCCTGGATTTAAACTACTGGCCAACTTGATTAAGACTGGATTGCCCGTAACATTTGCAATAGTTATAGGTAAAAAGATTAAAGCAGATGCAAATATGATAGGCATGACTCCTCCTGCATTTAGTTTCAAAGGTAAATAACTTTGCCGTGTAGGAAGTAGTGTTGAATTTCCTATCTGCCTTTTTGCACTAACAATAGGAATGCGTCTTGCTCCCTCTTGGACAAAAATGATCCCAACAATTGTCAGTAAAAATACTCCAAGTAAAACTGCTATACCTAAAACATCTCCTCTATCGCCAGTTTGAGCTTTTTCAATGGTTGAACTTAGAGCCTTAGGTAGAGTCGAAACAATATTCAAAAAAATTACCAGTGAAGCACCTTGACCTATCCCTTTCTCCGTAATAATTTCACTAAACCACATTACTAGCATTGAGCCCGTAACCAAGGCAATGGAGGTTTGCAAGACGAATGTAGTTTCACTTATCCCCTCAATAGCATATTGTCTGAGAATTAAGGAAAAAATTATACTTTGCAAAAACCCCCATCCTAATGAAACATATCTAGTTATTTGAGCAATTTTTCTTCGCCCCGCTTCTCCTTCATTTTTTTGTAAATCTTCAAGCACAGGCAATGAAGCTGTGAGAAGCTGAATAATAATTGATGCGTTGATAAAGGGGAGTATTCCTAATGCGAATATTCCTAAAGTCGAAATTCCTCCTCCAGTAAAAATATCTAAAAAACCTATTAATTGCCCCCCTTGATCTATAAAACTTTTAAAAGCAACCCTATCAATACCAGGCATAGGGATATATATACCAAGTCTTACTAAAAGGAGAAGACCTAAAGTAGTTAAAACTCTACTCCTTAACTCTTTATTTAAAAATAATTGGGAAAGTATTTCAGAAGCGCTAGGATTTCTACTTTTGTTTACAAACATTTTGAAGCTTTCCTAAATTTTTAGTAAATTTATTTATTATTTATAAGCTCGCAGGATCCACCTGCGTCCTCAATTTTTTGTTTTGCAACTTTTGTAAAT
>QCDR01000020.1 GCA_003278705.1 Prochlorococcus sp. AG-355-J23
ATTTTGCATCAGAAAATAAAATTCTATTTGAAAACAACAAAATAAAAGTAAATTGTGCCTGCCTTAAACATAAAATACCTGCTTATGGTTATAGGGTAAGTGAAAAAGATAAGCCAGGTATATTTGATATCAAAAAAGCAGAGTCTCTAAAAATAGCCCCTGGACCAATTTATTCAGAACTGCAACAAGGTAAGAAAGTCGTATTAGCTGATGGTAGGACATTCGATGGGAAAGAATTCTGTGGACCTCCTAGAAAAGGTGAAAGTTTTGTTTATTGTACAGATACAGTGTTTAGCGAATCAGCTGTTTCACTATCAAAAAATGCCGATTTACTAGTACATGAATCGACTTTTTCACAAGAGGATGAAAGCATGGCCTACGAAAAATTACATTCCACAACAATCATGGCTGCCAAAACAGCATTATTATCTAACACAAAAAAATTAATTATTACTCATTTGAGTCCAAGATACACCAATAAAAATGCAATCACGCCAAGCGATTTGCTTAAAGAGGCTCAAAAAGTCTTTCCGAATACTGAACTTGCAAAAGATTTTCTAACGGCAGAAATAAAATAAACTGCAACAGTTCGTTAGCAGGAGCGTTGTAAATGGCCAACCCATGAAATAATAGTCTTAGGTTTTTCTATTTGATGTCGATCGAAATGGTCTCTATTTTTTCTTCACTACATAAGTCTTGTAAAAGACTATTTATTTTTCTTCCATTAATTATTGGGTTACTTATTAATCCAATATCTGCGAATGCACTTTATCCTAGTGATCCTTCATCAGTTGACGTTCTAAAAGATGATCTTCACGGTGCTGACCTTCATAATACTGAATATGTTAAATATGATTTATCTAATCAAGATTTAGGAGAAGCTAATCTTCAAGGCGCATATATGAGTGTAACTACAGCAAAAAACTCTAGTTTTAAAGGAGCCAATATGACAGACCTCATTGCATATGCAACACGCTTCGATAATGCTGACTTTACTGACGCAAATCTTACTAATGGTGAGCTAATGAAAAGTGTTTTTGATGGAGCAATTATTGATGGGGCAGACTTTACTGATGCAAATCTTGATCTTTCTCAGAGAAAATCATTATGTGAAAGAGCTAGTGGAACTAACTCACAAACTGGAGTTAATACAATTGATAGTCTTGAATGCACTGGCTTAAAAGGTTACATGCCTCCAAAGCCAAAAGCATAATATTTAAAGCTAACTTAATTAGGAAAGAGATTACCAGGTTCTTTTGAGCCTGGTTTTTTGCTATACCACCATTCTTGTATATCAGAAGAAAATTTCTTTGAAAAAAGAGTTATAACTGTCTCAACAGGTTTTGATCCAGGCTCCAAAATCTGAACTGAGTAAGATGGGCATTTTTTTGAAGCCATATCAGCAACGAACCTAGACCCTATTCTTCTCCAACTAGGCTCCTTACTTCTCCAAGCAAGCCTTGAGCAGGGCCAAGGCAATTCTTCCCTATCATAAAGTCTGCAACATGGGCCAATTACCTTATAACTATACTGACCTCCATAACTTGATTGAACACTGCCAGTCTTGAAAAATTCAAATTTATCCATTTACAAAAAAAAACCACCTTCATAGAGGGTGGCAGATAAATAATCAATAATCAACTTAAAAAAGTTAAATTTTTATATTTAGTACAATTCTTCCTCAGCATGAGTTGTAATTGTTACGTCAGATGTTGGATAAGCAACACAAGTAAGAACAAAACCAGCTTCTAGTTGGTCGTCATCCAAGAAACTTTGATCAGACTGATCAACACTACCTGAAGTAACTTTTCCAGCACATGTTGAACATGCTCCAGCTCTGCAGGAATACGGAAGGTCGATACCTTGTTCTTCAGCCGCATCGAGGATGTATTGGTCATCAGGTACTTCAATAGTTGAATTGAGACCTTCACCTTCGCCGATGAGAGTAACTTTGTAAGAAGCCATTTAAATAAAAAATTGTTGGTAATTAATACCTATCAAATACATTTTTAACATCGATTAGGTCGATATGTGAGATTTTGAAGTAAAAAATGACACAATAAAATGTATTAAAGAGTATCGATAAGAAAAACTTATATTTAGGTTGGATTGCTGGCTTTTTGCGCAGAAATGCATGCCCAATCTTTTCTAGTTGTTACATCCAATAATTTCAAGTCATTCTTAATTAATATTTTTATAATTTCATCCTTTTGAGAATTCAGAATTCCACTGAAAATGACTTCCCCATTGTTTCTCAGGCACTTATAAATATTTGGAATCATTCCTTTTATTACTTCGGCAAGAATATTGCATAAAACAAAATCAAATTGTGTGAGTTGATTTTTTAAAATTACCTCATCAAAAGATCCCAAATATGTATTTAAATTGTTTAAATCACCGAAATTTAGTTGGAAATTAGATTTTGTTGAATTTATAGCTAAATAATCATTATCCACTGCATAAACCTCTTTAGCGCCAAGCAATCTTGCGGCGACACTCAAAATCCCGCTACCACTCCCAATATCTAATATCTTTTTATCAGAAAAGAAAATATTCTCCATTTTTTCCAAGCAAAGATAAGTCGAAGGGTGACTACCTGTACCAAAGGCTGCTCCAGGATCAATTTTTATGATTTTTTTATCTTTAAATTTTTCATTTAGATTCATCCAACAAGGCAATATTAAAAGATGATTTCCTACTAATTCAGGTGCCCAATATTTCTTCCAGCTTGTCAACCAATCCTCCTCTTTAATAATACTCCAATCAAAAAATTGATTCTTAGGGGCATTAATATTTAGAAGTTTGCTAATTATTTTTTCAAAATCACACCTAGAACTCTCCCCCCAATCATCGGCTGGAAGCCATATATTCACCTCTTTTTTATTTTCATTTTTAATTAAATATTCAAATGAAAAACTAAATATTCCTAGCTCATTTAATTTCCAAATAATCATTTCTTCTGAATCACTTTCTATCAGAAAAGTTAGTTTATACCAATCTTTAATTCCCATTAATAGAGCTGGCCTCTTTTATAGAGTAACTGGATTAGCGTTGGTAATTCCCTCTACTTCAATAATGGTGTCAAGCAACTTATTAGGAATTGGATCATCAATACTTAGAACCATAACAGCTTCCCCTCTAACAATTTTGCGCCCAACTTGCATAGAGGCAATATTTACATTGTTGCTACCTAATAAAGAACCAAGCTTGCCAATTATACCAGGCATATCCCTGTGCCTAGTAACCAGCATGTATCTACTTGGCGATACATTAACAGGATATTGATCAATACTAATAATTCTTAATTCCCCATCAGCAAAAATGCTTCCTGCTACGCTATGGTCTCCATTATCTCCATAAGTGGTTAACTGAAGCGACCCACTAGCAAATTCAGGTCTTGCCTCATCTTTACTCTCGACCACTGAAATGCCTCTTGAATCAGCTTCTAGAGAAGCATTTACATAATTGATCCTATCTCCCAAAGCTTTACTTAGAAGCCCTTTTAGACTAGCTATTATTAAAGGCTGCGATGGATGTTGAACAAATTCGCCTTGAAGCTTAACCTCTAGTTTCTGTATCTGTCCACCTGAAAGCTGGCTTATAAGCAGACCCATTGTTTCAGCCAACTGCAAATGAGGTTTGAGACTATCCATAATATCAGGGCTCAACCCTGGTATGTTTACTGCAGTTCTCGCAGATAAGCCAAGCAAGACATCTCTGATTTGTTCTGCAACGTCAACAGCTACATTTTCTTGTGCTTCCCGAGTAGATGCTCCTAAGTGAGGGGTAAGAATAAGATTCTTTTCAACCTTCAAAAGTGGTGAATTAGATTCCAAAGGTTCTTTTGAGAAGACATCTATTGCAGCCCCTCCAATCAATGATTTATTTAAAGCTTCTGCTAATGCTTCTTCGTCAATCAAGCCTCCTCGTGCACAATTAATTAATTTTGCGCTGCTTTTCATACTTTTAAGTACCTCCATATTTACTAAATTCTCTGTCTCTGGTGTGCGTGGTAAATGCAAAGTTACATAATCGGATTGTTGGAATAATTCTTCAAGATCAGATAGTTTAACTTGAATTTGTTGAGCTCTTTCAGTTGAAACAAAGGGATCATATCCGCAAACTTCCATTCCTAATGCATTAGCAACTTTCGCTACATGAGCACCAATTTTCCCTAAACCTACTACACCTAATTTTTTCTTATAAAGCTCATTCCCAACGAATTTCTTTCTCTCCCATTTACCTAACAAAGTACTACTATTAGCATTTGGAATATGTCTAGATAAGGCCAACATCATAGCTATAGTATGTTCAGCCGCAGCTATTGTGTTACCCCCTGGAGAATTAACAACAAGGACTCCTTTTTGCGTAGCAGCCTTAACATCTACATTATCGACTCCAACTCCTGCTCTCCCAATGATTCTCAGTTTACTTGAAGAGTTAATAATTTCTTCAGTCACTTGAGTACCGGAGCGAATCATTAAAGCATCATAATCTTTAATAATGGAAGCCAACTCAGAGTCTGAGATTCCTATCTTTTGATCAACCTGAGCAACTTGTGAAAGAATATCGATTCCTGTTTGATCAATTGGATCTGTGATGAGAACTTTTGTCATTTAAGATTTGTTCTTTAATCTTTTACTTTAACTTAATCTATAGTGTATGTATCTTATTTTATTAATTTGAATAACACACAAACATTTGAGGATTGAAATTTGACTAAAAGTATTGTGATATTTGAAGACATTGATAAATGTATCCAGCTATTTGATGTTTTCAAAGAAAACTCAGTAATGCTCTCTGAAGCTATTTTGATCCCACCAATAAGTGAGAAAATATCATCAGACGAAACAATATTGCTAAATGCGAAAGCAAATATCTTATTCAAATCTCAAAATTTTGAAGATATAAGAATCTTAAATCCTAAACTTGATAGAAAGATCAGACAAAAAGATATGAGTAGATGGCTAATGCCATTTGGGTTTATAGCTGGAATAGCTTTTTCTAATATGACAAATTTATCTACCTTCAGCTTTCTTGGTTTAAATAACATCGGGGAATCATTAGTTGGAGGTCTTTTAGGAATGGGTTCAGGATATTTAGGAAGCATTGTTTCTTCTGCAAGTATCAACATTAATAGAAATAAAGAGTTAAGGTCAATCATTAATTTTAATAAAGAGGGTAAATGGCTTGTTCTACTTGAAAATCAAATTGGAGCTGAATTACCATGGGCTTTGATAAAACAATCAGAAGCAAAAGATATAATTTTTTTAGAAGGCTAAATGATTGACTTAAAAGAAATCTTAATAAATTCAAACTACAAAAAAGAAACTGAGGAATTAATAAATATTGCTAAATTAGCTTACAAACACTGGGAAACTTATTGGACTGGGTTTAATTCAACTTATGTTTGCGAAGAGATTTTAAAAGATTTTAAAAATTTAAATGATTTCAAATTTTTTATTTATGGAGGATTTTCCTCTTCTCAAAGATCTAGGATAGCTTGCTTTAGAGGAGATAATATTCCTGAAGAGGATTCGCTAAAAAGTAATTTTCCAGCTCAAGGTATAAAAATAAATGGGAATTTTTTATTTGATAATGCTACACAAGACGACTTTAGATCCCTCTTGATTGAAAATGGGGTTAATCAAATAAAAGTTGGAGATATATGGACTATTGGCGATAGGGGAGCACAAGGGATAATTGATAATTCAGATATTCAGCATCTAGATGAAAAGATTTTTTATTTAAGAGACGTAAAAGTAAAAGTTAATGTAGTAGGTATAGATGAATTACAAATACCTTCTGGAAGATCAAAAAAACTTGTTAATACAGTAGAAGCTTCAACAAGATTAGATGCTATAGCTTCAGCTGGGTTTAGGGTATCACGAACCAAAATCATTGAAAGGATAGAAAATGGAATGCTCAGATTAAATGGAAGCAAAGTTAATAAGCCAACTATTAATCTAAAAATTGGCGATAAACTAGAACTTGAAAATAAAGGATTTATCGAAATTATCAATTTAGAAATAACCAAAAGAGAAAGATGGAAAGTTAAATTACTAAGAAAATGAAACGCAACCTGCTATTTTCTTATAAGGGGGATTAAAAATTCTTCAGTTTGGGCGATTAGCTCAGTGGTAGAGCACTACCTCGACACGGTAGTGGCCACTGGTTCGAATCCAGTATCGCCCATTAAAACTTTTGACGGCTTAGGTTAGACCCACAGAAAATAATTTCATTTTTTAGATTATTCAAAAAGATGAAACTTAATCAAATAATTAATCTTCACAAGGGGCTCACTGCATTCGTTGTGATAGGTCTTATGATTTTTTTTGATAATTTTACAATCGCTCCCTACGTTTATTTAGCTCTGCACGGTACTTATGGATTACTTTGGCTTTTAAAAGAAAAGATATTCCCAGATCCTTATTTTAAAGAAAAAATCAATTTTTTAACTTCAGTTACTGGTTTTATTTTCCTTGGAAGTTACTGGGTAGCTCCCTACATCCTTATCTCATCTCAGAAATCTGTTCCAAATATCGTAATAGCTGCATCTGTATCTATAAATATAATTGGTGTGTTTCTACACTTTTCTAGTGATGCTCAAAAATATTTTTCTCTTAAATTAAAAAAAGATCTAATTAAAGAAGGATTTTTCAAAAATATAAGGAATACAAATTATCTAGGAGAAATACTGATTTATCTATCATTCGCCATACTTTCAATGAGTTTCATACCATTAGTAATTCTTGCAATATTTTTCTCTATAGTTTTTCTACCAAGAATGATAAAAAAAGATAAATCGCTCTCAAAATATGATTCATTCGAAGAATACAAGAAGAAAAGTGGTCTAATTTTGCCTAAATTAAATGCTTGATAACAACTTACCCAGTTGGAGGCAAGATTTAAAATCTTCTAGAAAAAAAGAGGGCAAATCACCCTCTAACAAATGGATACAGCTTGCAACAGTCAGCGAAGAAAATGAGCCAAGATTAAGAACAGTTGTTTTCAGAGGATGGCATAAAGATAGTTCAATGATTATTTTTACAGATAGAAGAAGTGAAAAAATTGGGCATTTAAAATCTAACCCTAATGCAGAAATATTATGGTTCTTTTTGAAAACCAAATCACAATATAGATTCAAAGGAAAAATACATGAATTAAGTGATAACAAAAATTATTGGGATTTATTATCAGAAAAATCAAAATCTTCTTGGTTTTGGGGAGCTCCAGGAGAGAAAATAAACCCAAAAGTCCAATCTACTTATGAAATATTATCCAATCTACCTAAGTCAGAAAATTTTGTAGTTCTAAGTTTTGAAATCGATTCAGTAGATCTTCTTAAATTAGAACAGCCTGTTCATAAACGATATCTTTGGGAAAAGATTAAGAAATGGGAAAAAGTTGAAATTAATCCTTAAATATTTCTAAATTGTATATTTAGGTTGAAAAACATATAGTGATCAGTCAGTTTTAAAAAAGAAGTATTACTCATATGAATTTCTCAGAAATTCCAGAAAACCCTGTTATTTTTTTATCTTGGGTGACAGCTATAGGGCTATTTATAAGTCTTTCTGAAGCAACAATTAAGATAAAACTTGAGAAGAAAAACAGTTATCGAAAAAGGTTAGAGCTAATCAATAACCTTTATCCTAAAAAGTTAGCTTGAGGTATCTGAAAGTATGTTTGCTTGCAAAAATTGAAATAAGCCACCTTTACTTGTTTCTTCTTTAACTTCAACTTGCTTGGAAGGTTTTACTTTTGTTGAAGGTATAATTTCCTCATTATCTTCTGATTTCAAGATTCTGATAATGACTTCATCTAAGGAGAAGTTACCAGGCCCTGTTAATGCAATTGAAGTTGCTGAAGCGAAATATAAAAGTAAAAGCTCTAGTAAAAAAATATTAAAACCTGAAGTAACAAGTGCATGGTATATAGCGACAGAAATTGTTCCAACAATTGCCAAAGCTCCGAATCTTGTGGCTAAACCTATAATTAATAACCAACTACCACCTATTTCTGAGAATGCCGCTATGTATGATAAAAATATTGGGAATGGGAGATGTAATGGTCTTACAAAAGCATCAGCGAAATTTTCTATGTTTGCTAATTTCTCATAACCGTGATGTATAAGAACGGTTCCAGTTATAACTCTAAGAATTAATAAAGCAGTATCTTTGCTAAACGACTTGGTAAGAATTGTTGAAAGCACTATTAAAAAATTATCCTTAAGTAAAAATAACTAGTCACAGTATCCATCGTGGATTAAAGAGCAAAAGTCGCACCTAAATAAGTATTTATACTTACTTAAATAATTCTTTTTCTAATTAGAAATTCAACTAAGTTAAAAATTATTTTTTGAAAAATTTTCTAATATTCTCTGATTTATTTTTGGAATATTTTCTTTAAATTTAAAAAAACCTCCTTTAGCAAATTTCCAAGCAAATAAATCTTCATCCCTTACAAGATTAAAAATTTTTTTATGGTGTAAATTTTTAAACTCAGTTATGAAATCATAATTTTCTCCCACTCCAGGATAAATAATGTCTATTTCGTAAGTATGTTTAAAAGTATTTTCCAATGAATAAGGATCAATCTGTTCAACATTATCAAATTGCTCTACAAATTCAGAGACCAAATCTTGTTTAAATTTCAAAACAGATTCAGACAACTTAATTTGTCTTTGTTCATTTTTTAAAAGGATAATAAATACTTTTTTATAGCTTGGAAGTAAATTTTTAAGGGTTGCAAGGTGCAGATCATTTTCAAACATAATCAGATTATCTGATTTAGGATCCATATCATTTTTATAAATCTCATCTTCAAATGGTATTTGGTTAGATTCTTCAAGAAAAATTTGTTGATTAATTATTTTTTCTACATTAAATCTATTATTTGAAAACTTTCTGAGGTTTGATGATGAAAAAAGATATTGTTTACCCTTCGTTTGCAATCCTCCGACCCATCTCCAGCTAAGGAGATTAGATGAAGCATCTCCATCAAAAAGATATTTAAAGAAAAACTTTGCTCCCAATTGCCATGGGAGGCCTAAATTAAATATCCAAGTACTCGCAAACCACATTCTTGTATGGTTATGCAAATAGTTATACTGCTTTAATTCATGTACCCAAGAATTAAAAAAATCTAATTCTGTATTGCCATTAATTGCACTTTCATATAACTCATAAATAAAATCGAGATTGTTTTCTGAAATAAAATTTCTCCAAACTTTAGGTCTATTTTCCATCCACCCTTTCCAGTAAACTCTCCAAAATATTTCTTCAACAAATTTAGTTGAATTTTTGATTTTGTACTTACTTTTAATATCATGGATCAGATCATATTCCGATAATATTCTATGAGTAATAAAAGGCGATAATTTTGAAACTGAACTTTCGTTATTTGGCCCAAAATCAAAATTTCTTAATTTTGCATAATCATTGATTTTGTATTTCGCAAAATTTTCCCAGGTATTTTGAGCTTTTAATAAAAATGACATTTTCTCATAACTTTAAAAAATTTTTTTTTGTATTGATAGAAATTTCAAAAATTTGCCTTCAAATTAATCCTTAAAATTTTCTATTTCACTTTTAAGTAAATATGTTTGATTGAAGTATTTAATTTAAACGTCTTATCAGTACAATTTATACTCTTAAATCGCTCTCTGCGTAGGAGGATATTTAGTGGGCAATTACTTTTAAGATCTAATTTAAATTTTCAAATCTTTATTTATATGATTTTTTCTAAAAGATTTTTAAATATTTATCAAAATTATTATGAATAATTTATTAGTGAGAGATGTTAAGTATCTAGATGAACAATACAGAATAGGTGAAGGCATAATTTCGGATGATGCATTTAAGCAACTTGAAAAGCTCTTTATTCCTGTTGATCCAGAACCTAACTACTTTAATCAAAAAAATAATAAACTTTTGCCAAAATTAGCCAAAGAAAACTATAAAGAATTTTTGGAAAGTTTATTAACAAAAACAAGATTAAGCATTCAACCAAAAATTGATGGTTGTGCTATTGCAATTAGATATACAGATGGCAAGTTTAATAAAGCTATTACAAAAAAAGGATTTGATATCTCAAGCAAAATTAAACAAATTAAAAATGTTCCCGATTGTATTCCTCTCAAACGAGATTTTCAAATTAGAGGTGAACTATACGCTACAAACCAAGTTACCAGCATTTCCAAAAGAATTACAAGAAAATACCTCAATGATAAGGAAGGGATTGGAGAAAGTCTCCGCTTTTGCTGTTTCCAAATACTTAATGGAAGACTTAATCAATACGAAACCCTTAACTATCTTAAAAAATGTGGCTTCAGCACCCCTGACAGTTACTTCACAAATCATACAAGCGAAATCCAAATATATAAAAAAAATTGGTTAGAGAAAAAAATATTTACGAAATATCCAACTAATGGGATAGTTATAAAAATAAATAGTAGGAAATTACAATTACTTAGAGAGAAAAGTTTATCTCAAAATAACGAATGGCAATATGCAATTGAAAAATAATATTAAATAGTACCTTCAATAAGAGCTCACGATACTGACTTCCAGTATTTACAGTGGAAAAGTAATTAAATTTTGGTTAAATTCCAAAGCAATTTGCAGGATTACTAAATGACTGCCACTATTTCAAGACCTAAAATCTCTAACTGGGAAACATCTAATATTCCAAACCTTACAGGCAAAACAGCGCTAATTACTGGTGCGAATAGTGGTCTTGGCTACTACACTGCAAAGGCCTTAGCAGAAAAAAATGCTCATGTTGTTATAGCTTGTAGATCACTTGAAAAAGCTAATCAAACTATCAAAAAACTTAAAGGTCTTTATCCTGAAGGATTATTTACACCTTTAGAATTAGATTTATCAGATTTAAAAAATATTGTTGAAGTTCAGTCCAAAATTTTTGATAATTTTGAAAATTTGGATTTACTAATCAATAATGCAGGCATTATGCATCCGCCTAAAACTCTTAGTGCCCAAGGATATGAAATACAATTTGCAGTTAATCATCTAGCTCACATGCTTTTGACTCTAAAGCTACTTCCAATTATTGAAAAAAAAGAAAAATCTAGAATAGTGACGGTGACTTCCGGAGCACAATTTTTTGGCAAAGTTGGTTGGAAAAATCTGAAAGCCGAGAACTATTACAATAAATGGGAATCTTACTCCAATAGCAAATTGGCAAATGTAATGTTTGCTTTGGAACTAAATGAGAACTTAAAGCACAAAAATATACTTTCTTTAGCTGCTCACCCAGGAATTGCAAAAACAAATCTCTTTACTGCTCAAAAACCTAACCCTGGTCCATTAGAAACATTCTCATTGGAATTATTTAGTCCTATTTTTCAAACTGCTGAGATGGGTGCTTTACCTCAGCTTTTTGCAGCTACTTCACCAGACGCAAGGGGCGGTGATCATTATGGTCCTAGATTTAATTTCAGAGGTCATCCAAAACTATCCCCTACTTCTCCTTTCGCCATGAATAAAAAAGAAAGAAAAAATTTATGGGAAAAAAGCCTCGAAATACTTAATAACTTCTTATAAATTTTTCATTTTTACTAACTTTAGAAAATACTTCAAGATATGTAATTCACTCTCTGAGAGTTTCATAAATTCTGTTAGGGCATCATAATTTTTATCATCAATTTTTTTTGACAATTTAATAAAACTATCATGGTTTTCATTAACAAAGCGCTCAGCAATCTGAGACGGAGTTAAACCCTGTTCAATTAATTCACCTGGAGCGTTTTTCTCCCACTTTTCATAAAACCAAGAGAACCAATATTTTGCAGTATTATCTTCCATTAATTAACTTTTATTAGGCGAATACTATAAATAATGAAGAAAAATCTCATGATTGAATTACCCTTTAAACACAATTAATATAAATGCAATTATAAATTTAATGATAGATAATCATTCAAGTAAAAGAAATATTAATCTTGTAATTGGATTAGGTAAATCTGGATTTTGGGCTGCCAAGTATTTAAGAAGCATAGATAAGAGAGTAATTGTTTGGGAAAGTAAAGACGGGATAGAATTCTTAGAAAGAAAAACAGCATTAGAAGAGCTTAATATCATAGTTTCTCTAAATAAAGAATTTGTATTTGAAGAAATTCAACCTTTTTTGAAAGAGATCGAATCTGTTGTTGTAAGTCCATCTATACCTTATGACCATATAACTATTATTGAATTAAAAAAAAAGGGAATTAAAGTAATTGGAGAAATTAATGTTGCATGGGAAATTTTAAAAGACACAAATTGGATAGGTATTACTGGCACTAATGGCAAGACTACTGTTACTCATCTACTAAGCCATATACTCTGTGATACTGGATTATATGCTCCTTTTGCTGGAAATATTGGTACACCTTTATGTAAGTATGCTCACTCCAAAAAACATGAAAAAATTGATTGGGTTGTAGCTGAATTAAGCAGTTATCAAATAGAAATATCTCCAGAAGTAAAACCTAATATTGGAATATGGACAACCTTCACAGAAGATCATCTTGAAAGACATAAAACACTTGAAAACTATTTCAACATAAAAAAAAGCTTGTTAGAAAAATCTGATTTTAGAATTTATAATTATGACGATAAAAACCTAAGAAATCACTACAGTTCGCTATCAAGAGGGGTTTGGATAACAACTAGTTTCGATAAATCAAATTTTATTCATTGTGATTATTGGATAGATGAACAAGCGTACATTTTTGAGAGAGGGAAGAAATTATTCAAACTTGAACATTTTTCTTTAAAAGGAATGCATAATCTTCAAAATCTTTTATTGGTAATTGCAGCCGCAAGAAAAGTTGGATTATCTGGCAAGAAGATTAAAGATTCTTTATCTAATTACAAACAATTACCCCATAGGATGGAAACAATTTATAAAAATAATGATCTGGAAATCATTAATGATAGTAAAGCTACAAATTTTGACTCATCTATTGCGGGAATAAGTTCAATTGATGGTCAAATAATAATCATTGCTGGGGGTAGATTAAAAGGCAATAAATATAGTGAGTGGATAAAAGTTTTAAAGAAAAAAGTTAAATGTGTTTTCCTTTTTGGAGAAAGCTCAAAAGTCCTAAAAATGGCGCTTATTAATGAAGGATTTAAAAAAAATATTTTTGAATTTTCAGAACTAAAAGAGCTTTTAAATTTTGTTTTTCATTATTTACAAAATAATAGGGTTAGAACAATATTATTCTCACCTTCATGCTCTAGTTTTGATCAATTTAAAAATTATGAAGAGCGTGGAGATTATTTCAAGAAACTAATAAGTGAAAAATTAAAGGTTAATAAATCCATTTTTTGTTCAAGTATCATTTCGTAATTTTCAGGTCGGTCATCACAACCGTTTACCCTCTAGCAAATATTCACTTAATTAGTTAGATTTTGACTATTAATTAACCACTAGCAATGAGTGAATCTAACAATTTACCTCAAGCAATAAGTCATAAAAAATTAAGTTACTTGATGCTTAAGGCACAAAAGGATTCTCATTTTTCTGATGAATTAGCAGAAATAGAAAGCCCTGAAAAAAGAGAATTTGAAGAGTTAATCAACAATTGGGAAGTTTCAACTAAGAAGGTAGTTAATGAGTTATCAAAAAGAAAAGAGTATTTACTGAAAGATAAATCACCAAATTCTTTAATTGCACTTGGTGCTATGGAAGTTCACCTTAACATGGCTTTGCAAGCCTTAAATGCATTTAATAAAGGAGTTGATGGGTAAAATAACAGATAAATTATAAGGAAGGCATTGAAAATAAGAGAAAATCTAAGTTTTTTTCAGTATCTATAGAAACATCATCATAATAATTAACTTCAAAACCCAAGCCATCTCCAGATTCGAGAAATATATTTGAATTAGAATCTTTACTTTTTAATAAAAGATTACCTTCTATTATTTGTATCCAATTATATTTATCGATTTTTAATGGCAATTTTTTTTCTTTAATTGGCTTATATTTACAACGCCATAAAGAGATACTTTGATTTAGAAAAAGCTTATTATTTTTACCGTCTTTGTAATTAAAAATAAGATTATCCCACAACTTTTCATCTAATGAAATTTGATCATATCGAGGTTTGATATTTTCTTTTTGAGGGTATATCCAAATCTGGAACAACTTACAGTTCTCATTTTCTTCATTCTTCTCGCTATGAGAGATTCCAGTACCTGCAGACATAACTTGTACTTCATCTTTGTGAATTATTCCAAGATTGTTTAAAGAGTCTCTATGAGTTATTGCTCCTTTTGTTACGACAGTAATTATTTCCATATTTGCATGAGAATGTTTATTAAATCCTGCATTAGGAGAAATAATATCTTCGTTTATAACTCTAATTTTCCCAAAATTATCCCATTTTGGATCTCTATGCTCTGCGAAAGAAAATGAATGCATCGAATTTAGCCATTCTCTAGTTGATCTAAATCTTTCGTGCGATTTCCTTATTTTAATAATTTTCAAAGACATAAATACTAAGAAATAAATATGGTGTATTCGTGTAAATTAAATATTTTTGAAAATTATAATTTATGAATAGGTGAAATTACTTTTTATTTATTTGTTGATTTTACTTTGTGCTTTATTTGCTTTATAAATTATTTTTTTTGCTTCTTCTCTTGTAGAACATTTTTCTGCCTCAACATTCAAGTTTTTTAGTTTATTTAATTGCTTTGAAATTTTCATATAGAGTTAATTTAACAAATAGAACTTAACACATATTTAATGGAATAGCTAAAAATACTGTTTTGCATTTGAGCCCTACTACCTAAAAATAAGATTGGAGGATGGAATAATCAGAACAATATAGAGGGTGTATTGGATTATCTTTGATTGTTTTCTTAATTAAAAGCGGTCCAAGAGGATTATCAAAATTATTTTTCCTAATTGAGTTATATTGCATTATTTTTTTTGATATTCTTTTATTTCTATTTAGAAATTTACCTTTGTTACCCCAACCTAACCATAAATCACAATTTTTACTTTCAGACCAGTGTTTTAAGTTTTTATAAATATGATTATTGTTTAGATAGCCCACAGGGTTTTTATGTTTAAAAAGTTTTTCTGGTTTGCTTGAAATAAGAGCAAATAGATTTATTAATTTTACTTTGCCGTAATTATTGTTTTTCGAAATTTTGATTATCTTTTTTGTTGTGTTGTCCAAGAAAAATTCATCCGATAATGAGGGATTTAAACCAATAAAGATAATCTCTTTTTTAGATTTAGAAATCTTATAACTTAAACTCCATCTATATAGTTTGTTTGCACTTATTAAACAATTTCTTTCTAGAAATAAATTATTCAACCTAAACCCACGCCTCTAGCCATGAGAGTGGCAAACAAAGGTATTGTTGCAAAGCCCACTAATTCCGTAGTAATGATTAGTTTAAACCTCTTGACTAAATTTTCAGATATTTCAGGTAATTTATTCTTACTTAATGGAATGGCCCATAAGATATAGGTTGTTGTTGGGTATAAAGAAAGTAATCCCACAATAATATAAAGAGAAACCTTTATCCAAAACACAGGATTACCTGTATAGAAATCGCCTCCTTGACCAAAATACTTAACACGCAAAATCCCAGTAACTAATATCGCAACTCCTGCTAAACCATAAACCACATCTGCAATTATCATTGAGATCGTCTCATTTCTATTCAGACCTACTTTGAGATTCAATCTTTCAAACAAAAGAGAACCGAAACACAATATTATTCCTAAATAATGAACATATGCTACTAATGCACTTTTAGCAATTTCACCTGTCAATAAAGTTCCTAATAACATTTTCTAGTCAAAATTTATACAATACTAACCACCAAATAAAGAATTTGTTTAGAAAATAAATTAAACAATAAAAAATCAGGTATTTAATCTAGGACTCTAAAAACCTTTTTTGACCATCTTCAAAGAAATCCTTTTTATTCCATACTTCGATTACATCTGGGAAATGTTTTTCCATACAATTATCACAAACCCCATGACTGAATCTAATATCACTAATTTTCGAAAGATATTTTTCTAAATGCATCCAATCGCCCTCCTTATTTTTCACTTCTCTGCAATATGAACAGACAGATAAAATACCTTCCTGTTTGTGCAAGTTAGACAAAGCATCTAGCAAGTTCAATGATTTTTTTCTAAGCTCTAAAAATGAAACTATTTGCTTGGATAATAATTCCATAATATTGAATTGTTGTGTAGTTAGATTTCCTGGCTTTCTGTCTATTACACAAAGAGTTCCAAGTTTATTACCATCACTATTTCTAAGGGGAAAACCTGCATAAAAACGAATCTTGGGGTCTCCTGTTACCAATGGATTATTTATAAACCTTTCATCTTGGAAAGCATCATGAATAATTAATGGACTATTTTCTTTTATTGCATGGGTACAAAAAGACCAATCTCTTCTAGTTTCTGATATTTGAAGTCCTATTTTGGATTTAAACCATTGTTTATCTTTGTCTACCAATGTCATTAAAGAAATAGGCACATTACAGGTTTTAGCAGCAATTTTTGTAATATCGTCATAACATGATTCTGGCTTGGTTCCCAAAATCCTATATTCTGCTAAAGCTTTTAATCTTCTTTCCTCTTCTTCTTTTTTTGATACAAGATTCTTCATTAATCTTCACCAATAATTAAAACTTTAAAATTAAAGTTTCTCCAAAAAACTTTTTCCGTCTAATACTTAATAAAAAAAAGATAAACTTATTGAATTGTTACTTACTGATTTATTACTTATTAATTTATTTTTGGTTGATTTAACTTTGAGACTGCCATCCCGGCGATCCATCCACTTGTCCAACAATGTTGAAAATTAAATCCACCAGTGATTCCATCAACATCCAAAACTTCTCCAGAAAAAAATAAACCTGGACAAATTAAGCTCTCCATACTTTTAAAATTAACCTCATTAATTTTTACGCCTCCGGAAGTAACAAATTCCTCTCCAAATGGACCTTTACCCGAAATAATATATTTATCCCTCATTAGAGTATTTATCATTTTCTCTCTTTCATCCGCCAGTAAATCAGCCCACTTTTTCTCTTTATCAATACCTATTTTCTTTAATAAAAAAATCCATAATCTTTTTGTTAATAGTGGAACAGGTCTACTATTAATAAGATTCACCTTGCCTTTATTTAATCTTAAATAATTAATTTTTTCTTTTAAATCCTCATAACTTAAAGAAGACCATTTAATGATTAAATTAAATTTATATTTTTGGCTATAAAGTTCCCTTGCTGCAATTGATGAAAGTTTTAATACTGCTGGCCCACTAAACCCCCAATGCGTTATTAGTAAATCGCCTCTATTTTGAAAATTCTTATTGTTTAAATTAATTTCTATATCTATGCCCCTTATCGATACCCCACTACATTCATCCAAATTTGGTTCTTTTGTGGAAAAAGTAAAAAGCGATGGTACAGGTTTAACAATGGTGTGTCCAAGATTTTGAGCTAATTTATATCCGCTTGGATTACCTCCAGTTGAAAGAATAATATTTTTTGCAGTTACCTTTGCTTTATTAAGACTAAAAATATTGAATATATTATCTGGAGTTTTTGCAATTTCTTTTACAAAAAATTTTGTTAGTATCTCTACGTTTTTTGATAAAGCACTTTTTCTCAAACAATCAATAACATCTGAAGAAGAATTAGACACTGGGAATACTCTTAGATCTTCCTCAATTTTTAATTTTAAACCTTTTTTCTCAAACCATTCGTATACATCTCCAGCAGCAAAACGATTAAATGATTCCAAGAGCTGAATTCCTCCTCTGGGGTAATTCTCAATAAGTTCATTCGGTATCCATGTCGCATTAGTGACGTTACATCTTCCCCCTCCACTAATCCTTACTTTCTCCATAAGTTTTGAAGTTCCTTCAAGAATTATTATTCTTTTTACTCCATTTTCAGCAGCAGTTATTGCTGTCATAAAACCGGCTGCACCGCCTCCAACAACTGCTAAATCAAAAGGTTCCAAAAACTTATTATTTAATATGCTTCAATCTGATAATAGCAAGTAGTTATAAAGAAAAATTAGTCCAAAAACAATTAAAAAATAAATATAAAACTTTAAAAATACATAATAAATAGCTACGATTCGCTAATTTTTAAATTTCTAGAAAAATCAACACAGTCGTTATTTTTATGCTTTAAGTTAATTAAATGAGTTTGTTATTTTCTTACGTTAAATATTCTGAGGCCAGTTTTCCTATGACTGGTCAATATACTGCTCTTCTTTTAATAACTTCTGTTATTTGGGTTCTACTTTGGTTTGGATATAGACAAAATAAGATAAATGATGAGATCAAGAAAAAAGAAAAAGAAGAAAGAATTAACGCGAAAGTTCAAAGAAGAAAGAAGTTAGAGAGTTTGTATCCTACTAATAAAAAAACTGTTTAAAATAAATTATTTTAGAAACATGAAAAAAAATAATTTAAAATCACTAATTCAGTACTTACCAGGGATTTTGATTCTTATTTATGTATTCTTTTTAGCATTTACTCAATTTATAAAATAAAATTTTTAAAAATTATTCGTTTTGATTGGAATCCTTTCTGCTTTTGGAGCTGCTACATCTTGGACATATGCGTGCTTTATTTGGCGCTCGCAAACTCAAAAATATAAATCAATAGATATTAATTTAATAAAAAATATAATAGCTTTTTTAATTTTTATACCTGCTTTTATCAATCTAAGTTCTACAACTGAATTAAAAAACATAGTTATCCTACTAACTAGTGGAATAATAGGTATTGGTTTAGGTGATACTTTCTATTTAAAGTCACTACAAA
>QCDR01000021.1 GCA_003278705.1 Prochlorococcus sp. AG-355-J23
GAATTTCTTACTTTTATTACAAACTAAAAAGCGAGGGAAAGCGACAAAACTTTACTAGCGCGGGTGCCGCTCAACTAGAAATTTTAATAAGTTTTTTGTTTAAACTTTATTATTGCAAATAACTTCAAACTTCAAAAAAAATACTTTAAGCTCAAAATATTTTTATTACTTAAATATGTAGTAATGTCTCTAAAACTCGACTTTTTTGAAAATGGCATTAATAATGAGAAAAAATTTTTTTAATAATGAACCTCTCCAAGACTTCTGCATTATTAGCATTTTGTTTGGGTTCCTTTTTGCCTCTCTCAGCTAATGAATACAAATTTGAAGAAATCAAATTTGATCAAACTGAAAAAAAACAAAATACATATAAACCAAAAGACAAATTAGACGAATACATTATAAAAGCAGCAACTTATTCAACTAAGTTTGTTCCCTTAATGAATCAAGGTGCTGAAGGTAGTGAATATACTGATTTGATGTTTAGTGATGGTAAAAGAATATTAGCTGATGCCGGATATGACTTTGTAAATTCAACAGCTAATAGTTCGATTCAAAGTATTCCATTTTTTGCCCAGACGTCTGTAAACATTGGTGGAGGGACAGAATCAGATACAAGTTTCTCTTTAAATAGTTTGATGAAGCTTGGAGAACTTGCAAAAGATAATGAGGGTGATATTAAAACACTTGCTTTTTCCCAAGCAAGATTTGCAACTGCAACTAATGCAGAGGGTTCCACTACTAACTTAGGTTTAGGAATTAGACATCGTCCAAATGATGTTTCAATGATCGGGGCTAATGCTTTTTGGGACTATAGAATGACCGACTATAGTAATGCACATAGCAGACTAGGTCTTGGAGGAGAATATCTCTGGAAAGATTTTGAGCTTAGAAATAACTGGTATATGGCAATAACTGACGAAAAAGATGTAACAATAGGAGGTGTTTCTTATAAAGAGAGAGTAGTTGATGGTTGGGATGTTGAAATAGGTTACAGGCTTCCTAATAATCCACAACTTGCTTTCTTTGTTAGAGGTTTCAACTGGGACTACAAAAATACACAGGATAATTCAGGATTAGAAGGATCTGTAAGTTGGCAAGCAACACCTCATGTCCGACTAGAAGCTTATGTTTCTAATGAAATATCAGCTGCTTCCACTACAAGAAATTCTAAACTGCCTGGGACAGATGAAACATTTTTTGGCTTAAGAATGAATCTTACAGGCAGCCCAGTGACATTTGGTAAAAAAGATTACAAGAAAAATATGATCACTCAAATGACTCAGACGGTAAAACGTAAATATGATGTCCTTTTAGAGAGAAGTAAAACTACCTTCAAAAATAGAGTGGGAGGATCATAACTAAATCATGAAAAATTTCTTAAAAAAAATAAACTCAACAAACAAAACCTACATCATGAAAAACAAAAAAGCCTTAATCAAAACTCTCATATTTTCTTTAACGTTTCTAGGAACTATATCTTTATCTCAAAATAAAGTAAATGCTTCAGAATCACCTGAATGTCCAGACCCTGCCACCACAACAATAACAAGTATTGCAGATCGAGGAGATCCAACAAGTTTTTATGCTTTAACCGGTGGAGGATTTTGTAAAGGAACTCCAGATTCTTACGGAGTTACAGTTTATAAAATGGGCTTTTGTACCAAAAACCCTGCTAATCCTACGGGAAGTAGTGTTCTTGCTGGTTCTACTCCTGATTACACTAGTTGTTCTTGGACTTTTGACAAGCCTACAGGGGAGCCAGCGAATTTTTCAGCAGGAGGATCCATTGATTTAACTGAAACATATGCTTCAGATCCTGCTGCTGGAACCTACCCTTATGCAGTAATGATGATTTCTAAAGATTTCCGCATAAAAGGTAAGTTTGGACCTGTAGGTGGAAACACTTATTATTCAACGACAACTTTTCAATCTTCCTCAACTGATATTGATGATTATGCTACAACAGATGCACCATTAAACACATTTGGTGGTCCTGGAAGCTGTACGGCATACACAGAAGGAGAAGTTGTAACAGACGGGACAATAAGTGCTTATTTATTAGACTCTTCTGGAACAATGCTAGTCAATGATAGCTCATTATCTGAATGTTCAGGACAAGAAAAGTTACTAGGTGTGATGAATATGAGTTCTGACCTTACTATTTCAGATACTACAAAAGGTTTAAAAATGACATTCGCAGTAACCAACAATGGAATGAGTGTTGTTACCAACGAAGCAGGTACTGATATCTTTGTGGATTCAGGTCCATTCAGCGTCAAATTTGAAACATTTTAGTCATTAATACAAGACTAGAAGAACTTGAAGAGATAGCATTAGTTTTAAGATTAAACAAGAATTTTGATGTAAATTCTTTTTCTGAATATGAATAATTTCTAACGACAAAACACTCTTTTCTCTAGTGACAAAAAAGTGACAAAAATCATTTTCGAGCCTCAAAAGTGATTTTTTATAAAAAATTTAGCAATTTAGTCTTTTATAGATGTCTGTTATGAACTAAAATCTTATGAGCGGGGCGTGGCGCAGCTTGGTAGCGCGGGTGCTTTGGGAGCTATCGATTATACAAACCAAAAGTATTGCAATAACTAGATTTAATTAAAATATTACAGTCCATTTAGTGAGAATTAGTGAGAAGTTTCTAGTAGCACGGGTGAGCTTAGACATAACGTAATATCAAAATATTTAATAACCTCTTGTCCAGGGTGTTGTAAGTGGAGGAACATTCGATCTATATGTTGATGTTGGCTGTTGGATAGGTTGGTATGCAGGGATTGAAATTCCACCACCACCAACAGAACCGCCTCCACTACTTCTTACAATTACTGTAGAAGGAGGGTATTCAAAATATTTTCTAGAACCTGATTTTGCTTCCTCAACTAATTTATCCATCTTGGGGCAAAACTCATCAAGTATATTTTTCGCTTCTTGAGGCGGTTCTTTTTTTAACCATTTAGGATTTTTTAAATCAAGCCATCCTTTACCATCATCTAGCCAGTTAGCTGTATATTCCTTGCAATCAGCTTCAACTGACATTTCATATTTTCTTTGACCTTTGTCCCTGAAATATCTAAAGGTAATATATCGACCATATTCACCTCTTACTTTTTTTGCTATTAAAGCTGAAGGATTAAAAAGAGATAATGTTCCATCTTTTCGAACTAATTGCCTTGTCTCTATTTCAGAAATTTTTTTACCCCTAAGTTCAACACAACCTTTGTAATCCTTCACATCCTTGCAAATATTATGAACATTAGGATCTATTTCTGCTTTAACAACATTAGATAATGCAATAAAGGTTAGAAAGGGGATAAAAAATTTTTTCATTATTTGATAAAGTAATTTTTTAATAACGCGTGTGATAAAGATACACCCGTGTTATTAAAAAAAAAATATTAGTGACAGTTTAGTGAGGATTGCTTTATTAATCCTCCAAAATCACTTTTTTATCAATAATTTTAAAAATTAGACTTTAATAGATGCATGTTATGAACTAAGATCTTATGAGCGGGGCGTGGCGCAGCTTGGTAGCGCGGGTGCTTTGGGAGCACTAGGTCGCAGGTTCGAATCCTGTCGCCCCGATTGGGATTACAAAGATTGCTAATATTGCTCGTGGGAAAAATGTGGGAAAGAATATGGACTAGAGAAAACCAAGTATGCCATGGATCTTTTAATAAAATTCAAACCTTATTTTTTTTTATTAGGTTCTTTCTAAGCATTTTTAGATGAGTATTTTCGAGCCTCTTAAATTTTCTAGGTACAAATTTTTTAAAGTATTTTCATCTCTGAAAATACTAATTAGTATGTTTATACATTCCTAAAAATTAAAGAAACTTCAAAAAATGACCAGTGAAGCCAGATCTAGAAATATGGCTGCAATTAAATCGAAAAATACTAAGCCAGAAATTGAAGTAAGAAAAATACTTCATGAGATGGGATATCGTTTTAGATTACATAGAAAAGATTTACCAGGGAATCCAGATATTGTTCTACCTAAATATAAAACCGCTATTTTTGTTAATGGATGCTTTTGGCATCAGCATGAAGATTGCAAATATGCGTGTTTACCCAAAACAAAAACCGATTTCTGGAAAAATAAGTTAGAGGGAAATAAAAAGAGAGATAAATTAAAGCAATCTCAATTAAATGAGTTGGGATGGAAAATAATAAATGTTTGGGAATGTGAGATCAAAGATAAAAAAGTTCATTTGTGCTCAAAGTTAAAAGATATTTCTCAATAAAACCTTAAGAAAATCTATCTAGTAGTTGACCCTGCGAATATTGTTGGATATGTTCTGAAAATATAAAGATATTTATGGAAGATACCTTACTGCAATCAAAAGATTTAATTAAACATAGAAGAGAAAGTCTTGGATTAACTCAAAAAGAATTTGCCTTTTTATTAAATTTAAAAGATTCAGGTGATAGAACAATTAGCGGATGGGAAAGAGGCGAGCATTCCCCAACTGATGCAAAGCTAAAAATAATTAGAAATTTATCTACATTAATCCCTTTCAAAGAATCCTCTAAAAAACCAGATTTTACATTTATAGATTTATTTGCAGGAATTGGTGGTATCAGACTGCCGTTTCAGCAGCTAAATGGCAAATGTCTCTTTAGTTCTGAGTGGGACAAATTTGCAATTAAAACATATGCATCAAACTATGGGGAGCTTCCTAATGGAGATATAACTAAAATCCCAACTAGTCAAATTCCATCTCATGACATTCTTTTGGCAGGATTCCCCTGTCAGGCTTTCTCGCAAGCAGGTCTTAAGAAAGGTTTTACAGATACAAGAGGAACAATGTTCTTTGAGATTCAAAGAATACTTGCTGCGAAACAACCTAAAGCCTTTCTTCTTGAAAATGTCAAACAATTAAAAGGGCATGACAAGGGGAAAACACTAAAAACAATTTTAGAAATTTTACGAGGAGAGAATAAGCACGATATACCCCAAGATTATCCAGTGTCAGATGAAGTAAGAAACAGTATGAATAAAAAGCTAAATTATGCGGTTGATTTTAGGGTTTTAAGAGCTAATAATTTTGGGATACCTCAAAAAAGAGAAAGGATTTATATTGTTGGTTTTAATAGAGATTATTTTAAAAATACAAATGTCTTAGATAAAAAAATTGAAGAAATGTTTTCTGCCTTGGAGCAAAAAAAATCAGTTACTAGGTTAGGAGATGTTCTTGAAGAGAATTCTAAGGTTGAAGAGAAATATACTATTTCAGACAGATTACTGGCAGGACATATTAGACGAAGGAAAGAGCATAAAATCAAAGGAAATGGTTTCGGATATTCCTTGTTTAATACTGAAAGTCCTTTCTGTAATACAATCAGCGCTAGATATTACAAAGATGGGAGCGAAATATTAATTGATCAAAGTGATATTAATAAAAATCCAAGAAAGTTGACTCCTAGGGAATGTGCACGAATACAAGGGTTTCCTGATGAATTCAATGTATCAGCTGTTTCTGATGTTCAAATATATAAACAGTTTGGGAATTCGGTATCTGTTCCAGTGATAAGAGAAATCGCAAGAAATATGGTAAAAATAATATTATGAATTCGGAAGTTGAAGATAAAAATTTAGCATTTTTATTTTTAAGAGTTTTGGTTAGCGAAGATTATGGAGCGATAAATAAAAATCAAAAAAAGATGGCATTTATGGCAAAATCAATTTCAAATATTTTGGAATTAAATTTAGATATATATGAGGGTCTTGAAGATATATTTAGAAACAAAATCTTTGATTCTCGTTCCTTATCTAAAAGAGAAAAATATAAATCACTTAAAAATTATTTAAAAAAATATTTATCAATCCCAAATGCTCTTGAAATACTCTTTAATTGTCAACAAATAATTGGACCACTAACAAATGAGGCATTAGAAGAAAACGGAAAAGAAGTGAAAATCATGCAAAATATCGCTATGGATGATGCCAAGACAGATTTAAAAATAAATGGTGACAATGCTTTGAGTAATTTAATTTCTAATTGGAGTAAATACTCTTACGAAGCAAGTCAAGTTATAAAAGATAGTTTGGGGCATGAACTGGTAAAAAAAATGGAATTAAGCTTAAAAGAATCTAAATATCCATTAAATGAAGAGTTGCAAAAACAATGTATTAATTCTTCCTTGGTTCTTTTTCATGGAAGATGTACTAATGGTGGAAAGAAATCAGCAGGAGACGGACTTGAGTTATCTGTTCAATGCATTCTTGAACATATCGGTAAAAAATTAGAGGAAGTCCCACCCCATATCACAGGTATTTTAGAGGCTGATCACGTAATTAAAAAAGGTGGAAAATTCGGGAATATGCTTTTGATTAGTTGTAAAACAACCGCCAGAGAGAGATATAAACAAGCTATGGTTGAAAATAGAGAGACTCTTCTAAAACTGAAAATAAGTAGGGTCGTTTGGTTTTTTAGGGATTGCGATTTATCTTTTGAACAATGCAGACAGCTCGGATTAAGAGGACATATTATTTATCTTCCAGATCATGACGTGAAATATAGAGAATTTCTTGATGATCACTCTACGAAGAAATACGTAAGGCCAATTTCAACAATAAGAGATTCAATAGAAGAACTTTTCGATCCCTCCTTTGATTATTAGATATTTTAAAAAGGATAAGGGCGATAATCATTAACTTTAAATCTAACAACAGATTTTTTCTTAGTTAAATATTTTTGAGTTAACTCAGAATCATAATTTAAAAGGTCAATTTTGCTTAGGTTTTTAGTTATTCTTCTTTTCCATGAACAAATTTTTTGAATACCTTGGTTTTCTCCAGTAATCAGTTTTAGTTTATTTTCGAAAAGCTTCTTTTTGTACTCAATTGGTTGTAACAAGGCATGTGCCTCAAGATATTCCTGATGCAATTTCATAGCATATTCGTCTCTTTTAAGAAATCTTTTAGAACTATCATCTAGAAACTTTTGTACTTTAATAGTTTCTTGAATATCTTTATATTCTTTGCTGAGTTTTTGTTTGAGGTCTTTTTTTACAAGCAGTGGTCCTTTGATTTTTTTTGTACAAAGTTTTTCAAAAATATCGGGATGATCTTTCTTAAAAATCACAGATTCTAATTTCTCTGAAGGTTTGATCTTCTCATATGAGCAAATGCCATCAATATCCCTACAAAATTCCTTATTAAAAGATCTAAGTTTTAAAACTGCTAAATCTTTTTCCCCTTTAATCTTTAGAAACTCTGATTTTACCTTGAGAAATTCATTATAAATATCCTCTGCATCTGAGGATGGTTTTATTTCTTCTCCATTGTCTTGAATCTCCGAATAATTATTAATTCTCAAATCATTTTCTAATTCACTCTCAAGATCTCTATTTATTTCTTTAGTTAATTCTACATAGGGATGTACTCCATCCTCGCCATAATTGAACCACTCCCCATGTATTCTATTTTTCGCCAATCTTTGGTGAACGAGGGATTCTAAGGTTGAAACTTGAGCATGAGTTTTAACTTCTGCTTCAATAATTATTTCTCTAGGATTTCCAGTCTGATGTTCTTTTTTTCTATCAAAAGATGATCTGCCATCATCATTACCTTTAACAAGACCAATCTTCACATAAGGACCACATGGATAACCAAATAGATCTCTTTCGGTCATGAAATAAATAAACCCTATATTTTTTTCTTGGTTCTCAAGACTCATTTACTCAATTTTTATTACTCAAATTTTATTTAATTTTTTCTTAAAAATCTTTTGGATGTAAGAGCACTAGGTCAAAAAAGAATGCCCCGTGGGAAAAACGTGGGAAAAAGTCAACCTCTAGTGAACATATACGAACAATAGGAACCACTAGCATATTGCTACTACTGTTGTTATGACTAAAATCTCTAGATATAGCTTATTTTGACTGGGTGCTTTGGGAGCACTAGGTCGCAGGTTCGAATCCTGTCGCCCCGACTCTTAGAATCCAAGTTATAGGCAGGTTTCCCAGCCTGTCTTTTTTATTGCTTGTTCATTCTCACATGAGAAAAGGTAGCTAGAAGGGTAGCTAGTATCTTCGAAGATCTCCAAAAGGTGCTTAAATTTACTCCTTAATATATAGAAGAATTTTTCTGCTATTATTCTTATATCGCATAGCCTTCGTTGTCAGTCTTACGAGAAAACTGTCGCTTATATAGTTCACTTACCTTTTAACACTATGTCTATTGACCTTAAGAAGGTTTATGCTGCTTCAGCTAAACCCAACATCCGACTAGAAAGATTTAAAGAAGTCAAATCTTTTTATCTTTCCCATAATTCAGAAGTACCACCTCATGTTCTTGAGGAATATTCTGATATTTTGGAATAGATTGACAGTCAATCGCTTGGGGCTATTTTTAACCCCTTTTTAAATTATGTTTTTTTTAATATTGTATATTTACAGAAATTTTTTTCGCATTTTTTTAAAATTCTTCATTAGCTTCATTTACAACTTACGATATGGCTTATGTAAAAATTTAATTTTTGAAAGTAAAAAATATCCATGCAAGAAAAACAATATTCTGCAGTTGCAAGTAATACAAAAGCTCTTATGAAATTAGTTGGTTTGGAAGCAAAATAAAAATTTAAAGCAGATTTACTTTAAATTATATTTTTATAATTTTGAATATTCCTATTGGGTTAATAGATAAAAGTAACCTGAAACAACTTAAGTTTTTATTTACTTTCATAAAAAAGGGTTTTTTAATTTTTTAGATTGACAAATAAATAAAACCAACTTTTTTATTTAATTGGTATTTATTCGAAATATTAGTTGAAATTATCACTGCTATTTTGAATTGCGTTTGTTTTAAAGGTAATAAGACCCTCTTTTCCTGAAATATATTGAGATTTAGTTAACTTAACTTTGTTATTCATAAACATAATTTAATATTTCTTCAGCAACTATTTTTAGTGGATCTATAATCTCAAAATCTCTTAAAGTATGCGCATGTGAAATTGCGACAGAAATTTCAGTACAACCGGATATTATTAAATTACAATTCTGCAAAAGTAGAAAATTTATTGATTTTTTAATTGAATCTATTACTTTCTCGCTTACATTATTTCCCATAGCCTTTATCCCCCATTCACTTGAATAGATTGAATCCATAACTAACTTTTGCATGTCAGGGGCATCTCTAAAATCTATAGGATTATGACCTCTTTTTATGAGACTTTTATGATAGAGATCTGCCTTAATTGTTCCATCAGTGGCAAGTATTCCAATATTTTGGGCACTAGGAAAGTTTTTGCATATATATTCGCAGGTGATATCCACAACATTAAATACGGGAATATTAATTTCCTTTTTTATTGTTGAAAGAAAAACATGAGCGGTATTGCATGGTATGACAATAAAATCAGCTCCTGCATTCTTTAGTTTTTCGCAATATTTGATAATTTTTTGAGTGCAATATGTGGATTTACCATTAATAATACTTTCTGTTCGATCAGGAATGTCAGTAGCTGAAATTGTTATCCAAATAGGATAATCAGTATCTTTTTTAGCATTAAATTTTTTAGCATTTATTTCAAGAATATTATTTTCCAAAAGGATATGAGCATATGGACCCATGCCACCAATAATTCCTGGGATTCGAACTTGCCTTCGATAATTTTTCATCAAAACTTTAATATAAAATAATACAAAATAAAATTTAAAAAGATTTCTAATTTAATAGTGATAAATAAGTTAAATATTTGCTAATTATTATTTATACATGAAAAAATAAATGAAGAAGTTAAAGCTCTATAATATAAACATAACACAAATTTATAATGCCTAAATTAATATCAAATATTATCTTAGAAAAAGATAAAATAACTTTAGAACCAGACCCTCAACTTACTAAATATGTAAAAGATCCATTATGGATAAAATGCAAGGAAATAAATATGAAAGAATGTCCTGAAGCCTTAGCATCTATTCCTTTAGTCTTGAATTTAGCACCAATCGTTTGGAGGCTTGGGGGAATTTGGGAAGATCTAAAAATTGATAAAAATATTAATAATTCTCTTGACTTGGCAAGGCGGTCAATATCTAAAATTTATAAAGAATATTCATTTTCGGGAACTATAGTAGGTCAAGGAAATGTACCAAATAAAAACACAAATGGAAGCTTAATATTGTATAGCGGAGGAGTGGACTCGACTTTTACAGTAATGAATAAATTTAAAGAGAATCCTCTTCTACTGAGTATCAATGCTGATACTACAAAAAGAGTAACAACAGATTCTTCAAATACACTAAAGGGTTATAATAGTTTGAGAAAAAAAATACCTTTAGAAAGGTTAGTTATTGAATCTAATTTTGGAACTTTTTTAAATCAAGAAAATATTAAAAATTTATTCCCCGGGTTAACAAGAAGTTATTGGGCTGCAATCCAGCATGGACTTGGACTCTCTGGGCTAGCGGCACCAATACTTTATTTGTTAAATAAACATGAATTAATAATTTCTGGTGGTCATTCCGTAGGTCAAAAGGGTGGGGCGGGCTCTCACCCTTTTCTTGAAGGTCAGCTCAAATGGACAAATAGTTTCGTCAATCATTATGGCTATCAGTTCTCCAAATTCGAAAAAATAGAAAATATAGACAAAATTTCGAGAGAATTAAAATTGAAGCCCAGAATCACAGTATGCACTAGAGCAAATACCATCACTAATTGCTTAACGTGTGAAAAATGTCTGAGGACTTTAGCAAATATTCTTATTGCGGATTTAGAACCTGCTGATTATGGATTTGAAATAAATAAAGATGATGCAATTAATCATCTTAAAATTCATGTCCCTCATAAAATATACCTAGGTCAAAATGAATTTGCTGCTTGGGAAACAGTTAAGTTTGATGCTTTATCTCAAAAAAATTATGGCAAAAATAATAAATTTTTAGATTGGGTAATACGACTAAAACTTTATAACAGCCCTTTTAAGATATTTAAATCTTTTATAAAAAGAGTTTATAAATATAAAATTCTTAAAATAATTGCTAAAAATTAAACTAATCCAGGTAGTGTTGCTGCTCAGGAGTTACACCTTATGAGATCGCTTTGGCATAAGCACTAGGTCGTTGAGGGGGTAGCTAGGGGGGTAGCTAAAATCTAATATAAGCTTAGATAACCTTCGAAGATTATGCTAAAGCTAGTCTCAAACTCGTTCCACCATCTATAATTACTCTAGGCTATAACTAAAGTCTCAAGGTTTTCTTAAAAATAACGCCCAGTGCTTTGGGAGCACTAGGTCGCAGGTTCGAATCCTGTCGCCCCGACTCTTAAAAACCAAGTCATACTAGAGAGTTTCCCAGACTCTCTTTTTTATTGTCTGCAATCACACATGAGAAAGGGGCGCTACAGGGGGCGCTAGTATCTTCGAAGATCTTAAAAGGGTGCTTAAATTGTTAATTGATAGATAAAAATAATTCCAACCCTCTATAAGCTGAACTTATTAAAGCTTATGCAACTCTAAATTCCTTTTTCATATTCATTTCTGGCAAGTCATTCATTGAGTCTCTCCATTCCTGGGCCCATTCACTTTGACTATGTCTATAAATTCTAATTAGTTCATCTACAGAGGAATCATGATAATCAACTCTCAGATCTAAAAGAGGAAAGCCTAGTTCTCCACTTACTTTTAGAGCGCTTGAGGTTGAACGGAGGCTTCGTTTATCTCCACCTATATTTTCTCCTGCATTAAGAGCATCAAGTAGTCTTTTCCCTAATTTAATATTTGGATCACTTTGCTTGAAAACATCAGCCATCACCTCAAGAACTTCAATATTCTCTAGAAAATTGCCAGCTACAGAAAAGTTTTCTCCACTTATATGTCCGCTTGTCTGAAAACATTCTTGACCTGTCCAGCATGCGCTTCTCCCATACTTATCAATTAGGTGAACCTGTCTTTTTTCCCTGCCAAAATCTTCTTTAATTAAATCTTCCAAAACAATTTTCGAATCAGAGCAGGATTGGAGTGACTCAAGACTTCTTATTCCTAAATACGGATTAGTTTGCCCTTGAGTTGCAACAGCACCAACCTGTGATCTAACGAATGAAACTGTTGAGCCAACAGCTATATGACAAGAAGAAACTGCAACACCAAATCTATTTTTTAAAGGATCAAAACCAATAATTGAAAATGTCATTTATATCATTAGAGGCTTGTATAAAAAATTCTTATCGATGGAAAATATTGTATTTAATAAAACTTCAATACCTTTAGCACATTGATCAAGAGAAGTATATTCCTTGTAGGAATGACTCAGACCATTTCTGCTCGGGACGAAGATCATAACCATAGGACAGATCCTTCCTATTTCTTGTGAGTCATGACTTGCTTTGCTTGGTAATATTCCAGTTTTAAATCCCAACTTTTCAGATTCATGAAATGAAGAGCTAACTAACTTAGGGCATGACTTAGTGGGAATCACTTCAAATTGAGGTTCTATCTGTACTACGCATCCAGTAACTTCTTGAATTTCTGAGCATAGATTCTCAGTTCTTAAACTCATTTTCCCAAGTACATCTTCATCTAAATCTCTCATATCTATCGTGAATACTGCCTCTCCTGGAATAACATTTGCCGCATTGGGATGTAACTTCAATTTACCAACTGTTGCGACTGCACTTTCAGAAGTAGTTTTAGCTATCTGTTCAATGCCAACAATAATTTTAGAGGCTGCCAAAAGTGCGTCATTTCTATTTGACATCGGTGTAGTTCCAGCATGATTTGCCTGACCTTTAACCCTTACGGTTATTCTTTTTTGACCTACTATTCCATTAACAATTCCGATATCCAAACCACCATCTTCAAGGACCTTTCCCTGTTCAACATGTAATTCAAGAAAAGCGAATATATCTTTTTTACTTCTTGCCGCACTTTTAATCTCAAGCCAATTTCCACCAATCCGAGAAAGATTATCAATTATTGAGCAAGAATTACTGGTAACAAAATCTTTTTCTTTAATAGATAAATTACCTGTAAAGCCTTTACAACCAATCATTGTCGATTCTTCATCAGCAAAGACAATTATTTCAAATGGTCTATTTAATTTAATATCATTTTCCTGAAGAAAAAAAGCAATTTCAATTCCTGCAATCACGCCTAAAGTTCCGTCATACTTACCTCCCTTTGGAACAGTGTCGAGATGAGATCCGGTAACAATGGGAGGTAGAGTATTATCATGCCCATCTAATCTTGCAATAATATTTCCTGCAGTATCAATCCTTATTTTTAAACCTAATTCCTTAAGGGTTTTCATAAAAAAATTTCTTGCATATATATCTTCATCAGAAAAACCTCTTCTTGAAACAGAACCATTCTCAGAAGCTCCGATTGAAGAAAAAGAATTTATCAAGTCTTGGATTCTCTCCCTATTTATTACCTGTGGCTCTAGGATATTTAACCCAGCGCTATAACTCATACTTCTATTACTTAAACCTTTTTAAATTCTCTTATTTTTCAAATAAAACCTGTATTGGTTTACACCTTTTCAGAAATTAATTTAAGAAACGAATTCAAACTTTCCAGCCCAAATTATCAGCCATCTTTTGAGCCTTATCAGGGATATCCTCAATTATAAAAATCTTATATAAGATCTGAACACTTAAAAGATGATTGATTATTGCATCCAATTGTACTTTTTCTGAGGCATCAAGCTCTGTACTAAAAAATGTATTCAGCAAATCATTTACTTCTTTTTCATCCAAGATTCCAAATTCTCTTATCCTCTCAGGACTTAAAAATTCATTCACAATTTCCTTCATAGAACTTAAATTATCTTTATCTGCATGGGAAGGGGGAGCCATGAAAGGAAATTTTTCACGTTTATATAGTGATTCAGGCAGCAATCCTGACATGGCTTCTCTTAAAACATACTTCTCGACATTGTCTTTAATCCTTAATTCAGGGGGAACAGCAACGGCAGCTTCAGCTAGGTGATGATCTAAAAATGCAGGTCTGGCTTCCATTGAATTTGACATATCCACTCTATCTCCACCCCATGTGAGAATTTGACCCTCAAGCATAGTCTTCATCCAAACATACTGAGCCTGATCAATTGCGTATCTATTTTCTAACTGTTCAAGGTCAAGTTCTCCAAAAATTGCCGCCCCAGGATCATAAGTTTCCGTTATCTCTTTATATTTACTTGAGACTAGACTTTTCGCATAAGTTTCACATGCAAGCCAAGGTTGAAGGCAACTTGGCGTGAATCCTAAAAATTCCTTGAAAGATTTATTACTTATCTCTTCATTAGCTAGCATCGCGCCCTTGAAAATATCATTTGAATTTTCCAGATTTTCTCTAAGATTCTCAGATCCTGAATTAGAAATTCCGACCCCATAGGTATACATATCTTTTCTAAAAGCGGGATATCCTCCAAACAATTCATCTGAGCCCTCTCCTGTCATAACGACCTTATAATCGAGCTCATTTACTCTTTTACTCATAAGGTACTTTGCAATTGCAAGAGTGTTATAAATAGATCTTTCAGTAAACCATAGAACCTTTTCAAAATTCCCATACAGATCATCTCCATTTATTTTTAAAATCTCATGTTCTGCATTGGTGGCGACAGCCATTTCTTTTGCTATCGAAGTTTCATCATATCTTTCATCACTGAAACCAATCGTGAATGCCTTGACTGATTTTTGACTTATGGCAGAAGCCAATCCCAAAATTGAGCAACTATCAATTCCACCGGACAAATAACAGCCGACAGGAACATCAGCGACCATTCTTAATTCAACTGCTCTCAACAATTCTTTTCTAATATTTTCAATAAAATATTCTTCACTTTTATCTCTTTCATAAGTGTTTTTCTTAGGGAAATTTATATCCCAGAATTTTTCCTCTGTTATCTGAAATTTATTATTTACTCTTTTGACCTTAAGGATATATCCGGGTTTAACTTGTTTAACACCGGCGAATGCTGTAGAGCCAGGTACCATTACCTGCATCAATTGATGAACCAGTCCTTCACCCGTAAATTTCCTTTCAACTGATGGATGGGCGAATAATACTTTTAATTCAGAGCCAAATATTAAGGAATCATCGGTCTCAATCCAGTATTGAGGTTTAATCCCAAAACGATCTCTTACAAGATAAAGACAATCCTGTTCTGCATCAAACAATGAAAAGGCAAATTCTCCTCGCAGATAAGATAATGATTCATCAATGCCATATTTCTCATAAAGCCTAAGTAATATTTCAGAATCGCTTTTTGAAGAAAAGCTTACGCCCTGTGCAACAAGATCAGCCCTGATTCTCTGAAAGTCATAAAATTCACCATTATGCGCCATCAGAATATGATTTTCGGCACCACCGACAAAAGGCTGTCTGGCTCGATTTTCATTTAAATCTATTATTGATAATCTCGCATGACAGAATCCTACAGAAGCATCATCTGATAATTTATATCCAAAACCGTCAGGTCCACGATGGCTTTGAATAGCCGCCATATTTACAAGAATCTGAGGTTCAACAGATTTATTTTTTGATTTATTAAAAACCCCGCCTATTCCACACATCTAGTTAAACGACATCCATCACTCTTGTTGTTCTATCCATCAGACAGGTAAGTAATGCCATTCTTACAAATACCGCTCCTCTTGACTGAGCAAAATACCAATTTTTTGAGGTCTGATCAAGTGATGTTGACAATTCAGGTCCACGAGCAAGTGGATGCAATATTATGGAATCTTTTTTAAATGGCAACTCACTGTGCAATTTAAATGAACTTCCATGAACCTCATAATTTTCTCCTACCCATGCAATTGCATTTATATATGTAACGTCCAGGGAAGGCAGTACTTTTTGCATATCAGTCTCAAGCTCAATCTTTAGATCAGATTCAATAAGTTGTTCCAGCTGGCCTTCATCAAATAGATCGTTCTGATCAATGGATTTTTCATCGTAAATCACAATAATTTTTTTTATGAAATATGGAAACTTGCAGAATAATTTCAGAAGAGATCTGACTGTTCTCATACGTGATGGAACTCCGATGATACCAATGGTTATTTTTTCACTTTCATCAATTGATTTGTTAACCAGATGAGGTCTCCATTTAAAAATCGTATAAAGATCAGCCATCGCCTGAGTGGGATGTTCATCGATTCCATTACCGGCATTGATAATTGGGATTCTCAATGATTTTGTCATTTCAAAGATCGCCTCATTGTCACTTTCTCTGAGGACAACGCAGTCACCGTAGTTATTAAACATATGAGCAATATCCAGATGGGATTCTCCCTTGGCAATTCCAGTGGAACTTTTATCGGTGATATTTATTGAATCGCCCCCCAGCCTGTGCCATGCACTGTCAAAGGATAACCTTGTTCTGGTGCTTGGTTCATAGAAGGCATTTATTAGTATCTTTCCCTTGAGGGGACTGTTATGGGAAATATATCTGTTTGGGTTACTTTCAAATTTTGCCGCCAGCCTGAAAAGTTGCAGAAGACAATCTTTACTGAAGGGGTCTATGGAAATTACATGTCTGTCCAATAACTCATATAGAAATTCCGCTCTTTCCTTTATTTCAGATAATAAATTCTGAGGATGAGTGAAGCCGTAAATATCAGGTCCGATTCTTGAAAAAGAAAATGATTTTTCCTTATGTAAGGTTTTTACTTTATATGATCCCAAAATATTAAAGTTCTAAAATTTGTACCGATAACTACATTTTTATAAACAAAAACCAATAAAGACAACTAATTACAAAGAAATATCTCAGAAAAAGTCCAATAATTATAAGTTTCTGTATAGATCTAATACAGGAAATAAATAAAATATTAAAAACTAGAGGTCCTATCCTCTGAAGTTTAGATCGACTATCAATCAAAAAAAGTTAGAACTAGAATTATTAGCTATTAATTAATAAAGAATATTAATGAACCTAAAAATCAATATAAATTTTTTAGAAAAATATTTAGCTTATTTAATAAACGATATTGAATATAAGCGGATTACAAAAAATTTAAAAGAATATGATTTAATGGCGGACGTTGACGATCAAAGATTTCATCATTTTAGATCGACTGTTAATTAATTATTTCCCTTAATAACAACTTAATATAAGTAATTATCAAATTAAATTTATGCTTAAATATTTCAGTTCTCATTAACTTACAAATGTATTATTCAGAAACTAAAGTGATAATGGGTGGTCTAGCCCATGTTCCAATATTAATCTTCATAGTAAATTTTATTAAAGGAAAGTTTGAATCTATAGCATCAAAAGTAGTTGAAGTTAAAGCGGAAGAGTCAAAGGTAAAATTAGTTGAAGTTAAAGAAGAAGAAGTAAAAGCGGAAGAGGTAAACGCAAGTGAAGTTAAAGAAGAAGAAGTAAAAGCGGAAGAGGTAAACGCAAGTGAAGTTAAAGAAGAAGCAGA
>QCDR01000022.1 GCA_003278705.1 Prochlorococcus sp. AG-355-J23
TGCGATCATTTTCTTACCAATTGTCTTTGCACTTATATGGGCTTTGTTTATTGGGTTAAGAATAAATAAAGTAGAAACCAGAGATGGAAAGAGAAAATTAGTTAATTATTAAAAATAAGATCTAAATATAGAAGTCTTTTCCCATCATTACTATTTCTTGCTTTTTTCTTATATCTTCGTAAGTATGCGTATATAGGCTTTCACATAGGGGTTGACGATTATGAAAATTCCAATCGCAATGATGAAAGAAATTAGAGAAAGTGGGTACGATAAAAAGCTTGTATATACCTACATAAGAGAGCTACTAGACAGCGATAAAGAAATTAAAGAAAATAACAATCTAGATCTCGTAGACAATTACTTATTAGATAAAAATTTACAAGAACCTGCTCCTGAGATGCTGATGGCAGCAGAGCTTTTAGACGATTACTTATTAGATAAAAGATTTATGAGAGAACTTGAAGATGAAGACTATAGTGCTGCTTAAAAATAACTATTAAATACGATTGACAGTCGATCTAAACTTAGAGGGATAAAACCCTCTTTTTTTTGATGAGAAACAAATTTAAAAGATCAGCTTTTTTTGATATGTCTGATGACCTTTTCTATCGAATATCATTAATAGGATTTTTAGTTGTTTTTAGCTCAATGGTATTTTTCCTAACGAAATATAGAGAAAAAAAAGTTAATAATATAAGCCAGATTTCCATAACTGAACAAATTTAATTTTTAAAGCAGTAATGCAAAGATTTATAATTTCACCGTTATTTGCTTTATCTAAGTTTTTTATAAATATTTACGGAATATTTTTAAAGTTTTTTCTTCAATTAAATGGTGGTTATTGGTCAAGAATTGGTTTAGCCGAAAATATTACAGAGGAAAGAATAAAAAAAAGAAGATTTTATATCCTGCCTTTTTATATTCTTCTAGCTTTATTGTTTGGATTACTATCTGCTCTATATTGGTATGTTGTTATTCTCTATGTGCCACTTTCAATAGAAAGATATTTAAGTCCATTGAATAACAATATTGCTTTAATAATTGCTTTTGCTACTTTCTTTGGTTGGCTTTATATTCTTTGTAAAACAAACAAATAAAATGCTTACTGAGAGATGATGTGGTCCGCGGATTAAAGATTTAATTAATCATGATTAAATCATTCTTAAGGATTCATGCAAAATATTTACGACCGATTAGTTTATATTTACGACAGTTCTGGTGATCGACTCGACCAAGGTTGACCAACTAGATCTTCACTAATCCATGGTCTGCAACACCAAGGTAAATTAACTTATCTAGCCTTTACGGTAAGAAATTTAAGTGATCAGAAATTAATCTTTCGGGATTAATTCTGAACTATCTTAAAAATAAAGTCGTTTGTAAAGCATGAAGAAGTGAGTAATCACTTTTACATTCAAAACTAATTTCTAAGAAAATTCTTAATCTGATTATTAAATAGATCTCCTTTCTGTCGTCACCATTTAAAAAAGACCTGTAAAAGGGTCTTTTTTTATGTCTTAAATTTTATTTATTTACTTTTAATCCACAGATAATTAAATATTTTTATCTCGCTCTTTCGCGATCAGTTAATGCTTTTTCAAAAGTAAAAAAGAAAGTACAAATGCTATTCAATGCAACCAACAAAAGAACTACTGATCTTCCATGTTGATTTAATTGAAGTGATCTTTGAGTCATACTTTTAATAATCTTCATTGTAATCGGATGGACTACCAGTTAAAGAACAAACAACTGATTCCTCTTTTTTCATTTCTTTTATTTCCATTATTGGTCTGCCCATTTTCTTAAGAACATCTATATCTTCTTTAGTCTGACAGCGAGCAATTATGTTTCCTTTTTGATCAAAGCAACTGTAGTAAGTCATTTTATTAAATGCAATTTAAAGTTCATGGTTGATTTCAGTTGCAGCAATGCAACCGACTCATGACAACCATATTTATAATTTAGGTCAGACATAGATTTAAATGGCTAAAAAAACATACCTCTTTCCGTACCTAAATGTTCCTCAAACCGCACACATTAGATACGCAGTGTTTTAGTCAAATCAATTAGAACAAAGAGGTAGTTAAACGAACATATAAAGGAGAATTTATGAGTGGAGATTTTGAGACTCTTGAAATTAATCAACCAAAAATTAAATATTTAAAACCAGAAGATAATACAAAATGGTTAGACAAATTAATTAATAATATTGAGGACATGAAGAAGAAGATATCTAAAGATTCTTAGAAATTTAAGAAAGAAACTTTTTTATTTGATCTTTAGTTTAAAGGAAAAGAAATTCAAAAAAGAATTTAAATTTTGTATTTAAGGTAACTGCTTTTTTGTGAGCATTATTCAGAATAAGAGTCCGACTATTTTTTTATGCAAAAAAATTTAGATGAAAATTCTTATGATAAAAGAATTGAAAATATAGAAAAAGGAAAATCTTATTTAAAAAGTAATGGATTTTTTAAATCAAAATCTAATCTATTTGAAGACATACAAAGATTTATCTATAAAAGGTAATTTAAAAAATATTTTTTACTTTTGATTAATTAAATCTCTCCATAAGCAAGCCATCACATAAAAGAAAGAAAGACTTGAAAAGATAAAGAGAAAAAAAGAATGGGTCAATTTTCTATAACTAAATTAGACCAAATAATCCTGCAGTAAAACCAACAGCCGAAAAGAATGTGAACTCAATCAAATCTCTTGGGGCAGAGTTCATAAATAAACCGATTTGAGTCATGATTTTATGACTTGAGAGAATCTTTTAAAACAAACTTTTCAGCTTTTTCAATTTGACACTCAGTATCATCTTCAGCACATTTGATTTCAGCTTTTTTGTTCATGTGGCTACTACAACCGCCTGCTATAACTGGTAAACCGGTCGTAGCCGTAAAACCAGTTAAACATACAAAAGCTATATAAGGAAAAAGTCTTTTAATTTAATTGTTACTTTATGTAAACTTATTATCTTACATAAAAAGCTCAAGTGTAAGTAGCTGACAACTCGCGTGCACCCTATACCAATCATCTAAAGTGATTTAGCAAGCCTATGAGTTTTATATTTATCTGAGTATTTTTACTTATATGTTGAGTTGAAGACTTTAAATAATTAATGTTTGTTTTGGGTTTATATATAAGTCATGGATAAAGAACATTTAATTGATTTAATATCTAATAGCATTATTTCTGAGATTAAAGATCTCGAAATTAATGAGGAAAAATTGATTGCAAATAATTATTTAAATAATCTGAATTTAAATCAGCTTAGAATAATTTCTAAAGAATTTATTTTGTAATTTTTATTAAATATTTATTTAAATAAATGAGATTTTCTTTACTATCATTTGAATTTTAATAAGTTAATACCTTTTAATATGAATGATTCAGAAGAATTTAAACCTAGCCTTAAACAAATAAATGAGGATATCAGACCTACATGGGAAGATATCAAAAAACAATCAGAAGTTTTAGTTAACAAACTTGGTTGCCCTAGATCATTTGTAGGAGGAATGCTTCATGCAATAGCAAGCGACTTCTCTGATATGAAAACTTGGGAATAAATGAAAAACTTATTACTTATACCACTTTTCAAACTATTCAAAAAAAGCACTTTCCTCTTATCACTAAATCAAAACTCGTGCCCTGTTTTAGATGCTGAAGACATAAAAAAGCAAGAACAGAAAGAAGCTATTGAAAGGTTGTACCCGTAAACTTTTAACAGAAATGTATCAGATCATATATACGATGTAGCACGGTCCTATGCACCCCCATGCCACCCATTACTTTCCTAAATTGTGACTTTGATGGATAATAAACATATAAAAAAATCTGATTCTAGCAAAATTCTAGCAGATAAATTCCTTCAATTCCCTTGATATGACTGAAGAAAATTTTTGGCTAATGAAAAGTGAGCCTGATGCTTACAGCATAGATAATTTAAAAAATGACGGTGTAACTTTATGGGATGGAATAAGAAATTATCAGGCTCGAAATTTTATGAGAAAAATGAATAAAGGAGATAAAATTTTTTTCTATCATTCGAATTGTAAACCCCCAGGTATTGTGGGACTTATGGAGGTAATAGATCTAAATATTGTTGATCCTACTCAATTTGATCAAGATTCAAAATATTTTGATCCAAAATCGAAACCTGATAATCCGAGATGGGATTGTGTAAAAGTAAAATACATCTCTAAATCAATTAAGATTTTAAGTTTAAATGAATTAAAGATTTTATTTAATGAGGATGAGTTATTAGTCGTAAAAAAAGGAAATAGGTTATCAATATTACCTGTCAGTAATGACATTGCAAATATACTTCTAGAAAAAATATAAAAATTTTTTAATCCTCAAAATTCATTGAGAACATATTGCCAATATAGAGTCTCGTTAAATCCCTATTTTGAAATCCTTTTTGCATCAAAAATCCTGCAATAGCAGCTTGTAGTATCCTGTATTGATCCCAGTTTGGATGCTCCTCAACGAATTCTTTCATAGCATTTTGAAGATTTTCTTGAAGTTCACATTTGAAACTTATTATTTCATCTTTATGATTTAATACTTTTGAATTTTCGTCGTAATTTAACTCTTGCATATTGAAAAACTTTTTTGAATTTAAATCTACAAGATGTAGTTTTCTCCAAAATCGCTAAATCGTCAACCAGCATTATTAAGAGACAGTCTTAGGTATTAGAATAATGAGAATTGAGTCATAAATAGGATAGTAATGGAAATTAATTTTTTAAAATTAAATCTTATTTAAATATAAAGATTTATATAAATTCAGAAGTTTTCCACATGCTTTAGATCATCAGATATTTTTTAAAAAAATACTGTGGAAAAGTTGTGAAAAATTTTTTTTGGGAGGGGGAAATATTTTCTAAAATTTCCAATTTTATTTATCTTTTAATCCATTGATTCCCACATGTTTTTTATTTCATAAAATAAATTTTGTGCTATTGGTATCGGCCAATACATTTCGAAGGATCTCGTTTGGTCTTGACTTTCAAAAACAAACCTTAAACTCCATTCATTCTTTTTCCCCTCTAACTGAATAAACCAAGGAAGTTTTTCTAATTCTAAAGTAATAGATTCTTCATCCATTAGTTGATCCTTGGTAACTAATAATTGTTCATTAATTTTTAAGAGTAGAAGGTAAAGTGAGTGGAATTCATTTTTTTGTAACTCGATTGACCAATTATCAACACCAATCAAAAAGCAAAATTTGCCTTTTTTAAAATTTCTAAGTAATCTCCATCTTTTTTGGTCTTTTACCAAAATTAGCCTGGGAGTAAATCTGGTTGATCTTGTTCATCGCTTAGTTCAATAATTGACCTTTGAACGGGTTTAATAGTTGACTCCTCTAATAATCCATCAAAATCATCAAAACGTCTTTGTTTAGCTCTGAAAGCAATTTTCACTGTAGTTAAATATCTATTAGTTGATTTTCTTATCAAACTCTCTCCTCTCTTTGCAAGATCATTAGAATCGATTCCTGCATTATTAGATATGTTCATTAAAAAAAATTTTTTTTACTATAAAATATATTCTACAATTTATTCGACCTTTTCAAAACATAAATTACAAAAAGAACTTAATTGATTTAATTAATTTCATATGGAAGAAAGTTTATCTGGAACACTTGCTATTGATTTAGGGAACACTAATACTGTTGTAGCTTTTCAAGATCAAAAAGATATAAATTCTGTTTTAGTTGAAATTCCGAATATTACATCATCTCCAGGAGTTATTCCTTCAGCAGTTTGGTTCGAGGGATCCTCAAAAATTACTAAAATTGGTATTAGTGCTCTTAAGATGAGGGATAACTCAAATTCTGATTTATTTTTTCATTCGAACTTTAAAAGATTAATTGGCAATTCTATTGAAAAAATTAGCCAAAAAAATATCTTAAACCCTAATGAATGTGGCGAAAAATTTTTTAAAATTTTGTGGGCAAATATTCCGCACAAGTATGAGATCAAAAGACTTGTTTTAACTGCTCCTATAGATACATATAAGGGGTACAGAGAATGGTTAGTTAACCTTTGCGAGGAAATATCTGTAGATGAAATAGCCCTTGTTGATGAGCCCACTGCGGCAAGTTTAGGAATAAACGTACCATTTGGCTCAAAAATCATGACACTAGATATTGGAGGAAGTACAGTCGATATGAACATAGTCAAAATAGAAGGAGGTGAAGGAAAATCTGTTCCTATAGCTGAACTATTAAAATTTAAAGGTAATGATGTAAGTTCAATTTCAAAACAAAAAATAAGGTGTGCAGAAATAATTGGAAAAGTAGGTTCAAAAATTGGTGGGAAAGATATTGATCAATGGATAGTTGATTATTTTATTCCAGGTAATAATTATATTAATAATCTTTCTAAGGCAGAAAAAATAAAATGTAAACTCAGCTCATCTTTAATCAAATATGAAAATAAATATCCAATAAAATTGTTTACTGAAAAAAATAACGAAAGTGAATTTTATCTTAGTAAAGAAATATTTGAGACAATACTCATTGAAAATAATTTTCTTAATCACCTTAACTCTTTGCTAAAAGATTTATTAAATCAAGCAAGAGGTAAATTTTGCACAATTGAAGACTTAAATGCAATAGTTTTGGTTGGTGGAGGAACTCAAATACCATTGATTAAAGAATGGATAACAAAAAAAATTCCAAAAATTCAAATAAAGTCGCCACCCCCTATTGAATCAATAGCTTTAGGAGCTTTAGCAATGACCCCGGGAGTAAAAATTAAAGACATATTAAACAAAGGGTTATCCATAAGATTATTTAATAAAAGAGAGCAAAAACACTTTTGGCATCCTATTTTTTGCAAAGGTCAAACATGGCCAACAGAAACACCCTTTAAACTGATCCTTCAAGCCAGTAAAAACAATCAGAAAATATTCGAAATAATAATTGGAGAAACACAAAAAGAAAGAGCATATGATGTAATTTTTGAAAATGGATTACCAAAGTTATCAGAGATTCAAAATGAAGAAGAAATTATAAAATGGGACAAAAAACCACTCAAAATAGTATTAAAAAATAATTCTAATATTGGAGAAGATACTTTAAAACTTTTTTTTAAAATTACGAAAAATGCTGATTTATTGGTTAAGTGTTTTGATGTAAAAGATGAATTTTTTGGAGAATATAATTTAGGAAATATCTTCTGAAAGGTAGCTATTCAAGAAAAACTCCTTCTTCATTATCAATATTATTTAAACGTAAACTAATACTTTCAATTTTACTAGTTGGCACTTTTTTACCACAAAAATCTGGCTGAATTGGTAATTCTCTATGACCTCTATCTACCATTACTAATAACATCACCCTTTGTGGTCTGCCCCATGAATATAATGCATCCATTGCAGCTCTAATTGTTCTACCTGTGTAAATTACATCATCTATTAAAAGAATTTCTCTTTTCTCAATAGGAGTTGGAATATCAGCAGCTTGTATTAGGCGAGTTCCAACTCTATTTTGGTCATCTCTATAAAAAGTTGGATCAATTGTTCCTTTTCTAACTCTTAAACCTGTTCTAGAGAATAATTCCTTTTCTAGCACTTCGGTCAGAGCAATTCCTCTTGTCGGGATACCAATCAATAGAAGGTTATCCAGTTTTTTTACTTTTTCGATAATTTCGCAAGTTAAACGCGAAATAGTTTTTCTAAGTTCAACTTCAGAAAGTATTACAATCTTTTTTGACTTCTTTGACATGATTTATCAAGAAATAAAATTAATCTAATATTTTCATAAATTAGCAAAAGCTAACTATGTTAAATATAAATTGTTAAAGAGTAACGTTTGAAGCTAAATTTAAGGTTGGATCAGTTAACAATGAATTTGATCTAAATATGTCAAAGATTAGCAGCAAAAATATAAAAAGTTTAAGTGTTCCTCAGAGCCCTGTAGTTCTTGCAATACTAGATGGATGGGGATACCGAAAAGAAAAATCAGATAATGCTATAAAAAGTGCAAGTACACCAATCATGGACTCATTGTGGCATTCTTACCCTCACACGCTAATAAGTGCCAGTGGATCTGATGTAGGACTACCAGACGGTCAAATGGGCAATTCAGAGGTGGGACACCTTACTATTGGTTCTGGAAGAATAATACAACAAGAACTTGTAAGGATTTCGAATATTGTAAAAAATAATCAATTAGGCTCGGTCAATGAGTTAAAAGAGATGGCTGCTTCATTACAGAAAAATAATTCTACTTTGCATATCACGGGATTATGTTCCGATGGAGGAGTTCATAGTCATATCGATCATTTATTAGGTTTAATAAAATGGGCATCTGATAATAAAATTAAAAAAGTTGCAATCCATATTATTACTGATGGTAGAGACACTCCTGCAAAAAGTGCTTCGAAATATTTAAATCAAATAGAATCATGTATAAAAAAATTTAACGTAGGAGAAATAGCTTCCATATGCGGAAGATACTGGATAATGGATAGAAATCTTTTGTGGGATAGAACAGAAAAAGCATATTCTAATTTGACTGATCCAGATATTCAAATAACAAATATTTCTCCAAAGGATTACATAGAAAAAAGTTATACCAAAAACATAACCGATGAATTTATAGAGCCCATACGATTATCTGAAAACTATCTTAAAGATGGAGATAGTTTGATTTGCTTTAACTTTCGTCCAGACAGAGCAAGACAAATAGTCAAATCCCTTTCACTAAATCAATTCTCAGACTTTGAAAGAAAAAATTATCCAAATCTAGATTTTGTTACTTTTACTCAATATGATCCCAACTTTCCCGTTAAAGTTGCATTCCCTCCTGAATCACTCAATAATTTTATAGGCCAAATAGTTTCAGAAAACGGACTTAAACAATACAGAACCGCGGAAACTGAAAAATATCCTCACGTAACATACTTTTTCAATGGAGGAGTTGAAATACCCTTACCTGGAGAAGAGAGACATTTGATTCCGTCTCCAAGAGTCGCAACTTATGATATGAAACCCGAAATGTCTGCTGAGGAATTAACTAATAGTTGCTCTAAAGCAATTAAAAGCGGGAATTATGCTTTTGTTGTAATCAATTTTGCCAATCCTGATATGGTTGGTCATACAGGCAACATGGATGCAACAATTAAAGCTATAGAAAAAGTAGATAAATGTATAGGTCAAATAGTTAACGCTACTGGAGAAATGGGCGGAAGCATTGTTATTACAGCCGATCATGGGAACGCAGAGGTAATGAAAGGATCTGAAGGAGAACCATGGACAGCACACACAATAAATAAAGTTCCATTAATTTTGATTGAAGGTGAAAAAAGAAAAATACCAAATATGGGAAATGAAATTAATTTAAGAGAAAACGCGGGCCTAGCTGATATTGCTCCCACTTTATTGCAATTATTAAATCTACCAGTACCAAGAGAAATGACAGGCAAATCGCTTATTCAAGAAATTGAATTAAAGGGTTATAATAAGGTGGTTCAACACGTTTAAAGTATATAAAAGTATTTAAGCAATGATTCAAATTATTAGTTGGATTTGGGTATTTTCTGGAGTTCTTCTCATTCTCTTAGTTTTACTTCATAGTCCCAAAGGTGATGGAATGGGAGGAATAGCCGCCAGTGGAAGCTCTATGTTTAACAGCGCAAGTAGTGCAGAAGCCTCTCTAAACAAAATAACTTGGACTTTTTTAGTGATATTTTTGTCTCTCGCAATTATTCTTAGCGCTGGTTGGATTTCATAAAAGTTGAATAAAAAAGGGACCATTTTGAATGATCCCTTTTAAATTTATTAAAAACTTTTGTTTAGTTAGTAATCAAAGTCTCCGCCCATACCTGGAGCGCCTGCTGGAGCAGCTGAATCTTTTTTCTCAGGTAAATCTGCAACTATGCATTCGGTGGTCAAAACCATTCCTGCTATTGAAGCTGCATTTTGTAATCCTGAACGTGTAACTTTTGCAGGATCAACTATCCCAGCAGAGGACATATCCACATATTCTCCAGTAGCAGCATTGAAACCATCATTAAATGGTTTAGTTTTTACATTTTCAGCAATCACTGCTCCATTAGAACCTGCATTCTCAGCAATTCTCATAAGAGGAGCAGTAAGTGAAGCTTCAACAATGTTAGCTCCAATTAATTCCTCTCCTTCTAAATTTTTATCAGCCCATTCTTTAAGAATAGGAGATAAATGAGCGAGAGTTGTTCCTCCTCCAGGTACAATTCCTTCTTCAACAGCTGCTTTTGTTGCATTAATAGCATCCTCAAGACGGAGCTTTTTATCCTTCATCTCAGTTTCAGTGGCAGCCCCAACCTTAATCACTGCTACACCCCCAGCCAATTTAGCCAGACGTTCTTGAAGCTTTTCTTTATCATATGATGAATCTGTTTCATCCATTTGCTTTTTAATTTGATCACATCTAGCTTTAACTGCTTGCTCATTACCTTCAGCTACAATAGTTGTAGTTTCTTTATTGATAGTTATTCTTCTACCAGTTCCAAGCATATCTAAAGTAGCACTCTCTAATTTCAAGCCTGCATCTTCAGTGATAAGTTGTCCATTAGTTAAAACGGCCATATCTTCAAGCATAGCTTTTCTTCTATCGCCAAATCCAGGAGCTTTTACTGCAGCAACATTTAACACGCCTCGTAATCTATTGACAACAAGAGTTGCTAAAGCCTCTTTTTCAATATCTTCAGCAATAATGACTAGTGGTTTACCAGTTTTAGCTATTTGTTCCAAAACGGGAACTAAATCTTGCACTAAGGCAATTTTTTTATCAGTCAGAAGGATATATGGTTCATCTAAAACAGCCTCCATTCTCTCTGTGTCTGTTGCGAAGTAAGGTGATATGTAGCCTTTATCAAAACGCATCCCCTCGGTAACTTCTAATTCAGTAGTCATTGATTTTCCTTCTTCTAAGGAGATAACACCTTCTTTACCAACTTTATCCATAGCATTGGCAATCATTTGACCAACTTCTTCATCGTTTCCTGCAGCAATAGTTCCACATTGAGCTATAGCATTGCTATCGCTAATAGGTTTGGAATTCTCTTGTATTTTACCAACTAAAAATTCAGTCGCTTTGTCAATTCCTTTTTTCAGGGTAATTGCATTAGCTCCTGCAGCAACGTTTCTCAACCCTGCTTTAACCATTGCATGTGCTAAAACAGTGGCTGTTGTGGTACCATCTCCAGCTGCATCATTGGTTTTTGAAGCAGCTTGTCTGATCAAAGCAACTCCTGTGTTTTCAATGTGGTCCTCTAATTCGATTTCTTTAGCGATTGTGACACCATCATTGATAATTTGTGGAGCACCAAATTTTTTCTCTAGTACAACATTTCTTCCTTTTGGTCCAAGCGTTACAGCCACAGACTCAGCAAGGATATCAATTCCTCTCTCGAGCGCTCTACGAGCTTGCTCATTGTAAATAATTCTTTTAGCCATGTTTAGGCGGTGATTTAGTAATAAGTTTTAATAATTTTTGAAACAAATATTTTAGCTTACTACAGCTAAAATATCTTTTTCTGAGAGCAAGACATACTCATCTCCTCCCAATTTAATGTCTGTGCCAGCATATTTGCTGTACAAAACTTTGTCGCCAATACTCACTTCTGGAGTTTGTCGAGAACCATCGTCATTAAGTTTGCCAGGACCCACCTGAGCAACTTCTCCAACCTGTGGTTTTTCTTTGGCTGAATCAGGCAAAAGAATGCCCCCAGCAGTTTTTTCCTCAGATGCGGAAACTTTAATAAATATTCTATCTCCCAGTGGTTTTACTGTAGAGACTGTAAGTGAAACAGCTGCCATAGATTAATGGAGAATCATGATTGAGACGCTTTGCGTCATAAAAATGGAAAGAGAAATTCTCCTTCCGTATCATCAACAACATAATCTGCAAAGAGGCAATTAAACCATACTTAAACTGTGCGGGTGGCCGAACCCATTTAACGAATCTACCCATGAGGTGGTAGTATTTTCGGATTATGAGCTGTTTAAATCAGCTATTCATCACCAATCAATAAAAAATGGTAGCAACTCCATCAACTTCTTCACAAACAAAAGGCGTAGTACGTCAGGTAATCGGTCCAGTTCTAGATGTAGAATTTCCAGCTGGGAAATTACCCAAAATATTAAATGCCTTAAGAATTGAAGCTAAAAATCCAGCTGGACAAGACATAGCGCTCACTGCAGAAGTCCAACAGCTCCTAGGTGACCATAGAGTTAGAGCGGTGGCAATGAGTGGCACAGACGGCCTTGTAAGAGGTATGGAGGCAATCGACACAGGAGCGCCAATATCTGTACCTGTTGGAGAAGCAACTTTAGGAAGAATATTTAATGTTTTAGGAGAACCAGTAGATGAACAAGGTCCAGTAAATACTAAAGATACTGCTCCAATTCATAGAGCTGCGCCAAAGTTAACTGACCTAGAAACTAAGCCAAAAGTTTTTGAAACTGGTATTAAAGTTATAGACCTTTTGGCTCCTTACAGACAAGGAGGAAAAGTTGGATTATTCGGAGGTGCTGGTGTTGGGAAAACAGTTCTTATTCAAGAGTTAATTAATAACATCGCAAAGGAGCATGGTGGAGTTTCCGTTTTTGGTGGTGTAGGAGAAAGAACTAGAGAAGGGAACGATTTATATGAAGAATTTAAAGAATCTGGAGTTATCAATGCAGATGACCTAACTCAATCAAAAGTTGCCTTATGTTTTGGGCAGATGAATGAGCCACCTGGTGCAAGAATGAGAGTAGGCTTATCTGCACTTACAATGGCCGAACATTTTAGAGATGTGAATAAGCAAGACGTCCTACTCTTTGTTGATAACATTTTTAGATTTGTTCAAGCTGGTTCTGAAGTATCTGCATTACTTGGAAGAATGCCTTCAGCTGTTGGATACCAACCAACTCTGGGAACTGATGTTGGTGAATTACAAGAAAGAATTACATCTACATTAGAAGGGTCAATAACATCTATCCAAGCTGTTTACGTGCCTGCTGATGACCTAACAGACCCTGCTCCAGCTACAACTTTTGCCCATTTAGATGCAACTACCGTGCTTGCTAGAGCTCTTGCAGCTAAGGGAATTTATCCAGCAGTTGATCCATTAGACTCAACGAGCACTATGCTACAACCATCAGTTGTTGGCGATGAGCATTACAAAACAGCCAGAGCTGTTCAATCAACTTTACAAAGATACAAAGAACTTCAAGATATCATTGCAATTCTTGGTTTAGATGAGCTTTCTGAAGAAGATAGATTAACAGTAGACAGGGCTAGAAAAATTGAAAAATTTCTCTCACAACCTTTCTTCGTTGCAGAAATATTTACAGGAATGTCTGGTAAATACGTAAAATTAGAAGATACCATTGCTGGTTTCAATATGATTTTGTCAGGTGAATTGGATGATTTACCAGAGCAGGCATTTTACCTCGTTGGTAACATTGATGAAGTTAAAGCAAAGGCTGAAAAAATAAAATCAGAAAAATAAATATTTAAATATATATTTAACCTTCAATAATTTTAAATTAATGGCAATTTCTCTAAAAGTTTTAGCTCCTAATAAAAATGTTTATCAAGGCGAAGCTGAAGAAGTAATCCTTCCTAGTACTACTGGTCAAATTGGTGTACTTCCAGGACACATCTCTTTAGTTACTGCTATAGATATTGGCGTTTTAAGGCTAAGAATGAATTCTCAGTGGAAATCAATCGCTCTTATGGGAGGCTTCGCTGAAATTGAATCAGATGAAGTTATAGTTCTAGTAAATAATGCTGAAATTGGTTCTGAAATTAATGTTCAAAATGCTGAACAAGATCTTAAAGAAGCAAAATTAGCAATTAGCAAATTTTCTGAAAATGAAAAAAATCCAGAAAAAATTAAAGCCTTGAAAGAGGTTTCAAAGGCTGAGGCTAGGATTCAAGCTGCAAAGAACTAATATTTAAGCGGTTCCACAAAAAGTTACTTCGGGGAACTTTAATTTGGCTTCTTCTAACTTTTTTGTTTTACCTTCTTCTTGCCAATAATTTATAACTTCAGTAGCCTTATTCAATATCTCTACTCTCTCGTTATCTGTAATCCAACCTTTATTCTCAAGTTCACTTTTTAATTTTTCCCAAGCATCATCTCTTGGCCAAAAATAATAAGCAGTAAGAGGGCTTGGGCCTCCACCTACTATTTGATCCACTGCTAGAGCCACATTATCAGGTAACCACAATACTTTAATTATGAACCTTCCTTCATCGGGTTTAGGAGTATAACCAGTAGGTACCCCATCTTCATCAATTGTGGCAGCTGCCAATACAGCTGTGGCACCCATCATTCCTGAATTAGGAGAAGAATTTTTAGAGTTTGGTGCATCACTGTTTTTTTCCTTTTTTTCTGTTGAATTTTGATTTAACTTATCTGATGAGGTCATTCACTTATTTGTGTTTAATAAATAATTTATCAGTTTATGGTCACATTTTGATTGATTTATTCAAAATTTCTTGATTTTAGTAATTGATAACTTCTAAACAGGATTTTATCTATCATGAGTTACTTCATAAAAATCATAAATAGTGGCTTCCAATGAATCCCAAAGATCTTTGGGGATATCGTTTTCTTCTGCGAACATGCCAAGCTGACTAGCTAAGCCTCTTGCTTGAGAAAGTTTCGAATCATATGAATCAGACTTATTCATTTTTTGAGTTTTAAACTTAATAAAAAATAAATCTATTAACTAGATAAGTCAAATTTCAAAACTCTAAATCAGAAATTTCTTTAAGTGCAGCAATACTTAAAACATCTGGGTTTGTATCTTTGACCAGGACATCATCTTCAATTCTTATCCCTATGCCTTTCCATCTTTCATCTATAGGGGGTTGTCCCTCAGGGACTGGGATCCTATCACTTATATAGATCCCAGGTTCTACCGTAAGAATCATTCCATTCTGTAATGGCACTTCATAGTCACCCATTCTGTATGCTCCAACATCATGAACATCTAAGCCGAGCCAATGTCCAGTTCTATGCATGTAAAGATGTCTATAAGATTGATTCTCAATTATCTCCTCAGTACTGCCCGACAATAATCCAATTTCCTTTAATCCTTCTATAAGAATTTTTAACGCAACATTATGAACAGCATTAGAATTCGACCCTTTTACAGCACTTTTAATTGCATTTTTCTGCGCACTCAATACAATTTCATAGATAACTTTTTGCTCATTAGAAAATTTACCACATATTGGAATAGTTCTTGTTATGTCTCCATTGTAATAATCAATTAGTGAGCACCCAGCATCCACCAACAATAAATCTTCCTTCTTTAAGGGTGAATTATTTGAGGTGTAATGCAAAATACAGGCATTGTCTCCTGATGCCACAATTGAGTTATAAGCTGGTCCTCTAGCCCCTTTTTCCAAAAAGTATCCCTCAAGAAGACCCTGAATTTGTCTTTCATTTTTCTTTGATGAGATAGATTTTCTAACTAGTTCATGAGCTTCGGCTGAAATTTGTATTGCCTCTCTCATTCTCTTAATCTCAAATTCACTTTTAATTAGTCTCATCTCATTTAAATAAATTTCTGGAGATTTTATAGAATTTGCACCAATCCCTGATCTTGAGCGATTTTCAAGTTGTTGTGAAAATATCTCTAGTACTATTTTCTCTATTTTTGGATGCTTTCCAATTGAAAAAACAAGTTCATCAGAACCATTTATGTAATTTGGGAGTAAATCTCTTAATTCGTTTATTGAGTGAGCCTTATCAGCCTTAAACTCTTTTTCAGCGCCTTCTAAACCCCATCTAAAGCCATGCCATACTTCGCTTATAACATCTTTAGGAGCGACAAACATAATAAATCTCTCTCCCTTTGGCTTATGCGATAAGAAAAGAGCGATTGCATCTGGCTCATCGAAACCTGTTAAATACCAAAAATTACTATCCTGCCTAAAAGGATATTCACAATCAGCATGATGCTTTACAAGATTAGCCCCAGGTATAATAGCAGCTTTCCCACCTAATTTATTTAGGAATATTTCTCTTCTTTCTTCAAAAACTTTATGATCAGGTTCAAACATAAATTGTGTATTGGCGTGTTTAAAAAAAAAATGGAAGAATGAACTAAAACAGATTTAGTACCTAATCTACTTTAATGGAACCAAGTGTTTACGGTTTATTTTTACTAATAATAATTATTTTAATTGGATCAGCATGTTGTTCGGGAGTAGAAGCAGCTTTTTTAGCCGTAAATTCAATTAGAATTTTAGAAATTGCCTCTAGACAAAAGCCAAAAAGTTCTGCAAATCAACTTCTAAAACTCAGGAAACATCTTGGAAGGACGCTAACTGTAATTACTATTACAAATAATGGATTTAATATAATTGGCAGTCTTATTTTAGGAGTATACGGTGCATTGGTAATAAATAGCAGTTTTGGTTTAACCCTTTTTTCAATAGCTTTTTACATACTAGTTGTTTTAGTAGGAGAAGTACTACCAAAAGCTCTTGGCACAAGATTTTCAATTCAAATAGCACTATTATCTGTTCCTATCTTGCGAATATTAAATACTTTAATGAGGCCATTCTTAATATTAATTGAACAGATATTTCCGGTTATTACAGCAGAAAACGAAATTTCAACTGATGAAGAAGAAATTAGACAAATGGCAAAAATTGGAAGTCAAAAAGGTTTAATAGAGGCTGATGAGGCAGCAATGATATTTAAGGTTTTTCAATTAAATGACTTAAAAGCAAAAGACTTAATGACCCCAAGGGTATCGGCACCTTGTCTTGATGGGTCTTCAAATATTGATGAAATTTCAAAACTTATAATGTCTGACAGCTCTCCATGGTGGGTTATTTTGGGAGATAAAGTTGACAAAATACAAGGGGTAGTTAAGCGTGAAAAAATGTTGGAAGAGTTAATTAATGGGCAAAATAAAAAATTATTATCAGAAATTTGCGAACCTGTGGACTACATTCCCGAAATGATTAAAGCAGATCAATTATTAACTAAATTTGACAAGGATCATAAAGGAGTGAAAGTAGTAGTAGATGAATTCGGGGGATTCGTGGGAATTATTGGTGCAGAAGCTGT
>QCDR01000023.1 GCA_003278705.1 Prochlorococcus sp. AG-355-J23
AAAGCGTTGTTTGCGATAGAAAATTATTTAATTTTAAGGATTACCCAAGACCGAAACATTCTTGGGAAGAAACAATTATTTATGAACTCCATATCAAAGCTTTCACTGAATCAACTGATAAAGATGAAAGTTGTTTTAAGAAATTTTTTAAAAAAATTCCTTATCTCAAAGAACTGGGTATTACAACAATTGAATTACTTCCAATTTTTTGTTTTGATCCTACTGATGCCCCAAATGGTCTAAAAAATTTTTGGGGATATAGTCCAATTAACTGGTTTACTCCGCATTTTGAATATCTTTCGAATGAATCCGCCAAAAAGAATAGAGAGGAATTTAGAAGATTTGTAGAGGAATGTCATAAAGCAGACATTGAAGTCATTTTAGATGTTGTATACAATCACACTTGCGAAGGTAATTCAAAAGGGCCAGCAATATCTTGGAAAGGTATAGATGAAAATCTTTATTATTTTATTGGAAAAGATAAAAATTATCAGGACGTCTCCGGATGTGGTAATACTATTGCAGCAAACAGGGGATTAGTTAGAAAACTAATAATTGAATCATTAAAATGTTGGGCGAGTGAATTAGGAGTTGATGGTTTTAGATTTGATTTAGGAATTGCCCTATCAAGAGGAGAAAATCTTTCACCGCTTGATAATCCTCCAATTTTTGAAGATATAGAATGTGAACCAGAACTTATCGATATCAAGTTCATAAGTGAGCCATGGGATTGTGGCGGTTTATATAAATTAGGTGATTTCCCATCTAAGAATACTTTCACTTGGAATGGTCATTTTAGAGATGACTTGAGGAGATTTTGGAAAGGGGATAAAGATACAGCCTGGAATATGAGCGATAAAATAAAAGGGACACCATCAATTTATAAAGAAAATAATTTTCCAAAGTCGATAAATTTTATTACTTCACATGATGGATTCACTCTAAAAGACTTAGTAACTTTTAATAGAAAACATAATTTTGCCAATAGAGAACAAAATAGAGATGGAGATAACCATAACAATTCTTGGAATCATGGTAATGAGGGACCAACTACGAACTTATTAATCAATGATTTAAGAAAAAGACAACAAAAAAATCTTATTCTCAGTTTACTTATCTCTAAAGGTGTTCCAATGATACTTATGGGTGATGAGATAGGAAGATCACAAGGCGGGAACAATAATTCTTGGTGCCAAAATAATTTATTGGGCTGGATGAATTGGGATCATGATCAACAAGATTTGGAATTATTAGAATATTTTAAATACGTCATAAAAATCCGAAAAAAACTAATAAACATTTTCAATCCATCATTCTTCCCTAATAATCAAACCAATGAAAATATTCCAACATATCATTGGCATGGAACAAAGTTAGATACCCCCGATTGGAGTAGTTGGTCTCACACAGTTGCCTTTAGCATTAACAAAGACAATACTAATCCGCTGGTCTGGATAGGTTTAAATGCATATTCAAAAAGTATCGATTTCCCCTTGCCGAAATGTAAATATAATTGGTTAAAAGTTATTGACACTAGCATGTCTGAGATTTTTGAACCCTTAACTATTAATGAAAAATCTGTTTCAATAAAGAGTAGAAGCTCTTTACTAATCATTTCAGAAGAAGTATTTGGGGCGAAAAATAATTTATTCTAAAAGCGGGCGGCGGGAATCGAACCCGCATCTTCAGCTTGGAAGGCTGAGGTTTTACCACTAAACCACGCCCGCATTAAGTAATAGATTTACCATTGCAATAATACATTATCAAACAATAAACAAAGTAAAAAGATTGGAAAATTCACACTCGAAAAAAAATATTTCTAGATCAACAACAAGATTAATGTTCTCTTATGGGCTAGGAGATGCAGGCACAGGTTTAGTCGCGACACAATTTGGTTTTTTTCTTTTCAAATTCTTCATTTCTTCTGGTTTACCAGTAATAATTGCAGGATCATTATTAATGTTAATAAAGATTTGGGATGCAGTAAATGATCCGTTAATTGGATGGTTAAGTGATCGTACTAAATCAAGATGGGGGCCTAGAATTCCTTGGATGGTAGCAGCATCTGTTCCTCTTGGTTTCTCTTTAGCTGCGATATGGTGGACACCCACTGGTTCAGTGCTAACCAAGACTATTTACTATGCCATAATTTCTATAATCGTAATGACTGCTTATACAAGTATTAATCTTCCTTTTGCAGCTCTATCTACTGAAATTTCTGAAAAAACAGCAATACGAACAAGACTAAACGCATCTAGATTTACTGGCTCAATAATCGCAGGACTAACTGGTTTAATAATTGCTGGAATTGTATTAGGTTCCGAAGGATCTGCAAATAATGAATATTTTTTAATGGGTAAAATAAGCGGATGTATTGCAGTTGCTGCAACATTAATTTCTTGTTGGGGATTAGCTCCATTCGCAAAAAAAGCAAGAAGGCCTTCAGGAAAAGTTGAAGCTATAACACTCCAATTCAAAAGGATCTTCAGAAATAAAAAATTTCTAAAAGTTATTACGCTCTATATTCTTCTCTGGTGCGCCTTACAATTAATGCAAACAGTAGCGTTAATCTATGTTGAGGATGTACTGAATGTACCAACATTTATTGCGAAGTGGATCCCGATACCTTTCCAAATTAGCGCTTTAGTGGGTTTACAAATATGGACCAGAGTATCAAATAAATTGAACAGAATTTCAGCGTTAAACTATGGAGCGATTATGTGGATTATTTCATGTACAGCAACTTTGTTTTTACCTTCTTTATCAAAAATTTCAGGAGTTGGAGATAGTTTATTTCTAAATGCCAGCAACATATTTCTGTTCATTCTCTTAATTTTCATAATCTGTCTTATTGGCATTGGAGCTTCAACCGCTTTTCTTATCCCTTGGTCACTACTTCCTGATGCTATAGACGAAGACCCTGAGAAACCAGCAGGACTATATACTGCTTGGATGGTACTTATTCAGAAGATAGGTATTGCGTTTAGTGTTCAATTATTAGGTTTTTTATTGTATTTATCAGGTTATCAATCATGCTTTGTTGATAAAGATGGTCTAAATATTATTGAACAATGCTACTCAGCACAATTAACTATCAGATTATGTATTGGTTTTATACCCTCAATATTGGTAATAATTGGTCTTTTAATAATGAGAAAATGGGATCAAAAATTAATTACAAACTAATATAAAGATATGTATTACCTTAATTTTTGCAAAAGACTTCTAAGCAGCCTAGTCATTGGCGGGCAAGCAATTAATTTTATCTTTAAAGGTAAAATTTCCAAAAATGATCTCTTTGAACAACTTATGGAGTCAGGTCCTGGCAGTTTATTAATTGTATTAATTACAGGAATTGCCGCAGGTACAGTTTTTAATATTCAAGTAGCATCACAACTTACAAGTATGGGGGTTTCAAGTGAAATTGGAGGTTTATTAGCAGTAGGCATGGCAAGAGAAATGGCTCCTCTTCTAACTGCTACTTTAATGACTGGAAAGGTTGCCACTGCCTATGCTGCTCAACTAGGCACTATGAAAGTCACAGAACAAATTGAGGCAATAACCATGTTAAGGACCGAACCAGTCCAATATTTGGTAGTCCCAAGGTTACTATCAATGGTAATAATGTCTCCAATACAGTGTCTTTTATTTTTATCTGTAGCTTTATGGAGTGGACAAATTTGGAGCACAATTTTTTATAAAGTTCCTCCAATAGTTTTTTGGACATCTGTAAGATCAGGTAATGTGAGTTTAACCAGTGCAGACTTAACTTCAATGTTAATAAAGTCTGTAGTGTTCGGATTACTTATTTCAATAATTGCTTGTGGATATGGACTTACAACCAAGGGAGGTCCAAAAGAAGTTGGAACAAGTACAACAGGTGCAGTTGTAATGACTCTCGTTACTGTATCTTTAATGGATGTATTACTAACGCAAATTTTATTTGGATGATTCTATGTTTAATTCTAAATCAAAAAAAGAGGAACCAGTAATAATAGCTCCTTCATTTCAGTTGCCAATCATTCTAATAGTTTTAAGTTTTATGCTTTTGTTTTTGAATATTGGTTCTTTGCCAACCATAGTTTTTGCTTCTTTTAGCTTTTTTTTATTACTTCAGTCATTCACCTTAAGAATAAAAATAACCAATGATGATTTTATAGTTTTACAATTAGGTAAGGAGATTAGAACTTTTCCATTCAAGAACTGGATATCATGGAAATTCTTTTTCCCTATAATTCCAGGAATTTTTTATTTCAGAGAAAAGTCCAGTCCTCATTTATTACCAATTTTATTTAATCCAAAGCAATTAAAAGATGAGCTCATAAAAAAAGTAGACTCACTGGAAATTAAAAATTCTTAAAATTCAGACTTTGCCTAATCATCAAAATTATACAAATGACCAATACAGAAATTTCTGACAAGAATCCTGAAAAGGAATTAAAAATAGATAAGTCAATTTCAGATGATAAAACCAAACAAATTAGTAAGAAAAATACAACCCAAAACAAAAAAATTACACCGAAAAACGATAAATCAACTAAATCTTTTGATGAAATTTCTAATGAAATTTTTAGAGATCTCTTTTCAAGAAAAGACTCTTTAGTTAAGGAAATAAAAGAGTTAGAAACAAAAAAAAATGAAATAGAAAAAGATATTGAATCTAATTTTAAAGGACAGTCAGATAATATTGCTAAAAGAGTTAAAGGCTTTCAAGAGTACTTAACTGGAGCTTTACAGAATCTTTCACAAAACGTAGAGAGACTCGAATTAGTTTCTCAACCAATAATCGTAAAGCCTTCTCCCCTTGACGAGAAAAAGCAAGACAATAGCACAAATAATGTAGTTAATGTTCCTGCTCTTTCTGAGACATTTAAGCCAGATGAAGAGATTATAAAAAGTTGCTTTACAAGTTTCACAGAACAACCAGACTTTTATGCAGAACCTTGGAAATTAAGACGAAGTCTTGATTCCTCAGATATAGAAATTATGGATGATTGGTTCTTTAACATGGGCGGAAGAGGTTCTCTTGAAAGTAGAGGATCTCGACAAAAAAATGCCTTGTTATCAGCTGGCTTAATATCTATTCTTGGCGAATTATATGGAGATCAATTTCAGACTCTTATTTTAGCTTCGCAACCTGAACGATTAGGTGAATGGAGAAGAATTCTTCAAGATTCACTAGGTCTAACGAGGGATGACTTTGGACCAAATAGTGGGATTGTTTTGTTTGAAAGGCCTGAAGGTGTCATCGAAAGAGCTGATAGATTAGAAGCCAATGAAGAATTGCCATTTATTATCATTGATGCAGCCGAAACCTCTGTTGAAATACCAATACTTCAATTTCCATTATGGGTTGCATTTGCTGGTTCAGATAATGAAATTTACGATGATCTTGAACTAAACTAAGGATTATGAATATCTTAATAATTTTTACAAGTTATCTTTTAGGATCACTTCCGACAGGTTATTTAATTGGAAAATTTCTCAAAAATATAGATCTAAGAACTATGGGTTCTGGATCTACAGGTGCCACAAATGTCTTAAGAAATGTTGGGAAATGGCCAGCACTTTTTGTTTTTATCATTGACGTTGGGAAAGGCCTTATAGCAGTAAAAATTGCTCAATACTATACAGATCAAGGCTTAATAGAGGTAATAGCAGGGATATCCGCTATTTCAGGACATATTTGGCCAATATGGCTTAGAGGTAAAGGAGGGAAAGCTGTTGCTACTGGATTAGGTATGTTTTTAGCTCTTTCCTGGAAAGTTGGACTCGCATCTCTTGGCATTTTTTTAATAGTCCTGACAAAAACTAAATTTGTTTCTTTATCAAGTATTTCAGCTGCAATCTTACTTCCTATTTTTATGTTTTTTTATCTAGGTAAATTTATACACTCATACTTTTTTATAAGTTTAATTGTGGCATTATTAGTAATCTGGAAACATAGAACAAACATAACAAGATTGCTTAAGGGAGAAGAATCCAAAATTAATCAGAATCAATAGATTTAAATATTTCTATTAGAGCTTTATTAGGATCTATAGCTTTTGAAATCAATCTGCCAATGACTAACTTAGAAGCGCCATTATCTAAAGCTTCATGTGGGGTCATAATTCTATTTTGATCATCTTTATTGTCAATATTTAATCTGATACCTGGTGTAATAAGTTCAAAATTATGTTTATAAATAGATCTCAACATATTTACCTCCCAAGGAGAACAAACACATCCATCTAATCCGGCATCAAAAGACAACTTTGCAAGTCTCAATACATTTTCTTCAATTGAATTATTTCTATCAAGATCAGTTTGAAAATCTTTAAGAGAAAAGCTTGTTAAAACAGTTATTCCTACAACCAATGGAGGTTTTAGACTAACTGAGGTGGCTCCTTCTAAAGATGCTTTTTTCGAATCCTTAAGAGCTTTTAAACCTGCTGCAGCATGAATAGAAATTATATCAACCCCTAATTTTGAAACTTGGAAACATGCTGCACGCATGGTATTTGGAATATCATGAAATTTTAAGTCTAAAAAAATTTTTTTATTTAAACCTTTTAATATTTCAATAACTCTTGGACCTTCCCTAACAAAAAGCTCTAAACCAACTTTCACCCACTTAATATTAGGACATTTTTCCAAAAGTAATTTTGCTTGACTTATATCTAATCCATCAATTGCCAATATTATTTTATCTTCTGAATTAAATCTGTTATTCATCAATTTTCAGTTTTCAAACCTCTTAATTATTTTTTTTCCAATTTGCAAAATTTTTCCTTCCAAATCATGTTTTGAATTAAAAACTAAATCAGGATTTATTACTTTTTGACTATCAATTTTTACACCCCCACCTTTAATAGATCTTTTGGATTCGCTGCTAGATTTGAAAAGTTTTAGAGAACTTAATAAGTAGAAAAACTTTACTGGAAAAACTACTTCTTTTAAACAAATCTCTGGAATTGCTCCAACTTTTTCTTTGTGTCCAAGGAATAATTTTTCGCAGTTTGATTGAGCCTTTAATGCTTCTTCGGCCCCATGGAATAAAGTAGTAACCTCTAAAGCCATTCTTTTCTGTAATTCACGAGGATTTGAGTTTTCAAGAAAACTTGAATCTAATTCAGTAAGTAATTCAAAATAGGTGGGTATTATATTATCGGGTACTTTTTCTAATTTTGAATACATTGAGAGAGGGTCTTCAGTCAAACCGACGGTGTTAAATTCAGATTTACTCATCTTCTTAATTCCATCTAAACCTGTCAAAATTGGCAGCAGAACGCCAAATTGAGGGTCTTGTTTAAAATGCCTTTGAAGGTCTCTTCCTATTGCGATATTAAATTTCTGATCTGTTCCTCCAAGCTCAATATCTGATTGAACAACTACCGAATCGTAACCTTGTAATAGTGGATATAAGAATTCGTGCAAAGAAATAGGGACTTGCGAAGTGTACCTTTTATTAAATTCCTCCTTAGCTAGCATTTGACTAACTGTTGCACTCCCCATTAATTCAATTATCGAATTAAGATTTAATCCTTTTAACCATTCACTGTTATATCTAATTTCTATTCTATCTTTTGAATCAAAATCTAAAATGGATTCATTGGCTGGCTTTCCCATACCTAGTTGGGTTAAGTATGTTTTTGCATTATCCTTAACTTGTTTTTCAGATAACTGAACTCTTGTTTTGTTTTTTCCGGTTGGATCTCCAATTTGTGCAGTAAAATCACCAATAATTAAAACTGCAATATGTCCATTATCTTGGAATGCCCTAAGTTTTTTGAACAATATGCTGTGTCCAAGATGAATATCAGTTCCGGTTGGATCGATCCCGAGTTTAACCCTTAATTTTTTATTATTTTTTTTCGCATTACCAATTATCTCCAAAAAAGTGTGGTCTGTTCCCTTAATTGGAAAATATTCTTCTATTCCTCTTGAAAGCCATGATGGCAATATTAAATTATCTGACATGAAGCTTTAATCGTTAAATTTAAGAAGTTTTATCAAGTTCATCCTTCATTCTTATTAAGGTTTTATTCATTTGATCGAACATTTGATCAGGAGTAATCCCAAATTGACTTAACTGCGTCTTTAATTGTTCTACCGTCATTTTTGCTTGAAAATCTTCAGACAATTCAAATCTCTTCATAAAAACCTTATAACGGTCCATAAGAGATTCCATTTTTTTTATAAACATTTTTTTCCCTTCTCTGTCAAATTTTCCATAATCAGAGCCAAGTTTCATAAGTTCTTGGTAATCTGCAAAAAGCTTTTTAGCTTCTTCTTGAACGATGTCTGACTCAAAGAATCCCATTTCAATTTTTTTACTTCGCAAGATTAAGGCTCAACTACAAGATAACAAGAATCTTTAAAATTGATTAGAACATTAATAAATTTTAGTTTATAAATAATTCTTTGATTTATATTTTTTCAGAAGTAAATTTAGTAGAGATGATTCATAGATATTGGAAAAATTCAACATAAATAATATTTCAAACCAAAATAGACAATTTGAATTATTTGGTTCAAATGTAAACACATCAATTAATTTTCAACACTCAAATAATCTAAAAATCAAAGGCGAAATCCTTACTGAATGGAGAAATAAAATCCATAATCACCAATTGAAAATTTCAAACTATGCTCAAAATACAACTTTGCACCAAACAAGTCTTCCTATTAATGCAATTTCCAATAAAAGAGAAATTGATCCGTTTTCCCTGCAGCCATTATCATTAAACTTCTGGAGAACGAATCAATATATACACGATGGTCCAGCAATGTATTTTGTAATTGACTCAATGGAGAGTTCTAAAATAATCCTTTATATAGGAGAAACAAACGTAGCAAATAAAAGATGGAAGGGAGAACATGACTGTAAAAATTACCTCATGAACTATAAAGAAGCCTTAGCCCATAATAACCTCTCAAGTCATCAAGATATACGTTTCTTCTTAGATGTACCTAAAGAAGTAAAATTAAGACGTAAATTAGAACAGCAACTGATATATTTATGGTTACCACCCTTTAATAAAGAAACCCGAGATAGGTGGGCAACTACTTTCACATACAACTAAAAGTTAATTAAATCCATTTTACAAATGCAATTTTCCACATTCCAAAAAAATCTAGATAACTGGCAAGGTGCTTCATTAATTTTTGGAGTTTTAGAGGAAGAAATTGCAAGCCAACTTGAAAACATAAAATTTGTTGTTGACCCAAAATTATTACTAAAAAAAGTTACTCAAAAAAAATTCAAAGGAGAAAAAGGAAAAACTCTAAGCTTTGAATTTTTAGATCAAAAATTAGAAACTTTAATCATAGTTGGTCTTGGCAAATCGAAAGACCTAAAAAAAAGTGATATAGAAAACTCCATAGGAAATCTAATTAGAAAAACAGTTGATAAAAATGAAAAAATCAGCATCTTTCTACCTTGGGAATTAATAAATTCAAAACTAAAAATAAATCAATTAGCAGAGTCAGCCAGATTATCTGCTTTTAAGGACAATAGATTCAACAAGAAAAAAGATGAAGAGAAAGTTCTTAAAGAAATAGAGTTTTTGAATTTAGAAAAATTTGAGAATATTAACTTTGAAGAGACAGAAAAAATATGTGAAGGTGTAGAACTAGCCAGAAGACTTGTAGCTGCCCCTCCAAATAGTCTTACGCCACAGGAAATGTCTATTCAGGCTTCTCAAATAGCTAAGGATCATGGTTTGGAAGTAAAAATTTTAGAGGCAAAAGATTGTGAAGATTTAGGTATGGGTGCATATTTAGCTGTTGCAAAAGGTTCTGATCTAGATCCTAAATTTATACATCTTACTTTGAGCTCAGAGGGGCCTATAAAAGAAAAAATTGCTCTTGTAGGAAAGGGTTTAACCTTTGATTCTGGAGGATACAACTTGAAAGTAGGAGCCTCTCAAATTGAAATGATGAAATATGATATGGGCGGGAGCGCTGCAGTTTTAGGAGCAGCAAAAGCACTTGGAGCAATAAAGCCAAAGGGATTAGAAATTCATTTTATTGTGGCAGCTTGCGAAAACATGATAAATGGATCTGCAGTACATCCTGGTGATGTAGTTAAAGCATCTAATGGTAAGACAATTGAAATAAATAACACTGATGCAGAGGGTAGACTTACATTAGCTGATGCTTTAACTTACGCATCCAATTTAAAACCGGATTCAATAATAGATCTCGCCACTTTAACAGGAGCTATTGTTGTTGCGTTAGGCAATGATATAGCCGGATTTTGGAGCAATAATGATGATCTAGCAAATGAACTAAAAGCTGCATCAGCCCAGTCTGGAGAAGAATTATGGCAAATGCCTTTACAAAAATCTTATAAAGAAGGCTTAAAGTCTCATATAGCTGACATGAAAAACACAGGTCCTAGAGCAGGTGGGTCAATAACTGCTGCTTTGTTTTTAGAGGAATTCTTTGATCCAGAGATTAAATGGGCTCATATTGATATTGCTGGGACTTGTTGGACTGATAAGAATAAAGGAATTAATCCATCAGGTGCAACCGGTTTTGGAGTTCAAACTCTTGTTCAATGGATTAAAAATAAATAACTAAATTTAAATCATTCATTCCAAAGATTTGTTGATCTAGCGTTGTCACCCCATAATTTATCTAATCTCAGATCTCTCCCACATGAAAATCTATAGAACTTATATTTTAATTCATTTCTATCAGCAAAATCCTGATGATATTCTTCAGCCAACCAAAATTGACCTTTTGATTTTAGTTCTACAGATATTTTTTCTAATGGTACTCGCAATTCATTAGAGGCGGAAACAACTGCATTTATTGCATCACTCTCCTCAGTTGAATTTTTGAAAAAGATCACTGGCCTATAAGAATCTCCACGATCACAAAATTGACCCTTGCCATCAAGAGGATCAATATTTCTGAAATAGAGCCTAAGTATCTCGGGGAAAGTCACCAATTTGGAATCATAATTCACCAAAACCACTTCCTGATGTCCTTCATGATTTTCGTATGTAGGGTTTTCTAAATCTCCACCTGAATAGCCACTTTGTACGAAATTTATCCCCTTTAATGACTCTAGATCATGTTCTAAACACCAAAAACAGCCTCCTCCAAGAATCAATTCCTCTGCAAAAGCGTTTACAGGGTTAATAAATATTGAAAGAGCAATTATTAGAGGTAAGAAATATTTCATTTTTTTATTATAAAGTTCAAATAATAGAATTAATAATCTCTTTAGCAGCTCTCTGGACTACGCCCTCTTCTCCTAATTCTTTTTTTAAAAAAGCATAACCTTTTTTCATTTTTATTTTTTCTGACTTCCCATCAATAATCCTACAAGATTTATAGAATATTTTTTTTTCATCAAACTCCTTTTGTACAAACTCAGGGATTATTAATTTATTAACTAACAAATTTACAGGAGAAATAAATTTTACTTTAAAATTGAGAATTTTTTTAGCAATAAAAGCAGTTACCCTACTTACTCTATAACCTACAATCTGCGGGATTCCATATAAAGCTAATTCCATATTAACTGTCCCAGATTTGCAAAGAGCAATTTTAGTTAGGGAATAAATATAAGGCTTTAATTTTGCACTATCTTTTTGAGAAATAACAAGTCCATTAACTTGATATTTTCTAAAGGCTTTTTTGAATATTTCATCAAAAGCATCCCGACAGGATGGAATATAGACAACCAAACTTGGATATTTTTGTTGTAATTTTTTAGCCGATTGCATAAAAGTAGGTAATATATATCGCAATTCTTGAGGTCTTGATGCGGGCATTAAAAGTATGATGTTTTGATTTGGACCAAGGTTTAGAATAGTTCTGGCATCTTTCTTTAGAGGAAGTTTTTTTGTTAAATCAATCATTGGATGTCCAACCCAAAAAACATTTCCGCCCCTCTTTTTATAAAATGCTGCTTCTTTCTTAAAAATTGCAAAAATCTTATCAGAAAACTTTATTAGATTTGTTGTAGTGTTATTACCAACCCTCCAAGCCCACTCTTGAGGTGCAATGTAGTAAAAAATTGGAATTTTAGTCTTGGATCTTTTTAATTTAGTACCAATTTTTATATTTGGTCCCATATAGTCAATTAAAATTAAGCAATCAGGAGGATATTTTTTAAGTAATTTATAGAACCTTTTTTGAATTCTTATTGTTGGAATAATAAGAGGTAAAGCCTCCCAAATTCCAATTGCACTAATTGATGTCGTATCTTGAAGAATTTTCACACCTTCTTTCTTCATCCTTTCCCCGCCTAATCCGCAAATTTCTAAATCTATAGATTTTTTTTTAGCTTCATCTAATAATGCTTTTGATAACAAACTTCCGTGCAAATCTCCAGAGACCTCTCCAGTACTTATAAAAATCTTTTTATTCATACATTCACTACAGGCATTGGTCCTCGTCTTTCTTTAGATATTGACTCTTTTAAAAAACTACATAATCTTGAAGATGAAATATCTAATTCTCCTTTCATTACTTTTTCTAATGAAGTTGAAATCGCATCATTAGATTTAAACAGTAGATTCCAAGTACTTTGAAGTAGCTTTAAATCAAAATCTTTATTTTCCATTAAACCACTTCTCTTAATTCCAATCCTATTTAAACCTCTCAATCTTCCTGGATGCCCTTCTGCTAAACAAAAAGGAGGTACATCTCTATCTACTCTAGTCATCCCTCCAATCATTGCTAAATATCCAATATGTACAAATTGATGAATACCTAAACAACCACCAATAATAGCTTTATCTTCGATCTTTACATGGCCTGCAACTTGAACACTATTTGATAAAACTATCCTGTTACCGAGTTCACAATTATGTCCGATATGAGTGTAAGCCATCAACAAATTATTATTGCCAATAATAGTTTTTTCTCCTTCATCAGTTGCTTTATTAATGGTTACACATTCTCTGAAAGTATTATTATCCCCAATAATTACTTCAGTAGGGGCCCCTTTATATTTGAGGTCCTGGGGATCAAGACCTATAAAAACACTTGGGAAAACTTTATTGTTTATACCAATATGAGTTCTTCCTGAAATAACAGCGTTGGGTCCTATTTCGGTTCCTTTCCCGATAGTCACATCAGGACCGACAATAGCTCCTTGTGAGATAATAACCCCATCATGTAGTTCTGCACTTGGATCAACATAAGCATTAGGATGCACTTTTACACCACTAAAGCTTGCATTTAATTCAGTATTTTTACAATCCATATCCCTAATCAACTAATGAAAACATTAATTCTCCAGCACAAACCAACTTCCCCTCAACATGCGCCTCACCTTTAACCTTCCCAAATCTTTGTCTTTTAATAGATAATAACTCACAAGAAATTATCAATTGATCTCCAGGCACAACTGGTTTTCTGAATTTAACTTTGTTGATTCCAGCGAAGACGAAAAGTCCCTTAGGGAGATCGGGCATTTGCGTTACAATTATTCCACCAACTTGAGCCATTGATTCTACAATAAGAACACCAGGCATTAGGGGTCTCTCAGGAAAGTGTCCCTGAAATTGAGGCTCATTTATAGTTACATTTTTTACTGCAACAGCTCTCTCCCCTGGAATATTCTCTATAACTTTGTCCACAAGAGCAAAAGGATATCTGTGAGGTAATAAACCTAGTATGTGCTCAGAGGAAAGTTGATTATTTTCACTGGATAATTTCTTTTCCAAAACAATTAAAGATAAAGTTAATTTTTTAGCGATGAGGCCAATAAAGCATTCAAAGAATGTGATCCTTTATAAACTAAAATTTGAGCCTTAGGTAACCCTACCAAAGCCAAGTCCCCAATTAGGTCTAAAATTTTATGTCTTATTGGTTCATTATCAAATCTTAATGGTGGATTAACCCATTTATCACCATCACAAACAAGGGCATTTTCCAAACTTCCGCCTTTTATTAATCCAAGTTCACTTAACTCTTGAAATTGATCTTTAAAACCAAATGTTCTGGCAGGCGCAATCATTTCAACAAAACTTTTTGGATTTAAATCAATCACAAAAGTTTGATTTCCAATTGCTTTATAGGCAAAACTTATGGTGGATATAATTGTAGTTTTTTCAGAAGGAGTTGCTGCTATAACTGAGCCTTCTTTACTTAAAATTATTGATTTATTAATCTCTCGAAAAAAATTATCAGGTCTTGGTGCCTTTTTTATCCCCACCTCTTCAAAATCTTTAACCCACTGGATTGCCGATCCATCTAAAAGAGGAATCTCTTTCCCATCAACTTCAATATGTATATAACTCAACCCGCACCCTGCCATTGAAGATAATAAATGTTCAATAGTATACAAATTTCTCCCTCCTAATTTAACCGCCGTACAAAGCATCGTACTTCCTATTAAATCCTGAGTTAACTTAAAAATCTCGTTAGGTCTATCCCTAAAAGAGACATAATATCCTTCTTTCTCATAGGAGGAAATTGTAACTCTTGTTTTTTCTCCACTATGTAGGCCTATACCCTCTCTGGAGATAACACCAGCCAAGGTATAGCAAGAATCATAATTAGAAGGCCAAGAAAACACTTAAAACTTCCATCCAACCCCAAGTGTATATCTCCAATCACCACTTAGGTCCTTGCTAGCAACATCTAATCTTAATGGACCTATTGGTGTTTTAACCCCAACTCCCCCTCCAAGTGAAAAACCAGAGCCTGATTTTTGCAATAATTTACCGGGTTTCCCAGGGACTTCCTTTTGAGAGCCTAGATCAGTTCCTCCATCGACGAATAAAGCTCCAGATATCATTCTCCAAATAGGGAATCTATATTCTGCTGTACCCTCAACAAAACTTCTACTTACTGCCAAATCACAAGATCCCCAACCTCTAACAGATGATGTCCCTCCCATACAAAATGCTTCGTAAGGAGGTAATTCCCCAAGAATAGTTCCGGCTTTAAATTGAAATCCAATAGCTTGAGGACAGTCTTCACTATTAGAATTATTGGATTTGCATGCTTTCGTTAAATTTATTATTTTTGTTGGTATAAAAAATGAATACGAGGCTCGCATTCTATTAAAAGTAGGAGAGTTTTCCCCCATTGAAATAAATTGTTCGGTACCAAAGCTAAATTTATTCCCTGCAGTTGGGTTGATGGAATTGTTCAAATTATTTCTAGAAGTACTTGCAATAACGCTCACTAATATATTTTCTTCAGGGCATGAACCATCATTTGGAGTAAATCCAATACAAATAATATCGCTTATGTTGTTTCTGGTTGTAGTTGGCGTTCGGTCACCATAAGGTTTTTTGTTTCCATCACCATCAATCATCTTTACTTTCTTAAAATTCATTCCTGCAAGGACTCTCCATTTAGCAACCTTAAATGGATCTCCACCATTTAATGGCCTTGAGAAAGAAAACCCACCTCCTGTTTTTTCTAAAACTATTGATGAAAAAGTATCTGAGCTAGATGGTGTTTGATCATCTACAGCATATAATTTTCCATTTTTTTCACTTTTAAATTCTTGTGGATAATCTCTACTTAAAAAAATATTTGTTCTAAAAGATGTTTTATGTTTATCTCCTTTAATCCATGGATCAGATAAAGAAAAATTATAGGTAGTTGAATATTCTCCAAAATTTAGATTTAAATTTGTAGACCATGCTCTTCCTAGTGCATTTGTTTCCTGCAAACCAATTGATGCGAAGATACCTGAACCATTGCTATAACCAAGTCCACCTGTTAAAGATCCTGTTCTTTGCTCACTCAAGTCTAAAAAAATTATGACTTGACCAGGATTTAAATTATCCGGGCCAAGAGAAACCTTTACATCATCAAATAATGATGTGGCGTAGAGTCTACCGATATCAGCTTCTAAAATTTTTCTATTAAAAATGGCACCAGGTTGTGTTTTTAATTCTCTCTTTATAACCCAGTCTTTTGTTTTCCCTTTTCTAGGTTTTCCATCAATAATAAATTCACCATCAGAATTTGGGAATCTTATTTTTACGTCAGATATAATGCCCTCAGAAACTTTTAATATTACTACTCCGTTATCAGAGATTCTATCTGGGCTACTAATTCTAGCTAAAGAATAACCCGCCTTTTCATAACGTTCTTTTATTATTTCTATCTTATTTTGAAATTCCTTTAGGTTAAGAGTTGTCCCATAATAATTTTTAAAAATATCATCTACGTATTCATTGGAGACTATAGAGTTTATTGGTTTAAGTTCAACTTTCTTCAAGATTGGATTAGGCACTACACTTACTATTAGCCTCACACCTAGTGGTCCATCTTCAGCCTTTATTTTAACTCCTGAAAACCAACCACTAGCGTATATTGCATTAAGGTCTTGATTTAAAATTCGATTATCAACAATACTTCCTGGCTTTATACTCATGGAATCATATGCAGCCAATTCAAGTTTTCTACCCTCAGGATGATTTTCCCAACCTTCGATAATTATTTCTGAGATAAGAACACTTTCTTCACTAATATCATTATTATTTTCTGCAAAAAGAAATTTTTTCTCTTTTTTAATATCAATCCCTTGAAATAAAACATTATTAATATTTGGTATTTCCAAGGTTTCTATTGATTGATCAACGTCATTTGGCAAATACTTAGCAGCCAGTTCTGAATTATTTGATATCAAAATCAAGGGAGAGCAGGCAACATTTATGAAAACCTTTCCAAATTTTAAAAAATGTTTTTGCATAGTACTTGTGATTAAGATAAGTAAATCATTATTTATTCAATTAGGTTTAAGAAAATCGTTTATTCTT
>QCDR01000024.1 GCA_003278705.1 Prochlorococcus sp. AG-355-J23
AAGATTAAAGCTTGCAGAGGCTACTAGGTTTTGTAATGATTTTAATTCTTGATTATTTAATACAAGTTTTTCTACTTCTTGATAATCAACAAGAAGAGCCAAGCAGAGAGCTTTTTAGCTCAAAATAAGCCAAATATCTATATCAGTAATTCATTATCTAGTATATTTTCAAAGGGTGACTCTCTAGTAACTAATATCGACTCTGAAAAATCTGGATCTAATTATACAAATACCATAAGTCTCAATTTTGCATGGAGTATTTTTGATGGCGGACAAAATAAGAACTCCTTCAAATCAAAAATAGCAGATGCAGAATCCGAAAAATATGCTTATGAAAATTTAAAAAATGTTTTAACCACAAGTATTAGTAAAGCCTATTTAAATCTTAAATTAAATGAAGAAAAAATAATCTCTTCTCTTAAAGAAATTGAATCTAGCAAAGAGTCTGTAAGGCTTTCCAGACTTAGATATGATGTCGGAATATCAACTCTAAAAGATGTTCTTGTTAGGCAAAGTGAATTAAGTAATGCGAAATCAAAAAATATTAATGCAATATATAATTACAATTTGAACATAGATGAATTAGAAAGATTAACTTTTCTTGATACAAGTAAAAATTGTTTGGGTAGTAATAATACTAAAATCAAAGATACAGAGTCTATTTGCAATATATAAATATGAATCCACCAAATTTAACTAATAAACAACTAAGTGAATTAGATTCTTTATTTGAATTGGTTAGTCAACGTCAAACAAAAGATTTTGGAAACATTAGCGCTAGCAATAAAGCAGATGGATCATTATTAACAAGTTGTGATTTATGGAGTGACAAAACAATCGTAGATGGCTTAGCTTCAATAGCTCCAGGTGAGGGCGTCCTTAGTGAAGAAGGATATAAGCTAATTCCAAATTCAAAAGCTTATTGGGTGGTCGATCCACTCGATGGGACAACAAATTTTGCTGCAGGTATTCCTTACTGGTCTATATCTGTAGCAAGGTTCTTTGATGGTAAACCACAATCTTCTTTTTTAATAATTCCTACATTGAACAAAAAGTTTGTATCCATAAAAGGTAAAGGGGTTTGGTTAAATAATCAGAAAATAGATCCTAGCCAAAATAATCGTCAAAGTGAGTGCATTTCTTTATGTAGTAGATCGATAAAAATTTTACAAAAAAAACCAAACTCAGTATTTCCTGGCAAAATCAGACTCTTAGGTGTATCTAGTTTAAATCTTACGAGTGTAGCGATGGGACAAACTTTCGGAGCAATAGAATCAACCCCTAAGATATGGGATATTGCAGCAGCCTGGCTGCTATTAGAAGAACTTAATTGTTCTATAGAGTGGTTAGAAAAAGATCCTTTAAATTTAGTTTCAGGAGAAGACTTGAGCGATGTTAATTTTCCATTAATTGCTTGTAGATCTATAGAAAAAGTTGAAATTTTAAAGCCATGGGGCAACTTATTATTAGAAAAATAGTTGAATCATAAATAAAAATTTGCTTGAAAAAATTCTCAATCAGATACAATAAAAAATAAGTAAATAAATAAAATATTTGAAGAAAATTAATATGCAGAGAAGTTCAACATGGATACTGAAAAGTTTATGGGGAGCTTGTGAACGATGGAGCAAATCTGATTGTGTTGATTTAAGCGCTGCATTTGCTTACTACACACTTCAATCATTTTTTCCTATCCTTCTAATTTCTCTTTCAATAGCTTCGTGGTTCCTAGGAAAACAAGAAGGATTAGATCAACAAATAATTGCCATTGCTGCTCAGCTTTTACCTCCTTCAGTAGTTGAGTTAGTAGAGACAACATTATTTAATTTAATAGATCAAGGTTTTGGAGCAGGTATTCTTGGGGCTATGTTTTTGCTTTTTACAGCAGGAAATGCATATCTATCTCTTCAAAGAGGTTCGGATAGACTTTGGGAAGACGAAATTCCGTCTAAAAAAGTTAATGCTGCTTGGAGAGTGCAAGCTTCGAAGTTTCTCCGAAATAGAGTTGAAGCCTTTTTAATAGTATTCTTTATTGGTTTTTTAATGGTACTAGATCAAATTAGTGCAAATCTTAGGATGATCCCAAGTAACGTTTTAGAAAATCTTTCAAAATCTAATAATCTTATTTCTGATTTATTATTAAAATTGCCGCTATTACAAGTTGGGCAGTTTGCAATACCACTAATTGGCTTTTCTTTAATGGCTCTTTTATTACAAGCACTTTTACCTAGTAGAAAAGTTCCATTGAAACCGCTTTTACCTGGATCTTTTCTTATTGGAATTGGCTTAACCACTTTGAACCTAGCAGTAAGTAAAAGTATTCTTTCACTTGGAGTAAGATTTCAAGCATACGGTTTTATTGGAGGTTTTCTTGTACTTACTTTGTGGGTATGGCTATTAGGAGTGATTCTATATTTTGGGCAGTGCTGGAGCGTAGTAATTGCTAGTATGACTTTAGTAAATAAAAAAAGAAATTATAGATAAGGATAACTGAGGTGAATTATTTTCTTAAAGCTAATAAAAATCTTCTTACTTACTCATTAATCCTACTAATAGTTATTCCAATTTTTGGATTTAACTTTTTCATTAGCTTTGTTGGAAATATACTACTTCTTTTATTTTTAATTCCTCTTTTATTATTAATTTTAGTATTTATAATTTTTAACTCTTACAAATCAAAGATTAATACATGTAGTAATTGTGGGGCAATATCATTAGGTTTAAATGAAACCTGCATGAATTGTGGTGCAGATTTAGAGAATATAAGTAAGAATAATCAATTAAATAAAAAGCCTAGTGAAAGTACCATTGAAGTGAAAGCAGAAGAAGTAAAGTAAAAAACTAACCTATTCCAATTTGTCTAAGAATACTTTGTCCAGTAATTAATTCAGTACCAAGACCAATTAAAATTCCCATCATAGCCATACGGCCATTCCAGGTTTCTGCAAAATTTACAAAGCCAAATCTTTGTTGATTGTCATTATTCATAATTAACTAAATTATCTATCAGATTATTTTAACGTTTTAAGGAATAATTTATGATAAAACAATAAATTATTTATTTAACATGTCTTACACCATCAACAGGCCGATACTCATCTCCAGTTAATTCCTCATACACAATAGCTGGCAATCCTGTATCAAACATTGTTTGCAATGCCTCTTTTAACATAGGATTCCAACCTCCAGTACTAACTTTTCCATGTCTTACAGTCCAGTCCCAATTACCTTGAAGATCTCTGGGTAATCTACCTTCTCTATCTCTTCGCGCGACTAAGTCTAAAGATTCAACTATACCTACAATCACTGGATTTTTACCGTAAGAAGGAGTAAGGCTTAGTTCAAGTCTCACTGGATCTTCTTTAACCATTTTCAAACGAAACCTTGGTGGCAACTTTAGAGACCTTAATACCGCTGAGACAATTTTTGTTCTTAATTCCAATTTTTTTCCTTAGATGTAAGTTGATTAATCAGTTGTTGACCCTTTTTCTTCTAATGTAGAATCATTGTCATTTGAAAATCTCACTGTTAGTAGCTCCTCTTCTGTTAAATTTCCTGATTTATCTAAAAGTTCTGGATGTATTGTGTACTTTTTTTGTTTAAAACTGGAAGTACTCAAACGTTTACTTTTATTATCGGATATGCCCCAGCCATTAGACATCACTTTAAAAGCTTTCCAAACTAAATAAGTTAAGGCCGCAGAATATATGATTGGAAATAGAATAGTCATTAAACTTATAAATTAGTTAACTATATGTTTAATATCATAGCCCGAAAAAAAGGAATTTAGCTATCTTAAGTCATTAAATTATTCTCAAGATTCAATTAATTTAATTAGTAGTTATATTTAAATTACTATGAGATGGTGTATTAAATCTCTCGAAGAAAACTAAAAATCAAAATTGAAAAGATACATCCACAAGCTATTACTAATCTCCTCATTATTTACTTTGTGCATTAGATATCCTGCAAAAGTCATATCCCAACCATTCAATCAACCAAAAATTAATGAAGTTAATTTATATTCAAACAAATCTTTCATAACTAAAGCTGTAGAAAGAACAGGTGCAGCTGTTGTAACAATTGACACTCAAAGATATGTTAAAAAAAGAAAATTTCCTAGAAATTCTCAACTATTTATAGACCCATATTTTGAAAGATTTTTTGGATTAGATTTACCTAATGACAATCGACCAAGGATAGAGCAAAGCCAAGGAAGTGGATTTATATTTGCAGATGGCCTTATAATGACCAATGCTCATGTTGTGAATGGATCAGATAAGGTGATTGTGGGTTTAACCAATGGCAAAAAATTTGACGCAAAACTTATTGGGCAAGACTTTTTTACTGATTTAGCTGTACTAAAGATTGAAGGGAAAGGACCTTGGCCAAAAGCAAAATTAGGCAATTCGGCAAAAATTAGAGTTGGTGATTGGGCTATAGCAGTTGGGAATCCATTCGGCCTTGAAAACACAGTTACCCTCGGTATTATTAGTAATCTAAATAGAAACGTTACTCAATTAGGAATATATGATAAAAAACTTGAATTGATACAAACAGACGCTGCTATTAATCCTGGCAATTCTGGTGGTCCACTATTGAATAGCGAGGGAGAAGTAATTGGTATTAATACGTTGATAAGATCAGGGCCAGGTGCTGGTTTGAGTTTCGCAATCCCAATAAATAGAGCTAAGGAAATTGCCTATCAACTTCTAAAAAATGGAAAAGTAATACATCCTATGATTGGGATTAGCCTAATAGAACAAAGTAATTCTGAGAGGAAAATTAATGTTGTTAAAGTTGGATATGTAGTACCGAACAGTCCAGCTGAAAAGAGTGGAATCATGAGAGAAGATATTATAATAAAAGTAGGCAATAAAGATATTGAAACAGCATCAGACGTCATAGACCAAATAAGTAAAAATGGTATTAATAAACAAGTAAATATTTTATTAAAGCGTAAAAATAAATTTATTAAATTAAAAGTGATACCAACTGATATAACTAATCTAGAAAATAACTAAAAGAACTAACTGTCATTCTGTTTAAGTATTTCGACACACCTAGAAATACATCTACCATCTCTTAAATCACAGGTCGTAATGCATTCAAAATAACTTTCAATAGGATCAGAAATTTGAAACTTTTTTTCTTGGAATTGATAATTTTTCATATAAATTGTTAAAACTTATTTTTGTATTTTTAAGATTAATCAAGGACGGTAAACTATGTAAAGATAAATGAGTGTTCTTACTTAGCTAAATGTAAACTTTTTTAAAAGTAATCAAATTTTTTTATGAATTTGACTTTTTTCTAAAAAATATTCGTAATTACCATCATATGAAAATAACTTTGAATCTTTAATTTCGATAATTCTATTTGCAACCTTTGAAATAAAATACCGATCATGAGAAATAATTAATAATGAACCTTTATAATTTTTAATTGCTAATTCTAAGTTTTCCTTAGATTGTAGATCCAAATGATTAGTTGGCTCGTCTAAAAGAAGAAAATTGCTAGGATTAATAATCATGAGCGCCAATGCTAATCTTGCCTTTTCTCCCCCACTTAGTTGTTTAATATATTTAAAAACAGTTTCATTTTGAAAGCCAAAACCTCCTAAAAATGTTCTTACTTTTTTTTGGGACCATTCTGGAGACTTATCATATATTAAATCAATAACCCTTTCCTCGAGTGAGAGTGCTTCAGCCTGATTCTGTTCATAATAGCTAGTAATTATATTGTGTTTACCAAGATTAATTTCTCCAATTTCAGGAGATATTTTTTTCATAATCATTTTAAGCAATGTAGATTTACCACAGCCATTAGGTCCCAATATTGCGATTTTCTCCCCCGAAGAAATTTTTAAATTCACATCTAAAAAAAGAATTTTATCTTCAAAACTATGAGACAAATTTTTGATATTTAGAACTAGTTTTCCTGAGCGATGGCACTCTGGAAAATTAAAAACAGGACTTTTTGATTTTGATGTGGGAGCCTCAATTTTAGAAATCTTTTTTAATTGTTTTTCTCTACTCTTTGCTTGAGAACTTCTAGTTGCACTAGCTCTAAATCTATCTATATACCTCTTTTGTAACTCAATTTCTTTTTGTTGTAATTGATATGCCTTATTTTGTGATTCTTCATTTAAAGATTTCTGTTCTACAAAAAAAGAATAGTTTCCATTATATGTTTCAGATATTCCTTTATCTACAAAAATTATTTTTTTACATAATTTATCCAGGAAATATCTATCATGGCTAATTATAATAACTGCGATCTTAAGCGAAGATAGATATTCTTCTAGCCAAAAAATAGTATCTAAATCTAAATGGTTGGTTGGTTCATCCAGTAAAAGTAAATCAGGTTTTTGTAAGATTATTTTTCCAAGTGCAACTTTCATCTGCCAACCACCTGAGAAATTACCAACTAATTTATCAGCATCTTCTATAGAAAACCCTAATTTTGGTAATATTTTTTCTACATCAGATTGCATTTTATAACCACCTAAAGCTTCAAATTTTGCCTGATATTTTGCGAGTTGATTTACAAATATTTCAAGTTCATCGGAATTTTTTTTTATATCCAACGATTTCATTTTATTCTCAATTTCTAAAAGTTTAATAGCAACAATTTGTATATCTTTAAAAGAACTTTCTAATTCCTGTCTCACTGAAAAATTCAAATTACAATCAAACTCTTGCTTTAAATGGGCAATTTTAGGATTTCCCTCTTTAATGATCGTTCCACTTGTTTGCTCTTCCTCTCCAATTAAAATCTTAAATTGGGTTGATTTACCTGCACCATTAGAACCAACTAAGCCAACTTTTTCTCCTTTCTTAATCTCCCAACTAATATTTTTTAAAACAACATCTGTAGAATAAATTTTGCTTACACCTTCAAATCTAATCACTTTTTTAAAATAGAATTTACAAAATCTGTGGCTTATTTACTAAAAAATATTTTGTGGAATAAAATTAAATTATGAAAAGAATAGAACAAATTGTAGTGATTTTCATAGCTGCAGCTCTTGCAATTCCAAGTTATTGGTTTTTTTGGACTTTGGCTGGTGGAGGTGGCTACAACAAAAGAATAAAACCTATTCCTAATCTAAATAATAATTATTCGAAACCTTTTCCTAAAGACCTCCTCGAGCCTTAATTAACCACATTTTAGTTGCCTCATCATCAATAGTACTCAAATATTCAATAACCTCTTCTTTAGTCACAGAAATATTTAGCTCGTTGCCAATATCGCATATTTTATCTAAGGCTTTTTTGGGATTAGTTAAGGCTGTCATAAACAGACTTTGTTTCTTTTTGGAATCGTTGGCTATTAACTTATAGAGCTTTTCAGCATTACTGGACATGTTTTTAAAATCTATTTACTAATAGATTATTACTTCAAGCTACATTTTGTTCATTATATTTATTATTAGATAAATCATTATCCACATCTTTTATCTCTTTTGCAGAGGCATCTGCCATACTTCTTGCGTCTAAACATAAAACTTTTCTTAGTTTCGCAAAATTAGCTGCGTGAGATTTTCTACCATCTTTCTGGGCATAATACTCAGACTGCTGAAGAATATGGTGAAGATGAGTTAACAAATATGGACTAATTACAGCTGATACCAAAACGTCACTATTTTCATTATTGTGAGAATCAGAATTGACCAATTTTTTTTTCGGTTTATCAATTATCGACCTTTTAGGAGAATCAATTTTTCTTGAATTTTTCATGGGACTATAAAACAATTAATTGATACGGACATAAATTTCCTTACTAATAATATACACAAAGATAGTATCCTTGACTAACTGTGTATACTAATAAGTAACAGTTATCAACTTTGACTCATGGCTACCCGCCAAAACTCAACTAATGGGAAGCCTAAATCCCCCAGAATTCAAGTAGTTCTTCCAGAATTAATATGTGAACAATTAACTATTTTGGCCGATAATGAATCTAGAACAGTAAGTAATATGGCAAAAGTGTTAATACAAGAGGGTATAAAAAAATATTTCGAAAAAGAAAGTAAATCACCTGTTTCAGAAAATAATTTAAATACTGATAAATTTAGAGATTCACTTGAAAAACAAAGCATCAAAAGATTAAAAAGAGCTCCTCAAAGAATTAGATACTATAAAAAATCTGATTAACAATTAATTCTGAGGCAATTTCTGTAAATCTGCAGTTTTTCCCATTACTACCAAAATATTTCCTCTTTCTAAGATATATTTTGCTGGAGGATTAACTGTTAACTCTTCAGCAGGTCCTGCTGCAAGAACATTAACTAAATAATTTTTCCTCAAATTCAAATCTCTTAAAGATCTTCCTATAAATTCCTCTGGAACAGTTATTTCATCTATACCAGTTTGATTATCGAGTTCCAATCTTTCAATTAGATTTGGTCTAACTAGTTCTAAACCTAATCTCTCTCCTTGCATTCTGGAAGGGAAGACAACTTTGTCTGCACCTACCCTTTTTAACATTTTTTCATGCAAGTCACTCGTAGCTCTTGCTATTACTCTTTTTACTTTGCTGCCTTCACTATCTTTAGCAATAAGTGTCGTAGTTATACTTGCTTCAATAGGCTCACTTATACCTACTACAACAGTATTCATCTCAAGTATTCCAGATTCCTTCATAGACTCTTCATCAGTACAATCTACAACTCTAGCTTCTATAGAAGGTTCTAATTGTCTCAAATCATCAATAGCTTTTTCCGAATAATCTGCAGCCAAAACCTCTGCACCATTACTTATAAGTTCTCTACAAACAGCAGTTCCAAATCTTCCAACGCCAACAACTGCAAAAGTGAGGGCTTCTTTTTCTCTCTTTTGAGACCACTGCCACCAATCAGCCATAATAAAACTCAGTCAATCCTAAACATAAAGATCAGCCCTAGGATAGCCAATTCTCTTTTGTCTATCTATTCTACTCTTATAAAGAGCCTGCCAAAGCGCACTTAAAAGCAAAAGGATACCAAGTCTACCCACAAACATTCCGACAATAAGAATAAATTGGCCAAAATGATTTAATTTTGCGGTTAAACCAATATCAAAACCAACAGTTGCAAATGCAGATATACAAGTGAACAGAATTTCTAGAAATGTGAAAGATTCTTTCTTAACAAAGGTATTTGTTGTACTTAGCAACATTGCCATTAAAAGAACAAAAAGCAAAGATCCAACTGTGATTCCAACTGCCTTTAAAATGACTTTATCTGAAATTAATCTATTACTAATAATTACATCTTTCTGACCTCTCAAGGTTGATCTAGTTGCAGCCATTAAAGCGATAAATGTAGTTGTTTTTATACCTCCACCGGTACCTCCCGTACTTGCTCCAATAAACATTAAAGTCATTAATAACAATAGACCGGTATCTGATATTGAATTCAAGGAGATTGGGTAATTTGTAAAGCCTGCAGTTCTTGCACTAACTGTTTCGAAGATAGATGACATTAACCTTTCAAACAAATTTAAATCATTAAAAAATTGACTATTTAGCAATAATTCAGTGATAAAGAATCCTAATGATCCGAAAAATATTAGAGACAAACTTGTCCTAATAACTAGTCTGGAATGAAGGCTTAATTTCTTATAAGAAAGATTTTTTTTATGACTCCAAATATCATCAATAACCCGCCAACCCAATCCACCCATAACAATGAGAAAAACAAAAACACTATTAACCAAATAATTTGTTCTATAGTCTTGAAGACTATTTGACATTAACGAAAATCCTGCATTGTTATATGCAGAAATGCTGTGAAAAATCGAGGACCATAGTCTTTCCCAATTATTTTGAATGTCTACAAATCCAAAAGAATATAAGACAATTGCACCTAAGGATATAATGCTAATCGCAGTAATAGCGATGCTTTGAAAAGTTCTACCAATTCCTCCAACTCCAAATTCATCTAAAGTCTTTCCTTTATCTAATCTAGTTCTTAGCTTTGTCCCCTTTACAACAAACCCTTGTAAAAATGTTGTAATGGCCATTAATCCTAGACCACCTGATAAAAGCATAAAAGCTAAGAAAACTTGGCCAAAGAAATTTAAATCAACACCAATATCTATTATGGTTAAGCCAGTAACGGTTATTGCAGAAGTAGATGTAAAAAATGCTTCCCACAAACCAACCTTTGAAGATGAACATAATGGAGAGCTCAAAATTAAAGTTCCAAGGCAAATAATAAACAAGCCTGTAACAATAGTAAATTGAGGTACAGATAGCTTTTTGTAAGCATCTTTGATCTTATACACCTTACTTATAAATTTCACGATATTACCCGTAATTTAAAATTATCAATGCTGGCACTGTAAATGACATTATAAGTGTTAATCCAGCTCCGTATTTTGCGATATCAAAAAATCTATACCTCCCAGGACCATAAACCATTAAATTGGTTTGATAACCCATTGGAGTCAAGAAAGATTGACTTGCGCCGAACAAAACAAGCATTATTAAAGCGCTTGGTGAAATACCTAAAACATTCGAGAATTCAATAGCAACTGGCAAAATCAAAGCAACCGAAGCAGCATTACTTATAAATTGTGTAAGAATAACTGTTGATACAAAAATTACCACTAGTGCAAAATAAAGAGGCATTCCGTTAAGGACAAAGTTTAGATTGACTGCAATTACATCTGCTAATCCAGTTATCTGCATAGCTACACTAAAGCAAGATAAAGATCCCAATAATAAAATGACGTCTAACCTAATTGATTTTTGTATCTCTGCAGGTCTTAAACATCCACAAGCCACCATGGCAATAACTGCTAAAAGGACTGAACCTACTAATGGAATATTAGAAACCGAAGGCAAAACCACCATTCCTATTGCAATTGCAATCGATATAGGTTTTTTTATCAAAAAAGGTAAGTCATCTTCGAATTGATCTAAAATAAGCAAATCATTACTAGCTTGCAAACCTCTTATTGAATCTAAAGGTGCTTGCAATAATAAAACATCTCCAGCCCTTAAAACAGCTTGGCCTAATCTCTCCTGAACAGTTTGTTGACCCCTTCTTAAGGCTATAACTGTTGCATTATGACGCTGCCTAAATCTTAATTCTCTCAAACTTGCACCGGCTAGAGTTGAACCAGCTGGTAACAGGGCTTCAAAAGTCTTAGTGCCTTCATCATCTGCAAAAACATTAGCCCCATCGAAAGATGTTTTGTTTTCTCCTAACAGAATAGTATGTTCTTGCTGCAGCCTGAATAAGTCTGCCCTTGTAACGCGGATTATTAATCGATCATCCGGTTCAATCTTTCTATCAGCCAAAGGAGGAAGAATAACTTTTCCATTTCGTTGCAATTCCAGAACATCAACATCAAATCGTCTTTGCAATCTACTATTTCTGACAGATTGTCCAACTAATTCTGAACTAGAGGGAATAGTAACTTCGGTAAAATATATATTCATATCACCATTTTTAATAAACTCCTTATCTCTCCCTCTATCTGGCAAAAGCATATCAGAAACTAGAATCATATAGGTTGTACCTATAAGCCACACAGGAATTCCTATTGATGTCAAACTAAATAATTCCAAGCCTCCATAACCTAGTTGTTGACTAATATCGCTGACAAGAAGATTTACTGAGCTACCTAATAATGTCAGAGTTCCACCGAGTAAAGTAGCAAAAGAAAGAGGTAATAAAACTTTTGATGGTGATATATTTCTTCGCTCGCACCAACTTTCAATTAAAGGTAACAAAGATGCTACTACTGGAGTATTAGGTACAATTCCAGATATTGGAGCAATCAAAAAAGCTATTAAAGAAATTAATTTCCTTGGAGTTCGAATACTTTCAGAAGAAATCAATTCTCTTACTCTGTCTAAGGCACCACTTTTAAATAATGCTGAGGAAACTGCAAATAAACCCATAAGGGTAATTAAAGAAGGGCTACCAAATCCAGCTAAAGCTTTTTCAGGAGAAAGAACCCCAGTAGATATAAATATTCCGACACATAACAAACCAGTCAATTCTGGTGCAATAGCATTTCTAATAAACAAAATTATTGACATTATTAAAACAACTACCGTTATAAACGCATCAAAATTATTACTAACTACTGCAATTAAATTCATACAAAACTTATTTAACTCAATATACCCAAAAACAATATTTCAAAAAAGTTTAATTCGAATAATCTTTTTTAAGAAACTTTTTAAAAATGGATTTTTTTTGGAATATCCATGAAGATGCAGATTTTAAGCTTTCTGTAATATCAGGCAACTTGGAAGCATATATAAGTCTTCTTGCCTCAAAAGCCAATTTCCCAGATAAAGTAACCCCAAGCCCAGAAATTGAAGCTTCGCCTATTCCTAAACTAATCATTTCACCGTTTTCTTGAAATTCAAAGGGTAAAGGATCTTTTCCTTGAATTAAAAGTTCTAAATTATTAGCAAGATGATTTCCTTCCTGCATAGCGACCTGAGCAGTTATGGGTAAATCCTCCATTCCTTCAATAACTGAAATATCACCAATAGCAAAACAGTTTTTATGGTTTTCTATTTGCAAATTATTATTAACTAAAATTCGTCCAAATTTTTTTGTTATTTGATCAGTTTCTAAGTAAGACAAATTAGGTTTAACACCTGCTGTCCAAATAACAATATCTTTATCCAAGGAAGTTATTCCAAACTCGCTAGAAATACTAACTTTAGTTTCTGAGACTTCTTTAACTGTGGAATTCAAAAGAACGTTGATTTTTCTTTTTTCTAATGCCTTCTCTGCTTGTTCTCTATTGAAAGTTTTGTTTTTATTTAAGATTTCGTTTGATTTTTCTATTACATTAATTTCAAATTGGTCTTTAAATATATCTTTAATTTTGCATGCCAACTCTATGCCAGAGGGACCACCTCCAACTATAAATAACTTTTTGTTCAACGCAGTATCTTGTGATTTTTTTAAAAAAGAATTTAATTCATTTAAATCATCCACATCATTAAAAAAATAACAATTTTCATCTACACCTTTTATAAAAAAACTATTTGGAAGTGATCCTGTACAGATAACGAGATACTGATAACTTAATTTTAATTTGTCACTAAATTCAAGAATATTTTCTTTGAAGGAAATCTTGGTTAAACAATTTCTTAGAAAAGTTATACCGGCATCAGAAAAAATATTTGCAAATTTTGGGGTGGCTTCCCAACTTCTTATTTCTTTACTTAAAACTTCGTACATTAAAGGTTTAAATATAAAGTTAGTTTCAGAGTCAATAACAAGAATCGGCAAAGAAGGATTAAGATTCTTTAAATTCAAAGCAACTGTCATACCTGCAAAACCGGCTCCAACTATTACTATTGGTTTTTGTATTGATTTCATTAGAGAAATATTGTTATGCATAAATGTATTATTAAACTATACGAATAATTTTTAAATTGAGCGAAATAAAATTCAACTCATTATCAAACTGAAGAATGATTGAAAAAATCCACAAAGATATTAAAACTAACTTGAAGAAATATAATCAAGAGCTTGAAGATATGAAGCCTCAAGGAATGCTTACATGGGGTTATGAAAAGTTTGATAATCAATTTGCTATTACAACAAGTTTTGGTATACAGTCATCAGTCCTTTTAGATATGGTCAGTAAATTATCTCTACAAAAAAAAATCAAAATATTTTGGATAGATACAGGTTACCTTCCTCCAGAAACATACCATTACGCTGAAAAGCTTATTGATAATTTATCCTTAGAAGTTGAAGTTCTGCAAAGTGAATTATCACCAGCAAGAATGGAGGCCAAATACGGAAAACTTTGGGAAACAAAAAAAGAGAGTGATCTCGATAAATATCATGAATTGAGAAAGATAAAACCTTTAGAAATTGGTCTAGAAAAATATGATATTTTCTGCTGGGCAAGCGGTGTTAGATCAAGTCAAACAGAAAATAGAAACAAAATGAAATTCATAGACATAATTCGTCAAAGACTCTCTTTAAGACCTTTATTAAATTGGACAATTAAAGATATTTTTTATTACATGGAAGAGAATAATTTACCTGCCCATCCACTTTTTATCAAAGGTTATTCTTCTGTAGGAGATTGGCATTCAAGCAGTCCCGATGGTATTACAACAAAAGGTAGAGATGCAAGATTTGGGGGGATTAAACAAGAATGTGGAATACATACTAATAATTAAATTGATCATAGAAAAATGGTCTCAGATATAAATTTTCTTTTAATAGGCAATAGTAGGCTTCATTGGGCTAAATATTCTAAAAATCAATCTAAATTCTTCCATACCAAAAAAGAGCAAAAAGTTCCGGAAAATATAGATCTTGATCAATTAATTTGGGCTTCTGTAGGAAAACTACCAAATTTTTTGCTGAAAAAAGAAAATGAAATAAAAACTAAAGATGTCAAATTATCAAATCTTCCTGATTATTTTGGCGTTGATAGAGCTCTTGCCTGTATTGCCGCTTTAAAAATTATTGAAAACCCTTTCAAAAAAGATTTGCTAATTGCAGATTTTGGAACAATATTATCAATAACAAAATTGAATTCAAATGGATCTATTGTTGGAGGTCAACTTCTTCCAGGTTTTCTAACACAATTAAAATCAATGGAACAAAATACAAAAAATCTTAAAGTTCCCCGAAAATATGATATTCCAATTAAAGATTTTTTAACTAATACCGAACAAGCAATCTTAAAAGGAGTAATCAACTCTCTTACTGGCGTGATTAATAGTTTATTTAACCCCGAAAAGGATATTTTAATAATCTGCGGAGGAGACTCTCAACTACTCACAAAATCTTTAAAAACTAAAAAAGAAAATATTATCAATGCTCCTAATTTAGTTATGGAGGGGATGATTATTCACCACTTATCCATAAAAAAATTAGCTTAAACCAAGGTCTGCAATTATATGATCAGCCATTATTGCTGCTTTTACCTTTAGGTAAATTTTTTCGATTTTACCTTCAGTATCAATTAAAAAAGTATTTCTCATCATTCCCATATATTCTTTTCCCATGAATTTTTTCAGTCCATAGCTATCGTAATCAGAAGAAACTTTGAAAGGTTCAGGATCAGTTAAAAGAATAAAAGGTAAATTAAATTTTTCTATAAACTTCTGATGAGAAGATGCATTATCTTTACTAATACCAAGCACGACAATATTATTTTTTTGGAGTAAATCCCAATTCTCTTTAAAATTACATGCTTCTTTAGTACATCCTGGAGTATTATCTTTTGGATAAAAATATAGTATTATTCTTTTACCTTTAAAATCACTAAGAGAAACTTCTTTCTCAAAAGAATCTTTTAATTTAAATTCTGGTGCTTTGTCGCCAACCTTAAGAGCCATTGAAATTATTAAATGAGTATGAATATAAAATACCAAAAATTTGGTTTTATGAGATCAAAGGTGTGCATGATGTCGCAACTAAAGAAGAAATTAAAACTGCAAAAAACCTGACAAATTCAAGATCAAAGATTTTCTTAGAAACAAGAGCTTATTTGCGACATTCACTTTCGACACTTTTTGATTTAGACCCCCTAGAAATTCCAATTAATGCTCAACCAGGAGAACCTCCAAGTTTACCCTCAGGCATGGGAAATATCAGTTTAAGTCATTGTAAAGATGCCATTACTATAGTTTGGCATAAAG
>QCDR01000025.1 GCA_003278705.1 Prochlorococcus sp. AG-355-J23
TATCCCATTAGGGAGTATATTTACAAAAAATTTGATCGCACTTTCAGATAGTCCTCCTCCTCCTGGATATTACATTCATGAAGTAGGGGGGGCACCAATGGGGGTAGATGAAGAAAATAGCGTAGTTGATAAATTCAATAGATTATGGAGATGCAAGAATGTACTTGTATTAGATGGAGCATGCTGGCCCACATCATCTTGGCAAAGCCCTACACTTACAATGATGGCCTTGAGTAGAAGAGCCTGTTTAAATATTAAAAAGACTTAGATGGTGTAAATAATTGATTTAAATAAATTTCAGAGACAGAATTATCTGTACATCCGTTTTGAACGAGAAAAGTAGCTAGTGCTGAATTTATAAGCTTATATTGATCCCAAGTTGGGTTACTTAATACGAAATCTTTCATAGTGTTATAAAGAGTTTCTGAAAGCTCTGTTTCTAAAGAGACTTTATTTGGAGAACACTCGACAAGTTTCTTATCAGTTAAATTTGACTGGCTAATTTGATCCATAGATTTCTATTTTTCTGCATAATCATAATGATATTTTTTTCTAAAAAAATCAAAAAAATTCTGCATTTAAACTTTTCAATTTATCAAATGAGACTCATGTTATAAGCTAGTTTTTAAAAAACTTACTTTTTAAAAAAGGAAATTGAATAAATCTTAAAGAAAAGTCAACAATAATGTTGATGTCCTGTTTTTTTTGAAAAATACTGGCATTTCTAATTCAATGTGGATTTGGACGTGGAAAACAACCTTTAAATTGTGGAAAATCTAGTCCAAAATACTTTCAAGAATTTACATTAAGAATACTTATATATACTGAGTCTATTAAGACTAAGTCGAGAAAGAGACAGGTGATTAATTGATTTTCAACGGATTTTCTTAAGATTTAGTCTTTATTAGGCAAGCGAAGCGTGACAGGTCCTAAAGGGTGTTTTGAGTTTGGATAAATACTATGGTGATGGTGATGGTGATTATGTTCATGTTGATGAGCCTCTACATGTTCATATTCCAAGTAATCTCCTCCTCCTGAATTTGATTTTTCTTGGTTATGATTTGGTATTTGATTTTGTATTTCACAAGCACCATTACATTCAGGATCACACAAATCACAACTGATACCCAAGCCCTCTACATGGTCATGATGACTTTCTTGTACCATTCCAACTTCTTTTTCAAAGCCAAATAAATTTGACCTATATTTACAAGTTGAGCAATTCATAAAATTGTTACCTTCGTTATTAAGAATCTCTTCAATCCTTTCTACAAAAGTGTCGACCACATAAGACTGTGACGAAAGATATTTTGCATGTATAAATGAAATATTTGGATTATTAATAGCAACTAAATCACTTTGCCTTTTTATTCTTGTGACAAGGACACCTGAGAAAAGGAAATAAGGAAAAATAATTATATTTTTATAACCAAGTCTCACAACATTTTTCAAGCCAGGTTCAACTAGAGGGAAAGTTACCCCAGAAAAAACTGTTTCCCCCCACCCTAAACCAATACCTTCTACGATCATTCTCGTAATTTTTGAAACATTGGAATTCGCATCTGGGTCAGAAGAACCTCTCCCAACAACAACTAATAATGATTCTTCAGGTTTGAGTGTATTATTTTGTTTAAATACATCTTTAACTCTTTCACAAGCTGCACTAATCATTAAATTATTAATACCTAATTCTCTTCCATAAATTATTTCAATACCTGTTTTACTTGAATAATTCATAAGCAAGCTAGGTATATCATTTTTCACATGGCCAGCAGCGAAAAGCATTGCGGGTATTGCAATTACTTTTTTTATAGAAAGATCTCTTAATTTGTCTAGAGCATCAACAAGTGAAGGTTTAGCGAATTCCAAGAAACCATATTCAACCAAATAGTTTGGATATCTTTTTTGGATAAACTGAGTTAATTCTTGAAATTCAGTAATGGCTAGTTTATTTCTACTGCCGTGCCCACAGATAAGTATCGCGACTTGATTATTTAACTTCGAATCTAAATTATCCAAAATCAAGTTATTACTTATACCATAATAGTAAAGAACAATATCATGTAGTGAAAAATAATAGTTTGCTTGAAGTTCCAAATATCAACTCAAAAGATGCAAAATTAAAGAAATTAATTTATGACGTTGATGAGTCCTTATTTCATGAGGATAACTATTCTAATGAAGAATTCGAGCACCTTTGCGTATGTAGTGGAGGTACAACCTCTAGCTGTGCAAAAAATGGTTTTACAACTCTTGATCTAAGAAAAAATTACAACAAAATTCACCTAGATATACAAACCAATTTAGTAACAATTGGAGGTGGAGTAATAATGGGGGATCTAGTAAATCATTTACAAAAACATAATCGAAGTTTTCCAATCGGACTTTCTAAACTTCCCGGAGCAGGATATATACTCACTGGTGGAGTAAGCCCGCTCAGTAGAGCCTACGGATTAGCCATTGATAATATTGAATCAATAAAAGGTTTCTTGGGAAATGGCACATTTATCTCTTTAAGAAAAAATCAAATAAATCCAGAAGAACAATTGATTTGGGAAGCAATTAAAGGCGCAGCACACTTCTTTTCAATTATTACCGAAATAGAACTTAAGACTATCCAATCTAATCCAATAAAGGTTATTGAAGGATTTGTAAATCTAAATGAACTTTCAGAAATAATAAAACTATCAGAGGAATTTCCAGAAAATATTAGTCTTCAATGGATTTATGCCCAAAAAATTTATATATATATTTTTGCTGAACTCAATAATTTAGAGGATAAAAGAACAGAAGAAAACTTAATGCTTCTAGACAAATTTCCTACTCTAGAAAAACAATTTTATGAAAACTTTAACAAAATTAATTTTTTCCCAAAGGAATTGAATTTATATGAGCTGAATGCAAATAACCATTCTGAGGTAATTAGTCTTCTTGGAGAAGATTTAAAAAATGATATCCCAATTTTTATAAAATGTTTGAGTGAAATAATGGAAAACAAACCTAATAATTCCTGCTATATTGCTTCTCAACAATTAGGTGGCAAAACTAAAAAGTTAAATCATGGAGCAAGCTTTTTTGTTCATAGAAAAAGTACTTGGAAACCATGGATATATGCATCATGGAAAAAAAATGATCTTCAAGAAAAAGAAGTCGCTCTGGAATGGATTTATAAATCATGGAGCAAGCTAAAAAGGTTTTATCCAAATATTCACTTAGCCCAATTGCATAATCATTTGAATTCTCATGAAGAAGAAATTACATTAGCCTTTGGGAATAGGATTAATGAATTAAAAACTTTAAAGAATATTTTTGACCCGCAAGGTGTTTTGCCTCCTTTATGAGGTAACTTTTTAATTATAAAGAAAATTAAAATGTCAAATTTCTCAAGATATTTATCTAAAAATTGGTTAGATGATCCAAAGTCAAATATTCTCTCTGGCTTAGTTGTTGCTTTTGCAATGATCCCAGAAGCAATTGCTTTTTCAGGTATAGCTGGTGTAGATCCTAAAGTTGGCCTTTTTGGTGCATTTTGCTTATCTATAACAATTGCGATTGTTGGAGGAAGAAGGGGTATGATCACTTCAGCAACAGGTTCAACAGCTCTTTTAATGACTGGCCTTGTTGCTTATGGAGAATCACAGGCTCCTGGATTAGGAGTCCCATATCTTATTGCAGCTGGAATATTAACTGGAATATTCCAAATTCTTTGGGGATATTTAAGACTTGCCTACCAAATGCGATTCGTACCAACAGGAGTATTAAGTGGATTTGTAAATGCGCTGGCACTTTTAATATTTCAAGCACAACTACCTCAGTTAGGAATAGGTATTAAAGAATCAAAAGGATTAGTAGAACAAACTATAAGTCAATATCCAGTTAACTCTCAGATTCCAGTAGTTTGGATTCTTGTAATCCTAGGATTAGTAATTATCTATGGACTTCCAAAAATCACAAAAGTAGTCCCATCTCAACTTATCGCAATAGTAGTAATTACTCTTATAAGCATATTCTTTAATTTAGATGTCCCAACAGTTAGCGATTTGGGTAAATTACCTGATGGATTACCAAGTATTTCTCTTCCTTTTGGATCAATAGAAAATGGGAAAGTACCTTTTAGTCTTGAAACATTAGGGATAATTTTACCGACTTCACTTGCGATATCTCTCGTGGGTTTAATGGAAACCTTTTTAACTCAAGATATTTTAGACGATGTAACTGATACAAGTTCTAATAAAAATAAAGAAGCAAGAGGACAAGGAATCGCAAATATTGTGGCATCCTTATTTGGTGGAATGGCAGGATGTGCCTTAGTTGGGCAATCTGTTATGAATACTGAAAATGGTGGTAAATCTAGATTATCAACCTTCTCTTCAGGTATTTCTCTACTCATTATGATTATCCTCTTGAAGGCTTGGATTGGAGCAATCCCAATGGCTGCTTTAGTAGCAATTATGATAACGATCGCAATAAGTACAGCAGATATAAATGGATTAAAAAATATTAGAAAGATACCTAAAAGCGATACTGCAGTCATGCTTATGACTTTCGCAGTTACTATGCTTACAAAACCTCATAATCTTGCACTTGGAGTTATTGCAGGAGTTGCATTAGCTGCAATTCTTTTCAGCAGAAAAGTTGCAAAAGTTATAACTGTCTCAAGAGTAAAAGAAAATAATTTAACTACCTACAAAGTAAAAGGACAATTATTTTTTGTAAGTAAAATTTATTTTTCACAAGGATTTGATATTCATGAACATCCAGAAAATATTGTAATTGACATGTCTTTAGCTCATATTTGGGATCAAAGTGGCGTTGTTGCACTTGAGCAAATTATTAGAAAATTCCAGAATGGTGGTTCTAAAGTTGAAATTGTAGGGTTAAATAAAGAAAGTCTTAACCTATTTGAAAGACTAGGTGGTTTAGAAAGTGCTCATTGAAAAAAGTTAATTAAGACTAACTTGTTGATAACAAAACCAAAGCCATTGCTGAAAAAGCAAATTCCTATGAGATCTCCAAGCGGTTTTTGAACTATTTAGATCAAAATTTTCAGGTGGAGGAACATCTCCCTTTTCTTTGTCTCTTTCAATTTCACTAATAATTCTATGCACCGTATATTCAGGATGACCTAAATGCATGAGTTGCTTTTGATCTTTAGATTCAAAAATTGTATATCCGACGTTTTCTCCATAAGCCAACAAATTCAATTTCCCTTCTTTTTGTGCCTTCTCCATCTCCAAATCTGGTAATCCTGCAAATCTACTTTGAGGACAAATAAATTCATCATCTTGTGTTCCCATCAAAGGATGTCCAGGAACTAAACTTTTTAAAGGGAATACCCCAAATAACTTCCTGTCAAAAACTTTCTTATCAACCCCTGCCAAATAAGCCAGTGCGAAGCCAGCCCAACATAATCCAAGAGTACTCGCACAAGAATTTCTGGCTTCATCTACAATTTTCACAAATTCATCCCAATACTTAACATCCTCAAAGGCTAGGTGCTCAATAGGTGCTCCAGTAATAATGATTCCATCTAACGGTTCTGGATTATTTGCTTCTTCCCAAGTTATATATAGATTATTTAGATGATTAAGATCCCATGTTTTATAAGAATGAGTTTTGAGCTTTATCCAAACTGGCTCAATTTGAAGAGGAGATAAACCAAGTGGATGTAGTAAGTTAAATTCATACTGCTTGCCAAGAGGCATGATATTTAAAATACCAATCCTAAGAGGACGTATATCTTGTCTTTTTGCCAATTCTGGTTCGATCCAAGATATATGATTTTTCTCAACATCACTAATCTTGTGATAGTTACTAGGAATTATTAAAGCCAATAAATCTCCTTTTCTAAGTGATTTGTGAAAGTGCTTGTTCGAAATCTGCTTTTATATCATCAATATGCTCAATTCCTACAGAAACTCTTACCATTGTGGGAGTTACACCCGCAGATAATTGTTCCTCTTCAGATAATTGCTGATGAGTAGTTGAAGCCGGATGAATTACTAATGTTTTTGAATCGCCTACGTTAGCAAGGTGGCTAGCTAATTTTAGGGAATCAATAAATTTTACTGCATTTTCATAACCCCCATTAAGAGAGAACATAAGCATGCAACCCATTCCCCTTCCGGTAGTATATTTTTTGGCACTTGAGTAATATGGATCAGATTCTAGACCAGGATAATTAACGCTACTTACATTAGAATTAGAATCTAACCATTTTGCCAATTCAAGAGCATTAGAAGTTTGTCTCTCTATTCTTAAACTTAGAGTTTCTAGCCCCTGCAATAACAAAAACGAATTAAAAGGACTTTGGGCTGATCCCCAGTCTCTCAGGCATTCAAGTCTTGCTCTTAATGCAAAAGCTATATTTCTATTATCAGGTACTCCCAAAGATTTGCAGATATCACTACCGAAACCAAAGGCTTCCCAATGAATGAGCCCATGATAAGCAGCGCTTGGCTCACTCATTAGTGGGAATTTACCATTTCCCCAATCAAAGGTTCCTGCATCAACAATGACCCCTCCGATACTTGTTCCATGTCCACCGATCCATTTCGTTGCACTCTCTACAACAACATCGGCTCCAAAATCAATTGGTCTTATTAAAGCACCCCCAGCACCAAGGGTATTATCAACTATTAAAGGAATTCCATTTTCCTTCGCCAAAGCAGAAAGTCCCTCAAAATCTGGAATGTTGAACCTGGGATTTCCCATTGATTCGACATATATTGCTTTTGTTTTATCATCAATTTTATTTCTAAAACTATCGATACTATCACCATCTGCAAATTTAACTTCTATCCCTAATCTTGGAAATTGTACTTTGAATTGATTGTAGGTCCCACCATATAGAAAAGATGTAGAGACAAAATTATCCCCTGCTGTCATGCAGTTCACGATTGCCAAGAATTGAGCAGCTTGACCTGAGGATGTTGCAAGTGCTGCCATCCCTCCCTCCAAAGCTGCCATCCTTTTTTCAAAGACATCTGTGGTGGGATTCATAAGTCGAGTATAAATATTTCCAAATTCTTTTAATCCAAAAAGATTCGCGCCATGCTCGGCATTATCAAAAACATAGGAACTAGTTTGATAAATGGGAACTGCTCTAGAATTTGTAGTTGGATCAGGCACTTGGCCTGCATGTAACTGAAGCGTCTCGAACTTTTGGTTGCTCAAAATTTTTTAAATAATCCTATTATCTATTTAACTTAAAAAAGTTCAAAAAAAAAACAAAAAAAAGATAAATATTTATAAATCCTTTTTTAATGAGGGGTAATTAACTTTCATATATAAACTCAAATCCTCTTTTATCGCAGATCTGAGTTTCTCAATATTTGCAGAATCAATTATTGGAAAAATTTTATTAGCCTCAGGATCTTTTTCAGTAATTGATTTCCAATTCTTACCTACATCTTTTTCAGAGTTGTTAAGAACCTCATCAAAATTGAAACACTTATCATTGTTCTTAGCATCAAATTCGCTAAAAGCTTTATTTATAAGCTCTTTTCTATTTTCGAATAGTTTCTTAGCTTTTAAAGTATCTGGGAGACCCATAACTGGTTGTAATTCCTTAAGAAGTTTGATTTCCTCTTCAATTAAGAGTGTCCAAACACCATATTTATTTTTTGGAAGATTAGAATTACTAAAAATATTAATTTTATCGAGGTAAAAATTTAACCATAGATAATAAGATTTTTCTTCAATAGTTTTTTTAACGGATATCTTTTTATTCTGGATCTTTGGGAGTAACTTTTCTGCCTTCCTTAAAAACTGTCTGTCTTCCCTTTCTAAATTTATTAATCCCCATCTTTGACTGTAGTCCCATAAATCTTCGTATCTTGTTAAGTCTTCTTGATTCCAACCAAGAGCTTTAAGTTCATGAGAACGATGAGTTAATTCCTTTTTCAAAAAAAACCTTTTAAACCATAATAATTCTAACCCTGCAATCAAGATTAGTAAATAAATTAAGAGCTTTACTTTCTAGCAAATTAGAAAAATAATCAATTTTCAAAATAATTATTAATAATTTTCAATACATTGATATAACTAGGATTTTTTTTAGAAATTTGATTGCTATATTTATTTTTTTTAAGGGAGTTTTGCTCTTTGTCAATAAATAATTTCTTATAAAAGTTTTCAATATCATCAAAAAGATAATCTCCTTTTAATTTTTCATTTAGTTCGAAAGATAATTCAGATTTAACAGATTCTTGGCAAAAATTAGTGATTTCTTCTGAACTAATTAAAACCTTATAAATTTCTTTTTTTTCTTCTAAATTAGCATTAAAGCATAAATAAATAAGATTAATCATTGAACAATTGTTATTTTTAATTTTGAATTCTTTATAAATATCTGGCCAAAATTTTAAAGATTTTAGACCTTCTAAACCTCCTTGACTGAGAGAGTATTTATTACACCAATTTACAAATTCCGAGACATCTTTTGGACATCTGTTGAGTCGCAAAAGCATATCTGATAAAACTTGTCCTGCTTGAAAATTCCGTGTTGGTTTTCCTTCAGTAGGTAGAGTCATACTCCCTAAGACATCAGCCTTAACAGCATTTAACTGAGAAAAAGTATAATCTCCTTTTTCACAAAATTTATCATTAATTATTTCCCTTGCACTGATTATTTCTTCACCATAACCAAGTTCTTTTAATGAAAGATATTTATTCTCTAATTTATTTTCTTTTCTAACTTTTATTGATACTGATGCGGCCTGATCTAAACATTGAGTTAACAAAATCGTATTAATGGTAGGCAACATTCCTGGCTTATCGGAATGAAAGTTATTTACAAAGCCTGCAAATATTGATGAGATATTTTTTATTGATTTTATATATTGACATTCAATATTGTGAACTCCAGGAGAAACTTGAATTTTCGGTGATAATTGATTCAATATGTGTGCTCCTATTAATGCTGTTAGAGCATCAGGATGGCAGAAATTTGCAGTAAAACTATCATTAGGATTTCGTAAAGCTCCGTGACGATGAAATCCTGTAAAAAAAGCTAAATTTGGATATTTATTACAAAGAATAAAAGGGTTTTTATTTTTATTATCAATACAAAAAGAACCGACTAGACAGCCAAGAACAACATTATCTCTTTTTAAATTTTTTCTTAGTTCTAAAGCATTTTTAACATCATCTTGTATGTGATTACTATTTGAAGCAAGAATAACTATTTCACATTTCAAAAGAAGATCTTTTAGATCAAAAGACTTTATTTTCCCCTCTGAAGAATAATTTCCCATTCTCTTAATCTTTTCAATAATCTCATTATCCATATCAGAAATAACATCATTTGAGAAAGCACCTAACAAATCTCTATCTTCCCTAGGAGCCAAGAGAATATTATTTGATTTTCCGTGCATAGCACAGTTATATGCTAGTGATGCAGGATATAAACCAACACTGTAAAATCCAACTTTGCTATTCTCTATATCTTCAATCAATGAATAAAAATATTTTTCATCTTTGATGTTTTCTAAGAAATTATTCTTCATTTTTGGAAACTCTTGATAATTTTTTTAATTTCTTACCCATACCAACATTTTTCTACATTAAAGCAATTTTTGACCATAGCAAATTATTTATTGAAAATATTGAGTTTTTTAATTTATAATTTCTGAGAAAGTGGAAATTAAAAGAAAAATAATTATAAATATGGAATACATGGCAAGTAATTTAAATGAACAAAAACAATTAATTTCTTCTAAAAATATCTTATTTATTCAAGACATTGACGGAGTTTGTATCCCTTTAGTTAAAGATCCAATGACTAGAGAATTAGAATCAAAATATATCTATGCAGTAAAAGAATTTGCCGAGGAATTCTTTGTATTAACTTGCGGGGAACATGAAGGTCCAAGAGGAGTTAACAGAATAATAGAGAGGAGTTTAAGGAGTACTACTGAGCCTAAAAACAAAGAACTATATTTAAGAGGTTTAGCTGCCTGTGGAGTAGAGTATCAAGACAGTAATGGTGAAATAAGTTTTGAAGGAGTGTCAGAAAAAGAACTAAGTTTTTTATCTAAAGTACCAAGTTTAATAAGACCAAAATTTAATTATATAGTTAAGAATATTTTTCCTGAACTTAGCCAAGAGGATATCAATTTTCACGCAGTAAAATCAATATGTAAAACACGCTTCTCGCCAACGATTAATTTCAATAGTCTATTTGATTTAGTTCATAAAGATTCTGATAAAAGAAAGCTTATTCAAATTAGTTTTGAAAAAATGATGAATGAAATCATTTTAAAAGCTGAATCCGAAGGCCTCAAAAACTCATTTTTCCTTCATATTTCACCAAATTTAGGTAATAAAAATGGTAGAGAAATAATTAAACTTTCTTGTCAAGATGATATCGGATCAACAGACATACAATTACTTATGACTTTCGCAGTTACTATGCTTACAAAACCTCATAATCTTGCACTTGGAGTTATTGCAGGAGTTGCATTAGCTGCAATTCTTTTCAGCAGAAAAGTTGCAAAAGTTATAACTGTCTCAAGAGTAAAAGAAAATAATTTAACTACCTACAAAGTAAAAGGACAATTATTTTTTGTAAGTAAAATTTATTTTTCACAAGGATTTGATATTCATGAACATCCAGAAAATATTGTAATTGACATGTCTTTAGCTCATATTTGGGATCAAAGTGGCGTTGTTGCACTTGAGCAAATTATTAGAAAATTCCAGAATGGTGGTTCTAAAGTTGAAATTGTAGGGTTAAATAAAGAAAGTCTTAACCTATTTGAAAGACTAGGTGGTTTAGAAAGTGCTCATTGAAAAAAGTTAATTAAGACTAACTTGTTGATAACAAAACCAAAGCCATTGCTGAAAAAGCAAATTCCTATGAGATCTCCAAGCGGTTTTTGAACTATTTAGATCAAAATTTTCAGGTGGAGGAACATCTCCCTTTTCTTTGTCTCTTTCAATTTCACTAATAATTCTATGCACCGTATATTCAGGATGACCTAAATGCATGAGTTGCTTTTGATCTTTAGATTCAAAAATTGTATATCCGACGTTTTCTCCATAAGCCAACAAATTCAATTTCCCTTCTTTTTGTGCCTTCTCCATCTCCAAATCTGGTAATCCTGCAAATCTACTTTGAGGACAAATAAATTCATCATCTTGTGTTCCCATCAAAGGATGTCCAGGAACTAAACTTTTTAAAGGGAATACCCCAAATAACTTCCTGTCAAAAACTTTCTTATCAACCCCTGCCAAATAAGCCAGTGCGAAGCCAGCCCAACATAATCCAAGAGTACTCGCACAAGAATTTCTGGCTTCATCTACAATTTTCACAAATTCATCCCAATACTTAACATCCTCAAAGGCTAGGTGCTCAATAGGTGCTCCAGTAATAATGATTCCATCTAACGGTTCTGGATTATTTGCTTCTTCCCAAGTTATATATAGATTATTTAGATGATTAAGATCCCATGTTTTATAAGAATGAGTTTTGAGCTTTATCCAAACTGGCTCAATTTGAAGAGGAGATAAACCAAGTGGATGTAGTAAGTTAAATTCATACTGCTTGCCAAGAGGCATGATATTTAAAATACCAATCCTAAGAGGACGTATATCTTGTCTTTTTGCCAATTCTGGTTCGATCCAAGATATATGATTTTTCTCAACATCACTAATCTTGTGATAGTTACTAGGAATTATTAAAGCCAATAAATCTCCTTTTCTAAGTGATTTGTGAAAGTGCTTGTTCGAAATCTGCTTTTATATCATCAATATGCTCAATTCCTACAGAAACTCTTACCAATGTGGGAGATA
>QCDR01000026.1 GCA_003278705.1 Prochlorococcus sp. AG-355-J23
GTCTGTAATTGGAGGATTATTCGGTGGAATCCGAGTATCTGAAGAGGAGGAGACTCAAGGCTTAGATATAGGAGAGCATGGAATGGAAGCATATCCAGACTTTGCATCTGCTAAATAATCTAATTGACAATTGATTTAAGAAACCTGACTTATGTCAGGTTTCTTTTTTTTTTCCGAAAAATTATTTAAAACGTTGTAATATAGGAAGATGGATACTCAAGCTTTTAGAAGATCCCTTCATCATTCTGATAGATACAATAGAAGGGGTTTCGATTCTCCAACAAAAAGAGCTCAAGCGTTAGAAGAAGCTTACCAAAGTGATTTGATAAGTTCTATTCGGGATAATAATTTTACCTATACTAAAGGCAGACTAAATATAAAGTTGGCCCAAGCCTTCGGTTTCTGTTGGGGAGTTGAAAGAGCTGTTGCAATGGCTTATGAAACCAGAAGACATTATCCAAATGAGAATATTTGGATAACAAACGAAATAATTCATAATCCCTCGGTTAATGATCATTTAAGAAAAATGAATGTCAAATTCATCTCAGCTAAAAATGGAATCAAAGATTTTTCTTTAGTTTCTAATGGGGATGTTGTTATACTGCCTGCTTTCGGAGCTACTGTTCAAGAAATGAAACTCTTGCATGAGAAAGGTTGTCATATTATTGATACAACTTGTCCATGGGTTTCTAAGGTTTGGCATACAGTTGAAAAACATAAAAAACATATTTTCACATCTATTATTCACGGAAAATTTAAACATGAAGAGACTCTCGCTACAAGTTCATTCGCAGGTAAATATTTAGTTGTACTTGATCTAGAAGAAGCAAACTACGTTTCTGAATATATTCAGGGGAGAGGTAATAGGAATGAGTTTATGAACAAATTTGCTAAAGCTTGTTCTAATGGATTTGATCCTGATAAAGATTTAGATAGAGTGGGAGTCGCAAATCAGACAACTATGCTTAAGAGCGAGACTGAGGAAATTGGAAAGGTTTTTGAAAGGACAATGTTAAAGAAATTTGGACCAGAAAACTTAAATAGTCACTTTTTAGCTTTTAATACTATTTGTGATGCAACTGAAGAAAGGCAAGATGCAATGTTCTCTCTGGTTGATGAAGACCTTGATATTTTAGTAGTTATTGGAGGCTTCAATTCTTCCAATACTACTCACCTACAAGAAATAGCAATTAATAAAAATATTTCATCTTTTCACATTGATACGCCAGAGAGGATATCAGTTAAAGAAAACTCAATATTTCATAAACCACTAGGATCAGACTTAGAACTTAAAAATAACTTTCTACCTAGTGGAAAAATTAATGTTGGAATTACCTCAGGTGCATCCACTCCAGATAAGGTTGTTGCAGATGTTATTGAAAAGTTAATTGATATTGCTTCCTGAATTTTTTATTCATTTAAAAATTTGCTTAGTTTTTTTAATTTATTAGTCAGATAATTCCAAAAGATCTACTTTATTAACTAGAATAATGAAAAATTATTGAAGTATGGAAGACAAAGCACAAACTAATCAGGTTCAAACTGCAAGTATGAATAGAACTAAAGCGCCCCAAAAAGTTGAAGTTGTAGTTGCCAATTCATCTTCAGGGTCAGAAGTAAATATCCTTGGTGAACTATCGATTTTTGTTTTAAGAATAGGTTTTTGTGCCTTGATGATTCATCATGGCCTAGAAAAACTTCAGGATCCGCAGGGTTTTGCAGAGTTTGTAGTCGGTAAGTATTTCCCATTTTTGCCTGGTGATCCTGTTATTTGGACTTTTGGAGCAGCAATTACTCAACTGGTGTGCCCAGTTGGGTTGGCTTTAGGGATTTTTGCGAGGCTTTCTTCTCTTGGTCTGTTCTCCACAATGGCATTTGCAGTTTATTTTCATCTCCTTGATACTGGCTTGGAGGGCTTTCCTCTGGCAGTGGTTGAAGGTCATAATTATGCTTTCGAATTATCTTTTATATATGGTGCTATTTCTCTATACTTTCTATGTGCAGGTCCAGGTAGGCTATCTTTATTCAGAAAAACTAACAAGATTACATATTATCCAAAATCAACATAATTCAATGTAAAAAGTGCCTTTTTTGGGTAAATACCATTGAAATTCCTTTTGAATTACACATATCAATACTTTCTTGGTCTCTTAGACTTCCTCCAGGTTGAATAATAGCTTTTATTCCATATTTATTTGCAAGTTCTACAGTATCTGCAAATGGGAAAAACCCATCGCTGGCCAAGACAGCATCAGCACATAATCTTCCAGCTGCTTCTAACGCGATTTTTGCTGCTCCAACTCTATTCATTTGTCCAGCTCCAATACCAATAGTTTTTTGGTCTTTTGCAATAACAATGGCATTAGATTTCACGTGTTTACAAATTTTCCATGCAAAATTTAGATCTAAGTTAGCTTGATTACTAGGATTTTTATTAGTTACTGAAATCCAATTTTCAGTTTTTTCTTCACTATCGTCAGTATCTTGAACTAGTAATCCTCCCATTATTGATTTAGTAGAATTTTGATTCTTTTTTGGAAGTTGATCTTTTGAAAACTTTAAAATTCTTAAATTCTTTTTAACTTTTAAAATTTCTAAAGCTTCCTTATCAAAAGATGGAGCGACGACACACTCTAAGAAAATATCTTTGAGGTGAATTGCGGTCTCACTATCAACATTTGAATTAAAAGCAACTATTCCTCCAAATGCACTAACTGAGTCGCATTTCAAAGCATTCAAAAATGCTTTGGAAGCTGAATTACTTATAGAGGCACCACAAGGATTATTGTGTTTTAAAATAACAGAGGCAAAGATGTTGTTTGTAAGTTCATCTTTTTCTGTGTAGCCAAATTCTAAAACTGTTGAAAGTGCCGACTCTAGATCTAATAGATTGTTATAACTTAAGTCTTTTCCTTGTAATTGTTCTGCTGAGTTCCATCCAATGTTACTTAAACCATACCAGAAAGCTTTTTGATGTGGATTCTCCCCATATCTTAAGGTTCTGATTAGTGGATAAGATTCAATATATTTGGAAGATTGTAAATCTCTTTCTTTTCTTATCCAATTAGATATTGCAGTGTCATAGTCTGCTGTATGTTGAAAAGCTTCAAGGGCTAATTTTGCTTTATATGAGTCTTTCAATTCACCTTTTTTACTTTCTTCAAGAAAATTTTGATACTGACTAGGATCTACTAAAACGGAGACATCTTTATGATTTTTAGCAGCAGAACGAATCATAGATGGCCCTCCTATATCGATATTTTCAATAGCATCTTCCCAATTAGCTCCCTGATTTATAGTTTTTTTAAAAGGATATAAATTTACAACTACTAAGTCTATTAATTCAAGATTGTTAGCTTCTATATCTTTTTTATGTTCCTCATCAGTTCTTTTAGCTAATATTCCCCCGTGTATTTTTGGATGTAAAGTTTTAACTCTTCCCCCAAGAATTTCTGGAGAATTAGTAAAATCAGCAACTTTAATAACTGGAATTTTAGCATCTATAAGATGTTTGGCAGTGCCTCCACTTGATAGAATTTTATAATTAAATTGCTCTACCAATTCCTTACAAAATGGGATTATATTTTTTTTATCAGAGACACTTACTAAAGCTAATGGAGACATTATGGGAAAGTTTACTTACTTAAGAATATAAACATGAAATATGCTATCAATCATGAATTTGTCTCGATTAGCTCTCAAACTGCAACTCATAGAATTATTTTGATGCATGGTTGGGGAGCTGATTCAGATGACCTTTTAACATTTGGAAAGGAGATGACTGAAAAAATAAATCTTGATTTTGAGGTAATTTCTTTGAGGGCTCCTGGATTACACCCAAGCGGTCAGGGAAGACAGTGGTATGGATTATATCCACATGATTGGAATGGAGCCGAGGTTGAAGTAAATAAACTTTTAGTTACATTAAAAAATTTTGATACTGATAAGATTCCACTAAGAAAAACAATTTTGTTGGGGTTCTCTCAGGGGGCGGCGATGGCAATTGATGCAGGATTTAAGTTAAATTTTGGATTAATTGTTGCTTGTAGTGGTTATCCTCACCCCAACTGGTACCCAGGAGAAAAATTCTCGCCATTAATTATTAGTCATGGCTTATTTGATGACGTCGTGCCTATAGATGCCTCAAGGACTATTTATGAAAAGGTAAAGAGTAAGTCTTCTAAATTTTGTGAATTATTAGAATTTGATGGATTTCATCAAATTGATTCAAATTTAATTAATTTTATAAGTTCAAATATGTGTAATATTTTTTAAACAAAAGCGTATTCATATTCTTCAATCTCTTCCCAATCATCTGCAGTCAGTTCTAGACCCTCAAATATTTTTTCTTCACCAATTCCTTCAACTACAACTTTTAGTGATGGAAATAGAAAATGATTTTCTTCAGCATATTGGGCGCTAAATAATCCTTTTTCACCCCAAAAAAATCTATCGGTGGTGTGTTCATTTCTTCTTACATTAAAAACTGAAGGCGCAGAGAGACCATTTTCAGCTATGAATCTTCTTGCTGCTGTAACTGGTTTATGTTTGCCAGTTTCGATATGATAAATAGGTACATGTGCCATTACTCTTTGGCCAGCCAATCTTCTTCTGCTGATTCTTTTTCTTTTTTTTGACATTGATTGGTACTCCTGAAATTATTAATGAGATTAGTCTTATTTATTTTTACTAATCTTATATATGTGATTTTGAATTCAGTTCAAATTACATAGAGGACCCATCAACCCCTGATGTAGCTTAAAATATGATTAAATATTCATATTTAAGGCTGGCTAAAGTCAGACCTCTTTATATATCTTAATACTTTTTTCATATTTTACAAGCCCTTTTTCAAGTTTTTTTTAAAAAAAATTTCTCAAAATTTCATTAATCATGAATCTTTCAAAAAAATTTGAAGAGTTAATTTTAAAACAGCTAGAGAGTTTTGGTTGCTCAATGGGCGTGACTAATTTAGTTATGTATCTTGCTTCAGCTAAGCAAGGAACTAAAGCATCTTTTGAAATGATTGGTCAATGGCCACAAATTGATCGGCTACTTACTTCAATAGAAGATGATCCTTCCCTAAAGGTTTCATCGCCTAATAGAAGATGGTACCCGCTACAAGAAAACGATATTCTACTTGGTGTCCTTCGGGTAGAAACTGATTTGAAAGGGGGGGAATTGGCCAGTATCTCTCGATTCCAGATTAAAAGCTCTATCAATATCTTTAGCTAAATGTGTCTCTATCGAATTAGAACGTCAAAATAAAAATAAAGAAGTCAATTATTTAAAAAATCAGGTCAATGTCATAATTCATCAATTAAGGAATCCATTAGCTGCTATTAGAACATACGCAAAATTATTAATAAAAAGACTTGGTTCAGATGATGATTCTATAGAAATAGTCGAACGCATGATAATAGAGCAAAAACAAATTAATCAATATATGGATTCTTTTGCTCAATTAAATTCACCTATTCAACTTCCTCTGGAAATTGGAGAGGAAAGATTATTATTACCGCCAAATTTAGATAATAAAAAGGTAATAACTGTTCAGAGTTTATTAAGGCCAATATTAGAAAGGGGTAAAGCTAATGCGGACTTAGAGAATAGAGATTGGACTGAACCGTCTCTATGGCCAGATTGGACTATTTCGCCATTAAAGGCAAAATATGCTGTAATTGCTGAAATTGTGGCAAATCTATTAGAAAATGCTTTTAAATATGCCCAAAAAGATGCTGAAATTGGGCTCGCAATTACGAGTAATGGACTCTGTATATTTGATGGTGGTAAAAAAATAACCAAAAATGAAAACGAGAAAATTTTTGAAAAAGGTTTTAGAGGATCTGCTGCTAAAAAGAAGGACGGCACTGGTGTGGGACTTTTTTTAGCGAGGAAATTAGCAAGACAAATTGGAGGAGATTTGAGATTGCTGGAAAATAACTCGGTAGATAATACTGATAAATTAAAAAATTTTAAGAAGAAAAATATTTTTTATTTAGAACTACCTATAAAAGAATTGCATGCATAAATAACATTGCAGTTTCAACTAGAACAACACTTGCACCGCAGGCATCTCCGTTAAAGCCTCCAATTTTATTACCCAGTATGTTTGGGATACAATAGCTTAGAAAAATACCAATCAAAATAAGAATTAAAAATTTAATTAATATTGCTTGGGATGTAATTGAAACAAATTGGTATGCAATGAAAATTAAAAGAAAAATAATGGAGATCAAAGATTCTTTTTTAAATCCATTCCAAAACTTTTTGTGACTAACAGATTTTTTTTTATAACTTATATATTTAAACTTTTCTATAAAAAATAAATTTGAAAATCTTCCCCAAAATAAGCATATAGGTAAAACAAAAATTACTAGGTTTTGAATTTTCAGTATGCAAGCAATTTGAATTAAAGTTATAAAAACTAAAGCTTGAACGCCAAAGGAACCAACTTTACTGTCTTTCATGGCTTTTAAACGTTTCTTTTTACCCGCAAAAATACCATCGAAAGTATCCATTAAACCATCAATATGTAGACCACCAGTAATTAAATATCCTGAAGCCAAACAAATTAATGCAGATGCATAAATTGACCAAGAGTTTGTTGTTAAAAAAAGAAAAATATAACTCTGTATTGTTCCAATCAAAAATCCTAAAGGCGGGGCAAATTGTGCAATATTTTTAAATTCGGGACTAATTAAAGGTATCTTTGGAAATGTTGTATAGAAAATCCAAGATCCTGCCAAATTTTTTATTAAATATTTTTTGATGAGATAAAAATAGATTCAGTATTAAATAATAGGGTAAATTAATGAAAAAGGATCAAAAAATTTTATAAATTATCGTGTTTGAATTTGAAATTACATCGAATTGCAGTAATACAGCGGCAAGAACTGGTATATTTCATACACCAAATGGTCAGGTAAATACACCAAAATTTATGCCTGTGGGTACTTTGGCAACGGTTAAAGGAATTTCATCTAAGCAGTTAACCTCTACAGGATCAGAAATGATTCTTTCAAATACCTTTCATCTTCATTTACAACCTGGAGAAAAACTAGTTAAAGAATCTGGCGGAATACATAAGTTCATGAATTGGCCGAAGCCTATTCTTACTGATTCAGGAGGATATCAAGTTTTTAGTTTGGCCAAATTAAATAATATTTCTGATAAAGGCGTGGAATTTAAAAATCCAAGAGATGGTAGTCATGTTTTTTTGTCACCTGAAAAAGTAATACAGATTCAAATGGATCTTGGATCGGATGTTGCGATGGCTTTTGATCATTGTCCTCCGCATACAGCTAACGAAAATGATATTGAGGACTCTTTACAAAGAACTCATTCATGGTTGCAAAAATGTGTTGAGACTCATCAGAAATCCAATCAAGCATTATTCGGTATAGTTCAAGGTGGAAAGTATCCGAGATTGAGAGAATACAGTGCAAAATATACAAGTTCTTTTGATCTTCCTGGAATAGCAGTGGGAGGTGTAAGTGTTGGCGAGGCAGTCGAAGAAATACATAGTGTAATTAATTACGTCCCGAAATTCTTACCAATAAATAAACCAAGATATTTAATGGGAATTGGCTCCTTAAAAGAAATTTCTCTAGCTGTTGCTAATGGATTTGATATATTTGACTGTGTTTTGCCTACAAGATTAGGGAGACATGGGACTGCATTTTTTAATGATGAAAGATTGAATTTGCGAAATGCTCGATTTAAAAATGACTTTTCTCCGATTGACAAAACTTGTAAATGCGAAACCTGTAAATCCTATTCTCGAGCATATTTGCATCATCTAATTAGAAATGACGAAATATTAGGCCTAACTCTCATAAGTTTGCATAATATTGCTCACTTAATAAGATTTACCAATGCAATTTCTACTGCAATTAGAGATAATTGTTTTACAAATGATTTCGCTCCTTGGAAAACATCCTCTATTGCTCACCATACGTGGTAACGTCTTATCATAATTAATTAAATTATCAAAAAGGTGCTCATTCTATTTAATACATTCGCTGAATTGCCCGAGGCTTATAAGGCCTTTGCTCCAACCGTTGATGTTCTTCCACTGATTCCTTTATTTTTCTTTTTATTAGTGTTTGTTTGGCAAGCTGCTGTTGGATTTAAATAAAATTCTTTTAGTTTAGATTGTTAGTATTAGACTGGATTTTCAAGTAAAATCGCATCTCCGGAATTTTCTACTGCACTCTCTATAAAATCAGCAATTTTTAATGCTCTTGAGGCTTGCTCACCATCCACCTCAGGTATTTCTTTGCCCTGAACACACTTAAGAAAATGCTCCAATTCTGCATAAAGAGGCTCAATGGAGGTTGTGCTAACTTCTTCAACATATCCGTCATTTCTATAAACTAATTCTCCATGTTCTGCAGTGTATGATTCATGAGACTTTCTATGGATTTGAAGAGAGTGATTTAAAAAATCAGTTTCTACTAGTCCATTTTGGCAGTGAGCACTTAAACTCCTAATTTTTTTGTGACTCATTTTACTGGCAGTCAAACTTGCAATAACATTATTTTTAAAAACTAAAGTAGCATTGACATAATCTATTAATCCTTCACTATTTCTGCCTCCAACTGCCGCTAATTTTTGTATTTTGGAGTTGACGAGTTCTAAAATAAGATCAATGTCATGGATCATTAAATCCATTACTACAGATACATCATTTGCTCTATCTGCATGAGGACTATGTCTTCTTGCTTCCAAAACAACAATTTCTTCATTATGAACTATTTTATTTAATTCTCTAAAAGCAGGATTAAATCTTTCAATATGCCCAACTTGTAATAGACAGTTACTTGCATTAGCAGCCTCTATTAAAGATTTTGCTTCTAACTCGTTAGCTGCAATTGGTTTTTCAATGAGAACGTTAGTACCTCCATTAAGACAATCTAGTCCTACTTTTTGATGAAGTAGTGTTGGGACAGCGACACAGATAGCATCAACTTTTGGAATTAAGTCTTTATAATCTCTGAACCATTCACATTGGAATTGCTCAATAGCTAATTTGCCTCTCTCTTCATTTGGATCTGCAACTCCGATGAGATTTGCATCTTTGAGCAAACTTAGTACTCGTGCATGATGCCAACCCATATTCCCTATACCTATGACTCCAACCTTTACTGGTGATGAGGTTGGCTGCATAATTTCAAATCTATATATTAATTATCATTATCCTCTATGGGAAGCCACATTTAGCTTTTGGGAAGAATAATTTTAACACGATCAATTTTTGGACCTGACATAGAAATAACTTCAAATTTAATGTTACTAAAATCTAAAACATCGCCAATCTTTGGAACCATTTGAAATTTTTCTAGCAGAAATCCAGCAAGGGTATGATAGTCTGCCCCTTCAGGAATAGAACATCCTAACTTTTTATTGATATCTATAATTTCTGATTTTCCCGCTATTGACCATTTTTTAGAGAAATTATCTAACATTCTCATATCTGAATAAATTCTATTATTGAGCATTTCCTCTCCAACTATTTCGCCATTAAGATCAGCTGCAGTTATGAGTCCCTCTGTCCCACCATGTTCATCAACTACTAGTAAGAACGGATTGTAGTCTCTTACTATTGGAAATATTTCTGCTAGTGAACATGTTTCTATTATTTTTGTTACTGGTAAAAGGAATGGCTCTAATAATGTATCGGCTTCCATTTCACCTTTTGATATTGGCTTAGCTAGATAACGCAAATCTAATACACCTAATACATCATCTAAAGACTCACCAATCACAAAGAAGCGAGCATGTCGAGTTTTATCGACTTGTTTCATAAGTTCTGAAAAGGTTATATTTTTTGGCAAAGTTACCATTTCAGATCTTGGAATCATCACTTCTTTAACCTGTGTATCTTTTAAAGCAAAAACTCCTTCAAGAATATTCTTCTCATCTGGTTTTAAACCTGTTACATTATCTGTTTCTATGAGAGTTTCTAATTCTCCAGCAGATAAACCCGAGTTTAAAGAATCCCATTTGTTATTTAAATTAAACAAGCCTAAACAGGCGCTAGCAAAGAATTCTATTGTTTTCACAATAGGATTCATGGCTTTTCTTACGGCATCGAATATTGTAGTTAACTTTAATGCAGCAGATTCTGGATTATTAATTACTAAAGCTTTTGGAATTAGTCCAGAAACAAGAGTAACAACTAAAACAACAAATAAAAATAATAGAAGATCATAAAATCTATTTGATAAAATATTTCTTTTCCAATAATCATTAGCCAGGTTATTGCTTAGCCATCCAATTGCAATTAATGAAATTGTCACTCCAAATTGAGAAGCAATTAATGAAGATCTAAAGCGTTTTTGAATTTTTAAAATTGCAAATGCTCCCTTCTTTTTTTCTTCTATTAACCTTAAAACTTTACTTGGCCTTATTAATAAAAAAGAGAGTTCACTCGCTGCGAAAAAGGCTGGTAAAAATATAAGAAATAAAAGTAGAGTTATTTTCATTCAATGACAAATGAATAATGGGGGTGGCGAGGATCGAACTCGCCTTAGCCAAATTATGAGTTTGGTGCATTCACCAGATTGCTACACCCCCAAGGGAATTTATGTAATTTTAATTACATTGAATTTCAATATACAATATAAAAATAATATTTCAAAAAACACCTCATTAGGAAGTTTTTGTGAGATTTCTTTTTTTTCTTCTAATCTTTAAATATAAATTAAACTTTTACTAATGGGCAAATTTTCGGATAGGTATGATCTAAATAAAGCAAAATTGTTAAAACAGTTAATTGAAAAATCTTACAAAAAAGGAAACTTTACTTTATCTTCAGGAAAACAAAGCAGTCATTACTTGAACTGTAAACCAGTGTCATTAAATGGTGAAGGCTTAAACTTAATAAGTGAATTATTTTTAGATTTAAAGGACTCAAGGTCAAAAGCTGTAGCAGGATTGACATTAGGTGCAGACCCTATAGTAAGTGGATTAATTGTTAAAGCAGCTTTGAATGGACTAGACCTTGATGGTTTAATAATTAGGAAAGAAATCAAAAAATACGGTACCAAAGCTGGAATAGAGGGCCCTATATTAGAAGAAGGAACTTTGGTAA
>QCDR01000027.1 GCA_003278705.1 Prochlorococcus sp. AG-355-J23
AAATCAGGGTTTATTGATCCATCAGTTTCTAACACTGGTGCTATAGAGCCTGGTGTTGGAGATATAATTTTTATTCCCTATATGGAGAGAATGAATGCATCACTTATTTATTATAAAGGGTTTAATTTAAGATCTAATTATCGTCATGTAGATGACTGGCTTACCCTTTTTGAGGGGACAAGTGCTTATAGAGGCACTCAAGGAGATTTTCATACTCATTCTCATGATTTACCCCCACAAATGGGAGGATGCTATAAAGAAAGCAATGAACAACAGATTACTTTCTCAAAGCTAATAGATACTGGGGAGGGTTTAGGTATTTATGAATTAAACCAAAATTATGAGTCAAAATATTATGAAACAATTGCTCTTAAAAGAGTGATAAAGCATAAAGACAATTTACTAAAGGTAAACCCATACAATAAAGAATCCTTTGACGAATCATTGAGATCAGCTTTGAGCTATATGATCACAGGTGAAGTATTAATCCCTAAAAAACTTTCAGGAATCTCGTTAAGATACTTAAAAAATAGAATCTCAGTTCCAAGAGATATGCCAATTATTTCAGCGAGGTTATTAAGGCAATCGTTAAATAGAATTGAATCGCTCAGTGATATCAATGAAATAGATAAGTTACCTTTAAGGCATAGATATGATCAAGATCCTATAAATTTCACTTCTAGTTAATAGTAAAACTATAAATTTTTTCTTGAATCTATTTGAAGCAAATCTCTTATTTTTTGAACTTGACTTGCAATATTTGGATCAATAGATAATTTTTTTTCAACTTGTTCAATAGCATACATTACTGTTGTATGGTCCTTGCCCCCAAACTCATCTCCAATTCTTGGTAGGCTTAGATCAGTCCCATGCCTCATAAGATACATACCTATTTGTCTAGCTTGACTTACTGGTTTTCTCCTACTTGAACTGATCAATTCATCAGTAGAAACTTTAAAGAAATCTGACACTTTATTAATAACTTGTTTAGGAGTAACAACTACTCCAACACTATTCGGATCAAGCATTGGAGCAATTGATTGGACTGTCATTGGCAAGCCTGTTATTGATGCAAATGCAACAGCTCTAGTAAATGCTCCTTCCAATTCTCGAATATTCGAAGTGAATCTTCCTGCTATAAATTGAATTAAATCTCTTGGAAGACTCATCCTCTCTTGTTCTGCCTTTTTTTGAAGGATGGCTGTCCTCGTCTCAAGATCAGGTGGTTGAATATCTGCTGTCATGCCCATTGAGAACCTAGAAATTAATCTCTCTTGAATTCCCGACAATTGATTTGGTGGCCTATCACTTGCAATAACTATTTGACTTCCTGATTCGTGAAGAGCATTAAAAGTATGAAAAAATTCTTCCTGTGTATACTCTTTGCCTTCTAAGAACTGTATATCGTCTATTAAAATCAAATCTACATTTCTATATTTATCTCGAATAGCTGTCATTCCATCTCTTCGAATACCACTAATAACATCATTAGTAAAAGTTTCTGTAGATACATATTTAACTTTTGCTTCTGGATCTATTTCTACTCGATAATGGCCTATTGCTTGCATTAAATGAGTTTTACCGAGACCTACTCCACCACAAATAAATAATGGATTAAATTCTCTCCCGGGTGATTCGGCAACTGCTAAAGCCGCTGCATGAGCCAACCTACTATTTGGACCTACAACAAATCTTTTAAAGACGTAGCGTAAATTTAGACCATTGGGATTTTTGGATCGATTTTTTGAAGAAATATCTTGACTATTATTAGGAAATGATTTTGCTTTACGATTCACAATCTCTTGGTCTGGGTTCTCTTTATTTGTTGAATCGCTGCTTATATTTGTTTCAGATTTAAAAACAACTTTTACATCATGGCCGCATATTTCCTTTGCAGCCTTTTCGATAGTTTGACAATAATTCTTTCTTAACCAATCACTGGAAAATGTATTTGGAGCAATTAAAGTTAATAAGCCATTTTCAAAACAATTAAATTTAGCAGGCCTTATCCATGTCTCAAATGAAGGCTTACTTAAAGTTTTTTGAAGTGATTGTTGAACTTCCGCCCAAATAGGATTAATTGCTTGCAAAATTTTATTCTCTAGATTATTAATCTAGTTGGAATTTAATAATTGGCCATTAGGAAATCACAAAAAAAACTTAAAATTCAAAATTACGGATGAGGCTATTAACCAACTGGTCGAAAATAGTTTCGATCATGCCTTTGGAGCAAGGCCTTTAAAAAGAATTATTCAAAAACAAATTGAGACAAAAATTTCAAACAATATATTAAATAATCATTACCTTAATAAAGACGAGATTAATATTTATCTGATTAATGGAGAGATAATTGTTGATTAAATATCTAAATTGAAGAATCCTATATGACTTGAAATCTAACAACTTTATCTAAGATTTGAACCAATCAGGAATTTCCTCATAACTTGCTTTATTAGATTTATTTTCTTTTGATTCTGTTTTCCAACAACATGTTCTGCCCTTATCCTTATCCTGTAAGTATTCATTAGCCCATCTCCAAATTAATTTAGAAGTGAACTCCATTCCCACATTATCCATTATTCTCAGATCTAAAGCATCTAAGTCATATAATTTTTCCCAGTAATTCAATAAAGGGTCATCTTTATTTATTAAAAAAGTATGGTCAAATTGCTCCTTAAGTCTATTTTCTAGGGGCTTTAGACTTGAAAAATCGACAACAAAACCATTTAGGTCTAATTTTTTTGCAGTAAACCAAAAGGTGAATGATCTTGAATATCCATGCACAAATCTGCAGTGACCATCATGGCGCCATTGCCTATGCGAACAAGGAAAATCCTCGTAACTTTTGCTGCATGAAAATTTCAGAGAATGAATATACATCAATTAACTGTTAGGATAATTTTAATATCACACATTGAGTAGGATTTAACATAACGAACATAATGACTTATTCAACTAATTTTTCGATAGATGATCTACGCTTTGATAATTATGGATTAATCCCTGCAATAGCACAAGATTGGCTTGATGGATCAATTCTTATGCTTGCTTGGATGAACAAAGAATCTTTGAAAATTACACTTGAAACCAAAAACGTTCATTATTGGAGTAGATCAAGATCAGAAATTTGGAGAAAAGGAGCTACAAGTGGAAGTACCCAAATACTTAAGGAGATAAGATTCGACTGCGATAATGATTCACTAATCCTTTTGATCCAACAAAATGGTTCAGGAGCATGTCACACTGGGGAAAAAAGTTGTTTTTTCAACGAGATACAAATTAATCAAAGTAATAAAAAAGAGAAAAAAACAATTCCCTTCTCAAATATTTGCTCTGAATTATTCAATACAATTAACAAAAGATCAATAAATCCATCAGAAAAAAGTTACACAAATCATTTATTAACAAAAGGTAGTAATACTATTTTGAAAAAAATAGGAGAAGAATCTGCAGAATTTATAATGGCTTGCAAAGATAATGATAAAAATTCAATTTCAAATGAGGCTGCTGATTTAATCTATCATCTGCAAGTAGCCCTAAAGTTTAAAGGCGTTGAGTGGAGAGATGTACTTGCTGTTCTAGAATCAAGAAGAAAAAATTAAACAATAAAGTTTAAAAATTTATAATTTTTTTAAACTTAAAATTTGAAAAAATAATGATAATTAACTAAATAATAATTATTAACTAATTATTAATAAATTATTACATGTATGGCTTATTACTGAATTGACTATAAGTTAAATATATCAACAATGAGGTAAATCGTGAGTTCATTAAGCGATTTTCTTGGTGAAATAGGTCGTCATCAACTTTTGACTCCCGAAAGAGAACTCACAATGGGCAGAAAAGTCCAAGAAATGGTTGTGCTTGTTAATAGATGTCAAGAGGCAGGAGGGAAAGGGCCTGCTTGTGAATATTCCGAAGCCGAAAGGAAAAAGATCAAAATTGGCGAAAAAGCTAAAAACGAGATGATAACAGCCAATCTCAGACTAGTTGTAAACCTTGCTAAAAGATACCAAGGGAAAGGATTAGAATTACTGGACTTAATTCAGGAGGGGACATTAGGTCTTACAAGGGCCGTAGAAAAATATGATCCATCTAGAGGACATAGATTCTCTACCTATGCGTATTGGTGGATAAGGCAAGGTTTAAATAGAGCATTGTCAACTCAAAGTAGAACTATAAGGATACCGGTAAATATTAATGAAAAACTAACAAAATTAAGATCAGCAAAATCAAAGCTTATGCAACTTAAGGGTATTCCACCCAGTAGTAATGAGCTAGCAGAAGAAATGAAAATAACCAAAGAGGAAATTGACGAACTCCTTTCTTGTGAATTGAGGAGCATCACTGTTAGCCTCCAAGGTACTGTCAAATCAAAATCAGATCCTTCCGAGTTAGTTGATATTCTTCCAAGTGATCAAACTCCCCCAATGGAACTTGCCGAATTAGCCGAAAGGACAGCTTCGGCTTGGAAGTTATTAGATAAAGCAAATTTAACTGAGAAAGAAAGAAAGATAGTAAGCCTAAGATTTGGTTTAGACGGCTCAAATGAATGGAGAACTTTAGCTGAAGTTGCAAGACATATGAGTTGTAGCAGGGAATATTGCCGACAAGTGGTGCAACGAGCTTTAAGAAAACTTAGAAAAGCAGGAATACAGAATGGATTAGTTGATAGTATTAGCTAAAAATTCCATTAAAAATATTTAAATTTAATTTATTAGGATGAAAGAGAATTATAAAACTCAAGAAAAAATCTATGATGCTGAAGTTTTAGAAAGTTCAACATTTGATGAAAATATCATTATTAAGATTCTTATTAAAGCGGGAAGAACAATTGCCAAGCCTGCCTTAGAAGTTTTGGAGATGGCATTAGATCCTTATACTCCTGCACAAGTGAGAGTTTCATTAATGGCTGCCCTAGCATATTTGATTATGCCATTTGATCTTTTCCCTGACTTTATGCCTTTAGTTGGTTTTAGTGATGATTTTGTAGCCCTCACAGCAGTACTCAGTATATGGGGCAAATATATGACTCCTTCAATAAGAGCAAGAGCAGAGAATAAGCTTAATAAGTTATTTCCTTTTTATTGAATGAGTAAATTATCTATACAGGAAGAAAAAGAACTCGTCTCCTTCATTAAAGATTGGTTAAAAACGCACGGATTTACCCAAAAAGACTTAGCAAATGAATTAAATATTAAATCGAGTAGAACCTCCGAGATTATTCTCAAAATGAAAGAATTATATAAAAAAGGTGGCATGTTCAATATTGCAAAAAATTTTATAAAGATTGAGCAAAAATGGTTAAACAATATCAAGAACGATTATCTAGAAACAAAACAAGCACCACCATATAATCAATTAGATATCGACTCATTAGTAAACCAGATAAATCAAGATACTAGTAAATAAATATTATTTTAAATAATATATTTTTAATTAAAAATGATATAACGTCTTAAAACTAACGTTTAAATAAATATCGTTTTAACTCCTAAATAAGATAAATAATTTAATTATTTAAGCAAAAATAATATGTATTTTTAAGTTAAATTAATTCTTTTAATAAATAGTTAATAATATCTAAATTTTTTCGTAAATCATATTTAAAATGCTTGAATCCAGGGATAAATATCATAATTAATCCATATACCTTTTTCCCAATAGATATCCTCCTCAATAAGATCTTTCAACTCGTTTACATCATTAGCATTAAAAATTCCAAACAAATATTTGGTACATTTTGTTGGCCCTAATGTAACTAAAATATCGCTATCTTTTAATTTTTTAAGTCTCTTAAGATGTTGTTCTCGAAATGGTTCCCTTTTAATAATTGCATCTTCACAGTAGCGTCCAAAAACTACAAACTTTTCCATTTTTAAATATAAATAATAGAATAAATAGATACTTAATAATTGCATATATTACACGCAGATTGCTATGTTATTTAATACAACTTTCATTTAATTAATTATGCTAACTGGTAGCGATCTCCTTGCAAAAGTTAAAGAACTTGGTGATGTTAGCAAATCTGACCTAGTTCGCGCCTGTGGATATGTTTCCACTAAAAAAAACGGAGGTGAACGCTTAAACTTTACAGCATTTTATGAAGCACTTTTAGAAGCAAAAGGGGTTAATCTTGGCGATTCTGGAGCTGCAGGTATTGGAAAAGGTGGAAGAAAACTTAGTTATATTGCTACAGTTCAAGGCAATGGAAATCTTCTGATTGGGAAAGCATATACAGCACTTCTTGATTTAAAAGCAGGTGATGAATTCGAAATTAAGCTCGGAAGAAAACAAATCAGATTATTACCTACAGAAGAACCTTAAAGACGACAACAACAATAAATTGGTAATAACATTTTTAATTAATTTTCTATAAATTATTCTTTTAATTAATAAATTATCTTTGTATTTAATTTTTTTGATCAGCAGCTAAACGCATTTCTTTACAAAAATCACCAACGTGATCGACAACATCTTTTTCACTTGAGCTCGAGATTCGTTTTACAAATGCACTCCCAATAATTACTCCATCTGCTCCCCACTCACGAACTTTATTAACATGTTCTGGAGTTGATATTCCAAAACCAACAGCAATTGGATTACTATTTACATCTTTTAATTTAGCAATAAGATTTTCTACTCTATTTTCCATTTTGTTTCTCTCACCAGTTACACCAGTAACACTTACTAAATAAGTAAAGCCTTTTGTATGATTTGATATTTGTTTCATTCTTTCAAAAGGAGTAGTTGGCGCTACCAATAAAATTAAGTCCATAGAATGGTTACTAACTATTTTAGAGAATTTATAAGCTTCCTCCAAAGGGAGGTCAGGAACTATTAGTCCAGAAACTCCAGCATCAGATGCCATCTCACAAAACCTTTCAAAGCCAAAACATAGTAATGGATTTAAGTAAGAAAAAAGGATGATGGGGATATTTAATTTACCTTTTAAAGATTCTAAAAGTTTAATTACTTTTCTTAAACTAGTACCTGACTTTAAGGCGCGAGAGGCCGCCACTTGAATAACAGGTCCATCTGCAAGTGGGTCACTATACGGGATACCTAATTCAATAAGGTCAGCTCCATTTTCTTGTAACTTTAATAAGATCTCAGAAGTTATTTCAATATTGGGATCCCCAGCCATTATAAAAGGCATTAAAGCAAATTTTTTTTTATTTTTTAACTCACAAAACATCTCATCTACCTGAGATAAAGATTCATTTTTAGTAATTTGCATTTTGTTATCTGTCATAATTTTTAGATATTTTTCTATGAAAAATTTATGGATTTTTCTCTAAATCTTCCATAAGTTTTTGCTGCTCTTCCTTAGACAATGAGTTGAATTTGGTTTCTAGTTTATCATTAACAACTTTTTCATACTCTTTTCTATAACGCTTCCTTTGTTCCATAAAAGTCATTTTTCCATTTACAACTCTATAAACATAAGATGTTACCCAAGTAATAACAATCAAAATCAAGATGCAACTTGATAGAGTAGTGGCTGTAAAATTATCGATACCAATTTGCGGTCCAAATTTATAACTAATTAATCCTATTAATGAAATAAATAAACCTATTTGTATAACTTTTCCTTTAGTCAATTATTTACCCTTTACCACTTCCTTTTAGTCTGAGATTTAAAAATGGAGAAAATAAAATTAAACCAGGAAAGAAAAGAAATACAAGGCCATAAATTCCTAATCTTTCAAATTTGCCCATAATATTCCATCTATTATTCATCCAGTAAAATAGTAACAATGGGATAACCAATAAATAGGTAGAAATAATTCCGATATAAGCAATTAAAGTAGCTAATGAATTATTGAAAAAACTTTCCATTTTAATTTATGGTTGCTTAGTTAAAACATAACAACTATTGGAAGTTATCGTCAGAACTAAAAATAAATAATTAATGGGAGTGGGGGGACTTGAACCCCCACGAGCTAAATCGCTCGACGGATTTTAAGTCCGGCGCGTCTACCAATTCCGCCACACTCCCAAAGGAATTTGCGCTTTCTAATCGTAGCTGAAAGTAACCCATTTAACCAAGAAAAATTGGAATATTTACACTTTTAATTGTCAGATTAAATCTAATTTTTTAATTTACTATTCCTTCTACTTGCCATTGTAAAGTTTCACCTGCATGAAATGGTTTTATTTGTCCGACAATATTTTTTTCTTCAACAACATCAATATATTCTTTAATTTTGTTAGGTCTAGAAACTAATTTTAATTTTTCTTTATTTGGTGGGACATTATAAAAATTAGGACCATTCAAACTTGCAAACTTTTCAAAATTATCTAGAGCATCCTCCTCTTCGAAAACTGTTAAGTAGCTTTCTATTGCTACTGGCGAATTAAAAATACCTGCACATCCACAAAAAGCCTTCCACTTCCTAAGGTGTGGAGCAGAGTCAGTCCCCAAGAAAAAACATTTTTTGCCACTTGTTGCCGCTCTCCTTAAAGCGAGTCTATTATTTTCCCTCTTAGCAACTGGTAAGCAGTAAAAATCACTATTTAAGCCTCCAAAAAACATCGCATTTCTATTTATATGCAAATGATGAGGTGTAATAGTAGCCCCAATATTGTTTTCTTGCACAAAATCCACTGCGTAAGAAGTGGTTATATGTTCTAGAACGATTTTTAATTTTGGAAATCTTTTGGTTATTTCAGAAAGCTCTTTATCTATAAAAACTTCTTCTCTATCGAATACATCTACTTCAGAATCAGTCACTTCCCCATGAATTAAAAGAGGCATACCAGAATCTTGCATTAATTCAAAGATCTTATATAGATTTTCTATTTTCCTAACTCCATGACTGGAATTTGTTGTTGCATTAGCAGGATATAATTTTGCTGCAAAAAAAACATTATTTTTAAACCCATTAATTAGTTCTCCTTTATCAGTGTCATCTGTAAGATAAATTGTCATTAATGGTTCAAACTTAGAACTTTCTTGTAGCGCTTCAACAATAGATTTCCTATAAGAAATAGCGCTATTGATTGATGTTATGGGACTTTTAGTATTTGGCATAACAATGGCTCTTCCAAAATATTCCGAAGAAAACTTAATGATATTTTTTAATACAAGACCTTCTCTTAAATGTAAATGCCAATCATCAGGTTTTATTATGTTTAAAGTCTTCAAAATTTTTTCTATTTAATCAATTTTAACAGCAAATTAAAATTGACAATAAATTATAGATATTCGAGGATAGTTATTAACCAATTATAAAAATTTTTATTATCTAAATTAAATCCTAAATATGAGTGATTTTTTATTTCCAATAATAGAAATATTTTTAGGCATAGTTCTACTTTTTGCCGGAGGAGAGTTCTTTATTCAAGGAGCCATATTTTTATCTTTAATTTTAGGAATACCTCAAATAGTAATTGGATTGACAGTTGTTTCTCTTGGAACAAGCTCTCCCGAGTTGTTGGTAAGTTTGAGTTCAATTTTAAAAGGCAGTGATTCGCTTGCGGCAAGCAATGTAATTGGAAGCAATATTTTTAATGTTCTCGTTGTTTTGGGCATAAGCTCATTGATAACACCTCTTAAAGTAAAAAGCAGAATAGTCAGAAGAGATGTGCCTCTTTTAATGGCAATTTCTTGTGCAGTTTGGGCTATGTCATCAACAGGCTTATTAACATTGCAAGCAGGGTTATTTCTAATATTTTGTTTAATCTTAAATACAATATGGGAAATCAACACCATTAATGAAAAAGGAGAGGAGACAAAAGAGGCTGAACCAGAGATTGAAGAATTAAAAGATAACTATAAAGGGAAAATGGATATTTTACTAAAGTTAATATTGGGAATATTTCTTTTAAGCTTTGGTTCAAATATTTTAGTAAATGGTTCTCAAACGCTCGCTACTCTTTTGGGTGTAAATGAAATTATTATTGGTTTAACTATCGTCGCAACTGGGACATCTTTACCAGAATTAGTAACTTCAATAATTGCTGCATTTAAAGGCAAAACAGATCTTGCGATTGGGAATGTAATAGGAAGTAATTTACTCAATCAACTTTTAATACTTGGAAGTTGCAGTATTTTTTCAGGATTTAAAGGTTTAGTAATTGAACAGAGTCTAATAAAAGTTGACTTACCTTTCATGGTTTTAACTACCTTTGCATGCTTACCAATTTTCTGGAGCAAAGGGAAAATCACAAGAATTGAAGGATTTATTTTGCTTAATCTTTATATTTTCTACATTCTCGATAAGATACTTTTCCTGAATGAATTTAACTTCCTTTCTGAATTAAGGATAGGTTTATTTATTTACTTTGCATTACTTATAATATTTCTGATTGTTCAAGAAAAATTAAAATTTTCTAATTCATAATTTTATCCATACATAGTCACAAATTCTTCTGAGATAGTTGGGTGCAAAGCCATAGTAATATCAAAGTCTTTTTTTGTTATCCCTGCATTTAATGAAATTGATACCATTTGAATAATTTCAGACGATGTTTCTCC
>QCDR01000028.1 GCA_003278705.1 Prochlorococcus sp. AG-355-J23
AATTATTTATAAGAGGAATTGGTGAAGGAACAGATGTTGTCAGTAAGGAAATGTATACATTTCTTGATAGGGGAGAGAGATCCTGCACTCTTAGGCCTGAAGGAACAGCCTCAGTCGCACGAGCGTTAATACAAAATGGGATATCGTCTAATCCTCTTCAAAAACTTTGGTACATGGGTCCTATGTTTCGATACGAAAGACCTCAAGCAGGTAGGCAAAGACAGTTTCATCAATTAGGTGTTGAGTTTATAGGACATGACTCAGTTAGAAGTGATGTTGAAATTATTGCTTTAGCTTGGGATATCTTAGGTAAATTAGGAATTAAAGAACTCAATCTTGAAATAAATACTTTAGGTAATACTAATGACAGATCAAATTTTCAAAAATCTTTTTTAAAATGGTTAGAAATAAATAAAGATTCTCTAGATTTAGATTCTCAGAATAGAATTTCTAAAAACCCTTTGAGGATTTTGGACTCAAAGAATATTCAAACTAAAAAAGTTCTTGAAAATGCACCAAGATTATTTAATTTTTTATCTGAAAAAAGTCATAACAGATATTTAGAATTAAAAAGACAATTAGAGGTTTTGAAAATACCTTATGTAGAAAATTTTAATCTTGTGAGAGGTTTAGATTACTACACTCATACAGCTTTTGAAATTACTAGTGGGGCTTTGGGCTCCCAAGCTACAGTTTGTGGAGGAGGGAGATACGACGATTTAATAAAACAAATGGGAGGGCCAAACACTCCAGCAATTGGTTTCGCTATTGGTTTAGAAAGATTAATTTTACTCGCAGGAAAAGAGCTTGAAATTCCAAGAAATACTGATATCTATATCATTAATCAAGGCTTAATTGCTGAATCATTAGCAATGGATTTATCTAGAAAATTAAGAAATTACGATTTGTTAGTTGAGTTAGATTTAAGCGGAGCCTCATTCTCTAAGCAATTTAAAAAGGCAAATAAACTTAAATCTAAAAGTATTATTGTTATTGGTGATGATGAGGCAGTTAATGGGGAATTCACTATAAGGCTCTTTGATCAATCAGGTAATGGGAGTGAAGAGGAGGTTATATCTTTTGAGAATGATATTAAATTAGAAAATTGGATAAACAATAACTTACTTGTAAAGTGATGTTCTTGAAGATAGTGATAATTTTTCTTTTTATATTTATTTTTTTTAATTTAAGGAATCTTCTTAAATTAAATAGAAAACAAAAAGTTTTTAATTCTAAAAAAATAACAACTTTTAATAAAAAGAATCTTAATAATTGGATGAATTTAACTAAAAAAGAAAGATATAACTTAACAAAACAAGATTCTCTTAACTACATGGATAAAAGAAAACTTTTATTAGACGAAATTAGAAATGAATACAAGAAAATATCTAGAAAAAATTCTGAGGGGAACATTAAGAAAAAATAATTATGGAAAATTACTGGACTTCTAATAAAACCATAAATGGATTAAGACATTTTGTTTTAGTAAATGAGACTAAAGAAAAAGGAAATATTAGTTTTTTAATGGTTTCTGTCCTTGATTCTGAAATTAACTTAAAAACTACTTATGAAGAATTAATAAATAGTGGTAATTGGCACAAGGGTTGGATCAATCTTTCAAAGCATCAATCGATTACAGAAGAATACTTTAACTATAAATCAATCAATAAAGTAAAGGTTACCCATGAGATATTCATTAATGAAGATTCTTTATTTAATATTTCTTAATTTGATATAAATCTTTCAAATCTCATTTCTTTGTAAATACTAGGTTTTTTGGGACTTAATAATTATTTAAAAGTTTTACCCCTTTCAAAAAAATAAAATTAACGTTATCAAGGATTAATAATATTTACTTAATTCAATGTTAGGGGATATGTGGAGCTCATCTGAGTTGACCTCAGAAAAATTGGGAATAACTGAAATTAAACTTATTTTTTTACGTGAAAATGGAATACTCAAGCCTGGGATTCATTGGAAAAGCTCTCCACTCGGTCAGAAAAAACCTTGGAAACCTAAAGCCCTATACAATATAAAAATGTGCAGAGAAATAATTAATAAATTTTATTCTGAAGAAAACTATAATATTGCAGCTTAAAAATTGATATATTAACTTAATTAATCTGGAAAAATATATAAAATATTTATTCGATTAGATTCTCATCCTTACACTCAATAAGAGTGTTTTGCAAAGTTGGGTATAAGTTAATCATATTTATATATTGTTTCGATTTTCTGTAAGATTTTGCAGCCTTTTTGTAATGAACTTCAGATTTCATTTCTAGTGAAAATTTTCGAGAAGACTCTTGAGAAGTAGTCATAATATTAGATATCTTATCCCATATTTAATAATTGTTTGAAAATGAGGCAATAATCACCACGGTGTAATGAAACAAAACATCGTTTAATGTCAGCAAAATGAAATTTATTTAACTTATTTGAATTTAAAAATACTGGTTTATTTGATAGAACTTATATCTCTGAGAATAATTTTTCTTCATTAAATCTACCTTCTTTACTATTATCTTGCCCTACGAATAATTTTTATTTAGTAATAGTTAGGATTACTAACCTTTACAATTTTGTTATGAATTCAACTGTTTGGTGAAATATAAAGTATTCTCAAAACGTTTAAGCTAATCAATTCCTAAATGCAAACCTATGGAAATCCAGATACTACCTATGGATGGTGGGCTGGTAATTCAGGTGTAGCAAATCGCTCAGGAAAATTCATTGCTGCTCATGTAGCTCATGCAGGATTAATTGTTTTCTGGGCGGGTGCATTCACCCTTTTTGAACTTTCACGATTTGACCCAAGTGTCCCAATGGGTCATCAACCTCTAATCGTTCTTCCTCACTTAGCGACTCTTGGAATAGGGTTTGATGCTAATGGTGTTGCCATGGGAGATACTAAACCTGTTCTAGCGATAGCAATAGTTCACCTAGTTTCTTCTATGGTTTTAGCAGCAGGAGGACTTTTACACTCTTTACTTCTTCCTGGAAATCTAGAAGATTCTGATGTAGCAAGAGCTAGAAAATTCAATATTGAATGGGATAATCCAGACAAATTGACATTTATTCTTGGTCACCATTTAATTATTCTTGGTTTCGCAGTTATCGCTTTTGTTGAATGGGCAAGGGTTCATGGAATTTATGATCCAGCTATTGGTTCTGTAAGACAGGTTGAGTATGAATTAAATTTGGCCAAAATTTGGAATCACCAAACAGACTTTTTGACTATTGATAGCCTTGAAGAAGTAATGGGAGGTCATGCTTTTCTTGCTTTCGTTGAGATTACTGGTGGTGCTTGGCATATTGCTACTAAGCAAGTTGGTGAATATACCAAATTTAAAGGTAAAGGACTTCTCTCTGCAGAAGCTGTTCTCTCATGGTCACTAGCTGGAATAGGCTGGATGGCTATTATTGCAGCCTTCTGGAGTGCAGCTAACACAACAGTTTATCCAACTGAATTCTTTGGCGAACCACTTGAATTGAAGTTTAGTATTTCTCCTTATTGGGTAGATACTGTTGATCTTCCTGATGGTGAGTACACTTCAAGGGCATGGTTAGCTAATGTTCATTACTATTTTGGATTCTTCTTTATTCAAGGTCATCTATGGCACGCTTTAAGAGCACTAGGCTTTGATTTCAAGAGAGTTACAAATGCTATCAGTAATATTGATAGTGCAACAGTTACTCTTAAAGATTAATTATCAAATTTTCTTACCAATATCAAAAGGCTCCTCTAAAAGGAGCCTTTTTTATTTGAAAAATTTTGTTTATTAATTTAGATTTAGAATTATATGTTTTTGAAATCATTGAATATTTTTTCGATACAGAATAAAAATATTTTTTCAAATTCTCTATTATTAAGTTTTTTTGGATTGTTAATTATATTTTTTTTGTTGATTTTTGGAAGGAAATTTAAACTAGCTGTTCAACTCGAGAGATTTGGATTGCCGATAGCAGTCATATCAGGAATTTTAGGTATATCTATAGGCCCATTTGGTGCGATACACTTTTTACCCAAAGAAACAATAAATGTTTGGAGTAATTTTCCTACTCCTCTTTTATCATTAGTCTTCGCAACTCTAATGATGGGAAGACCTATACCGAATATAAATGGTTTAGTTAAACCGATTTTTAATCAATTTCTATTAGCTCTTTCACTAGGTTTCGGACAATTTTTTGTCGGTGGCCTTGTTGTTAAATATTTTCTGCCCCCATCTATAGACGCAAATCCTCTAATGGGTTGTTTAATAGAGGTAGGTTTTGAAGGGGGGCATGGAGCTGCAACAATAATAGGTGAAAGTTTGAATAAACTAGGTTTCCCAAATGGTTTAGATCTTGGTTTGGCTATGGCAACAATGGGTCTTCTATCCTCTTCAATTTTGGGTAGCATGTTCATCTTCCTTGGTAGAACTTTAGGTCTTTCAGATACTGAGGAAATTCTTGAACAAAAAAATACCCTAAAGGGAAAAAATAAGATAGGAATTTTTGCAGATTTAAGAATTTTTATAATAAATCTTGGATTCTCTGGCTTGGCAATTTCTTTTGGTGTTTTGCTACTTAAATTTTTAAGGTATATTTCAAGTTCTTTTGGAGATTTTTCGAAGGAAATTATTTTTTCACTACCAGTATTCCCTTTTATTCTTATAGGTTCGCTCCTTATAAGATATATTTTGGAGAAAACCAAAAATACAGAATTTATTTCAAATATTCTGCAAAGAGAGATTGGTATTTTATCAACAGATTTGTTGATTTTTACAGCTATGGCGAGTTTAGATATCGCAGTTGTTTTTGATAATTGGATACTTATTTTAGTGTTTACTATTTTCGGTTTATTTTGGAATTTAATGTGCATTGCTTATTTCGCATACTTTATTTTTGATGATTATTGGTTTGAAAAAAGCTTAATAGAGTTTGGCAATTCTACAGGTGTAGTAGCTTCTGGGTTACTTCTTTTAAGGCTTGCAGATCCTAAAAATATTTCTAAGACTTTACCAATTTTTACGTCAAAACAGCTTTTCGCTCAGTTAATTCTTTCTGGGGGACTATTTACAGTTCTTGCACCATTAATGATTTCTAAAATTGGGTTAGATTATTGGACAGAAATTTGTGCCCTAATTACATTCGCAATTCTTTTTATTGCATTGATTTTTAATAAAGTAGAGATGAAAAAGTTTCAATAAGAACCCTAGAATAGTATTAACCTAAATTTTATTTTAATGTCATTTACCCCCTACGATATTCCACCTCAAGAAAATAAAGGGAAGTGGTTTAGGAGTCATTTACTCGGAAGGGAAATCGAACTAGGAGAATTGTATAGTCTTGGATCAAATGATTTAGATTTGCTAATGGCGGAGACTGCAGAAATTAGAAGCGATCTTGATTTTAAGGAAAAAAATATTGGAAAATTTAGGACTGCAGGATATTTTTTGGAGTTAGCAAGAATAATTGAAAAAAGGAAGTTGTTAGAAAGTTAATTAAAAGGAAAATAATTCTTTCTATAATTAGGTTCCCATAATTCGTATTTATACATTAAGGATTTAAATTCTTTATTTTTCTCAAATGAATCTAACCAGTTTTTTATCGAGGGTTCAAAATAATTTATCCTTTTTTGGCTTTCACAAGCGATTCTAAATTGTCTTACAAAAGGCCAAACAGACCAATCAGCGATTGTGGGGCTATCTCCAAAAAAATATTTGTTTTCTGCAAGTAGTTCGTTCCATCTCTTTATAAATTTAATAGCATTTGTGAAATGAAATTCTTTATCACTATCTTTATATCTTGTGGCATATTTAAATCTATCTAAATGATATTTGAATTCGTTGTCGTTTTCATTAATTATTTTAAAAATAGCTTCCTTTTTGTTCTCAGGAAAATAAATTAATTTGATGTTTTCTTTTTTCGACTCTGAGAGAGCCCACAGAATAATTTCAAGACTTTCTTCAATAACTTCACTATTTTTTTTTATAAGAATTGGAACCGTTTTCGTCTTTGAATTATTTAAAAAATCTAGAGGTTTATTTTTTAAATCAATTTCTCTTATCTCTACTTTTATTTCGCAAATTAACAGGGCCCATCTTGCACGAATTGCATATGGACATCTTCGAAATGAATATAAAATATCGTTTTTCATATTGTAAAAACTTTTAATTTCCCTAATTCTTTTAGTATTATCTAAGTAGGAACAGTATTAATTTTACAACGCAAATGTCGGGATATGTTTACCTTATTAGAGTAGGAGACCTTTATAGGATTGGGAAAACGGATAATCTTGAAAAGAAAATTAAAAAATTAAAGCCAGATGAATTATTAACATCAATTATGACTAAGGAGCCAGAAACTCTTGAAGCAAGATTACTAAGAAAATATAAGTCGCAAAGAATTCCTGAAACTGGTTATTTAAAGCTTTCTAAAAGACAAATTAGAGAATGTAAAAAGCAATTTGAATTAAAGGGTAGCTTACCTCACACTTTAGATGCTGAAGTTTCTATAACTCTATTTGCATCTTTTTTATTGTTTTCAATAGGTTCTTTTATTTTTAATTATTTAAATTTTGGATTTGTAAGATCTATATCTTATTCTTTCGGAATGGCATCTCTACCAATGGTTATATTATTCATCACAGGTAGTTTTGGCGGATACTTTTCTGAGGATTTATCTCTTTTTTCATTGTTAACTAATCGAATAAAAGGTTTATTTATTGCAATTGCAATGCTTTCAATGGCTTACTTAATTTTTAATTTAGGTTAAATTTCATAGTTACAATTTAAGGCGATTTCAAATGGAACTGATTGGGTAGGTAACTTAAGAATTGTTGAGCATATTTCAGCAATATCTTCAGGTTGTGTCATGCTTGATTTGTCCAAAGAAGAGATATTTTGGGCCATTTTTGTATTAACCCAGCTTGGGCATATTGCAGAAATCCTTATATTTTTATCCCAACCTTTATTTTTCATAGTTTGGCATAATCCCATCAAAGCAAACTTTGAAGAAGAATAAGCGGCTAAATCGCCTTTGGATCTTTTCCCACTCATTGAAACTAAAACAATAATTCTTCCTCTTCCAGAGGTACATAAATGATCCCAAGAAAGCCTACATAAATGCCAAATTGCCAAAAAATTGATATTTAATGTATTTAAAATATCTTCTTCATCACCATCGTTGTATAAGAAAGGAACTCTCGATAATACCCCAGAACAATTTATTACTGAATCAAATCCTCCAAATTCATCTACGGTATTCTTTATCCAATTTTCGGCTGTAATTTTTTTTAAAGCATCATAGTGGTTGATTATAATTTTCCCTTCTGGCCATTTTTTTGGATCAATAGCGCTTCCTTTTAATGATTCTAAATCTCTTATGCCAACACTAATTCTATTGCCTTCTTTTAATTCTTTATGTGCAATATTTAGTCCAATACCTCTACTGGCTCCACTTATTAATATGGTTCTCATTTTTAAACTATATGTTTGGAAATAATATCCTAAGTAACATTTTAAATTCTCTTCCATGCATAATCATAAGACCTTTCTTTACACTCCATGGAGCCTTTATAAACATTACGCACATAGCATATACAATCTCTTTTAAAGAAAGAGTATCAGTTAGAAACCCATACCATTGATTTTTAGGTAGTTGGAAAAAACTACCAAAAAATTCTCTCAATAGTTTCTCATCAAACCTCATGAGTTTTTCTAATCCAAATTGGTAAAGTGATTTCTTCCTAATTAATTCTTTTGACCATAAAGTTTCCCAACCTTTTCTAGCAATATGATAGGTACTTAGATTTTTGTTATTAATTGCTTCTGAGACTGCCTTTGCGACAAGTGGAGCTCTTCTTAAAACATTACCAATTAAATATCCAGATGCAGGATGTACCATTGAAGCAGCACCACCATATCCAAGTATTTGTTGTTTGAAATCTGGGATGGGCATATTCATAGGAAGAAATAAGCCAAGCTCTTCGTGCTGCATGCTTGTGATTGATATATTTCGATAAGAAAGCCTCTTCTCTAGTCTCTCTTTTAAATTTTCCATTGTTAGAGGATTTACCAAACCAAGAGATGTCTCTTCAAGAAAATATTTCCCATCCCCCATATCCATGGCATAAAGAAAAGTTGGCGGTTCTTTTTTTTTCTCATCGTTAAGATGATCATTTCTATAGTCCATTAATACAAACTGCCCTTTCTTAAGTGGAGGTTTACTAAAATTACCTACTATCCCATAACAAGTTTGGACTGCTAAGGGACCACAGGATTTTAATTTAAGAAAAACAGGATCATACCCTGTTGCATCTACTACTAATCTTGCAGAGTAAGTTTTGCCATCTTTTGTAGTTACTGTACTTTTGTATTTTTCAAAATGTATTTTGTTTGCAAAGCCTTGATGCCATTTAATAAAAGACTTATTGCATTCGTTAAACCAATAATTGTGGAGTTTCTTCTTATCAAATAGTCCATAATCTAGTGAATGTTCCGTGGCTTTATTCTCGTCGTCCTGCTCTTCTAAAGCGCCATGCCCAAAAAAACTTACAGTATTCTTCCATCTATATTCAAGTAAATCCTGAAGCCCGAGTTGATCAACTTCTTTCCCCCAAATGCCATATGTATTTGGCCAAGGTTCATCTGGTCCATTTGGAGAAAGCACTTCAACATCTAATTTTTCTTTCCCTAAAGCTGAGGCAATAGCCATACCTGCAGGCCCTGCACCCAAAACAAGAACATCTGGCATATTTTCTTTTAACATTAAAGATAAATCTTATGATTAAATAAATTTATGGAATTAGTTATTACTTCTGAGCCAAGAATTATATTTTTCATCCAATACTTATAATGAGAGTAGATTAATAATAATCAAATTACTCAAATACTAGTGACTAAGTTTTCAGTGTTTTAACAATAATTTATAAGATTACAAAATAAAAAAAAACTTTATTTATTTTTTTATCATAAAAAAAATAAAGGAATTTAAATGATTAAAAATAAAAATATTTTAATTACTGGAGGTAATTCAGGGATAGGGTTTTTTGCCATTATTAATTTACTGAAGACGAAAAATATTTTATATGTTGTATTAAAAAACGAATTTAGAAAGAATGAATTTCTCAGAAAAATCGAGAAACATTTTGATAAAAATTACCTTAGTAAATTTTTAAATATTATTGAAAATTGTGATCTTTCAGATCTTGAGAATATTAAAAAAATTAAAAATTACTTTATTAGTAAAAAGATTTTTTTAGATGTTCTTGTTTTAAATGCAGGATTGCAATATACAGGCTCTTTTTACCCTAAAGTATCAAAACAAGGCATAGAACTAACTTTTGCGGTAAATCATCTTGCACATTTTTACTTGGTAAATGTCCTAAAAGATTTTATTAGAGATAAAGAAGATTCTAGAATCATTATTACATCATCAGATGTACACGACCCCAAAAGTTCAGGTGGTAATATAGGAAAGAAAGCGGGACTTAATAACCTAGTTAATTTAAGAAAGAAAGTAACTGGACAATTTTTAAATTTTAATGCTGATGAAGCTTATAAAAATAGTAAGTTATGTAATATTTTGTTTGCTAAAGAACTTGAAAAAAAATTAAAAATTTCCTCTAGTAAAATTTCTGTAATTACTTGGGCTCCTGGTCTAGTAATACCTAATGATGATCTTGGTTTTTTTAGATACAGTAAGCGTTTTAATCTCTTTGGATATTTAATTTTTTCTAAAGCTGCAAAAAATATTCTAGGAATTTCTGAAAGTATAGAAAATGCTGGTAGGATACTTTCTGAAATTGTTTTTGATTCAAATTTAAATAATATTGGTTACGTTCATTTAAGTAATAAACTTATATCTTTTAAAAAACATAAATTAGTTGAAAGTAAGGTTAGTGATGAGGCAAATAATTCTGAGTTGGCTTCAAAACTCTGGATTTTAAGTGAAGAGATTTGTAGATCATTTGGCTTTGTTACTTTCAATATTTAAGGTTTGTGTTGGAAATGCAAACTCTATATTATTAACCGCAAATTCCTCAATTATTCTTAAATTTATAGATTGTTGAGCTTCCATTGCGGCGAGATAATTATTTGTTGGGATGTAATAAACAAGTTCAAAATTAAGACTGAAGTCGCCGAAATCTGTGAAATGACATCTATCAAAAGACGCATCTTTTGTCTCTTCAACTATTTTTTTAATTATTATTGGAATCAATTTCATAAGTTTTGGAGAGGTTTCATAAACTACTCCCAATTTATGCACTAACCTTCTTTTTTCCATT
>QCDR01000029.1 GCA_003278705.1 Prochlorococcus sp. AG-355-J23
TAAAGCTTCCATCACCAGCTCCAAATTCAGTTACAGCTAATTTCTGATTAGATAAAAAACTACTTTTGAACTGAATTAGCCAATCTTCTATTTGTTTACCAACCAAAAAAGCAAAATCATCAGATAAAGAGGGTGATGTAACAAAATCTCCTCGAACGCCTAACTCAGCTTTGCCGCTGCCGTAATAACCATTAATAGGATCATTTAAAACAAAATTCATAAAGTCATAAAAGCTTATAGTCCCGCCCATTTTTATTATTTTTTTTACTAACCAATCTGGATTATTCGCGGGTAAGCTATTCATCGGCGAAAATATAAAAAGACAATACTTATTTATGCCTTCAAAGATTAACTATCTATTAGGAATATTACTATCTATATTAGTTTTAATTTCACATAAACCCGTTTTTGCTATAAATAATCCAAATCTCTTACCAGAAGAAAAAACACCAGTAATTGATTTAGCTAAAACATTAAGCCCTAATCAGAAAAAATCTTTAGAGGACAACCTAAATAATCTAGAAATTGAAAGTGGTTGGAAAATTAAATATTTATCTCAGTTTGAGAGTTCACCTGGTAGTGCAATAAAGGACTATTGGGATTTAGATGAGACAAGTTTGTTGATAGTTGCGGATCCTAGAGGAGGCAATTTACTGAACTTTAACGTCGGAGAGGCTTATTTTAATTTTATGCCAAGGTTATTTTGGGTTGAACTTCAAACAAGATTTGGCAATCAATATTATGTGAAAGATCACGGTGAGGATGGTGCAGTATTAGATGCAATAAATTCCGTAAAGATTTGCCTTGAAAGAGGAGGATGCCAAGTTGTCCCTGGCCTACCCAAAGAGCAATATATATGGACTTTATGTACATCTATTCTTGGAGGGTTAGTAGCAGGTTTCGCTTCTGCTCCAAGAAAAGAAGGTCAAGTCATATCAATTGGATTTTTAGCTCTTCTTTCTCCTTTATGGGGAATGTTATTTGGAATTTTTGGTTTGGCACCAATAATATCCAGAACAAATGATTTATTACCTTTATTTAAAAATGGTTTAGCTTTTACCGCCGCAGGAATTGCGGGTTATATCTTGTCTCAAACATTATTTTCAAGATATGAAAAGCCCAATAATACTTAAAATATGATCAGAAATATTTAATCCTAAAAAAATTTATCTTCTTCACGGATTTCACCATACTCTGAATACCATCGATGAGAAACATGCCTTAATTCCTTATTTTCAAACTCAATCCATGAAAAGTTAATTAGCAATTTCCCATCTTCATCAGTTTTATATCTTGGTACTACGGCAGTGTTGAAATAAATTGTTCCTTTGCTATCAATTTTAAACATCTCTCTTAAACCAAGATTTCTTTTAAGCCGGTTGTGCATATGACCAAAAATTACAAGATCAACTTTTCTTCTCTTTTGTATTTGAGAAATAGCAGCAGACAAATCTCTATCTCCCCAATCTAAAGAGGGTAATTTCCAGTCTTTCCCACAAATGCTTTTAGGTTCTGAACCTAAACCCGAAGGACCAGCATGAGACATAATTATTAGAGGTATTTCTTCAAGAGTCTCTTCTGAACATTTGATGATTTTATTTATTGAATCTTGTTCTGTTATAGGTCCATAAACGCCTTTAACTTCTTTTGAAAGATAATAGCCGCCGCCAGAACTACATGGTCTAGCAGACAATAAATTTATTTGATTATTAAAAACTTTCAAATCCCATGCACAATATTTTTCACCAAGAACACGTATCTGCTTTGAGAGAGTTTCGCCTGTAGAATCTTTCCCTCTATCATGATTTCCTAAAATCACAAAAGTAGGAATTTTGATCTCATTGATTTTTTTAATTATTTTGACACTTCCATCAGAAATATCACCAACAAATAAAATAATATTTGGTTTGATAATCGATAAAACTTTCAAGTCTAATTCAGACCATTGACCATGACAGTCACCAACAATAGCAATTTTTAAATTTGTCAGAATTTTTTCTGTTTAAAGGCATATAATCTATTTAGAGATATTCTAAATCCTGACCAGTATAACTTCTACTGCAAAACAGAAATCAGTTCAAAACGAAGAGGATTTGATTTCTGAAATAAAGGAGCGTTGCGGAAAAGCTAATGCAATTATTCTTGCGCACTATTATCAAGCTCCAGAGATTCAGGAAATTGCAGATTTTATTGGAGATTCATTAGATCTATCTAGGAAAGCTGCAAATAATGACGCAGATATAATAATTTTTTGCGGTGTGCACTTTATGGCCGAAACGGCAAAAATACTTAGCCCTAATAAAACAGTCCTATTACCAGATATTGACGCAGGATGCTCATTAGCAGACGATTGTCCTTCAGATAAATTTCAAAAATTCAGGGAAGAAAATCCAGATCACTATGTCGTAAGTTATATAAATTGCACTGCAGAAGTAAAAGCTCAAAGTGATCTGATATGTACAAGCAGTAATGCAGTCTCATTAATTAAAAAGATACCTGAAGATAAAAAGATAATATTTGCGCCAGATCAGAACCTTGGGAGATGGGTACAGAAAAATTCAGGAAGAGATCTTAAATTATGGCCTGGCAGCTGCATTGTTCATGAATCATTTAGTGAAGAAGCACTTCTAAAATTAAAATATCAAAATCCAGGATCAAAAGTAATTGCTCATCCTGAATGTAGTCAAAATTTACTAGGTCTCTCAGACTTTATTGGATCAACAAGTAAGCTGCTTGATTTCGTAAGTAAAGATCCATCTAAAACTTACATGGTCCTAACTGAACCTGGAATAATTCATCAAATGAAAAAGAAAGAACCTAATAAAATTTTTATTGAAGTTCCCGATATAGAAGGTTGTAAATGTAACGAGTGTCCATATATGAAATTAAATACTTTAGAAAAAATTCTTGATTGTTTGAAAAATAATTCCCCGTCTATTGAACTAGACCCAGAAATAATAAGAAGAGCCTATGTGCCAATAAAGAGAATGCTGGATATGAGTAATTAATTTAATGAAAATACTTTATCTTCCTTATTAATTTTTAGGAATGCATTAAGGTTTGTGGTGTCGGGATTAAATTCGCTTATCTGATTCTTTCTATTAATTATATTTATTAGCTCTTTTTCACCAGCTCTATATTGTTTATCTTTTCTAGTTCCTATCTCTCTTTGAAGTATAGGGTTTATATTCATTCTTACTTCTATGTCTGGGATAATTCCAGATTTGTTTATATCAGTGCCGTTCGGAGTTAAATACTTAGCGACTGTAACAGTTAGACCTGAACCATCAACTAAAGTTCTCATGGATTGAACTAGACCTTTACCAAATGTTTTCTTCCCAACTAATTTTCCTCTTTTGTTATCTTTTATTGCACCAGAAACTATTTCACTAGCACTAGCAGAACCCTCATTAACTAAGACAACTAAGGGCTTTTTTGTTAGAGCTTGACCGTTTCCTTTTTTTGTTTCTTTTAAACCATCTTTACTTACTGTACTTACTATTACTCCTTTGTTAATGAAGTGCCTTGAGATATCGATGCTTGATTCTAATAAACCTCCAGGATTACTTCTCAAGTCAAGAACATATCCTGCGACTTTTTTTGTTTCTAAATCCTTAATAGCATCTCTAGTTTCTTTGGATGCATTTGCATTAAATTGTTTAATTCTTACATAGCCAATTGATAAGCCATTTTTGGTTTGATTGACTTTACTTGATACAGATTTTATTTCAATTTTTTCTCTTGATAAAGTCTTAAAAAAGGATTGAGAACCTCTAAGAATTTCAAGCTTTACTTTAGTACCTCTTTGTCCTCTTATTAATTTCACGGCATCCTCAATATTCATACCTTCAGTAGAAATATCATCTATGGATAATATTTTATCTCTAGCTTTAATTCCAGCATCAAATGCAGGGGTGCCCTCTATGGGAGAAATAATTATTAAATCATCAGATTCTTTATCTTTAACTATTTGGATACCAACTCCAGTTAATTCGCCAGAGGTATCGATTCTCATTTGATTAAATTCCTTAGGTTCTAAAAATCTTGTATAAGAATCATCTAAATTAGAAAGCATATCTCTAATCGCATCATATGCTTCATTGCTGTCTGAATATGTTTTTGATAAAACATCTTTTCTTAGATTAATCCAATTGGACTTTTGAAATTTGCCGTTTGAATCAAGAAAATCTCTATATACAATTTGCCAAACATGATCAATTACTTCTTTATAACTATTATTTAAAACTGTTGCCTCTGCAAAATTATTTAAAAATAACCCAGAAAAGGATGTCGCGAAAAGAAATATATATTTTTTTTTAAGCAATTTTCTTATCTTCAAATAATGCGATATTTTTTATTATAAAAAGAATTTATTTATAATTCAAAAATTTGACAAATCCTTAAGGATCAATCCACTTCCCATCATCCTTAATAAGTTGGATTAAAGCATTAACACCCTCATCTTCAGGTACTCTTTTTATCTCTTCTTTTCTTCTATATAAGGCAATAGTTCCTTTACCTTTTCCAACATAACCATAATCAGCATCTGCCATTTCTCCTGGCCCATTAACAATACATCCCATTATTGCTATATCTAGACCCGTCAAATGTGAGGTAGCGTTCCTAACTTTATCTACAACTTCTTCTAGATTGAAAAGTGTTCTACCACAACTGGGGCAACTGATGTATTCAACCATTGTTTTTCTTAATCCTAAAGATTGCAAAATTGAATAGCACACTGGTATTTCCTTTTCTGGAGCTTCTGTTAAGGAAACCCTGATGGTATCTCCTAATCCCTCTGCCAAAAGCGTTCCAATTCCAGCAGTACTTTTAATCCTTCCATAATCACCATCACCAGCTTCGGTCACTCCTAAATGTAAGGGATAGTTATATCCTTCTGAGTCAAGCCTATCTGCAATCATTCTGTAAGCTGCCATCATGACCGGAGCCCTAGAAGCTTTCATAGAAATAATTATGTTATGAAAATCAAGCTCATCACAAATTTTGACGAACTCCATCGCAGATTCTGTCATTCCTAATGGCGTATCTCCATAAGTAAAAAGCATCCTCTCAGATAGAGACCCATGATTAACTCCAATCCTTAGAGCTTTGTTTTCAGCCTTTAAAACTTCAACTAAAGGGGTAAATCTTTTAAGTATTGTTTGCTTAATAGTTTCAAATTCCTCATCTGTATATTCAGTTCTTTTAGGGTCTGATTTTTCAAAAACAAACAATCCAGGATTAATTCTTACTTTATCAACATGTTTTGCAACTTCCATTGCAATTTTCATACCATTATGGTGAACATCAGCCACCAAGGGGGTTTTGATATTATTTTCTAATAATTTTACCTTTATATCTCCTACTGCCTTGGCATGTGCTAAGGAAGGGACAGTTAACCTTACTATTTCACAACCCACATCATGAAGTCTTTTAATAGCTAAGTAAGCATTTTCGACATCCATAGTATCTTCATTTATCATCGATTGAACTCTGACTGGATAATCACTTCCAATAGCTATATCACCAACCATTACTGTTCTAGTTATCCTTCTCTCAATATGAGTTGAATATCTTTTGGAGAGACTATTAACCTCTTTAGATTGAGTTAATGACATTAAAATTCTTGATATTCAAAAAGGATTTCACTAAATTATACGGCATATAGTTTACCACTTACATTCTCTAGGTCTTTCAAAGTTAGATGGTAAGGTTTATTGATTTCTTTTGAAGGAAATCTCAACAAATAAGATGGATGAAAAATTACCATAATTTCTCTCCCATCTTTTTTAATCCATTGACCTCTTAAATTACTTATAGGATCTTTAACTTCTAAAATAGCTCTCATAGCAGTAGAACCAGTAAGTAATATAAATTTTGGATCGACTAACTTTATTTGCTGTAATAACCAAGGTTTATGAATATTAATTTCTCTAGCAGTGGGTTTTCTATTATTTGGTGGACGACATTTAATTACATTACAAAAATAAACATCCTTCTTATAATCAATTCCAGCTTGAATTAATAATTCGTTTAATAACTTACCAGATTTACCTACATAAGGTTTTCCTTCTAAATCTTCCTGTGCTCCAGGTGCCTCACCAATTACTAACAAATCTGCAAATACACTTCCTCTCCCAATTACTAACCTTTTCACCGAAAATAAAACTTTAAATATTTTTATCTTAAGAACTCAAAACATGAAAATAAAATAGATTAAGAAAATGAACTAAATTAAACCATAGTGTGATAGTTTTATTTATTCTTAATTTATGCATTTGTCATTATTAAAAGTCATATTTGAAAAGTCATAAGTCAATGAGTCAAGTTAATTTATCTGATCGGGCACTTTCAATTGAGCCTTCTCTTACATTGCAGATAAGTGCTAAAGCAAATCAATTATCTGCAGAAGGTGTAGATATTTGCAATTTAAGTGCAGGAGAACCTGATTTTGATGCCCCAAAAGAAGTTATAGAGGCTACAAGTAAAGCTATATTTGATGGATTCACAAAGTACGGGCCCGCAGCGGGGAATTTAGATCTCCGAAAAGCAATTGCAAATAAACTTCAAATTCAAAACGATTTAAATTATGAATTTGAAAATGTAATGGTCACAAATGGTGCTAAGCAAGCAATATATAATCTTTTCCAAGTATTGTTAAATACTGGAGACGAAGTTATTATTCCTTCTCCATATTGGTTAAGTTATCCCCAGATGGTTAGATTGGCGGGAGGGGAGCCAATTTTTACAAATTCTTCTGCAGAAGATGGATTCAAAATAAATATAGAAGATCTGAAGTCTAAAATCTCTTCAAAAACTAAATTTATAATCATCAATTCTCCTAATAACCCTACTGGAAGAGTTATGTCAAAGGAAGAATTATTACAAATTGCCGATTTAGCTAGAGAAAATCCAAATATCAATATTCTTTCTGATGAGATTTACGAACTAATCCTTAAAAAAGAATTTAAACACTACAGTTTATCTTCATTAGCAAATGACTTAAAAGATAGAATTTTTATAATAAATGGGTTTGCGAAAGGATGGGCTATGACTGGCTGGAGGATAGGTTATTTAGTTGGTCCCAAAGATGTAATCAAAGCATCCTCAGCATTACAAAGTCAAAGTACAAGTAATGTTTGCTCTTTTGTTCAAAAAGGTGCTTTAGAGGCTTTAAAAATTAATAATGAGTTTTTCTCAATGATAAATAGCCATTATGATCAAAGAAGAAGACTTCTCTATGAGGGCCTTAATAATATAAATGGGATTTATATTAAAGAACCTAACGGAGCATTTTACGCATTTCCAAAATTACCCAACTCCTCAATTACTTCTGTTGATTTCTGCAATAAAGCTCTTCAAGATTACGGATTAGTTGTTGTACCTGGAAAAGCTTTTGGAGCTGATCAATGTATAAGAATATCTTGTGCAGCTTCAGAGATTAAAATAAAAGATGGACTACAAAGGCTTGAAAAATCAATCTCTGAATACTATTAATTTAACTAAGTTATGTTTAATTTAAAGAATTTCCTATTAAGTTCATCTCTATTATTTTCTTTTTTTTCATCACCTGTATTTTCAAATCCCAAAGTTTTAAAAGTTGGAGCAATACCTGATCAAAACCAAGATGTTTTGGACAAAAGATTTAATTTATTTTCAAAAGAATTATCCAAACAACTTGATGTAGAAGTTAAATACATTCCTGTTATTAATTATGTTGCAGCAGTAACTGGATTTAGAACTAAAGATTTAGATTTAGTTTGGTTTGGCGGTTTATCAGGGGTCCAAGCCAGACTACAAACTCCTAATTCAGTTGTAATTGCTCAAAGAGATATCGATAAGGAATTTAAAAGTGTTTTTATAGTAAACAAAAATTTAGAACTCAACCCAATTTCAAACATTAAAGGACTTAAAAAACTAAAAAATTTGAGATTTACTTTTGGTTCTGAAAACTCAACTTCTGGAAGATTAATGCCAGAATATTTTTTAAATCAAGCAGAGGTAGAAATTAAACACTTTAAAGGGGGAAAAACAGGTTTTAGTGGGAGTCATGATGCCACTATAGCTTTAGTAAATAGTGGGGCATTTGATGCTGGGGCTTTAAATAAACAAGTTTGGGAAAACAATCTTAAAAATAATCCCAAAAGGACAAGTAATTTAGAATTATTCTGGATCACCCCAGAATATGTCGACTATCATTGGGTAGCTCAAGGGGATCTTGAAAATAGATTCGGGGAAGGGTTTACAAAACAACTTAAATCAGTAATTCTTAATTTAGATATAAATCAAAAATCACATAAACAGATATTAGATATGTTTAATGCAAAAAGATTTATAAATGCAGAAGCAAAACAGTATCAAAATATAGAGGACATCGGGAGGAAATTAAATAAAATTAGATGAATAATACTCTCTTAGAATTAAAAAATATATCTTATGAATACAAAAATAATCTAATTCTAAATAAAGTTAATTTAAAAATAAATTCAGGGGATAAAATTGCACTTTTAGGTAAAAGCGGTTCAGGGAAAACTACTCTTATATCAGTGCTTAATGGCACTATCAAGCCAACTCAAGGTGAGGTTAAATTATTCGATAAAAGTTTCGATGAATTGGATAGAAAGCATAAACGAAAAATAACAACTATTTGGCAAGATTTAAGATTAATAGAAGATCTCTCAGCAGAACAAAATGTTAATTGTGGACTACTAGCGGAAAACAATTTTTATTTCGCTTTTAAAAATTTGCTAAATATAAGTTCTTTTAATAAGGCGCATAAATATATGCAATTATGTAGACTTCATAACTCTGTTTACGACAAAAAAATCAGAAAACTATCTGGGGGGCAAAAACAAAGGGTGGCTATAGCAAGATCATTAATTCAAGGATCAAATATATTACTTGCAGATGAGCCTTTTAATAATTTAGATCCCAAATTGATAACAACAATTAAAAACCTGCTGCTAGAAAATGTAGATAAAAATAATACAAAAAAATCACCAAAGACGGCATTAGTTGCATTACATAGATTAGATTTGCTGAACGATTTCGATAAAGTTATTGGAATAAGGGATGGTAAAATTTTTTTCAATATTAAAAGAAATAACTTAAAGAAGCTTCATTTAGACAAAATATATTAATTAGTTGAATAAATTAAAATTAAACTATACCTCATTATCTTTTCTTCCAATTTTGGTATGCATACCTCTAGGGTATCAATTAATAAACAATATTCATTTTGGAGGATTAAAATTATTCCAAGAATTCTTAATTTCTGCATTTAATCCCAAGATCGATAATGAAATTATTACTACCGTAATTAAGCGATTAAATGAAACTATCTTAATTGGTTTTTTTAGTTGGTTAGTAAGTATTATTTTTGGAGCAATTTTTGGAATAATTTCCTCAAATATTTTTTATAAAATCTTTAATATTCCAAATTTTTTCTATCGCATAATAAGGTTTTTTTTAACAATAATTAGATCTATACACGAAGTGGTTTGGGGAATACTATTAATGCAAATATATGGAATAAATTTTTCGATAGGAATAATAGCTATATGTATACCTTATATTGCTGTAAATTCAAAAGTTTTTGCTGAACAATTAGAAACTATTGACTACAAAAGTTTTGAATCTTTAAATCAAATAAATGCACCTAAATTTTCTTCTTTACTAACTTTAATATGGAATCCAATAATAAATACATTTAAAAACTTTGGTTTATATCGATTAGAGTGTTCTATAAGAAGTACTGTAATTTTAGGACTTTTTGGGATTGGAGGAATAGGTACCAGTATTTTTTTATCTTTCCAAACTTTGAATTTTAGAGAGTTATG
>QCDR01000030.1 GCA_003278705.1 Prochlorococcus sp. AG-355-J23
ATTTGTCCACTTTCATTATTAATATCGTATTCACTATCAATTGTTATACCTTTAGGCCTTTTATAGTTACCATGTAAATCTGATGGTGCGAAGCCATTCATTAGTTGGGTCCAAAACCAAAACCAGAATTTTCTGGTTGCTTTTATAAGGTATTTATTTTGCATAAAATTTAATTTTTAATGAAAAAATGACTGTTCAAAGAATACTTATCGTTTCAGGAACTCATGGGAATGAAATTAATCCTGTTTGGGCGGTTAAACAATTTAATAGAGAGGAAAATATTTTAAATCATGGTATTGAGTATGAATACATCATAGGTAATCCTGTTGCCTATGAAAAAGGGTGCAGATATATAGATGTAGATTTAAATAGATCTTTTAAAGAAAGTGAGAATTGTGATCAACAAAAGAATAGCTTTTATGAAACAAATAGAGCCAATTTCTTGTTAGATGAATTTGGAATTGACGGATCTAAACCCTGTCAAATTGTAATCGATTTGCATACTACTACTGCAAATATGGGAACTAGTATTGTTTTGTATGGGAGGAGATTTAAAGATTTTTGTTTAGCTGCGTTACTGCAGAACAAATTTGGATTGCCTATTTATTTGCACGAAAAAGATAAAGCTCAAACTGGCTTTCTTGTAGAAGCTTGGCCATGTGGTCTAGTTATTGAAATAGGAGCTGTAGCACAAAATTTTTATGATCCAAAAATCATAGACAGATTCTCTCTAATAATTAGCTCCCTAAGGGAAGAGATAGATAAATTAAAAAATAACCTTATAGAACTCCCAAAGGAATTGGTTGTTTATGTTCATCAAGGAAGCATAGATTATCCAAGAGATAAAAAAGGAGATATTGATGGCCTAATTCATCCTGAGAGAATAAATCAAGATTGGAAAATGATTAAAAAAGGAGATCCATTATTTCTTGATAGCCAAGGAATAGTTCACAAATATGACGGAGACCAATTGATTTGGCCTGTTTTTATTGGAGAAGTTGCTTATAAGGAAAAAAAAATTGCCATGAGTTACACAAAAAAAGAAGTTATTTGTTCCAAAAAACAATGGGTTCAAGATTTTGAAAGTCTTTAAATTAAGAAACCGGAACAATAAATCATTGAAAACTAATAAGGATTTTTTATTTAATAGATAAGTTTATTTAATGTTCAATACTTTAATTTTTTTTACTAACTCTTAAACCTTAAAAACCTAAATTCTTTCGCTCCAATAGATAACAGCTCCAAAACCCTCTAATTGCAGTCTTCTAAACCTAGCCTCTTTTAAGGAAACTACCTCTTTCGATCTTTTTCCGTTAAGAAGCCATTCGATTATTACCAAGTTTAATCACCAATTACAAAGAAAATATTAAGACACGAAGTCTCTTTTCTTAGTATTTCGCAAAAATAACTTTACCTAAAGAAAAATAATTTACACATTTTTAGCGATTTTGGTCTAAAATCTTCGAAGCGGAATTTATTTTCCGTTTTTATTTACACGTCTCACTTTAGAGACATACTTTACGAACTCATGACAACTATTCAGCAGCAGCGTTCTTCGCTGTTAAAAGGTTGGCCACAGTTTTGTGAGTGGGTAACATCAACTAACAACAGAATTTATGTTGGTTGGTTCGGCGTCTTAATGATTCCATGCCTACTTACAGCAGCGGCTTGCTTCATCGTTGCATTCATCGCAGCACCACCAGTAGACATCGACGGAATTAGAGAGCCAGTTGCTGGTTCATTCCTATACGGAAACAACATCATCTCAGGTGCAGTTGTTCCTTCATCTAACGCTATTGGTCTACACTTCTACCCAATTTGGGAAGCAGCTACTGTAGATGAGTGGTTATACAACGGTGGTCCTTACCAGCTTGTAATTTTCCACTTCCTAATTGGTATTTCAGCATACATGGGAAGACAGTGGGAGCTTTCATACCGTTTAGGTATGCGTCCTTGGATCTGTGTTGCATACTCTGCACCAGTTTCAGCAGCTTTCGCAGTATTTCTTGTATACCCATTCGGTCAAGGTTCATTCTCTGACGGAATGCCTCTAGGTATCTCTGGAACATTCAACTTCATGTTTGTTTTCCAGGCAGAGCACAACATCCTTATGCACCCATTCCACATGGCTGGTGTTGCTGGTATGTTCGGAGGATCTTTATTCTCAGCAATGCACGGTTCACTTGTTACTTCATCTCTAATCAGAGAAACAACTGAGACAGAGTCTCAGAACTATGGTTACAAGTTCGGACAAGAAGAAGAAACATATAACATCGTTGCAGCTCATGGCTACTTCGGTCGTTTGATCTTCCAGTATGCTTCATTCAACAACAGCAGAAGTCTTCATTTCTTCTTAGCTGTATTCCCAGTTGTTTGTGTATGGTTAACTTCAATGGGTATCTGCACAATGGCATTCAACCTTAACGGTTTCAACTTCAACCAGTCAGTTGTTGATGCAAACGGTAAGATTGTTCCTACATGGGGAGACGTTCTTAACAGAGCAAACCTAGGTATGGAAGTAATGCACGAGCGTAACGCTCACAACTTCCCACTTGATCTAGCAGCAGCTGAGTCTACAACAGTAGCTCTTTCAGCTCCAGCTATCGGTTAAGCTTAAAGTTCTTAAATTTACAAGCTCCCTTTTTGGGGGCTTTTTTTTGTTTAATTTTCAATTGGTTTCATATAATGTTTATATATAGATAAAACATTTGATATTTCTATGAGTAGTAGTTTTGGAAAAATTTTTCGTGTTAGTACTTTTGGAGAATCACATGGTGGTGCAGTAGGAGTTATCCTTGATGGATGTCCCCCTAAGTTAAAAGTAGATATAAATCTGATACAAAATGAATTAGATAGACGAAGGCCTGGCCAAAGTAACATTACAACGCCCAGAAATGAAGAAGATAAAATTGAAATATTAAGTGGGATAAAGGAAGGGTTCACACTTGGAACTCCAATAGCGATGTTGGTAAGAAACAAGGATCAAAGACCAGGAGACTATGATAATTTGGAACAAGTATTTAGACCTTCTCATGCAGATGGTACATATTATCTGAAATATGGAATTCAGGCAAGTTCTGGCGGTGGAAGAGCCTCTGCTAGAGAAACAATTGGGAGAGTAGCTGCTGGTGCTGTAGCAAAACAATTATTAAAAACCTTCTGTAACACTGAAATACTATCTTGGGTAAAGCGTATACATGATATTGATTCTGATATAAATAAAGAGAAGATTTCTCTCAAAAAAATAGATTCTAATATTGTTAGATGTCCAGATGAAAATGTATCAACAGAAATGATCGAGAGAATTAAGGAATTAAAGCGTCAAGGAGACTCTTGCGGCGGTGTTATTGAATGTCTAGTAAGGAATGTTCCCTCGGGTCTTGGAATGCCAGTTTTTGATAAATTAGAAGCTGATTTAGCAAAGGCTTTGATGTCTTTGCCTGCCACGAAAGGCTTTGAAATAGGTTCAGGTTTCTCTGGAACTTATTTAAAAGGAAGCGAACATAATGATGCATTCATCAAGTCTGATGATATTAGTAAGTTAAGAACAACATCAAACAATTCAGGAGGTATACAGGGCGGAATAAGTAATGGTGAAAATATCGAGATGAAGATAGCTTTTAAACCTACAGCAACTATAGGGAAAGAACAGAAAACAGTAAATGCTGAAGGTAAAGAAGTACTTATGAAAGCAAAAGGGAGGCACGATCCATGCGTTCTACCAAGAGCAGTTCCCATGGTTGATGCTATGGTAGCTCTAGTACTTGCTGATCATTTGCTTCTAAATCATGCTCAATGTGACTTAATAAATAAGTAGTATTTTTGTTGAATAAATTATATTTATCTTTGATTTAATTATTTTTGAGCCATTCAAATATTTTTGGATCAAATTTTTTATTTTTGATAGCTTTATCTCCAATTACGACTGCTTTATACCCTAAAGATTTATAATTTTTTAAATCATTGATTGATAGTCCTCCAGCAGCAATGAAATCAATATTTGTATAGTTGAGTATATCTATCGAACTATCTTTACTGTTTATTGGGTAAATTTTGATAATTTTGCAATTTAAATCTATCGCTTCCTTAAGATCTTTTAAATTATTAATTCCAGGAATTAATAAATAACTTTTTGACTGCGCATAATTGAAAAGATCTTTATCCCAAAATTTCATCATCGAAAAATTTAATCCAATTTTTAAAGAATCTTGTATTGATTGCTTATTAACTATGGAGGCGGAGCCTAAATTAATTCTTGGATATTTAATTTTGATATCGGATACAAAATCGAACCAATTTTCGTTGTTAGACCAACTTATTTCAATATTCTTTAATCCTAATTTTACTAAGTATTCTAATTCTTCAAAAAATGAATTTCTTATAGAGGTATTTGAGTAAATATTATCTTCAGGTTTTATAAGTAAAAAAAAAGACTCAGTTTTCAGGAACTCCGAAAAAGAATCTTCTTTATTATTCATTAAAAATTTAAACTTTCGCGATTAAATATAGTTTGCGACTTTTACTTCTGAGCGGTTAAGCAAATCTTGGATATCTTCAGTATCTATAGTTTCTCTTTCAATTAGCATTTGAGCCATTTCGTCTAGAACTATTCTGTTATCTGATAAAACTTTTGTAGCTCTCTTATAGGCCACATCAACAAGTTCTGAAACCTCTACATCAATTGTTGCGGCCGTGTCTTCAGAAAAGTCTCTTGTAGAGCTCATATCTCTTCCGAGAAACATTCCACCTTGAGATTGACCTAGAGCGACAGGACCTATTTTGTCACTCATGCCGAATTTAGTGATCATTTGTCTTGCTACATTAGCAACTTGTTGTAAATCATTTGAAGCTCCAGTTGTTACTTCTTCTTCTCCATAAACAATTTCTTCAGCAACTCTTCCACCAAGAGCTACAGCCATTTGATTTTGAAGGTAAGAACGAGAGTAAAGACCAGATTCCATTCTTTCTTCACTTGGAGTAAAGAAGGTTAGACCTCCAGCTTGACCTCTTGGAATAATTGAAACTTTTGCTACTGGATCATAATCAGGCATTAATGCTCCAACGAGTGCATGACCAGCTTCGTGATAAGCAACTAATTCTTTTTTCTTATCACTGATTACTCTATCTTTCTTTTCAGGGCCAGCCATAACTCTTTCAATTGCATCACCTACTTCATCGTTACTTACTTTATCTAAATCTTTTCTAGCTGCTAATATTGCTGCTTCATTTAAGAGATTAGCTAAATCTGCACCAGTAAATCCTGGTGTTCTTCTAGCAACTTTATCTAAATCTACGTCTTTTGAAAGAGTTTTATCTTTCGCATGAACATTTAATATCTGCAATCTTCCAGCATAATCTGGTCTATCTACTGTTACTTGTCTATCGAATCTTCCAGGACGCATTAAAGCTGAATCTAAGACATCTGGTCTGTTGGTGGCAGCAACTATTATTATTCCTGAATTACCTTCAAAACCATCCATTTCAGTTAGGAGTTGATTTAATGTTTGCTCTCTTTCATCATTTCCTCCGCCCATACCAGCACCCCTTTGTCTTCCAACTGCATCTATTTCGTCAATAAAAACAATACAAGGAGCATTCTTTTTAGCTTGTTCAAAAAGATCTCTAACTCTGCTAGCTCCAACTCCTACAAACATCTCTACAAATTCTGAACCAGATATTGAGAAAAAAGGTACACCTGCTTCTCCAGCTACTGCTTTTGCTAACAATGTTTTTCCTGTCCCAGGAGGGCCAACAAGAAGAACTCCTTTTGGAATTTTTGCTCCTACTGCAGTAAATCTATCTGGGCTCTTAAGAAAATCTACAACTTCTGTAAGTTCTAATTTTGCCCCTTCAACACCAGCAACATCTGAAAAGGTTACTTGTGTAGATGGTTCCATTTGCAATCTAGCTTTGCTTTTACCAAAACTCATGGCAGGGTTACCACCTCCAGCATTACCACTTTGGGATCTTCTGAAAAGAAAAAATAGGCCTCCGATCAAAAGTACTGGAAAAATTAAGCTACTTATAGCTTGTTGCCATGGATTGGCTAATTTTGTAGGAGTTACAGCTATATCTACATTATTCTCAGTCAGTATTTTTAATAAATCTTTGTCAGGGGCTAAATTGACCTCAGACCTGCTCCCATCATTTTCAACAACTTGAGCTGTGGCATTATCTGGAGATATTAGGACTCTACTGATTTCTTTATCTTGTACTGCCTCTATAAAATCACTATATCTCAAGGTCTTTGTAGAACTTTCAGTATTAGGTTTATCAAAAACTGAGGTACCAATGAAAATTACAGTAATAACAGCTAGGACATAAAGTCCTACGTTTCTCCAACGTTTGTTCACAATAAAAAATCTTTAATAAATCTATAATACTAATAATAAAACATTATTAAGAGCGTCTTAGAACATCTACTACACTTTTGAATGCAAACCATTCAGGAATTGGTTCGCCATTCCTTAATTTCTTTCTAAATTCAGTACCACTAAGTTTCATAATTTCATAATTTAATTCTTTGGCTTCTTCAGCTGTTATATATCCTTTTTCCTTCGTATAAACTAAATTTTTTGAAGGAACAGTTTGCATCATCAATTCATCTGCACACTTATTTGCAAAATTCTGGGCGTCATATGGACCATAAAAATCCTCACCAGTTGATGAAGACTTACAACCAGCCATATCTCTACCAATAATAAAGTGGGTGCAGCCATAATTTCTTCTGATTATCATATGTTGCAGAGCTTCTCTTGGCCCCGCCATATGCATTGAATAAGGTAAAAAAGCCCATTTTATTCTTTCATCAGATATTTCCTCTTCTAATTCTTTATAGGTCAAATATCTAACTTTGCCCGGGATATCATCTTGTTGAGTTGGTCCACAAGTTGGATGAACTAAAACAACTGATTTAGAGGAGACATTTTCTGAAAGTAAGGCATTAGTAAATAATTCATAATGTGCTCTATGAATTGGATTTCTGCATTGAAATGCAACTACATCATAATTTGATGGCAGTGTAGATCTAACTTCTTCTGGGGTTTTGCAGGGGAATTCTCTAGTTGGTAGTTCGAAACCATAAACTCTTCCTCCTATATAGAATCTCCCTCTCTCGTTAAAAATCATCTTAACAGCTGGATGATCTAAAGAATTAGTACCATAACAAAGTTCAGCTTCTAAGGATTTGTCAGGCTCCCATTTAGAGCTAACTTCTAAAACTGCTATTTTTTGCTTTTTATAAGTAAGCAATATTGTCTCTCCAGCTTTTACTTTTTCATTATTTGAATCAAATACAATAGGCAAGCCAAAAAGCAACCCGTTTGTATTTCTATTATTTTTAATTACCGAATTGTAGTTATTTTCATTCATAAAACCTTCCAATGGAGAAAAAGCTCCAACCATCAAAAGTTCTACATCGCATGCATTTCTTTCGCTACATTCAAACTCATAGGTAGCTTTAGAGATAAGATCATTTTTAAGGTTTTCATCTTTGATAATTAGATTTTTTAGTTCCCCTCCATAAGGAGGGATAAGTCCATTAGTATCTGTTTTAGTTTTTTGTTGTAATTCCATTTTTTTAAATTAATAAAGAAAAATTTTGAAAAAAAAAGAGGGGTTTAACCCCCTTTTTCTATTGAGTAGGATTTATGCCTTTCTTCCGTAAAGCTCCCCAATTATTTTTACATCAAGTGGATCCTTTGAACCCATGTCTGTATCTGAAGGTTGGATAGCTTCAAAAGTACCAGCAAATTCGTCTGTGTCAGAATCTACATAGTTGATTGAAAGAGTTATAACGCCAGTACCATTTACATCAACTTTAATATTTTCTTTTGCAAGTTCTTCATCATCTCCTCCTAATGCAACTAAACCTTGAGCATATTCAACACCAGTATTTTTAGCTCTTGCCTTCGGATCTAGAAAGTCACCAGTTCTGTAGTTAGGTGTAAATGTTGAACCACTAACCTCAGTGCCTGGCTCAATAGATGAAGGTAAATCAGCTGTAAGATCTTTTGCTGAGAATGCAAATGGCACCTCTAAACCACCAGGAGTTAATACAGTAATAAGTTGAAAATCAATACCACCCTTTTCAGTGAAGGTTCCTGAATCTATATCTCCATAAACTTCTGTCACTGTGGTGTTATTTCTAGGACTAATAATTTTTGTAGAAACAAATTCAGCAGCTTTTCGTTTTGTCCCTGGCACTTTTACATAAACTTCTGTTGGATGCATGCATATTCCTTTAAGGCTATCTCCATTCCCTAGAGATATTGATCCGACAAGAGATGAGTCTAATGTAGGGCAATCATTAGCTTTTCCTGTGTTAACAACATCTGTAAATTGTGCATTTCCTCTTTCAGAAAAAGCAAATGTTTTAACAGGTACGAAAGCAAAAGTTATACAAATTGAAATAACAAAAGCTAAGAAAGAACGAATTCTCATAATTAAAGTTGCAGTAAAGTTCTGTGACGATAGATTAAAGGTCATCTAATAAGTTCAGTACGGATAATACAAGGGAAAGGACCATAAAAGATAGGACTATTAAATCCTCGAAACAACCCGTAGCTTTTTAGATTTTAAAAAACTGGAATTATTGTAAGCTATCACATTATTTTTAATGATTAAGATTACAAAAAAATACAAATTAAAAAATTTTTTTTTATTTTTTTTATGAAATAATTTGGGTTATTAATTTATTTGCTAAATCAATTTTTGATGTTTTGTTAATGTAGTGTTCCATATTGTTCGTATCGAATAGCCAACCTTCATTTTGTGCCAAAAAGCCAAATCCTTGGCCTTCAAGATCAATTGGATTTGCGAATAGATAATCACAACCCTTTTGGATAATCTTTTCTTTAATTGTCATTCGTGCCTCATCGATGGATCCTGTAAAAGCACAAAAGCCTACAAAAACTTGGTTATCTTTTTTTGATTTACTAATTGTTTTTAAAATATCAGGGACTAGCTCAAAGTTTTGATTCAAATGATCATTAATTTGATTTTTTGGAATTTTAGCTGAAGTATCAGAGGTTATTTTGAAATCAGATACTGCTGCATTCATGAAAAAATAATCGCAATTTGATATTTCATCATTAAGAGCCTTAATTAAATCAATACTAGTTTCAATTTCATATCTTTTTATTCCATCAGTAAGATTCTTATCGATTTTCAGAGGACCATGAACATATTTTACGTGTGCTCCCCTGAACCTCGCGACTTGAGAAAGAAGTAGGCCCATAGCTCCAGAACTTTTGTTAGTAATGTGTCTTGCCGCGTCAATTTTCTCTGAGGTACACCCTCCAGTTATTAAAATTTCTTTATTAAGTAAATCTTTGCGATACTCATTTTGTTTATGTGAAGCTATAAATTCAAGAGCTAATTGGATTAGATCATTAGGAGGTATCTTACCGATGCCAATAGCATCGCATGCTAAGAGGCCTTCACTTGGTTGCAAAGATAAAACATTTTCGTAATTCTCTAAATTCTCATAATTTTTTTGGACAGCTTTATTTAGCCACATTTGTGTATTCATTGCTGGTGCAACAATAATTGGCTTTATATTTGCTATTAAGATGCTTGGGATCAATCCCTCTGCATTTCCAGTTACCCATTTTGCTAATGTTGTCGCTGTTAAAGGGGCGATGATTAAAATATCAGCCCAATTACTTAGCTCTATGTGAAGAGGTGTTGATTGACCATCAGACCATTGATCATTTTCTAAAATGCACGGGTTTCTACTTAGAATAGAGAGAGAAAGCGGCTTTATTAATTTTTCTGCATTTTTTGATAAAACGCATCTTATTTCATAATTTTCTTTAGC
>QCDR01000031.1 GCA_003278705.1 Prochlorococcus sp. AG-355-J23
CTCCCAAAAGATAAAGATTAATTTGTCTATGTAAACAAATATTATTAACCAGAAAACCGTAAAAAATAATACCTAATACAAAAAAAATAACTTCTAAAATTTTTAAAATGCTGTTTAATATGAAGCCAGAACCGAAGAAAAAACTCCCTAATAAAAAAGTTATAAGTTCAGCAAAATTTGAGGCTAAAGAACAATTCACAAAATCTGCATTAGAAAATTTAAAAACAGAAAATGAAAGACTTGTTAATTCACTAAAAAAATCTGGTGAAATTAAAGAATCAAAAAGAAAATAGACTTACAGTATTAAAAATTTTTTATTATTATAATAATTTATAGATTGAGAAATGATTGAAAAAATCTCCTTAGCAAATTCACATTTACCTCAACTTATTGGGTTCGTACTCATGTCAATTGGTTATACATTAGGCAATAAATTTTACCTTCCTGAAATCAAACAAAAGTAATAATTTTTAGATAATAAATATATCTTAAATAAATTATATTAAATATATATTCCTATTAAAAATTTAATACATTTTTTGATTTGGCTAAACAAATTTTAAAATTTTCTGCTATTTAATTAAGATAAGTCATAAGATATAACACACACATAAATGTAACACATTAGTCTTTATAAGTGTTAAATCCAAAGAAAAAGTAAGAAATCATACTAATTTTTTTTAAATATGTTACATTCATTAATAATTCAAGTTAAGGTTTCCTCTGTCAATAAAGCAGAAATAAGGAAATGTTTGATACATTCAAATGTCATTTACTCTTTGGCTTACTAATTGACCACATATGAAATATAAAAATGGATGCTCTTACTAGTTTTATAGTTGTTATCATCGCAATTACTATTCAATTCTCCTTATATGCCATCAAAAGGTTACAGGAACCGCTAGAACCAAATTATTTGATAGATAAAAATTCAAAAAAGATTAAAAACTACATGGGTAAATTTTGGAAAAATGCTGAAATAACAAATGGGAGATTAGCTATGATTGGTTTTTTAGCTTTGATAATAAACTACGGTTTTTTTGGGTGGATAATACCTGGTTTTATTTAAAATACAAATTCATTAAAGTCTTAGAGAAAATAAATCTCTCGTTCAAAACAAACTCTCCTTTTAATAAAAAAATTTTTATTATAAGTAAAAAGCAATTGAGTAATTCTGATTTTGATAAAAATGGATTAGACAGCTATGGAATACATTGGCTTCAATATGCTGCTTTTGCTTTTTCTGGTTTTGCTATATTTACAACCTGGGCATTTTTTTATGATGAAAGATTCCACAACTTTGTAATGAATATTTTTAGGGTTATTAACTGCAGCGGGTTCAACTGTAATGGAGCATTTTAAAATTCTATGGCTAATCCAGATCAAAAAACAATAATAATTGATAATGCTTATCAGGAAATTAAAAACATTTGTATAAGTCTTCAAAAAGATACTGATGCTTCGAATTTAGAAATTAAAAATTTACTAAAACTAATTATGAATGAATGGGAAGAAAAGGAAGAGCAAAAAACTGGTTTTGGATTCAGGTAAAGTTAATAACTTTCTACAAATATCTTTGACATCAAATAGTTTTAATATTTACAGATTATTTATTTTAAAAATTTAATATTTATAACATCACATTTTTTAGAAAGAAATTAAAAAGGAATGAATCTAAAAAAGAAGATTCATTCCAAATTTAGCATTAGTTTTATCTAGATTTAAATTTTATAATCTAACTCCTCTGGTGGACTGTCAATCATTAGATCCCTCCTATTCAACAAGTTAAACTTAAGTCTTACTTATAAAGAAAGTAAATCAGTAAAAATGCTGATTTATTTTTTCTAAAATGTTTGAATTAAAGTAGCCAATTCTGGTGCATCTAATAAAAGTGCAAAAAATGTAAGCACAACTAATAGAAATATCGAAAAGTAAAATTGCATCATAATTCTCAAATTACTTAAAAAGATTTTTTTAAGTTGTATAAAATAATGCTTTGTTTACATAATTAAATATCTGTACCTAGAAAAGGTCAATTGGATAATGATTAAGATCCTTCAGGAGAAAATATAGTCCTATTTTTTTGCCAATATTCACAACCTTTAAGTAAATGATCACCCTGTGGGATACGTTTCTCGTATCTTGGACATATCAAGACAGTAGCAAAAGTTTCTGTAGTGCTGTAGCGAAAGTGATTGCAAGTAATACAAATCTTTGTACGTTTTCGTTTTAGAATAGATTCCTTGAGATATTCCCATTTTGAAGGATTTACCTTAAACATGATTAGTGGAATTTGCTAGTAACAATTTGCCAACCTCCTGAAACTAATTCATCCCATGTTTCGCAAGCACACTCGATAGAATGTAGTCTTGAATTTTTAAGTTGGTCTGGTTCACCTAATTCATTTGCATAGAAAAGGTGAGTATAAACTTTTAAATTATCAGGTAGAGATTTCTTATAAACCTCAAAAAGAATTAATAAACCACTTTTTTTGTTAAACAACCAGCCAGTTGGGGTGTCAATAAGGCTGCCACTATAAAAATTAGTCCGAACATTAGCGACTCCTGATGTCATTAAGATAATACAGTTGTACTATTAGTATAAATATACTACTCTTGGACGTCAAGTGTTCATCCAAAAAATTATATAAATACGAAAATTACTTACCAGAAATAATCTTTCGTAAACTTCTTATTTGGTAATAGTGTATACAAGTAACACCTTTAAACGGGAAATAACATTAAAGAGTATATTCGGAAGAATACAATGTATAGAAATCCCTTCTATTTAGGATGGAATAAAGGTTGGTCTTTTTTATTTTTTTTAGAGGGCGGCATTGCAAAAATTGAAGCAAAAGGTTTTGGTATATCTATTACAACAAAAGTTGAGAAAGGAGAATCACCCCTAGAATCTGCGGATAGATTAGTCTCGAAAGAGCAAAGGATTAGAAAATCAAGATATTATTCTTGGCTTAAATCTATTAATGAAAAAACAATAAATTAAGCAATCCTTCAATTGCTTAAGTAATTTGTTGACAATCAATTTAAAATAAAAATTAATTATTTTTTTTTCGTGTCCAATAAATTTTATGAATGGTGGAAAAACCATAGAAAAGTTGTAACCTATGGAGCTTTTATCATATTGTTTAGTTTTTATTTATCTCCTGTTGTCAAAGAAGCAAAATACAAAAACCAATGTATTAAGTACTCTACTAAAGGAGCCTTAACTAAATTTAATAAGGATGATATAGGAGAAACTTTACTAGAGGAAACAGGATTGAACGTTGATGAATTAGCAAAGATTGAAGGTTATAAGAATTGCATTAATTAAAAAGTTCGCAAAAATTACGCTGAGTTTTTAAATGATTAAAGGTATGTTTAAACTTATTTTATTAATATTATTAATTGGATTTATATCAATAAGTCCAAAAACAAGATATTTGGTTGGCATAACTCTAAAAGAGATTTCTTCATTTCTTTTATGGACTGTTAAATATGAAGATAGAGAAAAATGGATTATAGATAAACCAAGTTGGATACCTAGCCAAAAACTTAAGCCATCGTATTAATGAAAACTTATTTAGAAGAACGAATTGAATGGTATGACGATAATTATAGAAATGGTAATGCTTTAATCTCTGATAAGCAGTTCGACCAACTTGAAAAAAATTTATTAAGAACAAACCCTAATTGTGATTACTTTAAAAAGAAAAATAAACTAGTTTTACCCTCATTAGAAAAGGATTCAATAGATGAATTTTTGAAAGGATTATTAGTAGATACCAGATTATTAATTGAACCGAAAATTGATGGTTGTGCTGTTGCTTTGCAATACAGGGATGGAACCTTGGAGAAAGCAATTTCAAGAAAAGGGGCAGACGTTACTAGTAAACTTATTAAAGTCCAAGACATTCCCAATAATCTCCCTTTACGAGGGGTTCTTCAAGTTAGAGGAGAATTATATGCACCCAACCAAAGCCCAAATATCTCCCAGAGAATCGCTTCTAGATTTTTAAGAGCTAAAGAAGGATTTTCTGAAAGTCTTAGCTTCTGCGCATTTCAAATACTTAATTCAACACTTAACCAATATGAGTCCAAAAAGAGTCTTTCAAAGCTTGGCTTCACGATCCCCCAGGATATTTCATGCAACTTTACGAGCCAAGTTGAAGTATTTAGAAAACAATGGCTAGAAGGGAAGCTTTTTAGTAAATATCCAACAGATGGAATAGTAGTAAAAATAAATTCTAGAAAATTACAATTGATTAGAGAAAAATCAAATTTAGATTATCCTTATTGGCAAGTGGCAATAAAAAGTTAATGGAATTAATACACCAGATTTTTCCTACTTGGCATATTTACTTGGATATGTTTTTGGTTGGCTTTGCAACTTACGGTTTTCTAAGAATTAAGAAAAAAATAAAAACTAAAAAAAGTTTTTAAATCATCCGTGGTCCTTAAGCATGGATTTAAGTTGTTCGGTATCTAATTGTTCAAGATAATTTCTCATTGCCAACCAAGATCTTCTGCTTTCTAGCTTTCCACTTTGTTTAAATAAATTTGCGGAAACTTGATCTATCAATTCTTTATGAGTCATATTTATATTCGTCATCAAGTTCAATGACAACACCATTAAAAAATTCTGCTAATAATTTTGATGGGTCTTGCATAGATATCTTTCTATCTACTTTTGATAATTTCTTTTTGATTGGATTTAAGTTAGTCATACAGATTCAGGTAATTCAAGTTCTTCAAAAGTCCAGCCTTCTAATTGAAGGTCATGCCATTTATCCCAAGCATTATCCAAATACATTTGAGTGGATGATTTAATTGCCATTGGCTCACCAAGATCATTTGCATAATATGTATGAGCAAAAATTCTCATACTATTTCTTGGAGATTTTTTATTCCTTATAAATAAAATTAATCTGCTGCGGTCTGGGCTAAGCAACCAACCACTTGGGGACTCATTACGATAACCGTAAGAAAAATTAGTCCAAACATTAGCTCCTCCTAAAGTCATTACTTAGTAATACATGTGTACTACTAATATAAATACATTAGAAATGGATCGTCAAGTATTTTGGCAAATAAATTATTTACACTGATAGAGAATAAAAACAGCTCAGTTATTCCAAAAAAATAAAATACCTACCAAAAACCTGTTATAGCATGAATTTTGATAGGTAACACCGGATCCCCGTCAGTTCTCTGCTGCATCGACCTGGAAATGCCAGAAGAGGATTCAAAGTGGGCTTTTGTTTCCGATTACAAGATCGGTTTACTACCGCGTCACGACAGTCTCCTCATGTCGAAAGAGAGTCAGATCAGAGCACATAAAGAAGAACTTAACCAAAGATCCAGTAATCTAACTCTAACTTATTTTTTTATGCATTTGGAGTTGGCCAAATGTCTCTTACCATAGTTAACAAAATTTGAGCTTCATCATATCTTTCTGAATGCGTTTTACCATTTAATAAAAATGTGATATGAGCCATTTTTCTTCCCAGAATTTCGCGAGATTTGCCATAACAATGAATATTAGAACCCTCAATTCCAGATAACATTTTAATTCTGGTTTCCATTGAGATTGGGAAATTCTTTTTTAACCCCAGTAGATTTATCATAATTGCGCCTTCACAGTTCATTTTAATTTCAGGTGGCATTATCCCAGAAGAGATGCAAACATATTGATCAAACTGACTTGAAGTGCAAGCTTCAATAGAGAAATGAGCTGAGTTATGTGTTCTAGGAGCAATTTCATTAATTAAAAGACCATTATTTCCATAGAAGAATTCAATAGCTAAAACTCCAACGTAATTAAGTTCATTGACGATTGAAGAGAAAATATTTATTGCAAATAAGTTCAAATCATATTCATTTGTTCCAGGTGCAAGAACCCAATCACAAACATGGTTTGATTGGAACGTCTCAACTATTGGAAAGAATCTAATCTTACCGGTCCTATCTCTCGAACCAACAAGAGCCAATTCTTTTTCATACTCTATCCATTCTTCTATTAACCATTCATTAGAACTATTCTCTGTTAAAAAAGAATCTAAATCTTCTTTTGTCTTTATTTTTCTATTCCCTTTGCCGTCATATCCACCTTTATTTGTTTTTGCCATTAGAGGAAAAGTCCAATTATTGATTTCCTCATCCGAGAGATTTTTAAAATCTTCAATACTTATCCATTTTGGGCAGGGAATATTCATTCTGTCTATTAATTTTTTTTGAGAAAGCCTATCTACTAATGGCTTAATTGCATTAAGGCTTGGAACAAAAATATCTTTATTGTCAATTAAATTTAATTTATCAATTTTTATCCATTCATTTTCAAAAATTATTTTTTCACACTCATTAATTAATGATTTATTACCTCTTATCTTTAAAGGATCAGCTTCTATGACATGATCTGCTTTTAAACCCGCAGGATCATCACAAGATTTTGTTTGCACGCATACTTCTAAATCTCTTTTTTTTGCTGCCTCGGTTAACATCAAAGCCAGTTGACCACCTCCAATTATTCCTAGGGAATAATTTTTCTTAATATCGTTTATATTTTTTTTAAAACTCATAGAATGATTTTATTACCATTTCTAATTCTTAACAACTGAATTTTTAAGGATCTAGAGCTTAGATTTTGCTAATATATAAAGTATTTAATACCAAATATTTATAAATTTTAACTAGGTAATCAATTGTGAATAAGAGAAAAATATTAGTCCCATTAGGTGATAAGTCATACGAAGTAACTCTAGAAGCAGGGATACTGAATAATATCAGCGAAGAACTTTTAAAAATTGGAATAACAAAGAATAGAAAAATACTTGTGATTTCAAATGAAGAAATATCAAATTTGTATGGAGAAAAATTTTTAAATAATTTAAAAGATAATAAATTTCAGGCCAAAATATTCCTTATTAAGGCTGGAGAATTATATAAAAACCTAAAAACCTTAAGTGAAATATATGATGTAGCATTTGAATTTGGCTTAGATAGAAATTCAATAATTATTGCCCTTGGAGGAGGAATTGTTGGAGATGTAAGTGGTTTTGCAGCTGCGACTTGGCTGAGAGGTATCGAATATATTCAGATTCCAACAACATTATTATCAATGGTTGATTCATCTGTGGGAGGGAAAACAGGAGTAAATCATCCAAAGGGTAAGAATTTAATTGGAGCTTTCAATCAACCTAAAGCAGTTTTTATTGATCCAGAAACTTTAAAAAGTTTGCCCAAAAGAGAATTTAGTGCAGGCATGGCCGAAGTAATAAAATACGGAGTAATAAGAGATAAAGAACTTTTCGAATACTTAGAAATTGAAAAAAACAAAAATGAACTTATAAATCTCAAAAATGAATATCTAATTAAAATAATTTATAGTTCAATTAAAACAAAGTCTCATGTTGTTTCTCAAGACGAGCATGAAAAAGGTGTTAGAGCAATATTGAATTATGGTCATTCTTTTGGTCACGTTATTGAAAATTTATGTGGATACGGCAAATTTCTGCATGGTGAGGCAATATCAATTGGTATGAATATTGCAGGGAAAATAGCAATTGAAAAAGGGTTATGGTCAAAGGAAGAATTAGAAAGACAAAAGAATCTTTTGAGGAGTTACGATCTTCCTACAGAGATCCCAAAAATAAATAAAGAAGATGTTCTTACAATACTTATGGGCGATAAAAAAGTTCGTGATGGCAAAATGAGATTTATATTACCAAAAGAAATTGGTGCAGTAGATATATATGATGACGTAGAGGATTCATTATTTTTAAAGTTTTTTTCTTAACGCAAACAGTTTGAAATTATATTCATTTCCTTCTCCTTAAACTTATTAAAAACAAACCACTTGAAATCACCTAAACATACAGGATCTACAAGTCTAAGTAATGCCTCTCTTCTTAGAAGAGCATTTGATAAATCCGCCTTAAATTCCTTCTGAATTCCATAAAGTCTCTCTGCTAATCCAAGTGCCAACAAAGCCTCTCCTTGTTTAGTTATTCCAACAGTATTAAATCCAAGAGTCTCAGCATCATTAATTAAAGTTTCTATGCAAACATGAGATGTTAAATCGCAATTTCCAGGAGAATCTAGGACATTATTCATCATTTTTTGATTTTGATAAGAAACTATCGTCCCATCAGAATTCTTAGAGTTATAGTATTTTTTAGCTTCTTTAGCGTAATCAATTATCAATAAAATACCATTATTAATTTTTCCATAAATAGCTTTTAACCATTTTGAGTTATCTAAATGCCATTCTGTCGTCCATCCTTCAAGAGTATCTTCAGGCGGAATAGTAATTCCCAACTCACTTTTAGCAAGTTCAATACTTTTTTCTAATTCACTTGTAATTGGCATTTCATCAAAAAATAATTTATGAGATTTTTTGTCTATAGAAACTGCTTGTCGAAGTAATTTTCCTTTTGAGAAGGTTATTCTTTCTACT
>QCDR01000032.1 GCA_003278705.1 Prochlorococcus sp. AG-355-J23
CCAAAGATGTGATTCATGCTTTTTGGGTACCAGAGTTCAGAATTAAACAGGATATTATTCCTGGACAGCCGACTATTCTAAATTTCACCCCAACAAAAGTAGGAAAATATCCGATAATTTGCGCAGAAATATGTGGTCCATATCATGGAGGAATGAGAGCCTCCATAATTGTTGAAGAAGAATCTGATTACAACGAATGGTTTGATAAAAATAAAAAACCAGGGGTGAATTTATGACAATATCAATTGATCCACAAAAAACTAATAATGAAAGTCTTCAACCTAAAGGCTGGCTTAGATACTTTAGTTTTAGCCTTGATCATAAAGTAATTGGGATACAATACTTAGTCTGCGGTTTTCTTTTTTATTTAATAGGAGGAACCTTAGCTAGCGCTATAAGAATTGAACTGGCTAGTCCGATGTCTGACTTTATGCCGAGAGATGTATATAACCAAGTTTTAACCCTGCATGGAACAATAATGATTTTCCTATGGATAGTGCCTGTAGTTAACGGTGCTTTTGGAAATTATTTAATTCCATTTTATGTAGGTGCTAGAGATATGGCATTCCCAAGATTGAATGCTGTAGCTTTTTGGTTAATTCCTCCTTCAGGTTTGATGCTGGTGGCAAGCTATTTTGTTGAGGGTGCTGCTCAGGCTGGATGGACGGCTTATCCCCCTTTGAGCATAACTACTCCTCAATCAGGACAAATTATTTGGATTCTGAGCGTTCTATTACTTGGAGGCAGTTCTATATTTGGTGGAATAAACTTTATCGCGACCATTATCAAATTAAGAAGGCCAGGATTAAAACTTATGCAATTGCCAATGTATTGTTGGGCAATGCTAGGAACAAGTCTATTAGTTGTTTTGTCAACTCCTGTTTTAGCAGGCACTTTAATTCTACTTAGCTTTGATATCATTGCTAATACTGGTTTTTTCAATCCTGTTTTAGGTGGCAATGTCGTAGTTTATCAGCATTTATTTTGGTTTTATTCTCATCCAGCTGTATACATTATGGTCCTTCCTGCCTTTGGTTTAGTTAGTGAAATACTTCCTGTACATGCTAGAAAACCACTTTTTGGATACACAACAATGGTTTTTTCAATAATGGGGATAGTAGTTTTAGGTTTAGTTGTTTGGGCGCATCACATGTTTACGAGTGGAACGCCCCCTTGGATGAGATTATTTTTTACTATAGCCACAGCATTTATTGCTGTTCCGACGGGTATAAAATTTTTCAATTGGGTTGCAACATTATGGGGAGGTAAAATTTCCATCAATAGTGCAATGTTATTCTCTTGCGGATTTATTATAAATTTTGTTTTTGGAGGTATTACAGGAGTTGCTTTGGCACAGGTACCTTTCGATATTCACGTACATGATACCTATTTCGTTGTAGCCCATTTTCATTACATAGTTTATGGAGGGACTGTTTTTATTATTTTCTCTTCAATTTATCATTGGTTCCCCAAAGTAACTGGGAAAATGCTCAATGAAAAATTAGGAATTTTACACTTTATCATTACTTTTATTGGATTTAACTTGTGCTTTGCTCCTCAACATTGGCTTGGTTTAAATGGAATGCCAAGAAGAGTTGCAGAATATGATCCTCAATTCCAGTTCGTTAATCAAATTAGTAGCCTTGGGGCTCTTTTGATGGCAATAAGTACAATTCCTTTTTTAATTAACGTATTCCTAAGTGTGAGGAATGGGAAAAATGCTGGAGATAACCCTTGGAATGCTCTTACACCTGAATGGTTAACATCTTCTCCACCTCCAGTTGAAAATTGGGAAGGAGAAGCTCCATTAGTTGAAGAACCTTATGGTTATGGTAAAGAAATTTCTGAACAAAAGTAAAAACATATGACAACACTAGATAGCTCAAAAGAAATTCAAAAAAATAATTCTGAAGTTAATGAAACGCATGAAGACTTCAGAATGTTTGGTCTTATAACTTTCCTAATTGCGGACGGAATGACTTTTGCTGGATTCTTTGCTGCTTATTTAACTTATAAAGCAGTAAACCCATTACCTGATGGTGCTATTTATGAATTAGAACTACCAATACCTACTCTCAATACAATTTTGTTACTTGTGAGTAGTGCAACTTTCCATAAAGCAGGCAAAGCACTTTTAAAAGATAAAAACTCAGATTCCCAAAAATGGTTATTTTTTACTGCTTTTCTTGGAATTATATTTTTAATATGTCAATTATTTGAATATTTTCATTTACCTTTTGGATTAACCGATAATTTATTTGCAAGTACTTTTTATGCTCTTACTGGTTTTCATGGATTACATGTTACTTTAGGCACTTTAATGATTTTAATTATTGCTTGGCAATCGAGAATCAATGGCGGAAGATTAAGTAGTCAAAATATGTTTCCTTTGGAAGCTGTTGAATTGTACTGGCATTTTGTAGATGGAATATGGGTTGTTTTATTTATTATTTTGTATCTTTTTTAAAAAACTAAATTTCAAAAATTAAATATATTTTTTATTAATTTATATTGCCACAGTTCTCCTTATTTAGTAAGAATATATAATTATGAATTTGTCAGATAATGCTAGAAGGAAAAGAACTTCTTGAAAAAGCAAAGTTATTAAGAAAAAAATCTGAAGATGAGATAGCAAAAGGTTGTGGGTACCTAGGTCCAAGTGGAAGAATCTTAAGAAAAAGTTTTTATAGGGCGCTTATCGAAGCTAAGGGTTACAAAATAGGAAATGGTCGTCTAGGGAAAAATGGTAATAGAGCTTCAAGAGGCAGACAGACAGAATTCAAAACTAAAGTTCATGGCAATGGGAATCTATTAATTGGTCATGCCTACACCAAAAAATTAGGTCTAGAACCTGGTCAGGAATTTAAAATCGATCTTAAAAAAGAATCAAAAACAATTTATCTGATTCCATTAAATTAAAAATATATTTTACCAACCGTTTTCTTTAAGCCACTCGGAAGAAATATTATTTGAAGATAAATCTTGATTACTATTTTTATTAAATAAAAGTAATTTCTCTACATATTTAATTAGTGCATCTGCCTCAAGGTTTACGCTGTCACCGATATTTAATTTATTCAGATTTGTTTTATGCCAAGTGTGAGGAATTATCGCAATAGTAAATATTGTGCCTTCCTGCTCATATTTTGCAATCGTAAGACTTATACCATTTACACAAATACTACCTTTATTAACTACATATTTTGAAAAATTATTATTTTTCCACTTTATTGTTAAGAGCCAAGATTTCTCTAATTTTTCTATATTCTCAACTATTCCAAGGCCATCAACATGTCCGCTGACTATATGCCCTCCTAGACGGTCAGACACCCTGAGAGCGGGCTCCAAATTAACAATCTGATTAAGGTTCGACTTTACTCCTAAAGTTGTTTTTTTTAATGTCTCCTCACTAACATCAACAGTAAATTTATTTTGAAAAATCTCTTTAACTGTCAAACAAATTCCATCAACAGCTATGCTGTCACCAATTGCCATATCAAATAAATTATCTATAATTTCAATTTCTAAAATATTTTTTTCTTGTCTTAGTTTTCCAACTGATTGAATTATTCCTGTAAACATAGTTTAAAAAAATATTTTTGCAAAATTTTGTATTTACTTTAATTTACTTTAAATCATTTTCAACTATAAATAAATTAAAGAGTAAATAAAAAGAAATTGATCATATTTAGATGATTATTAATTCACAAAAAAGATCATTTGGTAGAGGGGCGAAAGTGAGCTTATTCACTTTGGGGACAATGCGAGCAACTGAAAGTCTCGAAAAAATGTATAGCATAATAAAAAATGCATATTATGTAGGAATTAACCACATAGAAACAGCACCCTCTTATGGTGATGCTGAATCACTTATTGGAAATTCAATAAAAAAATTAGCAATAGAAGAGAATATAAAAGAAAAAAATTGGGTGATTACTTCCAAAGTTTTACCAAAGGGTGATTTTGACTTTTTAAAAAATAATTTTAAAAAGTCTCTTAAAAATTTAAATCGCAAGAAAATTAATAATCTTGCAATTCACGGACTCAACTTAAAACAACATCTAGATTGGGTTCTTTCTGGAGAGGGTAAGAAATTCATTTCTTGGATACTTGAGAAGGAACTAGTTGATCAAGTCGGTTTTAGTTCTCACGGAAGTTATTCACTAATTCAAGATGCAATTAACTGTGAAGTTTTTACCTTTTGTAGTCTTCATTTACATTATTTAGATCAATCTAAGATTGCTTTAGCAGAGGAAGCTATAAAAAAAGGTATGGGAGTTTTAGCAATATCACCTGCAGATAAAGGCGGTAGATTGTATTCTCCAAGTGATATTTTGATAGAGGCCTCTAAGCCTTTTCATCCATTAGAATTAGCGTATCGATTTCTTCTCGCAAAAGGCATTACAACTTTATCCTTGGGGGCGACAAACAAAAAAGATTTTGAATTTGCGCATAAACTTAGAAATTCATTTGAGAAGCTTACAAAACTTGAAAAAAGCGCCCTTAATAAAATTGAGGAAGTTTCTAATGAAAGATTAAACTCAACCAAATGTGAACAATGTAGATCTTGTCTTCCATGTCCAAATGAAGTGCCTATTCCTGAAATACTTCGTTTAAGAAATATATCTATTGGTTATGGCCAATTAGAATTTTCAAAAGAAAGATACAATTTAATAGGAAAAGCTGGCCACTGGTGGGAAGAAAAAAATTCCTCATTTTGTCAAGAATGTAATAAATGTGTTCCTAAATGTCCTAGTAAATTAGATATACCAAATTTATTAAAGGAAACTCATAACTTATTAATTGAAAATCCTACAAAAAGATTATGGGGATAAGGACTCATTCCAGATATTTTTAAGATTAATTTTTTGTTCATTTGTTAAGACAGGGAAAGACCAACTATTTTCCCAACATTTCTCAGAAGGTCCTGAGATGGAGAGCATTTCAGTTTTATATTTACTTTGCAAATAATCACTATTGAATGGAAGATACCAACCCTGGCTTACTAATTTATCTACTATTGATTTATTTTCTAAAGATTTAATCCATTTCATTAATATTGCATTATTTAGATTTGATCGACTAAGTAGAAAATGCCACATCAAAGGTACGCCTTGGCTAGGGAAAACTAAAGAAAGCCTTGGATCTATTTTTAAATATTTTGAACAAAGACTATAAGGAACTATTGCGACAATAGCATCAGAATTAATCAACCAATTGAGCATATTTTTATCATCAAATAACATAGCTTGGCTTTTGAGTTTTTGTAAAGAATTAGATGAATTAATTTTTTGAGCAATTGACAATATTATTCTGGGACTTTGAGGAAAAATAATTTTCCCAGTTAATTTTTCAGAAAGAAGAAAATCCCAAGATGTTCTTGCTGAAGTTATTAATTCTTTATTATTTTTAATGATGATTGTATAGGGAACTACGCCAATAGGAAATAATTTACTCCTCTGATTTTGATTAAAGCTTCCCAAAAAATCTATCGATCTCTTATCCAAATTTTCGAACAGTGCATATTCATTTATTTTTTTAAATTCTGAAAAATCTATACTAGAAATCCATCCATCATTTATTAAAGTAAAGTCAGAATTCAAAATTGTGTTTCTATTTTTTTGTAGCTGAATATTTTCAAAATTAATTTTTTCCTGCTTCCAATCTTTTGGAATCGTATCTTTAAAAGATTCTGGATAAAAAGAATTTTGTAATGCAATTTTTACTTTATTAGGTAGATTGCTGCAAGAGTTTAAGAAAAATAAAAGCGAAAGCTTACCACAATTTAAAAATTCTCTTCTGGTTGCAAATTTTGAAAACATTCAGCAATCCTTCTCTAAAGAAATTTGACCTAGGCCCTTCATCATTTCCAGATTTTGTTGACACAATGAAACTATTTCTTCATTTTTAAATCCATCTAAGAAAGCAAGCAATGATATTCCACCAGCACCTACACCTTCTTTTACATGACCTAATTCATAATCCTTCAATTCTTTGTATTTTGAAGATTTAAAATTTAAAGGACTGGCTAAACCTAATAATTTGACATCATATTTTTCATTAATTAGGTTTACTAAATCATTTAGAGAATTATCTTTCACAAGCCACCCAGTTGTCGCAATAAAAACATCTTCAATAAATTCATCTTTATTTTTTTCACCTAAAAATTCTAATACAAGCAAAATGACTGCTAACATCTGACTTCCTCCAGACAGTATTACAGGTTGTTTTGCTAACCTGGCACCAATTAATAGACCCATTGAAAAAGCTTGGAAAGGATCACCTACTGCCGCGACAACATCAAAAGAGTCGGAATCAGCCTTGAAATCCGCATTTAAAAGTCCCCTTTTAATTACCTGTCTTCTTAGTTCTCTTGGAGCTTTAAATAAACTACTCCCTACTAAATTAGATACCTGCAAACCAAAAGCTTCCATTACTGCCTGAGCAGTTGTAGTGCCCCCCGGTACAGATTCAGAAATTAAAACTGATTGTTTTAAGGATTTTCCTATCGCAAGACCTTTCTCATAGAGATTTAAAACTCTCTCTTTAGTCATTGATTTACCAGTAGTAAGACAATTTGATGGGCCCAAATTTCTATCTTCTACAACCAAATGATTAAAATAAGGCTTTGCTACTATTCCCAGAGGAACAATGACTGGATAAGTATTTATCAGCTTTGAACAAACATGACTGATTAGGGCCGGAGTTACTCCTGCATTGAGAAGAGGCAATTTATATTTATGATCTTTTGAAGCACCCTCAAGTAAAAATTCAGCATCTGCGAGAGCAGTTGTTCTCCTCGATTTTGGATTAATACCTGCTGCGGAAATTCCTGGAATTTGTGATGTGTTAGTGCCAGCAATTATAAGAAATATTTTTAAATTTTTAATATTCTTTTTCAGTATTTCTATCTTATTGAGTTGTCTTTTTTTATTGGATTCATTTCCAAAAAAATTTATCCCTAATTCTGTACTGTACATTCTTACTTTTTTTAATTATTAAAATCAACTAAACTATTTAACAATCTTGGAGGATCTGGGATGGTTAATTTAAATCTAGGAAACAGAGAATAGGCAACTACATGTACAGTTAAAACATAAACTATTTCTTGAAAAATTATTAATAAAATTGCACCTAGTTGTATACTCAAAATTGAGGGATATAAAGGTAAATTAAATAATCCAATTAACTTTTCTATTAGACCATAACTCGCTCTAGTAATTAACACCCAAAGATTATATCCAACCAAAGTAGATAATGCTATCACTCTTATTAAAAAGCCAAGGGTTCCAATAACAACTCCCCCAGTTAAACTAAGTTTCCAACTCTTTTCTTTAAACCAACACCAACCTAGCCAAAAAGCTAAAATCCCATAAGGAAATAAAAATAAAGTTCCTCTAACAGGACCCATAATTATGAATAAAAGTAGAAATTGTATTAAAAGTCCTTCCAATGCAATTTTACTTCCCCTTCTCAAGTGCAACAAGATCATTGGGAGGGGTAAAATCAACCTTAATAAAGCTCCCCCAATTGGCAGATAATATAATGCAACCCATAATAAAGATGAAAGAGATGCTAAATAAGAGGTCTCGACAATATTTAATGCTTCAGTTTTTGATGTTATTTTCATTTTTTGTTGAATATTTTTAATTAATTTTTATTCATACTTTTATTTTTTGAATCTAAGATACGTTCAATCTTTTCTATTTCAAAATTTACCTCAGAATTACTCAATATGGAACTCAACTCTTCAGTGGGATCTTTTGGATCTACATCTTTTAAAATGAATATTATTTTGTAAGATTGAAGCTCAATTT
>QCDR01000033.1 GCA_003278705.1 Prochlorococcus sp. AG-355-J23
TTAATTTCATCAAAAGGTACTTAAGTAGTTTATTATTATTAAAGTTTGCTTTTAAGGTGAACTAAACTTTTTAAAAATTATTTTATTTGGAGCTTTAAAATTGGCACGCGACTTTCCCCTAGAACGAGTAAGGAACATAGGTATAGCCGCTCATATTGATGCAGGTAAGACAACAACTACTGAAAGGATTTTGTTTTATTCAGGTGTAGTTCATAAGATTGGAGAGGTTCATGATGGTGCTGCTGTAACAGATTGGATGGCTCAAGAAAGAGAAAGAGGAATAACCATTACTGCTGCTGCAATATCTACTAGTTGGCAAGATCATAGGATTAATATTATTGATACTCCTGGACACGTTGACTTTACTATTGAAGTTGAAAGATCAATGCGTGTTTTGGATGGAGTTATAGCTGTATTTTGCGCAGTTGGCGGAGTTCAGCCTCAATCCGAAACGGTTTGGCGCCAAGCAGATAGATACTCTGTTCCAAGAATGGTTTTTGTTAATAAAATGGACAGAACTGGTGCAGATTTTTTAAAGGTTAATAAGCAAATTAAAGATCGACTAAAGGCAAATGCACTTCCAATCCAGTTACCTATTGGTGCTGAAGGTGATTTAACAGGTATTATTGATTTAGTAGCCAACAAAGCATATCTTTACAAAAATGATTTAGGTACTGATATTGAAGAAGCACCAATTCCATCTGATATGGAGGAGGAAGCTGCTGACTGGAGATATAAGTTAATGGAAAGTGTTGCAGAAAATGATGAAGAGTTAATAGAAATATTTCTCGAAACAGGAGAATTATCTGAAGAACAACTTAAAAAAGGTATTAGGGAAGGGGTTTTAAAACATGGATTGGTTCCAGTATTATGCGGTTCAGCTTTTAAGAATAAAGGTGTCCAACTTGTACTAGATGCTGTAGTTGATTACTTGCCAGCTCCAGTTGATGTAAAGCCAATACAAGGTGTTTTACCAAGTGGCAAAGAAGATGTTAGACCTTCAGATGATAATGCCCCTTTCAGTGCATTAGCATTTAAAGTGATGTCAGATCCCTATGGGAAATTAACATTTGTAAGAATGTATTCGGGTATTCTTTCAAAGGGAAGTTATGTGATGAATTCCACTAAGGATGCTAAAGAGAGAATTTCTAGATTAGTTATTCTTAAGGCTGATGAAAGAGAGGAGGTTGATGAATTGAGGGCTGGTGATTTAGGAGCTGTATTAGGTCTTAAGAATACAACAACTGGTGACACTTTGTGTAACACAGAAGATCCAATTGTTTTGGAGACATTGTTTATCCCTGAACCAGTTATCTCAGTAGCTGTTGAGCCAAAAACTAAAGGCGATATGGAAAAATTATCAAAAGCTTTAACTGCTTTGTCTGAAGAGGATCCAACTTTTAGGGTAAGTACAGATCCCGAGACAAATCAAACTGTTATTGCAGGTATGGGTGAGTTGCACTTAGAAATCCTTGTTGACAGAATGTTAAGGGAATTTAAAGTTGAAGCAAATATAGGAGCTCCACAGGTTTCATATAGAGAAACTATTAGGTCTAGTTCAAAAGGCGAAGGTAAATATGCAAGGCAGACTGGAGGTAAAGGTCAATATGGTCATGTAATTATTGAAATGGAACCTGCTGAAGTTGGTAAAGGTTTTGAATTTGTAAATAAAATTGTTGGTGGAGCTGTACCAAAAGAGTATATTGGCCCCGCATCTAATGGAATGAAAGAAACCTGTGAATCTGGTGTGCTTGCCGGTTATCCACTCATTGATGTAAAAGTAACACTAGTCGATGGTTCATTCCACGATGTAGACTCATCTGAAATGGCCTTCAAAATTGCAGGTTCCATGGCTTTTAAAGACGGGGTTAAAAAATGCAATCCTGTCCTGTTAGAGCCTATGATGAAAGTTGAGGTCGAAAGTCCTGACGACTTTCTTGGATCTGTAATTGGTGATCTCTCCTCCAGAAGAGGTCAAGTAGAAGGACAATCTGTTGATGATGGATTGTCTAAGGTACAGGCCAAAGTGCCCTTAGCCGAAATGTTCGGTTATGCCACTCAACTCCGATCAATGACTCAAGGTCGGGGTATATTTTCAATGGAGTTCGCAAATTATGAGGAAGTTCCTCGTAATGTTGCTGAAGCTATCATTTCCAAGAATCAGGGCAACTCCTGATCTCTAAACCAAAACACTCTTAACCCTCGATTCTTTAATTCAAAATGGCTCGCGAGAAGTTCGAAAGAAACAAACCACATGTCAACATAGGTACTATTGGCCATGTTGATCATGGAAAAACAACACTAACAGCTGCTATTACAAATGTTTTAGCTAAAAAAGGTCAAGCTCAAGCTCAAGACTATGGAGACATTGATGGTGCTCCTGAAGAAAGAGAGCGTGGCATTACCATTAATACAGCTCATGTTGAATATGAAACTGAAGGCAGACACTATGCTCATGTCGATTGCCCAGGTCATGCTGATTATGTAAAAAACATGATCACAGGGGCCGCCCAGATGGATGGAGCTATTCTAGTGTGTGCAGCTACAGATGGTCCCATGGCTCAAACAAAAGAGCATATTCTATTAGCTAAACAGGTTGGAGTTCCTGCTCTTGTAGTTGCTCTCAATAAGTGCGATATGGTCGATGATGAAGAAATTATTGAACTTGTCGAAATGGAAATTAGGGAATTGTTAGATAGTTATGACTTCCCTGGAGATGACATTCCTATAATTCAAGTTTCAGGTTTAAAAGCTCTCGAAGGCGATTCTACTTGGGAATCAAAGATTGAAGAATTAATGAAGGCTGTTGATGCTAGCATTCCCGAACCAGAAAGAGAAGTTGATAAACCATTCTTGATGGCAGTTGAAGATGTTTTCTCGATTACTGGTAGAGGAACTGTTGCTACTGGAAGAATTGAGAGGGGTAAAGTTAAAGTTGGAGAAGAGGTGGAAATAGTTGGAATAAGAGATACAAGAGTAACAACTGTTACTGGAGTTGAAATGTTCCGAAAACTTCTTGACGAAGGTATGGCTGGCGATAATGTTGGTTTACTTTTAAGGGGTGTCCAGAAAGAGGATATTGAAAGAGGAATGGTTCTTGTTAAGAAAGGATCTATTACCCCTCATACTCAGTTTGAAGGAGAAGTTTATGTTCTCAAAAAAGAAGAGGGCGGAAGACATACTCCTTTCTTTGCAGGATATAGACCTCAGTTCTATATCAGAACAACTGATGTGACAGGTCAAATAACAGCATTTACTTCAGATGATGGCTCTAATGTTGAAATGGTTATGCCAGGAGACAGAATTAAGATGACTGGAGAATTAATTTGTCCAGTGGCTATCGAACAAGGTATGCGATTCGCCATACGTGAAGGTGGACGTACTATCGGTGCTGGAGTTGTTTCTAAAATCCTCAAATAATAAATTTGAATTTTAAAAATTTAACCTCAATCATCTAATATAGGTTTATGGATAAGGGTCATTGTAATCAATGACCCTTTACTAGAAGTTATTTGAAACTATGACTGCATCAATTGCACAACAAAAAATAAGAATAAGGCTCAAAGCATTTGACAGAAGAATGCTTGATTTATCTTGTGACAAAATTATCCAAACTGCTGATACTACTTCTGCTTCAGCAATAGGTCCAATACCCTTACCTACAAAAAGGAAAATTTATTGTGTCCTAAGATCACCACATGTCGATAAAGATTCTAGAGAGCATTTTGAAACAAGAACACATCGAAGAATAATAGATATCTACAGCCCTTCTGCAAAAACTATTGATGCTTTAATGAAGTTAGATCTCCCTAGTGGCGTAGATATAGAAGTTAAACTTTAATAAATCCCGAAACCGCCCTAAATTGATTAGTATAAAAAAAACGAAATGAGGTTTAAATGGGAGAACTCTCAGTAAGGGAATTACCTTTATTTCCTTTGCCAGAGGTAGTCCTTTTTCCTCAAGAAGTATTGCCTTTACATATTTTTGAATCGAGATATAGGATTATGCTCCAATCTGTTCTTGAAAGTGATTCTATGTTTGGAGTGATTAAGTGGGATCCAACTACTAAAAGTATGGCTAACGTTGGATGTTGTGCACAAATTTTAAAACATCAAACTGCAGAGGATGGGAGAAGTAATATTATCACTCTCGGCCAACAAAGATTTCAAGTCTTAGAAATTACCCGTTCAACGCCATTTTGTTCTGCGATGGTTAGTTGGATTAGTGATGATAATATTGATGACTTTCAAAAATTAGATTCTCTAAAAGATTCAGTAAAAGAAGCGCTTAGTGATGTTATTAATTTAACAAGTAAATTGACTAATACAAAGAAAAATCTACCTGATAAATTACCTGACAACCCAATGGATTTATCATTTTGGATAGGAGCTCATTTGGGCGGTCCTGTTGCGGAAGAACAGCAAAGACTTCTTGAAGAGAGAAATACTTTTAACCGTTTGCAAAGAGAATATGAAATGCTTGATCATACAAGAAAACAACTTGCAGCAAGAACAGCATTGAAAGAGAGTTTTCCTGATATAAAAGAAAATTAAATGTTTGAATTTTTATTCCCTTTTTTTTTATTAGTTTTATTTTTTCTAGTCCTAGCGATAATATGGAGAAATAATGCTAGAAAATATATTTCTTCCAGTACAGTAGCTTCAGCATATGATGCTTGGACCCAAGATAAATTACTTGAGAGATTATGGGGAGAACATATACATTTAGGTTTTTATCCCATAGGAAGAAAAAATATTGATTTTAGAAAGGCTAAAGTTCAGTTTGTTCATGAATTAGTCAGATGGAGTGGTTTAGATAAATTACCAAAGGGATCCAGAATACTTGATGTAGGTTGTGGAATAGGGGGAAGTTCTAGGATTCTTGCAGAATATTATGGTTTTAATGTTACTGGCATTACAATAAGTCAGGCTCAAGTTAAAAGAGCAAGAGAACTTACTCCAAATGGGCTAAATTGCAATTTCCAAGTTATGGATGCTTTGGATTTGAAATTTGAAGATGGATCATTTGATGCTGTCTGGAGCGTTGAGGCTGGTGCACACATGAACAATAAAACTAGGTTTGCAGATGAAATGCTGAGAACTCTAAGACCAGGAGGATATTTTGCGTTGGCTGATTGGAACTCAAGAGACCTCGGGGCATACCCCCCATCATTTTTTGAAAAGTTAGTTCTCAAACAATTACTTGAACAATGGGTACATCCTAATTTTATTAGCATTAATGAATTTAGTAATATTCTTAGAACTAACGAAAATAGTTCAGGAAGAGTTATTTCTGAAAATTGGAATTCCTATACAAATCCTTCATGGTACGACTCCATTGTTGAAGGTATTCGAAGGCCCTTTGTAATTTTGTCACTTGGCCCATTTGCGATAGTGAAGTCGATTAGAGAGATTCCTACAATACTGCTCATGAATTGGGCATTTAGAAAAGGTTTAATGGAGTTTGGAGTTTATAAATGTAGAGGGTAAATTAATCTAGTTCAACATTTTCAGAAAAATAACTTCCAAAATCTACAAAATTATTGCAAAGTGGCTTTAACTTATTTTTTAATTCAAGAAAATTTTTAATGTTATTTTGATTATTGATTTCTAAATCAACATAAATTATATATTCGCCTAATTCCCTTTTTGAAGGTCTTGATTCAATTTTACTCATATTAAATCCAAAATCTGCAATATAGTTTATAGCCTTAAGCAAAGCACCAGGTTTATTTGAAATTAATGAGAAAGCAAAACTGGCAATATTAGCTACATTTGAATTTGATTCCTTGCTCAATAAAACAAATCTAGTGCAATTACCTGGAACATCATTAATAGGAAAGGCTAATTCTTTAAGTCCTTCGATTTGAATTAACGATTTTGAACCGATAGCAGCTCTGAATTTACTCCCCTTGATCATATTGACAGCTTCTGATGTTGAATTTGTTGGGAGAGGAATTGCATTTGGAAGATTCTCAGATAACCATTCTGAACATTGAGCTAATGCTTGAGGATGAGATAATACTTCTGAAATGTTTGAAAGTTCCCCATCACTAATTAATGCATGTTTTATAGGTAAAACAATTGCTTTATTTATAAAAATTTCAGGAAATTTCCAAAGGGCATCTAAAGTAGCTGTAACTCCCCCTTCTACAGAATTTTCTATAGGGACTACAGCAGCATCACAATTGTTGCACGCTATTGATTTAATGACCGAATGTAACCCATTACATGGTACAAATATAGGAGTCTGAAAATCGGCAAGCTTTGATAATATATGGGCTGCTTTTTCTGCGTATGTTCCTTGTGGACCTAAATATGCAACTTGTTTGCGCATGATTAATTTTAAAAAAAAAAAGAGATCAAATAAGCATTGGAGGATTATAGAAAATGCTATTGTCTTTTGATGCTAAACAGAAACTCAAGCTTTCTGTAACACGTAATAAAGAATATCTTTCTAAATATCTTTTGGAAGAAGAAAGAGTTGTTGGAGCAATGCTTGACTCCAAAAAATTAGTACCAGAAGGAGTAGGTAGATATAAGTATACAGTAACAAGTTTTAAGGTTTTTCAATTAGATATTAACCCTGTTGTCTCAATTGCGGTAGAAAATAAAGATGGAATTTTAAAAATGAGCGCCCTTGAAAGTACATTGGATGGTTTGGGGATGATAGATGATTTTAATCTTATTTTGAAAGCGAATTTGGAAGCAACTGATGTTGGTTTAGAAGGAGAGGCGCTTCTTGGGGTATCTGTAAGCCAACCCCCTTTACTGAAGCTGGTGCCAAAGAAAATTTTGGAATCTACTGGTCATTCGGTATTAAATGGGATTCTGTTGGGTATAAAGTCAAGGGTTCAACAACAACTGGTAAAAGATTTTTTAGATTGGTGTAAATCAAATAAGATTTGATTTCTTTAAAAAACTTTTCCTATGAAGTTTAGTTATTCCATTTTTTTTTATTAATGAAAAATGCTCTTTGGTTCCATAACCTTTATTTTTAAATATCAAGTATCCTGAGTATTTTTTTTCTAACCTCTCCATTAAATTGTCGCGAGAAACTTTGGCAATTATGCTTGCTGAAGCTATCGAGATAAACTTTGAGTCTCCAGATACTATGTTTTTCTGAATTCCCTCCCATGGCCTTAATAATAAGGGGCCATCAATTATTAATTCAGATGGCTTTTCTTTTAATTTTTTTAAAGCTCTTATCATTGAAAGTTCTGTCGCAGCTCTTATGCCTAACTTATCTATTTCGCTGGTCGAAGATTGCCCAATTCCATAATCTGAAGAGAGTAATAAAATTTTTGGTAAAAGTAATTTTCTTTTTTTGGAAGTTAGTTTTTTACTATCGGTTACCCCAAATTGTTTTAAGATAAATTTATTTTTATCGGTTAATACTACAGCTGCTGCAAAAACTGGACCAAAAATTGCTCCCCTTCCAACTTCATCTATTCCAACTTCGAATACTTTATTCAATGCTT
>QCDR01000034.1 GCA_003278705.1 Prochlorococcus sp. AG-355-J23
TGAAAAAATAGATGGTATTAATCAATTGGTAGATATTAAGAAATTTCATTTAGATAGAATTAAATCCCTTTTTGATATTGACTATATTTCCAAGAGATTAAAAAAAATGAAATTGAGAATTTTTGTAGATTCTATGCATGGTTCAGCTGCAAATTGTATGGCTGAGATTTTTGCTTCTAATGATTTAGAAGTTATTTCAGAAATCAGGAAAGATGCTGATCCTTTTTTTGGAGGAAACCCTCCTGAACCTCTTTTGAATTATGCAGATAATCTAAAACAAACATTAATGAAAAATTCAACAAATGAAGTGAAAACTTTAGGAATTATATTTGATGGTGATGGAGATAGAATTGCGGCAATTGATGAAAAAGGAAGATACTCTAGTACCCAAGATTTACTCCCGTACTTTATTAGCTATTTGGGCGAAATTAAAAATAATTCTTATCCAGTTTTAAAGACTGTTAGTGGTTCAGATATTATTAAAAATATATCAGAGAGTCAAAATAGAGATGTTTTTGAACTTCCAGTTGGCTTTAAATATATTGCTGAAAAAATGATTAAAGAAAAAATATTTATTGGAGGAGAGGAATCTGGGGGAGTTGGTTTTGGTGACTTTATGCCTGAAAGAGATGCTCTATATGCAGCGATGGTTTTATTAAATGGAATTGCTGAAAAATCTCAATATTTATATGAAACCTTAGATGAAATTCAAGAAGATTTTGGGCCAAGTTTTTATAAAAGAATTGATATTAAATTTCCAAATCAGTCAGAAAAAAATAACGTAAAAGAATTTATCATAGATAATATTCCTGAGAATATTAATAATCACAAGTTAAAAAGTATCTCAAAGATCGATGGAATAAAGTTGAGAATTGATAAAAATTTTTGGATTCTTTTTAGGTTTTCAGGAACGGAACCTCTCTTAAGATTATATTGTGAAGCACCAAAAGAATCTTATCTAATTGAGGTATTAGAGTGGGGTCAAGAATTTATAAATTTGGCAGGAAAATAAGGATGAAAAATTTATTTTTAGCAAGTAAGAATAAAGGTAAAATTGAAGAATATAAGAAATTGCTTGCTGGAGTTAATTGTAAATTGTTACTCCAGCCAGAATCATTAGAAGTTGAAGAGGATGGACTGACATTTAGAGATAATGCAATTAAAAAAGCGAGTGAAGTTTCGATAAAAACGAATAATTTTTCAATAGCAGATGATTCAGGAATTTGTATTGAAGCGCTAGGTGGTAAGCCTGGCATTTACTCATCTAGATATGCAGAAAATGATCAGAAGAGAATTGAACGAGTTTTAAGAGAACTTGATGGAGTTCAAAATAGAAGTGCTTTCTTTATTGCAAATATTTGTGTTTGTTCCCCAAATGGTGAAGTGATTATTGAATCTGAGGCCAAATGTCATGGCAATATCATTTTTAACCCCAGAGGAAAAAGTGGTTTTGGGTATGACCCAATTTTTGAGGAGAGTTCTACCAGATTAACTTTCGCAGAAATGAATAATGATATTAAAGACTCTTGTAGTCATAGAGGTAAAGCATTAAAAAAAATTATTCCAGATTTAATTGAAATTTTTTCTTAAATTCAATTAATCCAAGATCCATGAAGGCCATGAGGAATTGAAATGGGTAATTCATAAACAGCTAATTCTTTTAAGTCTTTTGCGTCTAATATCACTAAATCGCTTCCTCTTCTTTCTCCGTTCCATAGAAGTATAAATAAAAATCCCTCATCTTCTTTTGAAGAGTTATCTGATGGAACCATAATTGGTTCACTAACAAATCCACTTGGACCTGCTGACCAATAAATTTCTTCCTTAGAAGTTAAATTTATTTTTTTTATTGCTTGAAGTGGAGCGTTCCCCAGTTTTTGAGATGTGCTTGCCATCCAACTAAAAGTTGCTTTTAATCCTAAGTTTTTAGGATTAACAACAGCAAATTCACAACATTGTTCACTGAAAGTTTCAAGTTCACAAGTTTTTGTCTTTAGATCGATAATTGATCTTTTCAGTTTTCCTTCTGGATATTTATCAAAGTCAATATCCCTAAAATTCTCGTCTGGACCAACTGATGGGAAATCATCATAAAAAATACTATCTAATACGATTTTGGAATCTTTTTCAAATGCGTTTACATGATGAAAAACGAATCCTTCTGGAGCATCTATTGTTAAAGGAGGCTGTCCTCTAAATAATCCACTTTCTCTGGGGATGATAAAAAACTTTGCCTTTTTATTTGGGTTTGACTTTAGACATTGTGCTGCTCCTCTTTGACCCATTACAAATGGAAGAGGATTGAAATCAATAGCATTCTGTAAAAATATTGCCCAATTTGTTGTTATTGCGAAATCATGAAGGAATGCAAAGCCATTAAAGGTATCTTTTCTGTCAAAGATGAGCTCTCCAGAATTTGTACCAGCATTATCAAATTCCATTAATCTAATAGTACTTTTTGGCCCAGTTTGTACTCCAAAAGTGACTAAAAGTTCTGAAGATGCATTTGAGTTTAGGTCTGTTTTGGGATGAGCACTAAATGCTTCGTTAGGCTTGAGAACTCCTCTTAATGATGTTAAACCAATAGTGTCAAGACTATCAGGATCCATTGCATGTGGACCAGCTGCTTCCCATAATGCGAGAATTTCATCTCCTAATTTAATGACATGTGTATTAGCGATATTCTTGAATTTTAGATCTAATGCATTATTTAAAATTCCTCCATTTTTTTGTGTTCCAAAAACACCTCTATAAATAAATTTATCTATTTTTTCTTCTTCCAAATAGCCTTTAGTTTTAACAAATCTATTTGTTAAGAATGGCTGACCGTTTTCGAATTTTATGGATGTTATCATCCCATCACCATCAAATGGATGATGAACCCATTGTCCACCTCTCTCTAATATTCCTGGTCCATTTCTTAATAATGTTCCATTTAAATTTTTAATGTTATTACCTTTGCTAATTTTTAGGGGCTCTTTAGTTAGCTCCTTTTCTACATTTTGATAAGCACTTGACCAATCTTCTTTTTTAAAAATATTAAATTTATCAATTTTTTTATCTTGTAAATTAGTCACAACAAAATAATCACTTAATCTATCTTCGCCAAAATTCAACTGAATTGTGGCTAATTCGAAAAAATTCCTATCTTTATTGTTTTTCTAACATTCCTTTACTGCTTGGAATTGAATTAGATCTTCTTGGATCTATCTCGGTAGCCATTCTCATTGCTCTTGAAAAAGATTTAAAGCATGCCTCAACTATGTGATGTGAATTACTTCCTCGTATTTGGTTAATATGCAGTGTAATACCGCTGTTATTTACAAAGGCAATAAAAAATTCTCTTACTAGTTCAGTATCATAATTTCCTATTCTAGGGGCTTTTAGTTGAAGATCATAAGATAGATGGGGTCTACCAGAGCAGTCTAAAGTGACTTGAACTAATGCTTCATCTAATGGGGCAAAGAAATGTCCAAATCTGCTTATTCCTTTTCTTTCTCCCAAGGCTTTTGAAAATGCTTTGCCTAGTGCGATTCCTACATCTTCATTTGTATGATGATCGTCAATATGAGTATCTCCAATTGCTTTTATTTTTAAATCGAACAAACCATGACTCGATATTTGATGAAGCATATGATCTAAGAATGGTATCCCAGTATCGATCTCAGAAATACCATTGCCATCTAAGTTTATAAATACAGAAATATCTGTTTCATTCGTTTTTCTTTTTATTTCAGATTGCCTTAGAGATGACATTTTTATGCAAAAAACTTAGTTTACATTCCATTAATGCAGTAACCCGCATCAACATAAATTGTTTGGCCTGAAATGCCGCTAGAGAGATCACTTAATAAAAAAGCAGCTGTATTACCTACTTCTGTTTGTGTGACTGTTCTGCGTAAAGGGGCCTTTTCTTCAACATTGTGAATCATATCTAAAATGCCACCTATAGCAGAACTAGCAAGTGTTCTTATAGGCCCAGCACTTATTGCGTTAACTCTGACTTGTTTTTCGGGACCAAGTTCTGCAGAAAGATATCTTACTGAAGCTTCTAAAGCTGCTTTGGCAACTCCCATAACGTTATAGTTAGGAATCGCCCTTTCTGAACCTAAATAAGTTAATGAGACAACTCCAGCACCATCACTAAAAAGTGGTTTTGCTGCTTTACATAAAGGTGCTAACGAATACGCACTTATATTAAGAGCCCTATCAAAACCCTCTGAAGTGGTTGCACTATAATCTCCAATCAATTCATCGCGTCCTGCAAATGCTAAGCAGTGAACTAATCCGTCAATTTGCCCCCAATTGTCTTTTATATTTTTAAAGATTTCTTCAATTTGAGCTGGATTTTGAACATCAAGAGGCAAAAATAATGATGGGTTTAAAGGTTCAGTTAGTTCTCTAACTTTAGACTCGAATCTTCCCTTATCATCAGGCAAATATGTGATTCCAAGTTCTGCGCCAGCTTTTGAAAGTTGTTGAGCGATACCCCATGCTATTGAACGATTGTTGGCAATTCCCGTAACAAGAATTTTTTTGCCAGTTAGATTTAGAAGCATTTTGTTTATTATTTCTATTATTCTCCTATATAAAAGTACCTATCTTTACGGATTACTGCAAAATATACAATAATTTTCAAATATCAAAGAATTTTTAACTTAAACATGGTCAGGACAAATTCTATGGTTTTGGAACTAGGTTTTCAATTACCTAATTTCGAAATGTTAAATGCTAATTCTTCAAAAAATGAATATTTTAATTCTCATAATCTAGATAATCGACATTTACTTTTAATGTTTATTTGTGCCCATTGCCCATTTGTTAAATATATTGAGAATCAAATTTTCACCTTAAGTAAAGAAATTGAAAATACAGTTCAAACATTGGCAATTTCTAGTAATGATATTGTCACTCATCCTTCAGATTCTCCTAAAAATTTGAGATTACAAGCACAAACACAGGGATGGAGTTTTCCTTATTTATATGATGAAAATCAAAATTTTGCTAAGAAATTAAAAGCGGCTTGCACCCCAGATTTTTATCTTTTTTCAAATGAAGGAGATGGTGATTTTTTATTGTATTATCATGGCCAATTAGACGATAGTAGACCAGGTAATAATATCCCTCTATCTGGAAAAGATTTGCGCTCTGCCGTAAAAGATTTGAATGAAGATAATTCTTATCCTTCAAATCAGATGCCTTCTTTAGGTTGCAATATAAAATGGAATCCTGGTAAAGAACCAAGTTGGTTTAAATGAATTAAAAATTCTTTTTACCCATAGAAATATGGTTTAGGGTTAATATATTTACTATGCAGATACCTCCATTTACTTTAGATAGGCAGTTCCAAGAAATTGGCTCTGAAATTGAGAGTGAGGTTTCTAAAGTTTTAAAAGGGGGCCAGTATATTGGAGGAAAAGAAATTGCCAAATTTGAGGAGAGTTTTTCAAATCTGATTGGTGTTGAAAATACTATTGGATGTAATAGTGGAACTGATGCTTTAGTATTGGCTTTGCGCGCTTTAGATATTGGTGTGGGTGATGAAGTTATTACCTCATCTTTTAGCTTTTTTGCAACTGCAGAAGCTATTAGTGCAGTTGGTGCTAATCCTGTTTTGGTAGATATAGATCCAGAAACTTATCTCATTAATACTGAACTAATAGAACAAGAAATAAATTCTAATACCAAGGCAATTATGCCAGTTCATCTATTTGGTAATGCAGTGAATATGACCTTAATAAAATCTTTGGCCAAGAAATATGACTTAAAAGTAATTGAAGATTGTGCTCAGGCAACATGCACAATGTGGGAAACTTCCAAAGTTGGAAGTATCGGGGATATAGGCTGTTTTAGCTTTTTCCCTACTAAAAATTTAGGAGCTGCTGGAGATGGTGGAGCAGTAACAACTTCAGATCAGAAGATTGCAAAAAAAATTAGAGAACTGGCTGTCCATGGCAGCCCAATAAGATATCATCATACCCAAATTGGTTATAACAGCAGACTGGATACCATTCAAGCTGCCATATTAAACATTAAAATTAAATATATTTCTAAGTGGATTAATAATCGCCAAAAAATTGCTAATAATTACCTTGATTTATTAGAAAAAAATCCATTTATTAGTTTTCCAAAAATTAACTCTGATTCGATTACCCATTCTTGGAATCAATTTGTAATCAAACTAAGAAACGATAAATATTGTTTAAATGAAGATTTTTCAAATTTATTTGATACTGATTGCAGAAAATACTATTCCTTAAGGAATTTGGTAAAACAACAACTTTTTGAAAAAGGTATTAATTCAATTATTTATT
>QCDR01000035.1 GCA_003278705.1 Prochlorococcus sp. AG-355-J23
CACTGGGTACTCCTGGGAAAGTAAGGATAGTAAAATCTTTTACTGGTTCCCAAATCATTCCTGGGGCAGTGCCCCTGGGGTTATTAATAATTTGAGCATTTTCTGGGAAGAAACATTGTTTCCTTAAGCTGGAGGAATTGTCCTTGAGCTTTGAGTTTGAAAGTTTTTGTTTAATTTCATCCCATAAAAGCGGTCTTTCAAAAAGAGATACATTAAAAGATTTGGCTATTGCTTCAGTAGTTAAGTCATCTGGGGTGGGTCCCAAGCCACCAGTTGTAATTAGAAGATTACTTCTTGTCGATATTTCTTGAATTACTTTTATAATTCGATCACAATTATCACCGACAGTTGATTGCCTAAAGTGATTTAAGCCTAATTGAGATAACTGTTCAGAAATCCATTGAGCATTTGTATTGATAATATTTCCTAAGAGTAGCTCTGTTCCAATAGAAAGAATTTCAACTCCCTTGGAGTTAGGACTCATTTAATTGATGCTTCAAGTTTGCCTTCATAAAGAGGAAAACGATTACATAAGGTTAATACTCTTTCTTTACATTTACTTTCAATCAGTGAATCGTCTGGGTTAAGTAATCTATCAGCAATAATTTCACCAACTTCAGCAAAAGCATCCTCATTAAAGCCTCTAGTAGTTAGAGCAGCAGTTCCCAACCTTAGTCCGCTGGTTACAAAAGGTGATTCAGGGTCAAATGGAACAGTATTTTTATTTGCAGTGATATTCACTTCACTTACAAGTAAGTCAGCAATCTTACCAGTCATATTGATACTTCTTAAATCGAGTAAAACAATATGGTTATCAGTGCCTCCGCTAACGATATTAATACCTCTATTTATTAAAGTTGAAGCTAGAACTTTTGCATTTTTTATTACTTGTTGGGAATAATTAACGAAATCTGGATTCAAGGCTTCTCCAAATGCAACTGCTTTAGCTGCAATTATATGTTCGAGGGGCCCACCCTGAGTTCCAGGGAAAACAGATTTATCAAATTTCTTTCCAAATTCTGCATCTTTACACAAGATAAGTCCCCCTCTAGGCCCTCTTAATGTTTTATGAGTAGTTGTGGTTACTACATCACAATATGGTATTGGATTTGGGTGTAGTTTACTTGCTACAAGACCGGCGATGTGTGCAATATCAGCCATTAAGAATGCACCAACTTCATCTGCAATATTTCTAAATGACTCAAAATCGATTGTTCTTGGATACGCAGAATATCCACATATGATTAATTTTGGTTTTGTTTCAAGTGCTATCTCTCTTATTTCATCAAAATTTAATTCACTAGTTTCTTTATTTACACCATAGTGAACTGCATTGAACCATTTACCACTCATATTTACTGGAGACCCATGAGTTAGGTGTCCACCATGGGATAAATCCATCCCCATGATTGTGTCGCCAGGTTTAAGTAGACTTAGGAAAACAGCAGCATTTGCCTGCGCTCCACTATGGGGTTGAACATTAGCCCAATTTGCATTAAATAATTTTTTCGCTCTCTGAATAGCTAATTCTTCGATTTCATCAACAAATTCACATCCCCCGTAATATCTTTTTTGGGGTAATCCCTCGGCGTATTTATTTGTAAGTACGGAACCTTGAGCCTGCATGACGGCAATTGATGCGAAATTTTCGCTTGCGATTAATTCAAGATGAGTTTCCTGCCTATTTTTTTCAGAGTTAATAAAATTTGATATTACTGGATCGCTTTCTTTAAGATTTTGAAGGATATTCATTGAATTTGATAAGTAATACCCATAATATAGACGATATTTTTTAGAAAAATATAAAAAGAATATTTCAGAATTTTAAACGCGCCTGGAGAGATTCGAACTCCCGACACCCTGATCCGTAGTCAGGTGCTCTAATCCACTGAGCTACAGGCGCATAATTATGTAATATCTCTGTTTCAGGGTCTCTTAGTCAACTAGATTTCGGGTAAAATGTCTATTATTAACAATATAATTATTAATATGCCTATAAAGTGGTACGGAAATGGTGACTCAGAAGATCCTATCTATAAACATTTTTCTCGAATAGTAAATTTTGTTATTCACTGCATGATATTTACTGCGATTGTAAGTGGCACGTGGCTTTTAAAAGAGATTAAATATGAAATCAGCTTTTTTAATAATTTTGCAATTGTCTGGTCAGTTCTTTTGGCCTCCCATTTACTTTTCGTAATTATAAAAAAACCAAAAGATACTTCAAAACAATCAACTTAAATTAATTTCTATTTATGGACTCTCATATAAGTATAAGTGATCTAGAAAATGTTATTTCCGAAAAGGTTTTTATAAAAATAGAAAAGTGGAATTTGTATCTTGGAGACGCTGGACTAGCTAGGCATCTTGCTATTGAATGTATTAGCAATAGAGATCAAGGCCCATTGGAGGCTTCAAAATTAAGTCTTAAAGCAATAAATGTAAAAGTAGGGGATGGTGTTAATAGTATTCCACTGATTAATTTAATCACTAACTCACAAATTCTAGAATTAGAAGAGATTTTGGAAAGTTTTTTTTAAAAACTAAATCTCTTTTTTTGAAACTTTAAATTTATTTACTTTCAAGAATTTTGTAAGTAAAAAATAAATCACAAAAAAAGTTAGAGTTCCAAATATTAATAATAAAAATTCTGCAAGTTTTGAATTGAAGTTATTAGTAGTTTGGAGAATAGTAAAACAAAGTGTACTGTCTATAAATGCTGCTAATGACATGAGGCTAGTTTTCTTCAATAAATCCAAGTTAGGTAAATGGATATCTTCATTTCGCAGATTAAAAGAAAGCAAAATACAGACTATAAGGTTGACTATTACTGAAGATAAAATTATTCCCACAACTCCGAAATTATATGGAGAAAGATTCCCAAAATTCTTAATTGGGGCACCAATTAAAAACCAATCAAAAAAAAATATTAAATATTATCCCTGCAAATGAAGACTTAAAAGGGAAGTTTGTTTTTTCTATTGAATAGTAAGTTCTTACTAATAAATCTCTATAAAGATAAAATGGTATGCCAACTGCATAAGCAATTAATATATTTTTTACTTTTAATGTTGCTGAATAATCAAAAGATCCTCTTTGAAAAACTAATTGTACGATTTGATTATTGAATGTTATGAAAAATCCGGTTAAAAAAATAGCTGCCAAGAAACAGTACTCTACCCCAGATATCAATTTTTTTTGGAGACCTCTTTTGTCTTTTTCACTTCTTAATTTAGAAAATTTTGGAAGTAATGGCAAAATCAAGGAGTTAGATAATATGCCTAAGGGGGCTTGTATAAGAAAGTTTCCGTAAGCTAGTCCAGATGCTGCGCCTTGAAAACTTGAAGCGAAAAACATATCGATAAAAACATTAATTTGACTTAAACCTGATGAGATAGATGCTGGAATAATTAGTTTGAAAATTCTCCTCTCTTCATTTTTAAATAAATTGAAGGTTGACTCTAATCTCAAGAGACCAATTTTATTTATTTCCCAAATTTGAACAACAAACTGAATTAAAGTTCCTGTCAAAGTTGCAAATGCCAGTAATCCCGTGTAAGTAAAGAAATTGGAAGATGTATTTTCTTGGTTGAAATTCCAACTAAATAAAATAAAAAAAATAATAGTTAAGCTTGTTATCGCAGGACTTATACTTGGTAAAAAGAATTTTCTTTGGGAATTTAAGGCGCCAAAACTTAAACCTATAAAGCCGGATAAAGGGATGCAAGGTGTAAGTATTTGTAATTGGTAAGTGGCAATAGATTTTGCTTCGTAACTTAAATTCGGGGCCAATAAATCAATTAATAAACTGGAATTCGAGTAAATCAATATGGCTAAAATCATTAATAATATTGAGAGTTTTATGCTTACTTGAGTTAAAACAATCCCTCCATTTTTTTTGTTAAGCGGAGTTAAAACTGCAACGACTGCGTTATGCAAGGGACCATTAATACCCCCAATGATTATTAGTAAAAAACCAGGAATTATATATGCATAATTAAACGCGTCGTACGTTACACCAACCCCAAAAGCAGCAGCTATAAATATTTGTCTTATACATCCAGCTAATTTACTTAGACTAGTACCAAACGAAATTGAAAAAACATTATTTTTTAAAAATGAATGCATTTGGAATCGTCTAAATTTTTCAATAAGTTTAAGTTTCAATTATATTTGATTTCTAACTAAAGACATATTTATGAATGATCGGTTAATTGATTTTGATCCTTTAATTGAAGGGGTTTTAATTAAGAGGTATAAAAGGTTTCTTGCAGATATCGAATTAGAGAGTGGAGAGGTAATAACTGCTCATTGTGCTAACACTGGCCCAATGAGGGGACTTTTGAGTCAAGGAGCAAAAGTAAGAATAAGTGTTTCCCCTTCTCCAAAAAGAAAATTACCTTTTACTTGGGAACAGATATGTGTTGTTAATGCAAAAAACGAGGAGGTTTGGGTAGGTATTAATACTCTCTTTGCAAACAAGTTAATCAAAAAGGTTATTGAAAAAAATCTGCTAATAGAAAGAATAGGTGAAATAGAGATAATCAAATCTGAAGTTCCCTATGGAAAAGATAAAAAAAGCAGAATTGACTTTTTTTTAACCCCAAAATCTTCAAATCCTGATAAACGTAACATTTACATAGAGGTTAAAAATACGACTTGGATTAAAGAAAATGTAGCTCTATTCCCAGATACAGTAACGAAAAGAGGTCAAAAACACCTCATAGAATTAAAGGAATTAATTCCTGAAAGTAAAAGTGTTTTAGTACTTTGTATTACGAGAAAAGATGCTGGTTTTTTTGCCCCTGGAGATGATGCAGATCCCTTATATGGCAGTCTTTTTAGAGAATCTTTAAGTGCAGGAATGATAACTATCCCATGTTCTTTTGAATTTCATAAAGACCACGTATCATGGAAAGGAATTAAACCTTTGAAAAAAATAAAATCTTGATAATTTGAAATTTGAAAAAAAAAATTTTTTAAATTTAACAGATATAGTTTTAAGATGCAACTATAAAAATGGTAACAACGACTACTAGACACTAATAAGTTTTTTGAGCAAAATTGAATATGAAAGGAAACAGCACAAACTGTTTTTTTGCAGATCTAATTTTTTTTTATGACCACTGCTTTGCAAACGCCTCAAAGGCGCTCTAGGTCCAAATTACAAGATGCAAGTCTTGTTAATGGACCTATGCTCCTTTTGAGGAGTATTCGAGGATTTAGTTCAAACCGCTCTATGTTGTGGCTTGCAACTGTTCCTTTAGCTTTGTTTGGTTTAGGTATTTTTAATCTTTCAGCTCATGCAGCTGATTTACCTGAGTTGAATGCAGCTTTTCTTGCTAACAATTTATGGCTTTTGATCGCTACTATCTTAGTGATCTTCATGAACGCTGGTTTCGCTATGGTTGAGGCAGGTATGTGTCGTTCTAAGAACGCAGTAAACATCCTTGCTAAAAACCTCTTTGTATTTGCTCTAGCTGTAACTTCTTATTGGTTTATCGGCTATTCATTAATGTACGGAGGAAGTGTTGCTGACGGATGGCTTTATTTTGGAGGCTTATTCTTTGATCCCACAGTCACCGCTGATATGGTTACTGATGCTGGATTAGTCCCAACTGTTGATTTCTTGTTCCAGTCTGCATTCGCAGGAACTGCAGCAACTATCGTTTCCGGTCTTGTTGCTGAAAGAGTTAAATTTGGAGAATTTGTTGTTTTTGCTGTTGTATTAACTGCATTTATATATCCAATTGCTGGTAGCTGGAAATGGAATGGTGGTTGGCTTGATTCTTTAGGTTTTGTTGACTTCGCTGGTTCTTCAATTGTTCACTCAGTTGGAGCATGGGCGGGTCTTGTAGGAGCTATGCTTCTTGGGCCAAGAATTGGCAAATACTCTGATGGGAAACCACAAGCTATGCCAGGACACAATATGGCTATAGCTACTCTAGGTGCATTAGTCCTATGGATAGGTTGGTATGGATTTAACCCCGGTTCTCAACTTGCTATGGATCAATGGGTTCCATATGTTGCTGTAACAACTACTTTGGCAGCAGCAGCTGGAGCTATTGGTGCAACTATTGTTTCAACATTAACTTCTGGTAAGCCTGATCTTACAATGATAATTAACGGAATCCTTGCTGGTTTGGTTAGTATCACTGCTGGTTGTGGTGATATGACTCTTGCTGGAGCCTGGTTCGCAGGACTAGTAGGGGGAATTATAGTTGTATTTTCTGTTGCAGCACTTGATGCCGCTGAGATTGAT
>QCDR01000036.1 GCA_003278705.1 Prochlorococcus sp. AG-355-J23
GATAAGAAAGCCAATGGATGTGTTTGTGTCTTTTTGCAAAAATTTAGGAATCCCTAATCGATCAATTGCCCCCCAGATTCCATAACCTCTATGGAAATTTATGTCGTCAATTTCTGGTAAATTTGAACCAAATGGAATAAAGAAGCTGCCTGCTCCAGAAAGATCGGGAGGATTATCTACTGGTTTATCTGAGTTTTTTGTTTTTGGGACTGAAAAAAATCTACAGATAGATATGTGATCCATGAGGTATTTGCCTAATTTTCCAGAATTATCTTTAAACCCTGAGGAATTTGTTTTATATTCTGAGTTCAGTAGTATTCTGAGTGTTGAAATTGTTGATGCGCAGAGAAGAATTAAATCACAATTCAATACTTCTTTTTGTCCATTTTCTAGGTTTACGATCGTTAGTTTTGAGGCAAGCTCTGTTGCCTTGTTAATCTCAAAAGACTCCACTAGGTAATTAGAAATTATTTGTACATTTCCAGTATCTAAAGCTTTTTTTAAAGAGCTTCCTAAGCTAGAGGACTTTGGCCATTTTTTTTCTTTTACTGATGAATTACGGTCAAATCCTCTTGATTGGATAAATGGGTAGTTTAATTTTGATTTTACTTTGCTGCCAAAAACATTTTCGTTTTCTGTAAGAGGTATTTCTCCAATATATTTACCGTTTGGGACTTCTTTAATGTCATCTTTTCGTCCATAGATGCCGCAGAAATTTTCAATGAAATCATAGTGAGGGGATAGTTCATCGTATGAAATAGGCCAGTTTGGTCCGAATCCGTCTTTTTTAGCGGGATGAAAGTCTTCTGAGGAAAGTCTTAATGTTATGCCTCCCCAAGTTAATGATCTCCCCCCATATTGTTTACCTTGGGTCCAAAGAAATGGCTTTTTTTTTGGGAAGTCATAAGGATGCTTCAATTCATTTGAATATAAGTCAGGATTATTTTTCCAATAACCAGGATGTTGGCATTGATTGGCATGTTTTTTTGTTAAAACTCCTGATAATCTTTTGAATGTACTTTTTGGCTCATGATTACTAGCTTCATGCCTTTTAACTTGAGGCCCTGCTTCTATTACTAAAACTTTGATTCCTTGTTCTGCTAATGTAAGTGCTGCTATTCCTCCTGTAGCTCCAGAACCAACAACAATTGCATCATAAGGACTTATATCCAAAACCTAGTTCGTGATTTGTTATTTCAATAAATATAGCATTCAGTAAATAATTAATTTTTAGATTTCAGCTTAAGAAGTTAGAATTTATTGAAATACTACTCAAAAAATGAGATTTATAATTTTAACTGTTTTAATGCTTGTTTTAACTCTCCCTTCTAGAAGCTTCGCTGCATTGGATTATGGTAAACAATCCTTAATTGGAGCTGATTTTTCTGGATCTGATTTAAAAGGAGCAACTTTCTATTTGACTGATTTACAAGATGCAAATTTATCAGATTGTGAGCTCCAAAATGCTACTCTTTATGGAGCAAAATTGAAAGATACTAATTTAAGTAACTCCAATTTAAGAGAAGTAACTTTAGACTCGGCTATTTTAGATGGAACAGATTTATCAAATACTAACTTAGAGGATTCATTTGCTTATAGTACACAGTTTGAAAATGTAAAGATACAAGGCGCAGACTTCACAAATGTTTTTTTGCCAAAAGATATTATTAGGAAATTTTGTGAGAGTGCCACTGGAACTAATCCAATTACAAATAGAGAAACTAGAGAAACTTTAGAGTGTGATTACATTTAAATTTATGCACATACAAGTTCTTTTTTAATCTTTCTTTGTTTATAAAGTGATCTTCCAACAGGCCAACCTAAAGTAGATAAATGTTGCATTAAAGAACCTGAGTATTTGAAATAAAAATTGTCTGAATATATTATGCCAAGTTCTTTTAGAGTGGTTACTAATAAACATAGATCTTTCTTTTTGCCTTTTTTCATATCCAATAATATCAATGCTTCACTTGATAATTTTTTTTCTAGAACCTTATCATTTTCAGCAAAACCAACTTTAAGTGAATTAAATTTATCAGAATAAAGAGTATAAATTATTCCATCTTTGAATTTATCCTCATAAGTATCTACATTAAATCTTGATGAAATTAATGTTTTGTATCCTTTAATAATTTTTCTGTTATTCATAATTATTTGATTTCATCCTGAGCTAATTCGTATTTCTCCAATAGATTGTTTACTTCTGCTAGTGCAATCCTCTTTTGACAGGCCGAGTCATATCTATTTACTGCTACTGAAGGTATTGAACCTTTGCTTTTCATTTCCCTTATACCAGTTTCTAAACATTGAAAAGCAACACTTGATAGATCTCTTCCTTCTGCTGCGGCCCAAACTTTCAAAAGATAAGTAAGGTTTGATGGTACTGAGATCTGTACTTTGTTTGAATTTGAAGTATTTAATGCAATATCATCGAGACTAATTTCTTTAGAGGAAATAGTTTCTTTAACCTTTTTCTTCAAAAATTTTACTTGGCTTATAGCGTCCTCTTTATTCTTTATTTTCTGCTCTATTTCAAATAACTCTTCTTCAGAATTAATTAAAGCCTCTAATGCCCATTTAGCATCATCTTTCGCAACAGCGGTTCTATCAAGCCATTCATCTCTTATTTTTGACCAATTACTAGGCATAAGCTTTATGCGATAATTCTATGATATATAAATCTGAATAGATTGTCTATGTATTCTAAATAGATTAAATATAGATTAAATAATTTTCTGATTTTATCTTTAATAATTCCTCATCTTAGAAATAATCTTTTAAACAATTGAAACTGCAGAATCTATTCAATATGAACTTAGAGATATTTTACGTTAAATGAAAACGATATATTAGACAATTCAATCTTTTTAAATTTGGGTTATTTGTTTATTTAATTAAAGACTTCTGAGCTTTTAATCTCTTTCAATAAGTTCAATTTTATAACCATCAGGATCCTCAACAAAAGCCAAGACAGTAGTACTGTTTTTCATTGTTTTAGGTTTGGTTGTTATTTTGCAACCATTATTTTCTAATCCTTGGCAAATTAGATGAATATCTTTTACTCCAATAGCTATATGACCATATTTATCTCCAAGCTCATAGTCTTCAGACTTTTTGTCCCAGTTGTAAGTTAATTCAATTACTGTATTTTCTTTTTCTGAGCCATACCCAACAAATGCCAAAGTGAATTTTCCATGAGGGTAATCCTTTTTCCTTAATAAATTCATTCCTAATCTATTGACGTAGAAATCAATGGATCTATCTAAATCTCCGACCCTCAACATTGTATGTAGAATACGCATCTTAAATTATGAACCCTAATCAATTATCTTATATTTAATAACCATCTGCCAAAGTTGATTTTTTCGAGGCTTAGTCTTTTTTTAAGTTCAGAAAATTAGGTTAAAATACGAATACTAAATTTAAATAATATATTGAATCAGATATTCCAGAGACTCTCATCAGTATTTTTGTATACTTTGCCATTAAAGGCATCAATACCTTTTGGATATTATTTGTTCTATAAATATTCATTTTTAAAAATACTATTATTTCTAACTTTCCCGATAGCAATAATTGAAAAATCTTTGCCTTTTGGTAGTTTTTTATTATTTATAATTTTGTTTGCTGGATTAGTAAGAAATCCAAATGTACCCTATTTCGTTAGATATAACGCATGCCAAGCATTACTTATTGATATTGCTTTGATAATAATTTCTTATCTCTTGAGAATATTTCCAATAGTTGAATTAGGCTCAATAATTTTTATATTTACACTATGTATTTTTATTTATTCTATTTCTCATTGTATTTATGGAGTTGAACCTGAAATTCCCTTAATTAGTAAATCTGTAAGAATGCAAATTTAAAAAGATTTATAGATTTACTGACTTTCTTCAGCACTCATTCAGAATAGATTCCCATCTTTGTTGACTTGCCTTTATTGCTTGAATTGGCGGATTAGCTCCCTCTATTTCAAAGGCTTTAATTAATGATTTATTAGCTAATAGACCCAATCTTGCTGCCTCTCTTTGCCTAGAGCATACTTTTTTTCTTGACCCCTCTTTTAGACTATTTTCTATTTCTTTAAGAATCTGGCTAGCTTCATTCGATTTAGAATAAAAATCATTCATGTAAACATCAAGTGCCGTATCAGCAAAGATTTCAACTGGAGAGATTATTGTGACTAAGCACACTATAAAACTTACAAATACAAATATTTTCATAAGAATCTTAAGTAAATTTTTTGTCTGATCTCTTTAATACTAAATAAAAGGTAATAACGCTAATTGTTCCAGATGGGCCTATTAAAACATGCCAAAATTGATCGCCACTAATTGAGAGCCTTGTGCCAAAGAAAGTCGTAAAAATAATACCAAATATTGGGTAAAGAATAAAAAGCCAATCTTTAAAAAATCTTTGCCAATTTATAATTAGAAAGATACTTATTATTACTTGAAAAAGGAGAGTAATAGTTTTATCAAATAAAAAATATGAGATTATTGAACATAAAGAAATGCAAATATTAGTTTTTTGAATAAATTTATTTTTTATAACTGATATTGATAAACATGTTAGACCTAAAGACAGATAAGAATAAAATAACCAATTAAATAAAGAGGAGTGATCTACATAAATCCAAGATGTTTGGGTATGATCTATCATTTCAGAAATAGATGCCAATCCTAAAAATACAAAACCGAAAGGTATCAATTTGTTCTTGCTTATATGTTTGAATTTATTGATCGATCTGATACCTAATAATATTGGGATGATTGCCGCTTGAAGGTGGGCAAATAATAACATTGAAAAAAACAAAATAAATTCTAAAATTTAATTCATCCTAATTTAAATAAAAAAAACAGTTTCGGGTCACCTGAGTAGAGAAAGGTACCATTGCCCAATTACTACAATCAATATTGTAAGAACAAAAGGGAAAGCAGGATATCGTGTTTGAAAATTAGCAGGTGGCCAAGGAGACCAAGATATTAATCTTCCTTGCGGTTCATTTGAAATAACTTTTTTTTCGATTTTTTGGATATTAAATTTTCTGTGGCAAATCCTTTACTCATAATCTAAATAAAATAATCCTAACAAGAACGTTTCGAAAAGGCGTTGATATTATTCGGTTCTTTTTATTTGAACGGAGGGGGTGGGATTCGAACCCACGGTGCCCTTGCAGACACGCTAGTTTTCAAGACTAGAGCCTTAAACCACTCGACCACCCCTCCAGGCAAAAACTATTAAATTTTTGGCTTTTTAATTATAACAAAAGGTGGTTGATTTTTTCGGAAACAATTCGGAAACGCATGTCAAGTTAGACATCAAAGCCATTGCTATTACAAAACATAAACCTAGCTTTCAAGACTAGAACTTTAAACTACTGGACACACTTCAAGAGGGTTATTCAATCTCGTTTGAATTACTTAGCTCAGCATAGAAAGTTAGTCATGGGCAGGAAAATCTAGATACTGTTTTCCTACTTCAATATTTAAGGATGTTTAAAACAAAGAGAAAAAAAATAAAATAAGGGCAATTAACAATATTTATTTTCAAGAATTATTTTTCTTGCTACTAATAGAAAGCCAATACAAAATACAAAATGCTTTACGTTCAGCATTGGTCATTTAAGACTGGATATCATCAAAAAGGTGCGGAAAAATTTCTTGGAGGAGGAGGAGATTATCCTGGAGTTGAGATGATTGGAAGATATCATGCGCCAGGATCTCTAGAAGGGTGGATAGTGTTAAAGACAGATGATCCAAAAGCAATATATCAGCATGCTGCTGAATGGGGTGAATTCCTT
>QCDR01000037.1 GCA_003278705.1 Prochlorococcus sp. AG-355-J23
GTTTCATAAAAAAACTGCTAATGAAAATAGATTTTATTTAGGATATAAAAACAAAATTTAGGGAGGATTAAATGTCTATCATTACCGACAATACAGTGTTAGTAAATATTTACAGCGGTTTAGAATCCAAAAATAAAATAACTTTAGGCTTATTGGTTGCCCTTACTGCAGAAAAAAACGATCATAAAGTAACACTTTTTCTAGCAGGAGACGGAGTACAAATATTAAGTTGCAAAAAAGCTGGTGAAATAGTTGGTCAAGGTACTGGAGATTTATACGAACATCTTCAAAATTTAAAGAGTTCAAAAATTACCATATATGTCTCAGGAATGTCTGCTAAATCTAGGGGTTACGATGAGAAGCTTCTAGATGGATATACTGCAGAGTTTGTTATGCCAGATGTTCTAGTTGAAGAATCAATTAAAGCGGATAGCGTACTTTGCTATTAAAAAAGAGGGTTTTATCCCCCTAAGTTTAGATCGACTGTCACTGTCAATCAGGTTGATTTATTCTTCAGGATTCAACGTAGGTATACCTTCTGCTGAAGCCACAGCAACCCACATAACTGCTGAAGAATTACCACTATTAGCCATGGTATGAGCAGGAGTATTTGCTGAAAGAACAAATGAATCCCCCTCCTTAAAGGTTTTACTAATACCTGTCTTTTCAGCAAGCGTTAATTCACCACTTTCAATATGACCCAACAAAGGTACAGGATGAGAGTGCATTGGTATCGTTGCTCCATTTTCAACTTCTACTCTAATCAAACGCATTTCAGCTTTCCCTTTTGGATACTTAAAATTATCTCCATCAATATTTTCTGAAGAGGTGAAGATTTCTTGTACATCAACAGGAGATTCTGCAGCTATAGAAATGCTTGGATTGATAAGCATTAATGCAAAAGCTAATGCGATGAATAAATTCTTGATCATGAATTTGAATTTCTATAAATTTATTTAGACTAATAGTATTTATTTTTTGAATATCTGTCAGTACTTGATTTAACTTATTATGTTTTTGCATAAGTCTTTTATAAGAATCTAGCGCACCCTATTTAAAATCTGAAGGCTAATGTAAATTTTTTCTTATCCTTATTTTATAAATTAAATCTTAAATTATGTAGAGAAACTTATAAACAAGTCTTTTTTATATAAGTTATATAAATCAAATAATGTAGTCTTTTTTACCAATTAAATACACCTGTTGTTAAATAAATATATTTGCCTTTGAAAAGCCCCTAAAAAATACTTTTTCTTGAAATAAAGATTGACAAGACATTCATAAAAAAAACTTTTATAAAACATTAACTTCTTTTATGAATATGTTTCTAACCAACAAGACTCGTTTAAAAATTAAGGATATTGTAAAGAGGATTTCACTAGATGAACCTGTCGCATTGGAAGAAAGAATTTATGTAGAAAAGTTTGCAAAACATAATTCAACTATATGGACATGGCTTAAGAAAGCAAATAGTTTAAGAAGATATGGTAAGCAAAAAACAGATGGAATAAATGGACTTATCCAGAATCTTGGCCTTGATGGTTTAGAAACTGAAAATCATTTCGATCCCAAAAATGATGATCTTGCTGATTGGTTTAGTGGATCTCCTGATTGGGTGAGAAGAAGTTAGATCTAAAATTAATAAAGCTAAAAGTATAGTTGCAACAATAAAAATAAACTCCAGTAAATCTAAAAATAAGGCGTATATGGAATTTCTGTTTTCATTGATTCGCCATAGTAAGATTCAGCTGATTTTAGTAAGATCCAATAAATGAAATTTAGAAATGATTTTTCCATAGGAAGACAGACCTGTACCTATTCCAATTCAACTCAGAATCGCAAATAAAAACATCGTAGAAAATACTTAATAGAAGAGATTAAGATTTTTTTAGATAATATGTGATGGCTAGCTTTGTATGAAATGCTACTAAAGCTTGTCTTATCAATCGATTTGGTACTATTGCTTATTGATTTCTGTAATTTCAGAAGATATATTAAATGGACTATCTTAATATAAGAAATTTATGAGTACTCAAAGTAGACAGCACCATAAAAGACAAGAGCAAAATAATACAGAATGGTTAGATGAATTAATCAACAAAATTGAAAATATGAAAAACAAAATATCTAATACCTATTAATTAATTACGTCTTCTTTCGTTTATTAGGCTATTAAATACGTTTGTCATTAAGTCAGCTTTTAGCAATAAAGGCTGGCTTTTAAATGGAGTTATTTTTCTGATTTTTGCGAAAAGTTATTTAACAATGTTCAAATGAGGCTCTTTTTTAGCAAGTTTATGGTTCATTTTTATTTTTATTGACAATATTGAAATAAGTGAAAAAAAGAATTTTAAATTTGTGACTACTGAATCATCTCAAAATCAAGACTTTAAAAGGAAACATCCCAGCGAAGGAATGGATGCTTTAGAAAAAGAAGCAAAATTGCCTCTGAATGGATGGGAAAACGAGGTTGCCCGAGCAAAGGAATATGGTCTAGAAGGAGCAAAAAGTATTGTCGATAGAAATATATCTACATTTTCAAGAGGAGAATTACCCCATTTTGCAGGTATCAATACTTTCATGAAAGCTCCATATGTTGAAAATGTAAATGAAGTGGGAAATTATGATGTTGCGATCGTTGGTGTTCCTCATGATTCTGGAACTACTTATAGACCAGGGACAAGATTTGGACCTCAAGGAATAAGAAAAATTTCTGCTCTTTATACTCCTTATAATTATGAAATGGGAGTGGATCTGAGAGAGCAGATTTCTATTTGTGATGTAGGAGATATTTTTACAATTCCAGCTAATAATGAAAAAAGTTTTGATCAAATTTCAAAGGGGGTTGCACATATTTTTGCTAGTGGTGCATTTCCAATTATTTTAGGTGGAGATCATTCAATAGGTTTTCCCACAGTTAGAGGAGTTTGTCGCCACTTAGGAGATAAAAAAGTAGGGATCATTCACTTTGATAGACATGTAGATACTCAAGAAACAGATCTAGATGAAAGAATGCATACCTGTCCATGGTTTCATGCAACTAATATGAAAAATGCACCTGCAAAAAATCTTGTTCAATTAGGAATTGGAGGTTGGCAAGTACCAAGAGAAGGAGTAAAAATTTGCAGGGAACGAAGTACAAATGTTTTAACAGTTACTGATATCTGTGAAATGGGGTTGAAAGAGGCTGCTGATTTTGCGATTGAAAAAGCTACTGATGGAACTGACTGTGTATATATTTCTTTTGATATTGATTGTATTGATGCTGGATTTGTCCCTGGAACTGGTTGGCCTGAACCTGGGGGTTTATTACCTCGAGAGGCATTAAAACTTTTGGAGTACATTATTAGAAAAGTAAATGTATGTGGAATTGAGCTAGTTGAAGTTTCGCCTCCATATGATGTAAGTGATATGACAGCCTTATTAGCTACTAGAGTTATTTGTGATTCAATTGCACATCTTGTAGTAAGTGGTCAGCTCCCAAGAAAATCTAAACCAGAATGGATTTCAGATAAATGCAATATGTCAGTTGATCAAAAATGGAGATAGATTATTGTGCATGAGGTAGATATGACAAAATGCCTTATACTTTCTATGGAAGAGTGGGCAGAGAAAAAAAATAAAGAAAAAATAATTGTTGAAAAGATTAATCTTAAAATTGGCGAATTTACTTGCGTAGAGCCAATATCATTAATAAATACTTTTAATGCAGCAGTCTTGGGTTCTTGGTTAGATTCCTCTGAGATTACTATTGAGACAATACCTTTTGAAGGAAAATGCTCTAAATGCAATAGATCATATTTTCCAAAGAAAGAGAACGGATATAAATCTCCATGTTGCAATTTTAATTTAGAGGAAATTATTAGCGGGAGGGAATTAAAAATCGCATCCATTGACTTTAAAGAAAAGTAGAAATTTAGTATCTAGAATAAAAAAGTATTTTTAAATATAAATGCATTTACCAATTTCAGACAAAATTGAATTAAATATTCTTCATCAAAATAGTCATCAAGCTGAGAAAAATAAAGTTAAGTTTAATAATTATAATTTGCTTTGCTTGAACATAATGAGTAGTCCTGGTGCAGGAAAAACGAGATTACTTGAAATAACTTTAGAAGATCTTTCAACAGAATTTCAAAGTGCTGTTTTAGAGGGTGATATGACTACTAATCTTGATGCTGCAAGATTAGAAAAATTAAATATTCCAGTAGTACCAATTACAACTGGAAGAGCGTGCCATCTAGATGCAAATATGGTTAGTGGAGGTTTAAAATTACTAGAAAAAAAAATCAATCCTCATATCCTAGATATTTTGTTAGTGGAAAATGTAGGAAATTTAGTTTGTCCTGCAGAATTTGAGATTGGGGAACATTTTAAAGTTGCACTTTTAAGTATTACTGAAGGTGAGGATAAACCTTTAAAATATCCAATAATGTTTAGAGAAGCAGATTTAATTTTGATTACTAAAGTTGATTTATTACCCCATTTAAATTTTGATATTAACGAATTAAAATCGAATATATCATCAACTAATCCCAAGGCAGATGTTATAGAAATTTCTTCGATAACCAAGTCTGGATTCGATTTATGGCAAAAATGGATTAGTAAAAAGATTCTGAAATTTAAAAAATAAGGAATATTGATTAATTAAAAGTAATCTCTTAAAAGTATCAGTCATTACAACTTTAGATTTACTTTTTCTTAAGTATTGATAGTACGTAAAATTTTTTTTTCAAATATGTTCAAAAAATTGAGAGTTTTTGCGGCCTCTTTGCTTGCTCTGATATTAGCGATTTCATTAAGTACATTATCAAGTCCTGCCGCTCCAAAAGGAGAACCTATCACTTTGGGATACAGTAACTGGGCAGGATGGTGGCCTTGGGCGATAGCTGTTGATCAAAAAATGTTTGAAAAAAATGGAGTTAATGTTCAGATGAAATGGTTTGATGGATATGTTCAATCCATGGAAACTTTTGCTGCTGGAAAAATCGATGGAAATTCGCAAACTCTTAATGACACTATTTCGTTTTTACCCGGAGAAAATGGAGGGGAAGTAGTTGTTTTAGTTAATGATAATTCTGCAGGGAATGACCAAATAATTGCAGATAAATCAATAAAAAGTGTTGCTGATTTAAAAGGTAAAACAGTAGCAGTAGAAGAAGGTGTTGTGGATGATTTTTTACTTGTTTTAGCTCTGAATGATGTTGGATTAACTAGAGATGATGTAATTATTAAAGGTCTGCCAACTGATCAGGCTGCAACTGCATTCGCAGCAGGAAAAGTAGATGCAGTTGGTGCATTTCCTCCATTTACCGGAACTGCAATGAAGAGGCCTGGAGCCAGAGTTATTGCTAGTTCAAAAGAATATCCTGGTGCAATCCCTGATTTATTAGCTGTAAGCGGAGATTTGATTTCTGAAAGACCAGATGATGTTCAAAAAATTGTTAAAACATGGTGGGATGTAAGAGAATTCATGGAAAAAAATCCAAGAAAATCTGAAAAGATTATGGCAAAGCGAGCTGGGATCCCAACACGTGAATACAAACAATATAAGGGTGGAACTAGGTTCTTTTCTTTGGAAGAAAATTTAGAAGCTTTTAGTGATGGGTTCGGTATGAAACATATGCCTTATGCAG
>QCDR01000038.1 GCA_003278705.1 Prochlorococcus sp. AG-355-J23
AACTACTGGGGCACTTCATATTTTATTGGGATTATTAATTATTTTCCTACTGATTTTTTCTGTGGAAACTATTGCAGGCAAAGCTTCAACTGAAACATTGCTTCTTGTTAGAGGTACTGCAGATGTTGTAGCAGCTAGTAATTTGGGGATTGGTTGTTTATTGATTATTTGTAGTTCCATAAGAGATAAAGCCTCTTTAAGAAAAGTTTTATCAGGTGAATTAGCTTTGATGTTTTGTTTTTTAGCAGTAGCTCTATTCAATACTTTTAACGCTGGGACAATTGTTGATGGAGGACCTCCTCCGCCTTTTTGGATTATTTTAATAGTGAATCCTCTTTTATGTATTTATGGATTAGTTAACAATAAAAATTGAAACTCCAACTCCTCCCACCACTTTTCAAACTGTTCAATAAAAGCAGTTTCTTTGCATCACTGAATCAAAATAACTGCCCTGTATTAGATGCTGAAGAGATAAAAAAACAAGATCAGAAGGAAGCTATTGATAAGTTATATCCATAAAATTTCAACAGGAATATCTTAGGTCATATTTAAAGATGTATAACGATCCTATGTCCCCTATACCACCCATTCCTTTCCTAAATAGGAACTTTGATGGATAATAAATTTATACAAAAAAGTTTGGATAACACGTCCTCCAAGCTTCAAAAATCGCTGAGATCCTCTGGTATGAATGAAGAAAAGTTTTGGCTAATGAAAAGTGAGCGCGTCTAGTTATAACTGGGATCTCAAGGAATCATAATTTTTTATCCAAACTTTATCCAAACTTTTAGCTGATTGAAAGTTATCTAAAATAAGAGTAAATTTGCTCCTTTCTAATGGTTATCTTTATGCATGTTGATTAAATTTTAAGTTATGGTTTTCATCTATATTGGATAAATCTAAAAAAAATGATTTTATATTACAGATAAATAAATGAGATACAATAAAAGCAAGTAAATTTATACTATCGTTTAATTTATTGTGTCGGTAGATTTAATTTGGACTACAAATTTAGATTATAGTAATCCAAATAATTTAATCCTTTTTGAAAATACTGGTGAAAATCAAGAGATTTTAGATTTTGGAAATAATCCCCTAAATGGTTGGGTTTCAAATGGTCAATCAACTTATAGAATTACAAATGGAAACTCTAATGATTTTATTTTTAATACATCAAATGGGAAATTAGTTTATCAACCAAATCCAGATTATGAACAGGATAATTATTATAATTTTACTGTAGAGGTTAACAGCCCACTAATAAGGGGGCTTAAGAGTAATAGAGAAAGACAAACTTTTACTGATTCAGAAAATTTTACTTTATATATAAGAAATGTAAACGATCATGCTCCAGTTATTACTTCTGATTCTGGTAATACAGTTACGAGGAGATTTAATGAGAATCACACGGGTATTCTCCATACTGTTACAGCTAATGATGCTGACCGTAATGAATATGGCAGAATAACTTATTCTTTAAGCAACAATGTAGATTTCAGTATAGATAGTAGAACTGGACGTATTCATTTTAGTAATCCACCACCAGATGCAGACAACGGTCCAGGAGTTTATACTACTCATGCTTTTGCTACAGATGGTGGAGGAAGATCAGATAGTCAACTCCTTGTATTTCATATAAGAGACTTAAATGACAATAGTCCAATTATCACATCTCATGGTCAGTACCCATTTCAATCCTTATCTTTACACAGCTCAATAGATGAAAACTACTCTACTGATATACCTATTGATGATGTAGATGCTAGTGATGCTGACGTAAGTTATGAACATAACAATATAACCTATTCTTTAAGCAATAATGAAGATTTTAGAATTAATAGTAGAACCGGGGAATTTTATGTAAAAAACTCACCTGATTATGAAAGTGGTTTAAGAACGTTAAGAACTTATGTATATGCAAGCGATAGCGGAGGAAGAAGCGATAATAGACTTTTTACATTTGGAATAAGAGATCTAAATGATAATACTCCAGTCATTACCTCGGATTCTGGTTATTCAGTAACCAGATCAATAGATGAAAACTATTCTATTAACACCCCTATTTATGATGTAAATGCCACTGATGCTGACATAAATTATGAGCATGACAATATAACCTATTCTTTAAGCAACAATATAGATTTCAGGATAGATAGTAGAACCGGAGAAATTTTTTTTAAAACCCCTCCAGATTATGAAAGTGGTTCTACTTCAATTATTACGCAAGCATATGCAAGAGATGGGGGAGGAAGACAAGACAGTCAATTCCTCAGATTTAATATTAATAACCTAAATGATAATGCACCATCAATAACATCTAATAATGGCCACGCCAAATCTATTTTGTGGGATGAAAATCTTTCAACGTCTGATATTGTTTATGATGTAAATGCTTCTGATAGTGATGGTGATTTAATAACCTATTCACTTTTTGGTGGAGATGCCTCAAGTTTTGATATAAGTCCCTTTGGAGAAATAACTTTTAAACAAAGACCTAATTATGAATCTAAGTCTTCTTATTCATCAACTATTAGAGCAACTGATGGACAGTATACAGATACTCAAGATTTACAAGTAACAATTCGAGATATTAACGAAGCACCTTTAATTACATCATCATCAACAGCAAATGCGATTGATGAAAATACAGCATCATCTACTGTAATTTATACAGCAACCGGTACTGATGATGAATCAGAACTAACCTGGGCATTAAAAGATGAGTTTGATCATGATAAGTTTTCTATAGATAGCAGCGGCAATGTATCTCTAGCATCTAGTCCTGACTATGAAGTAGATGGAAGCGGATTACAATTTACGGTAAGAGCAAGTGATGGAACATTTAATACAGATAAGACTGTAACTTTAGAGATTAACGATGTAAATGAACCTCCAGTAATCACATCTAATGGTGGATCTATTAAATACGTTTTTTTAAATGAAAACATTCCTGTATCCACTACTGTTTATGATGTAGATGCCAGTGATGAAGATGGGGATAGACTAAGATATTCTCTATCAGGATTTAATTCTTCTAGATTTAGAATTAGTGACTCCGGAAGAATTACTTTTAGAGAAAGTCCTGATCGTGAAGAAATATCCTCTTATAACACCGTAATAAGTGTAAGAGATAGGCAATACGGAGGATTAATTGATACTCAACATTTGTATGTAGGAATAGATAATGTTAATGAAGCACCAGTTATAACCTCAAATGATGGCCATTGGCTAAAAACAGTTTCCTGGGATGAAAATACTCCTGCATCTAATACTGTATATGATGTAGAAGCTAGTGATAGAGATAGTTTTAGACTCAGCTATTCTTTATCAGGAGTTGATTCATCCAGCTTTGCTATTGATAGTGAAGGAAGAATAACTTTTAGAGAAAGTCCTGATTATGAGGAAAAATCCTCTTTTTCTACTCAAATAACTGTTAGAGATGATGATGGTTTAGCAGATAGTCAAAATTTATCAGTAAGAATAAGGGATGTAAACGATGCTCCAATCATTACCTCTAATCATGGTAATACTAAAACTGTTTATGTAGATGAGAATACTTCTACATCCACCTCTATTTATGATGTAGCTGCTAGTGATGAAGATGGTGATTTTATCAGATATTCTTTATCAGGATTTGATTCTTCTAGATTTAGAATTAGTGCCTCCGGAAGAATAACTTTTAGAGAAAGCCCTGATTTTGAAAGTGACTCCTCTTATTATACTCGAATAAGGGTAAGAGACAGATACATTGGGGGGTTAGCAGATAGTCAAAATTTATCAGTAGGAATAAGGGATCTTAATGAATCTCCCTCAATAACCTCATCATCAACTGCCAGTGCAATAGATGAAAATATAGCCTCATCAACTGTTGTTTATACAGCAACCGCTACAGATGAATCAGCAATAACTTGGTCATTAAAAGATGAGTTTGATCATGATAAGTTTTCTATAGATGGCAGCGGTAATGTATCTCTAGAATCGAGCCCTGACTACGAAGTAGATGGCAGCGAATTACAATTTACAGTCAGAGCAAGTGATGGAACATTTAACACAGATAAGACTGTAACCTTAGAAATCAATGACATAGATGAAACATTTGATGTAACAGAATCTACAGATGAAAATTCAAACAAGTTTCTGTCATTAAAAAATTACAATAAATCGAGATATCAAAGTAAGAGCCTCTTTAATATCCAATCGCTCATGGGAGTAAGAAGCACTTGGAATTGGGGAGTTAGAATACCTAAAAGATTATCCTCTCTTTTTAGCTTTAACCAATTTGATCGCAACATATCATTTAAAAATAATATTCATGGAGACCACCTGACGGGTGCGAGTAACAGAAGAAGAAGAGGATTACATCGTTTTGTTGCCAGACCTGATTCCGATTTTGATGTTCTCTCAAGTACAGACAAGGAAAATGCAAAACGTTCCATACGTTTCTTTATTGATGATGAAGATTTAAGAACATCAGATGATTTTGGCTCAAGAAGAGAGAGAGCCCTGAATATCCTCAATGGAGGAATAAATAAATTTGGTCAGAAATTTGATGTAAAATCTAAATTAGGTGGTTATGAGCGTTATAAGGGTTTAGATAATGTATGGAAGACAAGAAACACTGTCTTTGATAATGATGAGCAAGAAGCTATTGAAATCCTTAATAAGTTTGATATTAAAACAGATAAGCAAAACTCATTCCTAGACAAGTTAGATAAGGGAACAGCTGTAATTGCTTCCAACTTTGCCGATAGTGAATCTGATTTGAAAGAAGTTGTCATTGACACTTCTTCCACTAATGATTCATTAATTGTCGACTCGGAGATAAAGGAAGTCGATGCAACAAGACAGGCTCAGATTAAACAAGCCCTAGAAGCAGAAGGACTGACTATTGCAGACGATGTAATAATAGAAACTCCGATAAATGAATTAGATTTCTCCGTTGATACGTTAGCCAACGGTTCTGCAATTGTTCAATTGCAATTAGAAGAGGCCGACCAAGATATAAACCGGA
>QCDR01000039.1 GCA_003278705.1 Prochlorococcus sp. AG-355-J23
GCCTGGAATCTTTGTAACATTTGAGGAATCACCCTTAGATATTATTAGAAATGCCGCAAGTTTTGGTTGGGATTTACAAGAATTAATTGATCAAAATAAACTTTTTATTTTGGACGCATCTCCTGATCCTGATGGTCAGGATGTGGCTGGTAACTTTGACTTGTCTGGTCTTATTGAGAGAATTAGTTATGCAATTAGAAAATATAAAGCTAAAAGAGTTGCAATAGATTCAATAACTGCTGTCTTTCAACAGTATGATGCTATTTACGTAGTTAGAAGGGAAATATTTAGATTGATAGCAAGATTAAAAGAAATAGGTGTGACAACAGTTATGACTACAGAAAGAGTGGATGATTACGGACCAATTGCTAGATATGGAGTAGAAGAATTTGTATCTGATAATGTTGTCTTATTAAGAAATGTTCTTGAGTCAGAGAAGAGAAGAAGAACTTTAGAAGTTCTGAAGTTAAGAGGTACTGTACATATGAAAGGTGAATATCCATTCACTATGGGAATGGATGGAATAAGTGTGTTTGCCCTAGGAGCAATGAGATTAACTCAGAGATCCTCAAATATTAGGATTAGCTCTGGAGTTAAAGATCTTGATGATATGTGTGGTGGAGGATATTTTCAAGATTCCATTATTCTCGCCACTGGAGCAACTGGTACGGGTAAAACAATGCTTGTATCGAAATTTGTTGAAGATGCTTATAACAATAATGAAAGAGCAATACTTTTTGCATATGAAGAATCTAGGGCTCAATTGCTTAGAAATGCTACTAGCTGGGGTATAGATTTTGAAAAAATGGAAAGTGATGGATTATTAAAAATTATTTGTGCATATCCTGAATCAACTGGTTTAGAGGATCACTTACAGATTATAAAAACGCAAATTAATCAATTTAAACCAAAAAGAATGGCAATTGATTCTCTCTCTGCATTAGCCAGAGGTGTAAGTTTGAATGCATTTAGACAGTTTGTAATTGCTGTTACCGGTTATACAAAACAAGAAGAAATAGCAGGCTTTTTTACTAATACTGCAGAAGAATTTATGGGAAGTCATTCTATAACTGATTCTCATATCTCAACAATTACAGACACCATATTGTTGCTTCAATATGTAGAAATAAAAGGTGAGATGGCACGAGCTTTAAATGTTTTTAAAATGCGGGGATCATGGCATGATAAACGAATAAGAGAATTTATCATTACGAATAGTGGCCCAGAAATAAGGGATTCTTTTTCTAATTTTGAACAAATATTTAGTGGTGCACCTCACAGAGTTGTGCCTGATCAAAATGTTCAAAATGTTCAAAATGTTTTTAAAGGATTAGATAATAATTAGATAATTTCTTTAATTTCAGAACCTGAAAAAGAATCGGAATTATTAATAGCTTTTGTCAATAGTTCATCTTTATCAGATTGAGCTAAGGCTAAATCAAACCAGAAAGTTGTTCCTACTCCTAATTCACTAGCCATGCGAATTTCCCCACCGTGTTTTTCTATTATTCCCCGAACTATAGATAGACCTAAACCGGTACCTTGCTCAGTATGAACAGAATTCTCTACTCTATAAAAACGATCAAATATCTTTTCTTGATCAGCCTGCGATATTCCTGAGCCAGTATCAGCAATCTCAATCCTTACTTTTGGAAGTGGTGAAACTAATTCACATTGAGGGGCTGCATCATCAGTAATACTTGGAGGGAAAGCTGGACAGGAATCTGGCCAAGTATAAGCTCTTATAATAAGGGAGCTGTTTTTTGGACTAAATTTCAATCCATTACCCAATAAATTATCAAAAACCTGTAAAAGTAAATCAAAATTTCCAAGAATTGGAGGAATAGTCTCCTCTATATCATGAGCTAATGAAACATTTTTTTCTGTAGCATTAAGTCTATAATTTCTCAGAGTCTGCTCTATTGCTGGTTTAATATCCATTTTCTCCAATTGAACAATTTTCCCAGACTCCAATCTTGATAAATCTAATACATCATTTACAAGTCTTGTTAACCTATCAGTCTCTGAATTTGCAATACCTAAAAATTCTATTTGTTCTTCATCAGAAAGCTGATCTTTTAAATCGTGTAAGGTCTCTACATAACTTTTGATATTAAAAAGTGGTGTCCTTAATTCGTGCGAAACATTACTAATAAATCTATTTTGTGCCGCGTTCAGTTCAACTTCTCTTGTTAAGTCTTGGATTGTTACAGCAATTCCTTTTAATTCAACTTTATTTGTATCTAAAACTGATTGCAAGACAATTCTTAAGGTTCTTGCTGGTTCTCCTAAACTAAACCTTAAATCGTCCTTCTCCTTTTCCCGGTTTAAAATACATTCTATATTTGTATGTAAGTCGTTAGATAAAATTTCTGGTATTTCATTTAAAAAATACTTACCCTCTAAGAATCTTCCTTCCCAACGAAATAGTCTCTTAGCTGTTGGATTAGTAAGTACTATCTTGCCTTGTGAGTCCAATAATATAGCACCATCAGCCATTGTAGCTATAAGTGATTGTTGCTTGATTTGTGCAGCTTTTAATTCTTCTATATTAGCCTCGTCATAATTTTCTAACTGTGTGGCCATTCGGTTAAATCCATTTAAGAGTTCTCCTAGATCACCCGTCATAGGCAAAGAAATTCTCGATTTAAAATTTCCTTTTGAAATTTCTCTAACACCTCTTACTAATTCTCTGACGGGTCTTGTAATAGTTAGTGCATTAAATACAGCTCCAAGTATTACTAAAACCCAAATAGAAATAAAAACTGCAATAGTTACCTCTCTAGTTAAGGCAGCACTGGCTAGTGCTTTTTTATTGGGGGTGACTCCCAAAGCTAAAGTGCCAAGATATTTGCCTTTCCACAGCATTGGGACAAAAACATCTGTTACTTGACCTTGAGGTGTCGCATGCTGTCTAACTAATGGGAATTGTGGTCTCTTTTTTAATTCTGAGGGTAGTTTTAGTCTTCGCGTGAGCTGAAACTGACTGTCTGAGCTTGACGGTGTCGCACTGATCGGTATCCCAAGTTGCACAACATCTTCAGCATCAGTAAAGAATATATAACGGAGGTTTCGACTTGATCTCCAAAACTTTTCAGCGACATTTGAAATTTCTTTTTTCTGGTTATTAGCGACTAATTCTGTAACATTCCCAGATAATAATAAGCCAAGATCTCGAGCATATCTAGTATCATTCATTCCTGCATCTCTTTGGATACTATTTAATGCAAAAAAAGTTATTCCTGTCATTAGGAGGCTTACGACAAGAGTCGCTATAGCTAACAACTTTGTTCTTAAACTGAATCCACCCCACCAAGCGATGAGTCCATTAATCCAATAGTTACTATTAATACCTTCATTTTCAGTGATGTTATATTTTCTATTTTCTCGATTATTGCTATCTACCATTAGTTTAATTCTCCTTAGAAAATTTTTTTCTGACTTGATAACCTATGTCATTTCTGAAGTAAATCCCCTCAAAATTAATTTTTTTTAAATTCTTATATGCTTTTTCAAAAACCATATCGAAATCTTTATCTTGGCAGACAATACTTAAGACTCTTCCTCCATTAGTTAATAATTTTCCATCTTCACTTAAAGAAGTACCTGAGTCAAAAATTTGGCAATCATTTGTGTCAATCTTATCTATATTTATTTGAAAGCCAGTTTTATATTCGTGAGGGTAACCTTTAGAGGTAGCTATTACACAACCACTAACTTTATTAGAAGTATTAATTATTTCATCACCAGTTAAGTTTCCCATTGAGCATTTTTCTAAAAGAAATACAAAATTTTGATCCATCAAGGGCATTATTGTTTGGCATTCTGGATCACCAAATCTGCAATTATATTCTATAACTTTGGGGCCAGATTCTGTGATCATTAATCCAAAGTAAATTACGCCTCTATAGTCAATATTTCTTTTATTTAGTTCATTTATTGTGGGTTCAATTATCTCTTTGATAATTCTGTTAAGGTAATCTTCTGTTAATAATGGGGCAGGAGAATAAGCCCCCATACCTCCTGTATTTGGCCCTTTATCTTTCTCATTAAGTCGTTTGTGATCTTGGGCGGTTGGAAGTAATGTATATCTCTTTCCATCGCACAAAGCAAAAACCGAAACTTCTGGTCCTTGAATTTTTTCTTCTAGAACTACTACATTCCCAGACTTCCCAAATCTACCATTAAAAATTGACTCTGCTGCTTTAAAGCATTCATCTTTTGAATTAGGAATAAAAACACCTTTACCTGAAGCTAGACCATCAGCTTTAACTACCAGTGGAATTGATGCTGAATTGATGATTTTTTTTGCTTCTTCAACAGAATTGACTTTCCAAAAGTTTGCAGTAGGAATATTTGCATCTTGCATAAATTCCTTTGCCCAAGATTTACTAAATTCTAGTTTTGCTCCATCTTTATTAGGACCAAATACTTTAAAATCTTTTTGGCGAAGAAAATCAGCTAATCCATTTGCTAGAGGTATTTCTGGCCCAATTACAATTAAATCTATCTTAAGAGAATCAAGCTTTTCTAAAAGTTCATCTTTTTTATTTACATC
>QCDR01000040.1 GCA_003278705.1 Prochlorococcus sp. AG-355-J23
ACAATATTATTTGCGATTTTTGTATTCAAAATAATTTAAATTTTTTCAGAGGTACTAAGAATGATGTTCTTAAAAGAATAATAGATCTTTCATTATTAAAAGGTTGGGATTATATTTGTAGATTTAATGGCGATTCTCCGTTCATTGCTCATGATCTTATCTTGAAAAATATTCCCATAGTTAGAAAAAATTACTTTGATGTTATTTCAAATACTTTTATAAGAACTTATCCATATGGAATAACATTTCAATGTTTTAAAAGTAATTTTCTTAAAAAATATTATTCAACTAAATTAGAGAGTCATATCTTAGAACATGTTACGCCTATTCAGAGTTTTTGCAAAAGTGAGAAGTCATATAAGATTGTAAAAGATGGCGCTTCTTTATCTAAGGTAAGAATGGTCCTAGATACAAAAAAAGATCTTTATGAATTGCGTAAATTAAAAGTTAAAAACATTAAAGACTCCATGGATAATTGGCTTGATTATGCTAATTTAATTTCAAATAAAATTTAATAATTGAGTAAAAAATTTTTTCATATTACTCCTATTGGAAAGGGATACAATATTGGTAATTTTGCTATTTCTTTGGCAATAAGAAGGACTTTATCTATAATTTATCCAGGTTGTACAATTATTACTATCCCTGCTTTTGGGCAGAGGGATTCTGGCATTTCGAAGAGTTTGGTTTATGAAGCAAATCAGTGGGCAGATGGTCTTATAGTTGGAGGGGGTAATCTTTATGAAAATAATGAACTAAATATTGATTTTAATGCTTTGTTATCTTTAAAAGTGCCTATTGCTATTTTTAGCGTATCAATTGGAAGAATTTATTATAGAGATAATATTTTAAATAGACGCTCAGACTCTATTAAAGATGAAGATTTAGTAAAACTGCATAAATTTACTACTCGTTCAATATCTAGAGATGTTTCTACTCAGAAATATTTAGAATCTATTGGGATTGAAAATTCTACTTTAGGAGCCTGTCCTACTTTGAACCTATCTTCAATTATTAATTTTAAATTTTCTAAAGAAGTTGATGATGAAAATATTTTTTTATCCATACGTAACCCAGAATTAATGAATATTCCTAGAAAACTTAAATTAGAACTGCCTTCAATAATAATAAAAATATCAGAATTAATTAAGGATAAATATGGATTTTATCCTAAGTTATTGTGTCATGATCAACGCGACATCTCTTTTGCAAGTTCTTTCGAGAATTTAGAATTCTTTTATACATCTGATGTGTATGAATATCTGCAATTATTGAAAAATACAAAATTAGTGATAAGTATGAGAATTCATGCTACTCTTCCATGTCTTAGTTATGGTACTCCAGTTATAAATCTTTCTTATGATGAAAGGGCAATGAGCCTAATGGAAACAATCGGTTTTAGTGAATGGGATATTAATTTAGTACTTAATCAAAAGGATTCCTTAGAAATGATAGGTAAAAGATTGAATAATTTAAATAAACTTCAATATTTACGAAATGAAAATGCTAATATTTGGAAAGTATATAAGGATATACAATTTGAGGCTCTCTCAATATTCTGATAAAATTTTTATTATTGCCGAAGCAGCAGTAAATGGATTTGGTTCTGAATATATAATTTATAAAACTCTTGAAGCCGCAAAAAGTTCAGGCGCAAGTGCTGTTAAATTTCAACATATACATGTAGAAGAATTATATGCTCCAGGAAAATACAAGTATGGTAATTACAATATTGAAAATGTAAGAAAATTAAGAATAAATGGATTAATGAGTATTGATCAAATAAAAAGAGTCATTGAATACGCAAAAAAAATTAACTTAATAGTTTTTTTTACTCCCTTTGGAAGAAAAGCTTTAGAGGAATTATTAATTGCCGGTGTCAGTATCATAAAGATAGCATCTGCTGATCTTGAATATGATGATTTAGTAGAGAGAGCGATTGAAACAAAACTTGATTTGATAATGTCAACTGCGATGATAGATTCGATATCTTTAGAAAAGAAGATTGACTATTTTAATAGGAGAAGGCTTTATGAAAGAACAACTTTTATGCACTGTGTAGGTGAATATCCGCATGACAATCAATCAAGTCAAATAGGTTCTATCAAGTTTTTAAAAGATAAATATAAGGGTCTTGTAGGATACTCTGACCATACTTTAGGAAATGAAGCTGCTGTAAGTGCTTTAACTCTAGGAGCAAGGATATTCGAGAAGCATTTTGTTCTTTCCAGAAGTCTTGGGGGGTTAGATTCAAAACATTCCATGGAACCTAATGAGCTATTAAAATATTGTCAATCATTAAATAAATTTAATCACGCATTAAATTGTTATGAAAGAGAATTTACAAAACAAGAGAAATATACTTCAGAGAGAGCGATGAGAGGTGTATATGCTGCCAAATCTATTAAAAAGGGATCAATAATCAAATCTTCTGATCTTTTAGCTTTAAGACCAGTAAATGGATATTCTCATCAAGACATTTATAAATTAGTAGGAAAAGTAGCAAAAGTAGATATAAATGAATATGAACCTATTGACAATAAAAAAATTTAATGGTGAAGGTTCTCTTCTTTTGCGAAGTAAGTTTTAAGTCTGGTCTTGGACACTTAATAAGATCTTCAGCTTTAATGAATTTATTCCTTGAAGAAAATGTTCGTGTTGAAATGTGGTTAGATAGTAAATTAGATGCAACTAGGTATTATAAAAACATAGAGAAAAATGTATTTGACCTAAATAAATTTCAATATGAATTTAATTGTGAAAAATATATTTGCATTTTTGATATTTTAAATTGGGATTATGGTCTTGATAATTTAGAAAAGATTTTATCAAATTCTTATTCTTTTTCTATTTCTCCAGTTTCTAATCTAAACAAAAAAGTAAACTGGGTTTTAACTAGAGGAAGGATTGATAATGATTTATTAGAAAATAATATATTTGGTTCTGAACTTGCAGTAATTGGAAATAATGTAGAAAGAATAAGCTCTATAGAATATAAAAAGCTTCTTGAAAAGCAAAATAATAATATTGGAATAGTTATGGGTGGAACTGATCCAGAAAATATGACACTAAAAATAATTAATGAACTATCATCTACTATCATCCCTACGACACTCTGGGTGGCAATTGGATCATCTTACAGATTTGATATAAATTTAATATTTAAAAAAATTTCTAAATCAAAATATGTCGACTTGGTTATTGGAAATGTATTTGAAGATCTATGGCAATACCTTAATAACTGTAAATTATTAATACTCCAAGGGGGATTAACAACTACTGAAGCTTCTTTTAGGGGTATTCCAAGCATAAATATTCCTAGATTCAAAAATCAATCCTTACAAAATAATGAATTAATTTCAAAAGGCGCCTGCTGGGAAGTTGAGAATAAGAATCTAGGATCGTTAAAATTATTAGTTGAAGAAATCGTCAAGAACGATAAACTTTTAATAGAAGCTTCAAGAATTGGGAAAGAAATTATTAATGGTGAAGGTGCAAAAAATATCAAAAATATAATTCTTGAAAAAATAAATTAAAAGAAAATTATGAAAGTGATTCTTATTCTTTTTATCTAATTAATTTTTTAATTTTTTGAATTAACTTTTATGTAATTAAAATAAAAGATAACTTTTGGAATAATCCTAAGGATATTTAAAATGGAACCAAGGCGATTTAAACTATTTCTTTCTGGAATGCAATGAAAAATTAGATATTATTGAGAGATTGAATTAGAAAATAATAATTTATATTTAAAAATTTAGAGTTTATTTGAAAATTAGTCATCTTAATCTTGGATATAGAAATAATAATGAAGTTTAATAGATATAGTTATCTTTTCCCTAGAACATCATAATGACTTCCATCACCTATCTTTATAAATTCGGTAAATCCTTCTTGCATTAAGAGATCCTTTAATATTTCTGGGTTTACCCATTTTTCATCTACTTCATAAAAAACTACTTTTGTTTTCTTAAAGAAATTTGCTTTGATTAACGTTTTAAAAACTATTTCTTCATGTCCTTCAACATCAACCTTGATTATAATTGATGAATTTTTTTCTTTTATAATATTATTTAATTGTTCTTGATCGATAGCTTCTATTATCTCTTTTTTATCAAAATAATCAACAAATTTATTTTTTCTTAAAGTAGCCCCTCCACTATGGTCTGTATTTAAAGAGATAGACATTTTATCTGCCTTATCACTTATTGCTTTGTTTATCAGATTACATTTATCATTAAGATTATTAATAGAAATATTTTGAATTAATAATTTAAATGTTGAATTTACAGGTTCAAAAGAGTAAACCTTAGAGCAAAATTTATTTTTTGCAGCACAGATTGTAAATAAACCTTGATTTGACCCAATGTCTATAAAAATAAAGTTTGTTGAAATATTAGATAAAAAATCCCACAAAAAA
>QCDR01000041.1 GCA_003278705.1 Prochlorococcus sp. AG-355-J23
TTATGGGTATTAATGAAATTTTTAATAGGGAATAATTTAGTAGTTTATTTAAATTTCTACTCATTAATTAACTCAAGATCACTCAATGAAATTATTCCTGCACCATTAAATATAGGTTTTGATATTTTATTTTGTGACCATGCTTTTTGAGAGGATATCCAAATAGGTATATAAGGTATTGAACGTGCTGCTATTTTTTCAATTTCAACAAGTTTTTCTAATCTTTTAATTCCACTTATTTTTTCACTCTCAAGAAATAAACTTTCCACTTTATTAGATCCCCAAAAACTACCGCTGTAAACTGATTCTCCTTTTTTACATATGCCATCAACTATTTCATTACAACTTAAAAGAGGGGTGAGATAGGCCTCTGGATCTGAATAAGACCCAGTCCAATCGAGAAGAACTGCCGTATAAATTCCTAAACTTAAATTCTTATAAACTGTTGTAGATTCAACCCCATTGAGTTCAATATCAATACAATCTTTCAAAGAACTTTTAATTTCTTCTTGCCATGTCAGAGCAATAAGCTTGTCAGCTGGTACATTCGTTCTATAAGTAAGGGGTATTTTAAGAATATTTCCATTGCAATAATTTTCTTTTTGCAATAACATTCTTGCTTCTAAATAATCGTATTTAGGCCACAGTTCTTGATTATCTTTTTTTAATATCGGAGGAATAATTGTTCTAGATGGCTTCCTTAATCCATAACTTACTTTCTCACTAATCAATTTTCTATTAAGACTTTTTGCCAAAGCCAGTCTTAAATTAAGATTATTTAGAGGGTAAGAACTAGTTTTAAGGCTTATAAAACTTAATTCAGTGAAAGGGCTATTACCTTCATTAAACTGTTTATTTTTGCTTAATTTATTTAAACTCTTTCTCTGACTATCATCAATTGAATTTGATAAAAGCACGTCAATTTGTTTACTTTTTAAAGCCCCAAAAAGAGATGATGAATTTGAATATCCCACAAAATTAACGCCGTTATTTAAGGGCTTTTCACCCCAATAATTCAAATATGGATCAATTGATTGAACTTCATTAGAAAAACTAGTCAGCACATACTTTCCAGTACCTACGAATTTTTCATTTAGAAACTTATCAGAATATTGTTTGTAAAATGTAGGAGATATTGGAGTTAAATTTACTGATGTGAGTAAACCATTTAAAGAACTTGATGGTTTATTCAAATTTATTATGACTGAATATTCACTTGGCGTTTCTATTGATTTAATCTTATTTCCTAAAATATAGTTCATCGTTCCAATTCTTTTGAATCTATCAAAGGTAAACTTCATAGCATTTGAGTTAAATGCAGTTCCATCGTGAAAAAAAACATTCTTTCTTAAATTGATAGTTATTTGAAGTCTATCCTTTGAAATAACTGGCATCCCCGAGGCCAATTGAGGGATTAATTCTCCATCAGAATTTAATTCATATAATGTGTCTCCAAGAGAACTGATTAATTGAATTGCTTTAAGAGTATTTGCTCTAGCTGGATCTAAAGATTCAATTTTTCCAGAACTTGCTACTATGATTTTTTTAGATATTCTTTTAGAGCCGCAAGAATTCTGTAAAAAAGAAATTAAAATAATAAATATTGATAAAACAACTTTTTTTTTCATATTTTATAATTACTAAGTTTTTCTGAGGAATTATTTGAGCAGAAAATTTGTAAGGTTATTTGATTAATTTCTAAAGCAAATGTTTTTTTAGAATCACAGGCAAAAGGCCACTCTCTCACCCAACAAATTTCTTTACTTATATTTAAACCAATCACTTGAAAAGTCTTATTGCTATTTTTAATTTTTACACAAGCACCTTTATAAAGGTTTTCAGAAGAAATTAAATTATTATTTTCACTGTCTAATAGTTTTGAATGAATCATTAAGGTATTAAGACTAAACACTTACTTTCTTCGGTTTACCAAGCTATAAAGAAATTTGCAAACTATTCTTTTAAATACAACTTAATTGACTTGCAATAATTTTGACTTCATTGAGAGAATTTATTTCATCTTTCGATCTCTCAAAATCTCCATTATTTACCTCATGAGTAATAACGACAATCTCAGCTTTATCCTCACTTGCATCAAGTTGAACAATTGATTCGATTGAAACATTATTCTTTCCAAAAATATCTCCAATCTTTCCTATTACACCCGGACTATCAAGGCAAATAATTCTAAGATAATTTTTTTTATTTATTTGTGAAGTTTCGATGATATGACAGTTTCTCCAGAAATAAAAAGATAATAATGGATCGATTGAATTATTATTTTTTACTGAGGCGGCATGCAGATTTAATATATCTGATACTACTGATGCAGCAGTTGGGCCACTCCCTGCACCTGGACCATATAACATTATCTCTCCAAGAGGATCAGCCTCTATCAATAAGGCATTATTAACACCCTTAACTGTTGCCAATGGATGAGATTTTGGGATCAAAGAAGGTCCCACCCAAATATTCAAAGCGAGTGAATCGTTACTATTAATTTGTCCCCTTTCGGAGAGCGCTAAAAGTTTTATTTCAAACCCTAATTTATTGGCATATTCGATATCCTTTAGATTAATTTTACTAATGCCCTCAGAATGAATCTCCTCTCTTTTGATCTTCCCTCCAAATGCTAGTTCACTAAGAATTGAAATCTTATCCGCAGCATCATGGCCCTCAACATCTGCAGTTGGATCAAATTCTGCATACCCAAGGCTTTGGGCCAATTTTAAAGTCTCCTTGTAATCAGCTTTTTCATTTGTCATCTTTGAAAGAATAAAATTTGTTGTGCCATTTATTATCCCAACCATTTTTTTTATGCTGTTACTTTTTAATGATCTTTTTAAGGGTTCAATTATAGGAATCCCCCCGCAAACTGCCGCCTCTGACAATATATAAACTCCTTCTTTAGAAGCAGTTTTATATATTTCTTCTCCATATCTTGCAATAACTGCTTTATTTGCTGTAACAACAGATTTACCTAATTTTAATGATTGCAGAATAATATCTTTAGCTAAATCAACCCCACCCATTACTTCAACAATTACATCAATAGAGGGGTCATTAATTAGTTTAAATGGATCATCAGTTAACAAATCATTATCTAGCTCAATATCCCTTTGTTTATTAAGATCTTTAACTGCTATTTTTGCAATTTCTATTTCTTTTAGAATTGGATGTGAATCAACTTCAGAACTTAATATTTTATAAATCCCTGAACCTACAGTTCCAAAACCTACAATCCCAATTTTGCATTTTCTCATTTTTTATTTCTTTTAACTTTGAATTTAATTTTATATTATTAGGCCTACAAAAATTCATTTGCTTGAGACTGCATTTTCAATAAAATATTTAAAAAACCATTTGATCGTGAAGGAGTTAAGCTCGCTTTCAAACCAGTATCTTCTATAAATTCCTTATCTATTTCAACAACTTCATTTGGTGTTAAGTCACTTAATCCACTTATTAGAAAGGCCAACAAACCCTTTGTTATGAGAGCATCAGAATATCCTTCCCAAAATAATTTACCAGCTTTAATAGTAGCCTTAACAAAAACTTCTGAAACGCATCCCTTAACTTTATTTTCTTCAACAAGGATTTCACTATCTGGTTCTTTCAATTTTTTGCCTAACCACAAAATGTATTCATATTTCCTTTTTGGATCTTCTGATTTCTTCAACTTTTGTACTAATTTTGATAAATTATTGTATTTTTCCTGATTTTCCATTTTTTAAAACTATAAATTAATCATTTTATGAATTTTCTATTATACAAATATTTCTTTTTCTGTGATAAAGCCCGATAAAGGAATATCCCACTCAGCTCTGGTTAATGGAATCGTACTTACACAATTAGAAGTTAATACTCCAATACATGGAACATTTCCCCAATAATTATCTCTCCTTAATTTATCAAAATAACCTCCACCATAACCTAATCTTATTAAATTTTTATCAACGGAAAGACATGGTACAAATATCATGCTTATCTGCAAATAACTTAATGGGGTAGAGTTATTTGGACTTAGTATTCCCTCAGAATCTTTGGTAAGAGGTTTTTCGTCCCATGGATAAAATAACAACTCTTTTTTATCTTTACATCTAGGCAAAGCTAAACTAAATTTTTTTTTAAGACTTCTTATATCAACTTCATTTTTTAGAGGCCAATATATGCCTATATAACCAATATTCTTATATCCCTTAAAATATGAATCAATATATAATCTTACATTCTTTTCTACATTTTCTCTTTGATTAAGAGAAATCCCATCTCTTAGTTTTC
>QCDR01000042.1 GCA_003278705.1 Prochlorococcus sp. AG-355-J23
TCATATATATTTTGACCTTGTCTTTTTCTGGTTAACTCTACTAAGCCTAATTCAGTAAGCTGAGCTATTTGAGGCCTAGCAGAATCATCTTTTATTGCTGAGGTAAAATGCTCAAGTAACTGAAATTGATCTCTTCTAGATTCCATATCGATAAAATCTATTACTATAACTCCACCAATATTTCTTAATTTCATTTGCCTTGAGATTTCAACTGCTGCTTCGCAGTTTGTCCACAAAACGGTTTGTCTTGAATTTGCTGATCTTGTAAATGATCCAGAGTTTACATCAATTACTGTTAAAGCTTCAGTAGGTTCGATAATGATATAACCTCCCGAAGGAAGATCTACTCTCGGCTGGAGAGCTTTTTGAATTGTTTTCTTAATTTCGTACTTTTCGAAAATATGTTGGTTTAAACTGTTATCGTGAAATTCAATATCTATATCAGATTCATAATTTTTTAAAAAATCTTTTGCCCTTGCAACTGAAAATTTACTATCAATAATTATGCTTTTAGTTGATTCTTTAATATAATCTCTTAGGATCTTAAGAGAGAAATCATCATCTCTTTTAATTAAATTTGGCGGATTAGAAGCTTCAGAAACTTTTAGTACATTTTCCCATTGCTGAATTAATTGTTCTAAATCTTCAAGTAGAAGTTCTTCTTTTATTTTTTCAGCCTCTGTTCTAAATAACAAGCCTGTGCTGGGTGGTTTTATTAAAACACCAAGAGCTTTCAAACGGCTTCGTTCAGTTTCTGTATTTATTTTCCTTGAAATATTTACTCCTTGACCAAATGGCTGCAATATTAAGTATTTGCCCGGAATTGAAATACTTCCGGTTAGTCTGGGACCTTTAGATCCTGTGGGTTCCTTTATTACCTGTACTAGAACTTTTTGTTTTGGTTCTAGTAATTCAGTTATTCCAAATGTCCCTTTTTTAAGTCTTAGTGGACCCAAATCTGAAACATGGATGAATCCATTTTTCTCGCTTTCACCAATATTTATAAAAGCGGCATCAATGCCAGGGAGAACATTTTCAACTGTTCCTAAAAAAATATCGCCAATTTGATATTGACCTTGTGCGACGATTAATTCATCAACTCGATCATCTGTGAGTAGTGCTGCTATTCGAGCCTGCTCAGCGATGATAATTTGCTGAGACATATAATTGATTCTGAATGTTTTGGATTTTGAAAATCGTCTAAACTAAAGAATTAGATTTTATCTTTTAATAAAGCAATTTTTTTAGCTATGAATATTTACTTTTTAAAATTAATAAAGTTAATAGTGATTGAATTCTGCTATTTATAAAGCTTTAAACGATTTTCAAACTAATTGAAATTGAATTCATAGCTATGACCATATCTGAAATTAATCATAACTGAGATAATTTTAACATCTAATGACCACTAAAGCACGTTGATACATTATCCTAATATTGGTGAGATTTTTTATCTAAAGTGGTTCAAGTAAACGAAAATTATTTAAAACTCAAAGCAGGCTATTTATTCCCTGAAATTGCTAAAAGGGTAAAAATATATTCTCAATCAAATAAGAGTGCTGAAATTATTAAGCTCGGCATTGGAGATGTTACAGAACCATTGCCTAGAGCATGTATAAAGGCTATGGGTAAAGCTTTAGATGATATGGGAACTACTGATGGTTTTAGAGGTTATGGACCAGAGCAAGGTTATTCTTGGCTCAGAGAAAAAATATCTGAGCATGATTATATTTCAAGACGTTGTCAAATTTCACCTGAAGAAATCTTTGTTTCTGATGGTTCTAAATGCGACAGTAGCAATATTTTAGATATTCTTGGCAAAGATAATTCAATTGCTGTAACAGATCCTGTTTACCCAGTATATGTAGATAGTAACGTTATGACAGGCAGAACTGGTGATTCTCTTGAAAATGGTACTTATCAAGGATTGACATATCTTGCAATAAATGAGGAGAATAACTTTTTGCCAGAACTACCTGAAAAAAAAGTTGATATTTTATATCTTTGTTTTCCTAATAATCCGACTGGAGCAACGATTAATAAAGCAGAATTGAAAAAGTGGGTTGACTATGCTCTTCAAAACAAATCCCTAATACTTTTTGATGCAGCTTATGAAGCATTTATTCAAGATAATGATATTCCACATTCAATATATGAGATTGAGGGAGCAAAGGATTGTGCTATTGAATTTAGATCTTTTTCAAAGAATGCAGGATTCACTGGAGTTAGATGTGCTTTTACAGTAATCCCTAAAAATCTCAAAGGTTTAAGCTCAACAAATGAGGAAATAGATATATGGCCTCTTTGGAATAGGCGACAATCTACAAAGTTCAATGGAGTAAGTTATGTGGTTCAGAAAGGAGCAGAGGCTGTTTATTCTCTTGAAGGGAAGAAACAAGTGAGAAGTTTAATTGATTTTTATATGGAAAATGCAAAAATAATGAAAAATAAACTTCAGAATTCAGGATATAAAGTTTATGGTGGGGACAATGCTCCTTATATCTGGATTAAAGTTCCAGATCAAATGACATCTTGGGACTTTTTTGATTTCCTTCTCCAAAAAGTTAGTGTAGTGGGAACACCCGGGAGCGGATTTGGATTAGCAGGAGAGGGTTATTTTCGCTTGTCAGCATTTAACTCAAGAGCAAACGTTCTTGATGCAATGGAAAGAATAATTAATATATAATTATTAGTACAATTAAATCCTAATAAATTTAATGCTATCTATAAAGTTAGAACAAAGTGCAAATAACAATTCAGCAGTGATTGAAAAAAAACCTGCTGAATTAAAAAATAAATCTCCAAAATATAAGGTTTTACTTCATAATGATCCAGTTAATTCTATGGAGTACGTCACTATTTCACTGCGAGAAGTTGTGCCGCAATTAAGCGAACAAGATGCTATCGCCATAATGCTTGAAGCACACAATACGGGTGTGGGTTTAGTAATTGTTTGTGATTTAGAGCCAGCAGAATTCTACTCAGAATCATTAAAATCTAAAGGAATTTCTAGTTCAATTGAGAAAGAGGATTAATAATGTTTGAATTTGCTATTAAGAATGAGCTAATTTCCTTTCTGATAAAGGACGGACTTTTAGGGATTCTTTTAAAGAGGACCTTCCATATTCTCTCTCAAGAATGTCAATTACTGTTTTGCCAAATTCGTCTTCTGGATTATTAAAAGCTTCTAAGCAAACCTGACCAAGTTTTTTCCCTAGTGAGCCTGGATTCCAAAGAAGTTTTCTCGCTGTCCAAGGCATCATACTCATTGGATTATAATTTGGTTTCAAAATTTTATGTTCCAAAGCGTACTTCTCAAGAAGAGTGTGAGGTTGCAGACCTATAAAGAATATAGCTGGATCAACTAAGCCTTTACCAAAAATATTTTCTAATTCTCTATGGTAAGCAATTGTTTGACTTATGGTGCTGGGCGTTTCATCAAAAACATTAAATGAATAATTGACTGAAACATGATTTTTGAAACCTGATTTGACTAGCATTCTGCAATTATTTAATACAGTTTTAAGGTCATACGCTAATCTCATTTTTCTTACAAGTTCTTGGGATCCCGACGTGATACCTATTTCAAAATAGCTCATACCTGTATCAACCATAAGCTGAGCTAGCTCAGCATCAATATTATCTGCTCTGATATATGCTGCCCAATTAATATCATCCCAGCCTTGATCCTTAATTGCTTGCAAAAGTGTTTTTGCATCTTCAATATGTTTTTTTGCTGGAATAAACTGTGCATCCGTGAACCAAAATCCCCTTACTCCAAGATCATATAGTTGCTTCATTTCTTTGATTACTTCCTCTATAGGATTAACGCGAACCTGCTTCCCCTCTACAACTGTGTAAACACAGAAACAACAATTATGAGGACAACCTCTTTTTGTTTGTACCCCTACGTAATAATCGCCACCTTCTATATACCAATCGAATTCAGGCCATATTGATTTAATGTATTTATAGTTACAGGCAGTTTTAACAGTTCCTGAAGGTTGTTCATGTATTAATTTGTTGCGAGGTTTTTGTCCAGCAATATAACATCTTTCTTCCTCTATTGAATTTCCTTTGATGATTTTTTCTATAAGATTTTCTCCCTCTCCAACCGAAATAACAGTTCCTTTTGGGAGTAGATTTCCCAATTGTTCATAGAAGACACTAACAGCCCCACCTCCTAAAATTATTTTTACATTTTTAT
>QCDR01000043.1 GCA_003278705.1 Prochlorococcus sp. AG-355-J23
ATGCGCTAATTGCCCATCGGACAAATTAGGTAAATCAGCGACAAAAACTTTCCCATGATCCCTTAGTGTCAAGAAAGTTGGTCTTGGACCTTGAGCCTGTCTACCAGTTGATTCAGAATTATTACCTATTGGTCTTTTTGGAGGTGTAGGGCCAGCTGAACTACGCCTACGTGTAATTCTTTGATTATTTGCAAAGGGCATTGAATAAAGATTAAATCTTAATACTTAAACTTCCGATATTATTCGGCTGTAATTTTATTATATTACACCTAACTTTTTCATTTGGGTATAAAAAATTATTTTTTAAAACTCATTTAAAAAAAAAAAAAAATTTAAGTTAAAATTTCTGGCAAAAATTTACTAATTGTTGAATCATTTTTTCGAACTATCTTTCCAATTTCCCAACTATCTATGTCATGATCTTTACAGATGTTTAATATCGCGTCCCTAAATTGTTTATCAATAATTAAACAAAATCCTACTCCAAGATTGAACGTATTCCAAAAATCTTTTTCAGGAATCGATCCTTTCTCTTTAAGGAATTTAAATAAAATAGGTATTTCCCAAGAACTGGTATTGATATAAGGAATAAAATCAGAAGGCATACATCTTGGTAAATTTTCTGGAATTCCTCCCCCAGTAATATGAGACATTGCTTTAATTTCTATATTTTCAGATAACATTTGGTTAATAACATTATTATAAATTTTTGTAGGTTTCAATAACTCATCATAAAAATCTAAGTGAGAAATTTTTTCAAATTCTTTATCTATTTGTTTATTGTTTTGAATAATTTTCCTTACTAAACTAAAGCCGTTACTATGTAATCCACTACTTTTTAAAGCAATTATTAAGTCATTTTCAGATACTTTTTTACCATTAATAAGCTTGTCCTCATCAACTATTCCGACACAAAATCCTGCAAGATCATACTTATTTTTTGAATAAAATCCAGGCATTTCAGCAGTTTCTCCGCCTAGTAATGAACAGTTATTATCTCCGCAGCCATGTGAAATTCCCTGAACAACCCTCAATAATTGTTTCTTATCAAGTTTACCAGTAGCAATATAATCCAGAAAAAATAAAGGTTTTGCACCACTAGTAATGATATCGTTCATGCACATAGCAACTAAATCAATACCAACCTCAAAGTGAAAGTTTTTACTTTGGGCTAATTCCAATTTTGTTCCAACACCATCGGTTCCTGAAACAAGAACTGGTTTTTTAAAACTATCGATAGGAATTCTAAACAAACCTCCGAACCCGCCAATACCCTCAATAACATTAGATGTATGAGTTCCTTCAACTGCCTGTTTAATTTCGGAAACAAATTCTCGCCCAGCTTCTATATCAACACCTGATGTTTTGTAATCCATGAAATAAAAATGATAGACTTTCCCTATATAGATATTCCTCCTAAGATTGCTTTTGTCCAGTAATTATTTATCAAATAGATTTATTTTTTAAAAACAAAGTGAAGAAAGTAATCATAAGGAAAACTGAAGAAATAGAAAATTGGAAGAGAAATATAAATAGTGAAATTAACTTTATTCCAACAATGGGTAATCTTCATAATGGACATTTAAAACTAATATCAACAGCAAAAAATGACAATTCTAATGTTAATTTAGTAAGTATTTTTATTAATCCACTTCAATTTGATAACAAGTTAGATCTAGAGAATTACCCTAAAACAATTGATAATGATATAAAAATCTCCTTTTTAAATGGCGCAGATGCCATCTTCATCCCAAGTAATGAAGATATATATCCACCAAATAATAAAAATATTAAGTTCCTAAAAGCTCCAATAGAATTATCTTCTGCATTGTGTGGATTAAATCGAATTGGACATTTTGATGGCGTTTGTACAGTAGTTTATAGATTTCTTAATCTCATCAAGCCAAAAAATCTTTATTTAGGAGAAAAAGATTGGCAACAACTATTAATTTTAAAAAATCTTGTCCTAAGAGAGAAATTAAATGTTGCTATTAAATCTATTCCTACACAAAGAGATTTTGATGGAATTCCTTTTAGTTCACGTAATGTACATTTATCAAAAAACGAAAGGCAATTGATTAGGTTTTTTTCAAGTGAGTTATTAAAAGCTAAAAAAAATTTTCAACAAGATAAAAAGATCAATTTAAACGAAATAATTAAAAAGCTATCAGCAAAAAAAATTTCAATTGAATATTTAGAACATTTACACCCTTATACACTACAAAAAGCAAGACTTCACGATAATATTTCGTTACTGGCAGGTGCGATAAGATGTGGAGAGACAAGATTAATTGATCACGTTTTTCTAATGAAAAGAAGTCCGATTATTGCAATTGATGGTCCTGCAGGTTCAGGTAAAAGTACCGTAACAAAGTTAATAGCGAAAAAACTTAAACTTTTATATTTAGATACTGGAGCAATGTATAGAGCATTGAGTTGGCTTATGATAAAAGAAAATATTGATTATAAAAAAGAAAAAAAATTACAGAATATTTTTAAAGATATATCTATTGTTTTCAAAACGAATACGAATTCATATCAGGATGTTTATGTTAATAACTACTGTGTTACTGAAGAAATTAGGTCGCAAAAGATAAGTTCCATTGTTTCTAAAATTTCCTCAATAAAAGAAGTAAGAAAATTCTTAGTAGAAGAACAAAGAAAAATTGGAGAATCAGGCGGACTTGTAGCTGAGGGAAGAGATATAGGAACTACTGTTTTTCCTCATGCAGAACTTAAAATATTTTTAACTGCTAGCATCGATGAGAGAGCAAAAAGAAGAAAATCTGATAAAAATAGTAAAGACTCACAAGAAATAGACCTTCATAAATTAAAAGAACTTATAAAGAAAAGAGATTTTGAAGATTCCAATAGGGAAATTTCACCTCTTATAAAGGCGAATGACGCAATAGAAATTATTACAGATGGATACACAATTAACGAGGTAGTGGATAAAATTATTGATCTTTATAATGAAAAGATTCCTAAAGAGACTGAGATCAAATAAACTCAAGAAATACTTTCCAAAAAACTGTTTACAGAGTCTTCTAAAATATCTAGGACATAATCGAAACCTTCATCACCTCCAAAATATGGATCAGGAACTTCTTGCTCATTAAAAACTGATCTAAAATCTTGTATTTTTTTTATTGATGCAAAACCAGTTGAATCTGTTCTATTTTTAAGATCTTGGATATTTCTAAAATTTGAATCGTCCATCGCTAGAATATAGTTAAATTTTTCAAAATCTTTGGTAGTAATTTGACGAGCCCTGCTTAAGATTTTTATATCTCTTCTTTCTGCCGCAATTCTCATCCTAGAGTCAGCTTTTTTTCCAATATGCCAACTCCCAGTTCCAGCAGAATCTACAATAAAGCATTCTGTTAATCCCTTCTTTTCAAGTAGACTTATAAAAATAGCTTCTGCTGCAGGAGACCTACAAATATTTCCCAAACATACAAAAAGAACAGAAATTTTTTTCATATGATTTCAAATTTCAATAAATTATAAGACTTTTAAGTAGTAAATAAAACTTCTTTAATTAAAGATTCAGTAAATTCTTTACCAAACAAACTAGACAACATTGGCCTTGCTGGATCGTTATCTCTTCTATAATTCAAGTAATTATTTTGACCGTTTATTAATTCTTTTTGCAGTTCAATATTGACTTCTTTGCTTTCGAAAAGAATTTCCAAATACAAATCAAGATATTCCTTAAATGAGGCATAAAGTTGATTATTAATTAAGAAATCACTTCTTTCTTCTTTTGGTAATTTTGACCATATTACTCCTGGAGAAAAAAATCTAGCTAAATCCGCAGACATTTTTTCAGCTAATGGGATTGATGAGTGACAATGATTTTTGAGTTTTATAAGTTTTTCTAATAACTCATTATTGTATTGATTTTGTATCTTTAATGAAG
>QCDR01000044.1 GCA_003278705.1 Prochlorococcus sp. AG-355-J23
AAATTTTACCTTTAGTTATGGCAGCGGTAGTCATTGGCGGCTTACTGCAAATATTATTCGGGATTCTAAAACTAGGTAAATACATTACTTTAGTTCCATATTCTGTTGTTTCAGGATTTATGTCTGGTATTGGAGTAATAATCATTGCGCTTCAGATTGGACCATTACTTGGAATTAGCACTCGAGGTGGAGTAGTCGAATCTTTAACTACTGTATTTTCAAATTTCCAGCCCAATGGTGCTGCTATTGGAGTTGCAATAATGACACTTGGTATAGTATTTCTTACTCCTAGAAAAATAAGTCAGTGGGTACCTTCTCCTCTCTTGGCCCTCTTGATAGTTACTCCAATATCAATATTAATTTTTGGAGATGGAGCAATTGATAGAATTGGAGAAATTCCAAGGGGAGTTCCATCTTTAAATTTCCCAAGTTTTAATCAATATTTCCCAATTATTTTCAAAGCAGGATTAGTCCTGGCAGTACTTGGCGCAATTGACTCCTTACTGACATCTCTAGTAGCAGACAATATCTCTCAAACAAAACATAATTCTGATAGAGAACTTATTGGTCAAGGGATAGGAAATGCAGTTGCAGGTCTTTTTTCAGGTTTACCTGGAGCAGGAGCAACAATGAGAACAGTCATAAATGTTAAATCTGGAGGATCAACTCCTATCTCTGGTATGGTTCACTCAGTTGTATTGTTGATAGTTTTAGTTGGTGCAGGACCTTTAGCTGAGCAAATACCAACTGCGTTACTAGCAGGAATCCTTATAAAAGTAGGTTTAGATATTATTGATTGGGGATTCTTAAGGAGGGCTCACAAATTATCTTTAAAAACTTCAGTAGTAATGTATGGCGTACTTTTGATGACAGTTTTTTGGGATTTAATTTGGGCAGTTTTAGTCGGTGTATTCATAGCAAATATGCTTACTATTGATTCAATAACTGAAACTCAACTAGAAGGTATGGATGAGGATAATCCTTTATCCAAAGATGATCAAGCTAAAAATGCATTACCTGCTGATGAAAAAGCACTACTAGATAGATGTTCAGGAGAAGTAATGCTATTTAGACTTAAAGGACCACTTAGTTTTGGAGCAGCAAAAGGTATATCTGAGAGAATGATGCTTGTAAGAAACTACAAAGTTTTGATATTAGATATCACTGATGTTCCAAGACTTGGAGTGACCGCGACTCTGGCAATAGAAGATATGATGCAAGAAGCAAAAAATAATTCCAGAAAAGCATTTGTTGCAGGTGCTAATGAAAAAGTAAAAGATAGATTAGCTAAGTTTGGAGTTGAAGGGATTATTGAAACAAGAAAAGAAGCTTTAGAAACTGCTCTAAATGAAATAACCTAATAATTTATGGAAATAAGTCCAATTCTGCAAAATGTATTAGCCCCGCCAGTTCTTTTCTTTTTGATTGGAGCAATATCAGTACTCTTTAAATCTGATTTAGAGATACCAGCTCCATTACCTAAACTCTTCTCCTTATACCTACTCCTAGCTATTGGTTTTAAAGGAGGTATAGAGATACAGAAAAGTGGTTTTACAGATCAAGTATTGCCTACTTTAAGTGCTGCAATACTGATGTCACTAGTAATCCCGCTGATTGGATTTTTAATTTTAAGATTTAAGTTTGATGTCTTTAATTCAGCCGCGATAGCAGCAGCATACGGTTCAATTAGTGCTGTTACATTTATCTCTGCAGAAAGTTTTTTAGAAAGTCAAAAAATAGCTTTTGATGGGTTTATGGTTGGCGCTTTAGCTTTAATGGAATCTCCTGCAATAATTGTTGGATTATTACTTGTGAAATTTGCAGCTCCAAAAAATAGACCAAAATCAAGAAAAATGCATCTAAGCGCAATATTACACGAATCACTTTTGAATGGATCAGTTTATTTATTGCTCTCAAGCTTGATTGTAGGATTTCTCACTGCTTCCAGTAATCCCTCAGGAATTGAAAAAATGGAGCCTTTTACTGGACAATTATTCTATGGAGCAGAATGCTTCTTCTTGTTAGATATGGGAATAGTTGCTGCTCAAAGATTGCCCAGACTGAAAAATGCGGGTTCGTTCTTGATTGGATTTGCCATTTTTATGCCTTTATTTAACGCATTTATTGGTGTTTTCGTTGCAAGATTTTTATCTTTAGGACCTGGCAATGCACTTTTATTTGTGGTTTTATGTGCAAGCGCCTCTTATTTAGCAGTTCCTGCAGCAATGAGGATGACAGTTCCAGAAGCTAAATCTAGTTATTATATTTCAACTACACTAGGTCTAACTTTCCCATTCAATATAGTTCTCGGCATCCCCATATATATGAGTTTAGTAAATACTATTATCCCACTATCCCCTTTATAAAGATGAAAAGATTAGACTTGATATTTAGTGAAAGAGAACTAGATGCAATCATTAAAACATTAGAAAAAGCTAATGTTCCTGGATATACAGTTATGAAACACGCCACAGGCAGAGGACCTGAAAGAGTTGTTACGGAAGATATGGAATTTACAGGATTAGGAGCGAATGCTCATGTAATTGTTTTTTGCGAGCAAGAATTAATAGATAAAATGAGAGATAACATCAGGGATGATTTGAGCTATTACGGAGGAGTCGCTTATATTTCTGAAGCAACACCCCTTTAGATCAAAGAAGGAATATTTTATTTAAGAATGAATCCAATCCACTCTAATATTTTTTCTACTATTTAAATATCTATCAATTGACATTGCAGCAATACATCCGTCAGAAGCTGCAACTACGGCTTGCTTAAATGGTGTGTTTCTTATATCTCCAATAGCCCATACTCCATCAGAATTTGTAGACATAAAGTCATCCACAATAACTCCTCCGTCTTCTTTTAAAGCAATTTGATCCCCTAAAAAATCAGTAATCGGCTTCGAACCACTCATGTAGACAAACACTCCATCTAAATTTAAATTGATAGGATTTTCCTCTTGCTTATTTTTTACAACGACCCCATTAACACCCATATCATCTCCCAATATTTCTAATAATCTTGTTCTACTCCAATGTTTTATATTTGAATTATCCATCAATTCCATAGCTTCTTCGTTATCTGATTTAGGATCACTTGATGTAATCCAATGCACGGTTGATGCGAATTTAGTTAGAACAGTTGCCTCTTCAATTGCCTCCTTGTTTACCCCAACAACTGCAACCTCTCTATTTTTATAAAAAGCCCCATCACATGTAGCGCAATAACTTACTCCTTTACCAAGAAAATCCGCTTCTCCCTTAAATGATGCAGGTCTACCCATGGCTCCACTTGCAAGTACAAGTGCTTTAGCTTTAAAAGTGCCTTCGGGCGTGTAAACCATTTTCCATTCTCCACTAGCGTCTATTCCAAACACTTGCGCTCTTCTATAATCTGTGCCGTATTGCACAGCCTGTTCTCTCATTAGGGTAAGTAATTTTTCTCCACTTATATCTACAGGAACTCCTGGATAATTAGCTATTTGATGAGTTATTGCTAAGGCGCCAACAGATGGATTTTTATCTAAAATTACTGTCTTTAAATTTGAACGAGATGTATAAAGTGCGCAAGTACATCCGGCCGGGCCTCCTCCGATAATAACTACATCTGACTCAATG
>QCDR01000045.1 GCA_003278705.1 Prochlorococcus sp. AG-355-J23
AAAATTTGTATGTTCTGATATCTGTATTAAAAATAACGTTATGAAATCTGATTTAATTTTAGTTAAGAAACAAAAAAGTTGTGTAACGAATAAATTTAATTGAGATTTTATAAATTGCAGAAGGATTGGTTGAATTCATTTATTTATTTACTTCTGTTAAATGAGATTCGTCTTTGAAATTATTAATAGTTAATTCAAAATGTTTTTAGTAAAATAAGAATACAGGTTAGAAAAAATTAATTTGACTAATAATTCCAATAGTTTAATTTCAAAACCTGATTGGTTAAGAGTAAAAGCTCCGCAAGTTGAGAGAATTGGCAATACTGCAAATTTGTTAAATGATTTAAATCTCAATACTGTATGTCAAGAGGCAAGTTGTCCAAATATTGGAGAATGTTTTGCAAGTGGCACTGCCACTTTCCTTATAATGGGCCCTGGCTGTACTAGAGCATGTCCATATTGCGATATTGATTTTGATAAATCTAAAAGAGAATTAGATCCAACAGAACCATATCGTTTGGCCGAAGCTGTTTATAGAATGCAACTTAAACATGTTGTAATTACTTCAGTTAATAGAGACGATCTTGAAGATGGTGGAGCATCTCAATTTTTTGAATGTGTTTATCAATTAAGAAAAAAATCGCCTGAAACTACTATTGAGCTTTTAATACCTGATCTTTGTGGCAACTGGAAAGCGCTTGAAAAAATTCTTGATTCAAATCCAAACGTTTTAAACCATAATATTGAGACTGTGTCTTCGCTATATAAAAAAGTAAGACCTCAGGGTAAATATGAGAGAACTCTTGAGTTGCTTAAAAGGACCAGAGAATATTCTCCTAAAGTTTATACAAAGTCTGGTTTTATGCTTGGTTTAGGGGAAAAAGATGAGGATGTCTTAAGTCTTCTTAAGGATTTAAAAAGTAATTTTGTTGATATTGTTACTATTGGCCAATACTTATCTCCTGGCCCAAATCATTTACCTGTACAAAGATTTGTGAGTCCCTCAAAATTTAATTATTTTAAAGTTTTTGGGGAAAAAGATTTGGGCTTTATGCAAGTAGTTAGTTCTCCTTTAACTCGTAGCAGTTACCATGCTGAAGAAATTCAAAAACTTATGAAAAAATATCCAAGATAGTTATTTTTGTTTATTTGAATCTATCCACTCATTTAATTTCCATTTAACTAGATCATTTTTAATCATTGGATCATTCTTAATTATTTTTAGTGCATTTTTATAATTATTCATCTCAAGAATGAGTAATCCGCCGTCACCTGGCCTCTTTAACTCATCTACTAAAAAACCACTTTTTATATTAATTCCCTCTTTTTTTAATTTTTTTATCCAATCGATATGTTCGTTAATTATTTTTTGTTTTAAATCATGATTAATTAAGTATTCTTTTTTTATGATTTCAGTTTTTATAAAGAAAGGCATTTACATTTTTTTTATGCCAAGCATTTCTTCTTCGCTTGGGGGAACTATTAATTTGAAAGTACTCTTGTAATAAGACCAGTTTTCAATTATTTTGGCAGCCTTTAAGCTATTTGTTTTTGTTCGATATTCTCTCATAATTTCTAATAAGATATCTTCCTGCTTTGATGAAGTTATTTTATGAATGCTAACTATTTCCTTGTTAACTTTATTACTTAAATCGTTCTTCTCATCGATTATAAAAGCTATTCCACCAGTCATGCCCGCACCAATATTCCTTCCTGTGGAACCGAGAATAACTACTTTTCCACCGGTCATGTATTCACAACAATGATCACCTGCTCCTTCTGTTACCGCTGTAGCACCACTATTTCTTACTGCAAATCTTTCTCCCGATTTTCCTAATGCAAATAATTTCCCACCTGTTGCTCCATAAAGACAGGTGTTTCCTAAAATAACCTGTTCGGAGGAAGTTTTTTCTATTTTTGGTGGAATTATTGTGAGTATTCCTCCATTCATTCCTTTACAAACATAATCATTTGCTTCTCCGATTAATTGAACATTCATTCCCTTCAATAAAAAGGCACCAAAGCTTTGACCTGCATATCCTTTGAAATTTAAGTTGAGTTCGCCATTGAAGCCAGTGTTGCCGTGTAGTTCTGCGATTTCGCCTGATATTTTCGCACAAACGCTTCTATCTGTATTTTTTATCTCAATTTCTTTGGTTAAAATTTTGTGATTTTTAATTGAATCTATAAATTCAGTATCAGACAAAAACTCGTCCTCTAATACAGAGCCATTACTATGGGCAGTTTTTGAATGTTTTAACCATGATCTATCAGGGGTTGAGTGTTGATTTACTAAAGAAGAAAGATCAATATTAGAAGTTTTTGGAAGATCGATATTTCTTGCAGAAAGAAATTCTTGATTACCAATCAGTTCCTCCATATTAGAAACACCGATACTACTCATTATCTGTCTTACTTCTTCAGCAATATACAAGAAAAAATTGACAACATTTTCTGGAATACCTTTAAATCTTTTTCTTAATTCTTCTTTTTGAGTGGCAACTCCAACAGGACACTTGTTTGTATGACAAACCCGAGCCATTATGCAACCTTCAGCAATCATCGCTACAGAACCGAAACCGTATTCTTCAGCACCTAGTAAAGCTGCAATAACTACATCCCAGCCTGTTTTAAGACCTCCATCAGTTCTCAAAATTACTCTTTCGCGTAAGTTATTCTCTAAGAGAGATTTATGAACCTCAGCAACACCTAGTTCCCATGGTAAACCTGCATGTTTAATAGAACTCAGGGGTGAAGCACCTGTACCTCCGTCATGACCTGATATTTGAATTACATCTGCATTAGCTTTGCTTACTCCAGCAGCAATAGTGCCTATACCAATTTCAGAAACAAGTTTAACGCTTACTTTCGCTTTTGGATGAACTTGGTGTAAGTCGTGGATAAGTTGAGCTAAATCTTCAATTGAATAAATATCATGATGCGGGGGAGGAGATATTAAAGCTACTCCAGGTTTACTATTTCTTAGTTTTGCGATGTAAGAATCAACTTTTGGACCAGGTAATTGTCCCCCCTCTCCGGGTTTTGCACCTTGAGCCATTTTAATTTCGAGTTGTTTACCACTTCTTAGATACTCAGGTGTAACTCCAAATCTTCCTGATGCTATTTGTTTAATAGCTGAGCATGCGGTGTCTCCATTCTCTAATCCTTTAATAAATGGCAACGTCGCTGACTGAGTATTTTCATCGATATCATTTAAAACATTAAAACGAGCTGGATCTTCTCCCCCTTCTCCACTATTACTTTTCCCACCAATTCTATTCATTGCAACTGCTAAAAGCTTCACTAATAATTGAGACTGGTCAATGCTGGAGCACACATCAATTGGCTTGTTTAATTGGATATGGAGCAAGTGCAGTTTGC
>QCDR01000046.1 GCA_003278705.1 Prochlorococcus sp. AG-355-J23
AGTAACTAAAGGTAATAAGATTGCCTCTTTAGAGGCTAGGATCACAGCAGAAGAATTTAAATTACTTAAGAAATGGTCCCAGGTTGTTAGTGATAATTCAGAAAATCTTATTGAAATGGCATCCATTTTATTGAGATTAGAAAATGCCCTAACTCGTTCAAGATATTCGAAATGGATTGGAGGTAAAACTCCTACTTTTGAGAAAAGTCCTATTATTTCTTTAATTGGTTTTTCTCATCCGTTATTGATTTGGGAACATAAGAAAAAAGGAGCCCCTTCACCAGTAGCTGTCGATTTTTATATAAATAGGAATATTAAAGTTGTAGCTATTACAGGTCCAAATACTGGAGGTAAAACAGCAGCTTTAAAAGGTTTGGGCTTGTCTTTACTTATGGCTAGAGCAGGATTATTGATACCTTCAACTAATAATCCTATTATCCCTTTTTGTCCAAATATATATGTGGATATAGGAGATAATCAATCATTAGAAGAAAATTTATCTACCTTCAGTGGGCACATATCCCGCATAAAAGAAATATTAGATTCACTTCATTATAAGAAAGGATTGTCGGTTGTTTTGCTAGATGAGATTGGATCTGGCACAGATCCTCTTGAAGGAAGTGCTCTTGCGATGGCTTTATTAAAAGAATTTGCAAATAAATCTGATATCACTTTTGCAACTACACATTATGGAGATATTAAGGCTTTAAAATATAACGACTCAAGATTTGAAAACGTATCAGTTGCCTTTGATGAGGATTCTTTGAAGCCAAAATATATACTCAACTGGGGTATTCCTGGGAGAAGTAATGCTTTGTCAATTTCAAAGAGAATTGGTCTCGATGAAAGCATACTCAATGAAGCTGCAAATTATCTAAAGCCAAAAGAAGTTGATAATATTAACAGTATTATCAAAGGACTTGAGGAAGAGAAGATTAAACAACAAAATTCTGCAGAAGCTGCTGCAGAATTGATTGCAAGGACTGAAATATTACATGATGAACTGAAGAGAAATTATGAATATCAAAAAATAAATGCTGAAAAAATCCAGGAAATTGAAAGGTCTAAATTATCAAAACATATTGTATCCGCTAAAAAAAGAGGTGATAGATTTGATTAAAAAATTAAGAGATAAAAATGTAAATGGAGAGGATACGAGAATTATTGGAAAAAGATTAAGGGAAATGGAAAAGGAACATTTAACCCAAAAAAAACCTGAAAAGTCAATATCGTGGAACCCTCAGGTAGGTGATTTTGTAAAAATTAAAAGTCTAAATAGTACGGGACAAATTGTAGATTTAGATAAAAAAGATGGTTTTTATGAAATTAAATGTGGTTCATTTAGAAGTACATTATCTGTAAATGACTTTGAAGGTATTAATGGAGAAAAGCCTAATTTCAAAAGTTCAAAAATTGAGATCAAGTCTATAAGAGAAGATTTTTCTTTTTCTAAAATTAGAACGAGTAAAAATACAATTGACGTAAGAGGGTTAAGAGTCCATGAAGCCGAAATAATTATTGAAGAGAAAATTAGAAAATTTCATGGCCCGCTATGGATTGTTCATGGAATTGGCACAGGAAAATTAAAAAAAGGACTAAGAAATTGGTTATCAGGTTTAAATTATGTTGATAAGATTGAAGATGCAGCCAACAACGAGGGTGGCCCTGGTTGCAGTATTGCGTGGATAAAATAAAATTTAAAATACCTAGAAAACAATTTAATAAGCGTATTAAGTGCAATTTATTGATCAAGCCAACATTATTCTTAAAGCAGGAAAAGGTGGAAATGGAATAGTTTCATTTAGAAGAGAAAAATTCGTTCCTGCTGGAGGACCTTCGGGGGGAAATGGTGGAAGAGGGGGTTCAGTTATTTTGATGGCTGATAATAACCTTCAAACATTATTAGATTTCAAATTCAAACGTGAAATAATTGCTGAAGATGGATGCAAAGGAGGTCCGAATAAGAGATCAGGTGCTTCAGGTGAGGATAGAATCCTTAAAGTCCCCTGCGGTACAGAAATAAGGGATATTAAATCCGGCATCATTTTAGGAGACTTAACTAAAGATAAACAAAGTTTAACTATTGCCATTGGAGGAAGAGGTGGACATGGTAATGCTTACTATTTAAGTAATCAAAATAGAGCCCCTGAATCATTCACTGAAGGAAAAGATGGTGAGATATGGGAGGTTCAATTAGAACTAAAACTTCTTGCAGAGGTTGGGATTATAGGCCTTCCAAATGCTGGAAAAAGTACTTTGATTTCAGTTGTATCATCTGCCCGTCCAAAAATCGCAAATTATCCTTTCACGACTCTAATACCTAACTTAGGTGTAGTAAGAAAAATTGATGGGAATGGTTGCCTTTTTGCGGATATTCCTGGATTAATATCAGGTGCAGCTGATGGCGTAGGTTTAGGCCATGATTTTTTAAGGCACATCCAAAGAACGAAGATACTTGTTCACTTAATTGATGCAATTGCAGAAAATCCTTTACATGATTTTGAGATTATTGAGCAGGAATTAAAAAAATATGGGAAAGGTCTTTTAGATAAAGAGAGGATAATAGTGTTAAATAAAATGGAGCTGGTAGATGATGATTATTTGAAAATAATTACAAAAAAGTTAGAAGATTTATCAAAAAAGAAAGTTTTAGTTATTTCTTCATCTTTAAAAAAAGGTTTATCCTCACTGCTTTCTGAAGTGTGGAAAAGGATCTAACTTAAATTAAAAATTTTTTTAAATTATCTAATGTAAATAGGACATGCTTCGACAATGAGTGGAAAAAAGATTACTACAAAGCTTTATTCCCTTTAAACCCAAATCAACTAATCCCAGTTTTACCATCGCTAGAGAAAATAATGAGATTAGAGTCCGAAAAAATATAAAAATCAATTTCCAAAAAAAAATGATGTTGTAATGAACACTTATTTAGTTCATAGATAATGCAATTTCATTAGAAATTAACTATGTTATGTATGTCTACTAAAGTACGAAAAGCTTAAAATGAAATCCATTGACGAACACATCCAAAAAGATCAATCGGAAATCGAATCTGCAAAAGCAGAGGGCAATCTTCCAAAGGTCAGACATTTAACTGAAGAGCTAAAAGAACTCGAAGAATATAAGGATCATCATCCAGAAGATAAACATGATCCTAATGCTTTGGAATTATTTTGCGACGCAAACCCAGACGAACCAGAATGTCTTGTTTATGATGATTAAGTTTATTTAATTATTAGATAAT
>QCDR01000047.1 GCA_003278705.1 Prochlorococcus sp. AG-355-J23
GCCAGGAACTCAATTGACAATGAGAACTTTTCATACTGGAGGTGTATCAACTGCTGAAAGTGGTGTTGTAAGATCAAAAATTTCTGGTCAAGTTGAATTTAGTTCAAAAGCAAAGGTTAGAGGTTATAGAACTCCACATGGCGTAGAAGCTAAACAAGCCGAAGTTGATTTCATACTTAAGATAGTTCCTCGAGGAAATAATTCTGGCAAAGCTCAAAAAATTGAAGTTTCTAGTGGATCGCTTTTATTTGTAGATGATGGTGAAGAAATTAGTTCTGATATAACTGTTGCTCAGATTACTGCTGGTGCGGTGAAAAAGAGTGTTGAAAAAGCAACAAAGGATGTTATTTGTGATTTGGCTGGTCAAGTTAGGTACGACAAGGTTATTCAACCAAAGGAGGTAACAGATAGGCAGGGCAATATCACCTTAAAAGCTCAAAGATTAGGCAGATTGTGGGTTTTAGCTGGAGATGTTTATAACTTGCCACCAAATGCAAGACCGGTTATATCAACTGGGAAATCTGTAGATGAAGGGACAGTTTTGGCAGAAGCAAGTCAATCAAGTGACTTTGGCGGACAAGTTCGATTAAGAGAATCAATAGGAGATTCAAGAGAAGTTCAGATTGTTACTACTTCAATGTCCTTAACTAATTTTAAATTAATTGAAGAATCTACTCACTCAGGTCAAATATATAATTTGGAATCTAGTGAGGGCACATCTTATCGATTAAACATTTCTCCTGGAAGTAAAATAAGTAATGGTGAGGTAATCGCAGATTTAACTGATGAAAGGTTCCGTACAAAAACTGGCGGTCTAGTTAAATATGCACCGGGATTAAGTGTCAAAAAAGCGAGATCATCGAAAAATGGTTTTGAAGTAAGTCAAGGAGGGACATTGCTCTGGATTCCGCAAGAGACACATGAAATCAATAAGGATATATCTCTTCTAATGATTGAAGATATGAAATGGATTGAAGCTGGAACAGAAGTTGTAAAAGATATTTTTAGTCAAACATCAGGCATAGTTACTGTTACGCAAAAAAATGATATCCTCCGTGAAATAACCGTTAGAAATGGAACTTTTCATGAGTGTGATGATGAAGAAGTTTTGAATAGATTTACAGAAGAAGGAAATCTTGTAAATCCAGGAGAAAAGATTTTAGATGGTGTTGATAATAAAGAAATTTTATTTGTTCAAAAATTAGAAACACCTAAATGTCGAGGCTTGTTATTAAGAACTGTTGAAGAATTTACTATTCCTGACCAGGCGCAATTACCCGAACTATCACATGTTAAGCAGGAAAAAGGACCACATTTAGGCTTAAAAGCTATCCAAAGGCTTACCTATAAAGATGGTGAATTGATAAAATCGGTTGAAGGGGTTGAATTACTCAGAACACATTTAAGTATTGAAAGCTTTGATGCTACTCCTCAAATGACTATTGACGTAGAGTCGATTGAAGATAAAAATGATGCATCAATAAATAGATTAAATTTAGTAATATTGGAGTCTATTCTTGTAAGAAGAGATACTATATCTGACTCCAGTCATGGCTCAACACATACAGAATTGCAAGTCAAGAATAACCAATTAGTAAAAGCAGGAGATGTAATAGCTACTACTCAAATTCTTTGTAAAGAAAAGGGATTGGTTCAATTACCAAATATTGTTGATGATGAGCCAATAAGAAGGTTAATTGTTGAAAGAGAAGAAGATAAAATTAAAATTAAAATCAATGGTAAAGCTGTAGTTAAAGTTGGTGATCGCGTAGTTGATGGCGATCCTATTAGTGATTCAGTAACATCAACTTCTTGTGGAGAAATAGAAGAAATTTCTAATAGTTCAGTGACCTTAAGACTTGGCAGGCCTTATATGGTTTCTCCTGATTCAGTTTTACATGTTAAAGATGGAGACTTGGTCCTTCGGGGAGATGGTTTAGCTTTACTTGTTTTTGAAAGGCAGAAAACTGGAGATATCGTACAAGGATTACCACGTATTGAAGAGTTATTAGAGGCTAGGAGACCCAGAGATTCAGCAATTCTATGCAAAAAATCTGGAATTGTTCAGATTAAACAAGGTAATGATGAAGAATCAGTTTCTTTATCAGTTATTGAAAAAGATGATTTAGTTAATGAATATCAACTATTAATTGGAAAAAATATAATGGTTAGTGATGGACAACAAGTTAAAGGTGGAGAATCTTTAACTGATGGTCCAATTAATCCACATGAACTATTAGATTGCTATTTCAATGATTTAAAAGATCAAAAACCTCTTATAGATGCAGCTCGAGAATCTATATCAAAACTACAAAGAAGTATGGTAAATGAGGTACAAAATGTTTATAAGTCGCAGGGTGTAGCAATAGATGATAAGCATATTGAAGTTATTGTTAGACAGATGACAAGTAAAGTCCGTATAGAAGATGCTGGGGATACTACTCTTTTGCCTGGTGAACTCATAGAGTTGAGGCAAGTGGAAGATACAAATCAAGCAATGGCAATTACAGGAGGAGCTCCAGCAGAATTTACTCCTGTTTTGTTGGGTATTACAAAAGCCTCTCTTAATACAGATAGCTTTATTTCAGCAGCATCGTTCCAAGAAACAACAAGAGTTCTTACAGAAGCTGCGATTGAAGGTAAATCTGATTGGTTAAGAGGTTTAAAAGAAAATGTTATCATCGGTAGATTAATACCTGCAGGTACGGGTTTTAGCGGTTTTGTGGAGGAATTATCCTCAGAGGCTGGTCCTCATCCTGATATTCTTGCAGAAGAATCTGGTGGCTACAGAAGAGCACAGAACTTAAGGCCAGATTATACGGTTGATATGCCACAATCACCTGCAGTAAGCTCTACTGCAATACTTGATGATCCCAGTGATGAAGATTTGGAGACAACCAGAAATCGACATGGAATCGATCCTTCTTCGAGTAATTTTGCGGCCTTCGCAAGGCCTAATGCTGAAAATCAATTTTCTGAAGATCAATTACCAGATCCTGCCGCATTGGAGGGATTGCAGGAGGAGGGCCTTCTATCTGATGAATAAACATTATCTATTATTACTTTTATTGACTAGAATAGATTTTAAATTCGTAAGTGATGATTAAGCCAGAGATTGTACCCAAAAGAAAATTACCCCGTTATG
>QCDR01000048.1 GCA_003278705.1 Prochlorococcus sp. AG-355-J23
GATTTGGAGCCTTCTTCATCAATTATTGAAAGTTTTTGAAGGATCTTGTCATCACCAGGATAACGTAGTCTTAATTGTTGTAGAAATCTCCAATTAATTTCATAAATAATTTCTAGATGACGAGGAAGAAGATCATTAAATAAACCTAAATCCCATTTTTCTAAAGCTTCTGGTAGTAGTGTGTGGTTGGTATAAGCAACTGAAGAGGTTGTTATATTCCAAGCTTTATCCCAACCTATCTGGTATTGGTCAATAAGAAGTCTCATTAATTCAGCAACTGCAATAGCAGGATGAGTATCATTCAATTGGACTGTCCAATGCTTAGGGAATTCTGTTATTGCTATTGATCTTTTTTCAAGGCTTCTCAACATATCCTGAAGAGAACAACTGACAAAAAAGTGTTGTTGTTTGAGTCTTAATCTTCTACCTTCGTCGGTTCCATCATTTGGATATAGAACTTTTGAAAGAGTTTCAGAAGCAACTTTTTCTTCTACTGCTCCATAGTAATCACCAATATTGAAAGCATAAAAGTCAAAACTTTCTGTTGCATCAGCTCTCCATAATCTTAATCTGTCACATGTATTAACCCTGTAACCTAAGACTGGAACATCATGAGGGACACCTATTGCATGTTCAGAAGGTATCCATCTTGATCTGTAATTTCCTTTATCGTCTCTATAACTTTCAGTTCTTCCTCCAAAGCCAACAAAACATGATTCATCAGGTTGTGGAAGTTCCCAAGGCCATCCACCTTTTAACCATTTGTCAGTAACTTCAACTTGCCAACCATCTCTGATTAATTGATTGAATATGCCAAATTCGTAGCGAATACCATAACCAACTGCTGGTACTTGTAGAGATGCTAATGATTCCATATAACATGCAGCAAGTCTACCAAGACCACCATTACCTAATCCAGGCTCTTCCTCTACTTCAAGTATTGTTGATAAAGATTCAATACCAAATCTTTTTAATGCATCTTCTGCTTCTTGAGTTATTCCAAGATTAAGGAGGTTATTACTTAATTGAGGACCTATTAAAAATTCTGCCGATAAGTAAGCTACAGTTTTTTGTGGTTTTTTTCTTATGACCTCTTGGCTGGCCAAGTATCTTGTCATTAGCCTGTCTTTAACTGCGTAACTCAAAGCCATATATAAGTCATGAGGACTTGCAGAGGTTGCTAACTTTCCAAGAGTGTAGAAAAGATGGGCTGTCATTCCTTGAAAAACAGCATCTGAATCCATTCCAGCTTTCTCAGGATCTAAATAGCAGCCTGGTGTAGGCAAGCGCAGATCAAAGGGTTCGTTGGAATTCATTGGATTAGCCATATAACAGACAATAGCCATTTTTAGGAAAATTTCTTTGTTGTAACTTCAGATCCACACTTGTTGAGTATTTTTGCTTTTTTCTTACATATTTCTTAAAGTGGGCCCTCAATAAACTATCTTCCAATTATGTAGTTTATTTTTTACTCTTAAATGTACTCTTTAATTGCTGAATTAAGTGCACATGATTTAGAAGTTGCTGAAACGTTGATCGGAGTTATAAGATTTTTATTGATCTTTTTAGCAGCAAGGGCATTAGCGGAAGTATTAGTAAGACTAAGTTTGCCAACGATTGTAGGTGAGCTTCTTGCAGGGGTTGTAATAGGAGCATCAGGATTCCATTTATTGATACCGCCCTCGGCTGGAACTGAACTAAATGAGGGACTTGTAAATGTTATTAGTTCATTAGCGTCAATCCCCCCAGAAGCAGTACCAGATGTTTATTTCGAAAGCTTTCCCTCGCTCCAAGCAGTAGCAACACTTGGTTTATATGCACTTTTATTTTTAACAGGCTTAGAAAGTGAGTTAGAGGAATTGGTAGCTGTCGGTGCTCAGGCTTTTACTGTTGCTATGGCTGGGGTAATTTTACCGTTTGCGTTTGGAACTCTTGGATTAATGTTTATTTTCCAAGTAGATCTAATTCCAGCAGTTTTTGCTGGAGCATCTATGACAGCAACAAGTATAGGAATTACTGCAAGTGTTTTTGGTGAATTAGGATATTTGAAAACTAGAGAAGGACAGATTGTTATTGGTGCTGCAGTGTTAGACGATATTTTGGGAATTGTTATTCTGGCAGTTGTAGTCGCCCTTGCTGCCGGAGGTACTTTAGAAATTGCTCCTATTGTTAAATTAGTTGCAGCAGCTGTAGTCTTTGTTATTGCTGCTATTGCATTAAGTAGAACAGCTGCTCCAGGTTTTGATTGGTTATTAGATAGATTAAAGGCTCCTGGAGCCGTGGTGGTAGCTTCTTTTGTGATACTTGTATTGTGTTGTTTCGTAGCAACAGCCATTGGATTGGAAGCAGCTTTAGGGGCTTTTGCAGCTGGATTGATTCTTAGTAGTTCTAAAAATAATCATGCAATACAACAATCTGTTTTACCTTTAGTTTCCTTATTCGCGACTATTTTCTTTGTATTAGTTGGAGCTGGCATGGATCTATCTGTTATCAATCCACTTGACCCAACAAGCAGATCAGCTCTTGTAGTTGCAGGATTTTTATTAGTTGTTGCGATTATTGGAAAAATTGCAGCCGGATGGGTATTTTCAAGTGATAAACCTACAAATAGATTAGTTGTAGGCTTAGGTATGATGCCTAGAGGAGAGGTTGGTTTAATTTTTCTTGGGCTAGGAACAAGCGCTAAGTTATTAACTCCTTCTCTTGAAGCAGCTATTTTATTAATGGTTATAGGAACTACATTTCTTGCACCTGTACTCTTAAGAATTGTTCTAAAAGATAAGCCCCCAAATGATGGTAATAAAATTTCAGATGATGTTGCAGCTGATCCTGTGGGTCTTCTTTAGGAAATAAGTTTATTAGAATCATTTGAGATAGAATTTTCAATGAATGGAAAAGTCAGCTCTTTTAGATAGTGATGTAAATTATAATTGGAATTTTTTAAATTACCCAATTCATACAGTTTCCGCTAAACCCGATCAAACATCAAAAGAATGTGCAATTTTATTAATTCATGGTTTTGGTGCTTCTACGGATCATTGGAGATTTAATATCCCAGTTTTGAGTGCAAAATACGAAGTTCATGCTATTGATTTACTTGGTTTTGGAAAAAGTCCTAAGCCTCAAGACGTCGAATACTC
>QCDR01000049.1 GCA_003278705.1 Prochlorococcus sp. AG-355-J23
AAGATTAACATTTTTAATCAATGTCCAGCATCCCTGAACCTCTTCTGTATTGATTCCATGCACTTACGAATAATCCAAGAAGAGTTATTGGAACTAAACCTAAAACAATTCCACATAGAAGAGGCTCGATCATTTTTTTGCCTTTTTTGAATTTCTTACTCACAATTGTTACATAGAGACTATTTTTTGTGTCAACATCTTCATCAACTGCAGCAGAAAGAGACTTTAAGAGAGAATTCTTAAAAATTCTTTTTATTGTATTTGTAGTTTTATTGATTTGTTTTTCAATATTTTTCGTAAATCATCATGAAAATAACAAATATATTATTGAAACTCTTGAGCTTAATGGCTCTGCTGAGGAAGGAGATGCTCTTTTTAAGATAAATTGTGTTGGATGTCATGGAATTACAGCAAGAGGATTAGTGGGCCCAGACTTACATTCAATAACTCAACGTTTGAATGATAAAGAGATAATAAAACAAGTTACTGGCGGCCTAACTCCTCCCATGCCAAGTTTTGAAATTGATCCTGTAAATATGTCCAATTTATTAAAATATCTTCATAGTCTTGAATGATTTTGGGAAAAAATTTTTCTAATTTAAAGGTTATTTTAGTTGAACCAAATGGTCCTTTAAATGTGGGTAGCGTTGCTAGATTATGCAGTAATTTTGAAGTTGATGAATTAAGAATTGTTTCTCCTAAATGCGATATATTTTCTTTAGAAGCAAAAAAAATGGCTCTTAAAGGTCAAAAATTTCTTAAAAATTGTAAGGTTTTTGATGATATTCAAAAAGCAATTTTTGATTGTGATTTAGTTTTAGCATCTTGTGGAAGGATTGATGTAAATAAAGATTCATTTTTTGTATCTTCTGAAGATATTTTTGATTGGACTTTATCTTTTAAGAAGATAAATAATTTAGCAATTATATTTGGAAGAGAAGATAGAGGTTTAACTAACAGTGAATTGCTTCTAGCAAATAAAACTTTTAATATTCCAACTTCTCAGAATAATCCTTCATTAAATCTTTCTCACGCTGTTTCAATAGTTTTGTATGAATTAAATAAGTCTTCTAAAAAGAATTTAAAAAATGAATTAAAAGTTTTTAACTTGGCATCATCGAAAGAAGTACATGATACATTTGTGGAGATAGAGGAAATGCTTTTGCGAGTTGGATATCTCTTGAAACATACATCCAAGGCAAAAATAAGTAAATTTAAGAATTTTATTTTGAGGACAAATACATCAATCCACGAAATAAATGTTCTAAGAGGGATTGTCCATCAAATAAACTGGTTTTTGAACAATTCAAAAAAAAAATAAGTAAGTATAAATTTGATTAGTTATTAGTCACTTCTTGTTTTAATTTGATATGGATATTTACTAAAAACATTTTCTGAAGTAACATCTATTGATTATTTGAATATTTAAGAAAACTAAAACTGTGCCTACAACAAAGAAAAGAAGAGTTTTTCCTTTTACAGCAGTAATTGGTCAAGAAGAAATGAAATTAGCTCTCTTGTTAAATGTTATTGATCCAAGAATTGGAGGAGTGATGATAATGGGTGATCGAGGGACTGGAAAATCTACTACAATAAGAGCCTTAGCTGATTTGTTGCCTGCAATCGATGTTGTTAAAGACGATCCATATAATAGTTCACTAATTGATCCTGATTTACAAAGTAAAGAAGTTTTGGAAAAAATTACTCAAGGAGAAAATCTAGAGAGTATTCAAAAACAAGTACCTATGGTTGACTTGCCATTAGGGGCTACTGAAGACAGGCTTTGTGGAACCATTGATATAGAGAAGGCTTTGAGCGAAGGTGTTAAGGCATTCGAACCAGGTCTATTAGCAAAAGCTAATAGGGGTTTATTATATGTTGATGAAGTGAATTTACTTGACGATCATTTAGTTGATGTACTTTTAGACTCGGCAGCTTCTGGATGGAATACAGTTGAAAGGGAGGGAGTCTCAGTTCGACATCCTGCGAGGTTTGTCCTTATTGGTTCAGGAAATCCAGAAGAAGGTGAATTAAGGCCCCAACTATTGGACAGGTTTGGAATGAGTGTTGAAGTTAAGACAGTTAGAGATGCTGAATTAAGGGTTCAAGTGGTTGATCAAAGAACCTCTTTTGATGATAATCCTGATGAGTTTTCATTGAGTGTTGAGAAACAACAGGATGAACTTCAACAAAAAGTTATTAAAGCACAAGAAATATTAAATTCTGTTCAAATGGACGATGACTTAAGATTGAATATTTCTGCAATTTGCGGAGAACTAGATGTTGATGGTTTACGTGGAGATATTGTTACCAATCGATCAGCAAGGGCAATTGCAGCATTTGAGGGCAGAACTGAAGTGCAAGAAGATGACATAGCAAGGGTTATTTCTTGTTCTTTAAGACATAGACTTAGAAAAGATCCCTTAGAACAAGTTGATTCAGGTGAAAGAGTTATTCAAGCTTTTTGTAAAGTATTTGATTTAGATGAAAAAGAAAATCTATCAAAATTTCAATTATCTGCTGAAGCTTAATAACAGTGAGAATTATTGGGATTGACCCTGGATTAGCTAGAGTTGGTTATGGAATAATTGAGATAGAAAATGAAAGAAAGATACTATTAGATTGTGGCGTTATTGAGACAGATAAAAATAAAAAAGAAGAAGATAGACTTTATGAGATATTCCAAGATCTTAATGAATTAACTAATCATTGGAACCCAACTGCAGCGGCAGTAGAAAAATTTTTCTTTTACAGGTCAAGCACTACCATTAGTGTGGTGCAGGCCAGAGGTGTGATTATGATGGTATTGGCCTCTAAAAAAATTCATGTTAGTGAGTATTCACCTGCTCAGATAAAATTAACAATTGCTGGATCTGGAAAGGCTTCTAAGAAAGATATTCTTGACGCTGTTATGTAT
>QCDR01000050.1 GCA_003278705.1 Prochlorococcus sp. AG-355-J23
TTTAAACCTCTTAAAGATTTAGGAAGATATTCTTGTTCGACCCAATTACCTGGATAATTATGAGGATTGATATAAATATTAGAATTATTTTTTAAATGAAGTGGAACATCATAAGCATTGGTAGATTTGATTGTTTCAATTGCTTTAAAAATACTTTTCGAACTATTACTTTTTGGAGAAATAGCTAAATATAAAGAAGCCTGCGTTAAAAAAAATAATCCTTCTGGCAAACCAACTCTATCAAAAGCATCACAACAGGATTGTACAACTACTATGGCATTCGGATCAGCTATTCCAATATCTTCACTGGCAGATATAAGTAGTCTTCTAAAAATAAAATTAGGATCTTCACCAGCCTCAAGCATATTCGCAAGCCAGAATAAAGTTGCATCTGGATCAGAACCTCTTATGGACTTGATAAAGGCACTTATTACATCGTAATGATTTTGACCATTTTTATCGTAAACAATATTTTTCTTTTGTAGTGCATCCTCTGCTATTGAGAGATTAATGTTGATTTCTTTAGTATCATTTTCAGCAGTTGTTTCAATGGCCATCTCTAGCGCATTGATTAGAGTCCTTGCATCTCCCCCAGAAAATTTAATTAAATGACTTATAGCATCATGAGTTAAATGAACCTTTTTTGAATCTTTTTGTTTTGAATAGTGAGTAACGACTTTTTGTATTATTTTCTGCAAATCATTTTCTGCCAAAGGAAGTAATGTAAAAATACGAGACCTGCTAACAAGCGCTTTATTAACAGCAAAGAAAGGGTTTTCAGTTGTAGCACCAATAAAAGTTATAGTTCCATTTTCGATTGAAGGTAATAAAGCGTCTTGCTGAACTGATGTAAATCTATGAACCTCATCGATAAATAAAATTGTTTTTCTTTTTGAATTTATTATTCTATCTTTTGCATTAGCGATTTCATTTCTTAATTCTTTAACACTTGATAATACTGCATTTAACTTAATTAATTTTGACCGCGTATTAAAAGAAATAATTTCAATTAGAGTAGTTTTTCCAACACCCGGAGGGCCAGAAAAAATAAAATTACTAATCTTATCGTTTAATATTGCACTTCTTAAAAGCGAATTCTCATTTAGGATTAGTTGTTGACCAAAAAAATCTTCCAAATTCTTTGGTCTTAATTTATCTGCCAAAGGGGCATTGTTTTCTAGTTGAGAATAATTAGTAAATAAATTTTCTGAATGCATATAAATAAAGTCAAAAAATAATTACTTTCAATTCTATGTAATTACTGTAGGAGTTTCCATTTGAGTAAGTTTTGAAATGTTCAATAAAGCATCTAAATCATCTATTAGAGGTTTCAAAGCGATCTGAGGATTTAACGAAAGATTCTGTTGAGGATCGAAAAATTTCTCAAAGTATAGTCTTAATGTTGCACCCTTAGTTCCAGTTCCAGAAAGGCGAACAATTACTCGAGAATTATCATCAAGGACCAATCTTAAACCTTGATTTTCACTTATGGAATTATCAACTGGATCTAAATAAGAAAAGTTATCTGCAACTTTAACTAAATGGCCAGCAAAACTATTGCCTTTTAAATTTTCGAGCATAGAAATTAGATTACCAAAGATTTGATTAGCAATATTTGAGGGAATTGCTTCATAATCATGTCTTGAATAATAATTCCTACCAAATTGTTTCCAATGATTATGCATCAAATCACTTACCGAACATTTTTTCTCAGCTAAAACTTGTAACCAATACAAAACTGCCCATAGTCCATCTTTCTCTCTCACATGATTACTACCTGTTCCAAAACTTTCTTCTCCACATAAAGTAATTAAATTAGAATCTAAAAGATTTCCAAAAAACTTCCAGCCAGTAGGTGTCTCGAAACAAGGTATATTTAATGCTCGAGCAACATTATCAACCGCTGAGCTGGTTGGCATGGATCGTGCCACACCTGTAATACCATCTTTATACCCAGGGACACATTTTGTGTTAGCAGTGATAACTGCAAGGCTATCACTAGGATTTACAAAGCATCCACTTCCTAAAATCATATTCCTATCTCCATCTCCATCGCATGCAGCACCAAAACTATAAGATTTTTTATTTAATAACAAATCAGCCAAGTGTGATGCGTAAGTAAGATTAGGATCAGGATGTAAACCTCCAAAATCTTTTAACGGGTTACCATTCATAACACAATCAGGTGCAAGGCCCATTTTTTCAACAAAAATATTTTTTGCATATGGGCCTGTAACCGCATTCATTGCATCAAAGATTAATGAGAAATCTTTTTTTAAAAAATCACTAATTTGATCAAAGTCAAAAATTTTCTCCATCAAATTAGAATAATCTGTTAATCCATCAATAATTTCTAAGGTAGTTTCGTCGTAAAGATAAGTTCCATATTCACTAAAATCAGGTAATTGAATTTTACAAATTTTATAACTAGTTAGTAATTGTGAAGCCTTGAAAATCTTATTAGTAATTAGCTCAGGAGCTGGGCCACCATTGGAGATATTCAATTTCACTCCAAAGTCGCCATCAATCCCACCAGGATTATGGCTTGCAGAAAGAATAATTCCACCAATAGCGTTCTCTTTTCTAATTAAATGTGATGTCGCAGGAGTAGATAATAAACCATATTTTGGAACAATAACCTTTTGAACTTTATGAGCAATGCATATTTGGACAATTTTTTCTATTGCTTCAATATTGCCATATCTGCCATCACCACCAACGACTAATGTTGAACCTTTTAAATCTTCTAATGATTGTAAGATTGCTTCAATAAA
>QCDR01000051.1 GCA_003278705.1 Prochlorococcus sp. AG-355-J23
GATTTTTGCTTTTCCTTTTTTATCAGTTTTATGTGCTGTTCTTGGAGGTCTTTTATCAAGGATGGTTTTCCTTCAAAGCAATTTATCTCCTTTCCTTACAACTGAAATAAGATTATTAGGTGCAATAATTTTTTTAATTAGTCTAAAAGGATTTAAGATTAATTTTTTCTTAAGAAACATAGACAAAAAACAACAAAAAAGATTTTTTATTTCAATACTTCTTGGAACAAATGTAGGAATATTTCTACAACAAGTTGTGTTTAAAACCCTTCCAATAGGAGTAGGATGGGCTTTATTAAGCATATCCCCAGTAATTTCCTTATTTTTTGCTAAGACTGAGGAAAGTGAAATTACCAAAAAAATAATATTTTTTACTTGTTTTTTATTTTTTGGCTTGACATTAATAATTCTTTAATCTCTGAGTTAATGTAAAAAATACTCATGTTAATAAAAATCAAATTAAATAAAATTATCCTATAAACACTCAAAACAATGAAAACATTAAAGAAAAAAAGACTCGGAACATTAGAAGTTTATGTTATTTTTTTAAGTTGCATTTATGTAGGCTTTATAGGTTATAAATCTCTATTAAATGTTTTATTTACTTGGAATTAATTAATTCTTTCTAATGATTTAATCAACTTACCTCCATCTTGGTCATCATCATCATTTGAAGCGAAAAATAAAAAAAATATTCCTAAAGAAGCTATAGATAGCGAAATTGACAATACAGTAAGCTCATCCATAAATTAGAAATTTTTTTTATGATAAACGAAAAAAAATAAAAGACAGTAAAGAAATACACATTCTCGAAAATAAATATTTTTTTATTTGTAAAATGAAAAAACACATCCGAATTATTTCGTGAAAGTTCTAATAACTTCCCCCTGTAGTGCAAGCGTAATAATTCAGTATGGAATAAAAAGTTGGCCTATTTGGGAATGTAAGCCAAGCAAATTTCAATGGAATTACGATGATAAGGAAATTTGCTTAATTATTGAAGGTCAAGCGAAAATAAGTACCCAAAACGGTAACATTTACGTGATAAAAGCTGGAGATCTAGTAGAGTTTCCTGCTGGACTTAACTGCGAATGGGAAGTAACCAAAAGTATTAAAAAACATTATCGATTGGGTAGCTAAATTTAAGAAAAAAGATTTTTTCTTCTTTACTGTTTAGTCAATATAGATAAAATATGTTTAATAAATAATTTCAAGAAGGAAACTAATATTATGCCTTTTACTGATCAAGAATATTTTGAGGTTATTGAAAAAAACGAAATAGTAAAAGAGGCCTTTGAAAATATTAAACAAATTTGCATTGATTTACAAAAACAAACAAATTGTCCTGAAGAGGATCTAAAAGATTTTCTTGAATTTATTTCTAAACAATGGAATAAGTAATAATTAAAAAGCCTTTTAAATACTAAATTTAAATTTCAATTTAGTTTTCTGAGACAATAAGTTCTAATCTAATTCCTTTTTTGGTTTTGTATTGATACTGGAAGTTCCCTTAGCAGCAGAAACGAAGAAAAAGAAGCCTACAATTCCTGATATACCAAATATCGCAGCCAAAGGATCAAAAGTGAAAGAAAACATAGAATTTATAAAATCAAGATAAATAATAGTTTTTGAATCAAAATTGTACAATTATTGTTAAGTATAAAAAATAACAATCGCGGGATTCATTATGTCATTATTAGTTTCTCAGTAGGTTCAAAAAAATTATTATTCAAATTGATTTTAATAATAAAAATATCAATACATACCAAAGATCTATTCGTGCTAAAGAGAAAAGTTTTTAAAAAATATTTATAGAAATATTGAATAAAACACTACCTAGAGGATCCACAATTGTTGTTTCTTTAGATTAATATCAGGTCATGACAGAATTTTACTCAGCTTCTTCCTCAGTAAGTCCTTTTACAGCGATATTATGGTGCCTTTATCCAATAGCTGTACTTATAATTATTGAATTACTTCTGGGAGGTGGGTTTGATGATGACAATAATGACGATCAAGATGGTGGAATGTTAATACCTGCTTACTCTCGATCAGACGTTTGAATTTTTTTAATTTTTTAAATTAAACACTCATAAAGAACTTTATTAAATTGGTTAACAATCTTAATACCACTCATATTTCTCTAATTACACTTACCATCCTTATAATTTCCTCTCTAACCTTATTGGTATTAAGAACCCTTAAGGAAGGTAGAAAAGCTTTAACAGAAATAAATAAGGATAGATCGTGAAATACAATAAAAATTTAAAAATATAGAATTTGATTAGATTTATAAAACTCAAAGATTTATAAGTTTTACTAAATAAATAGATATATTCCAAAAATTTAAAAACTTTTCCTTCTCAAAGTTTTGGGAAAGCTTAAAAAACTTAAATAAATACTAGAATTTGTTTGATTGCTAAGTCAAAAAATTACCAATCTGTTGAAATCCCATTTTAATGAAAGGCCCTCTTTGTTATTACTTTAATAAATAAAAATGCATCTAAATTCTTTACTTTATATTTGTTCTATATCTTTATTCATTTATATAATGGCGCTGTTTTGGAGAGACTTGCCAAATCAAAAAAAGTAAATAAATAATTATTATTAAATTTATTGCTTAATAAAATAAATTGAGTTATTAATTTAATATTGGTTTTAATTTTTTTATATAAATGCTGAAAGAGTCTTCAAATAACAATAATAAAAATATAT
>QCDR01000052.1 GCA_003278705.1 Prochlorococcus sp. AG-355-J23
GGAGAGAGGACAAGGTTCTGGAGTGATCATTAATGAGAATGGTTTGGTTCTTACAAACGCTCATGTGGTAGAAAGAGTCGATAAAGTTTCAGTTACTTTGGCAGATGGATCTATTTGTGATGGTCAAGTTTTGGGTACAGATGCAGTAACTGACCTAGCTCTAGTAAAAATCGATGAAGATGCTTATTCTGGTTTTGCTCCTCTTGGTAATTCTGAAGATCTTGAAGTTGGGGATTGGGCAATAGCTCTTGGTACTCCTTATGGCCTTGAAAAAACAGTTACCTTGGGGATTGTTAGCAGCCTTCATAGAGATATTAATAGTTTAGGATTTTCAGATAAAAGGCTAGATCTTATTCAGACTGATGCGGCAATAAATCCAGGAAATTCTGGCGGACCACTCATAAATTCCAATGGTGAAGTAATAGGAATTAATACATTAGTAAGAAGTGGACCTGGAGCTGGTTTAGGTTTTGCGATTCCTATTAATCTTGCTAAAAGCGTTTCTGATCAACTTCTTAAAAATGGGGAAGTTATTCATCCATATTTAGGCGTACAATTGATTTCTTTAAATCCTAGAATTGCTAAAGAACATAATCAAGACCCAAATTCTCTAGTTAAATTACCTGAAAGAAATGGAGCTCTAATTCAATCAGTAATACCTAATAGCCCTGCTGAGAAAGCAGGTTTAAGAAGGGGCGATTTAGTAATAGCAGCTGAAAATATCTCTATAACTGAACCTAAAGCTTTACTTGATGAAGTAGAAAAAGCTCAGATTGGAAAAGTATTCCTTTTAGATATTTTGAGAGATAATAAAGAGTTACAGATAAATATTAAACCAGAACCTCTTCCAGGTTTGACATAAATCACCCATTGAAATTTAATAATCTATAACCATTAGAGAAAAAGATTTTGGATTCACAAACTCAAATGAAACAAGTAGTTGCTGATGCAGCAATAAGGGAAGTAAAGAGTGACATGATTCTCGGATTAGGATCTGGATCTACAGCTGCATTAATGATAAAAAGTCTCGCCGATGAAATTCGTCTTGGAAAACTTCAAAATATAAAAGGTGTTGCAACTTCTTTTCAATCAGAAGTTTTAGCCCTTGAACTGGATATCCCGCTTATCGATTTAGCTTCTGTTTCTCAAATTGATCTAGCTATTGATGGTGCAGATGAAGTTGATCCAAGATATCAATTAATAAAAGGAGGAGGAGCATGCCATGTTAGAGAAAAGTTAGTAGCATCTAAAGCTGATCAATTATTGATTGTTGTTGATGAAACTAAACTTGTACAAAATCTAAATCTATCATTCCCTTTACCTGTAGAAGTTCTTCCAAATGCTTGGAAGCAAGTTCAGGACGTGATTTCAGAAATGAATGGCAGTTCTTCTTTAAGAATGGCTACTAAAAAAGCTGGCCCAGTTGTTACTGACCAAGGAAACCTTATCCTAGATGTATTATTTAGTGATGGCATTAAGAATCCAAAAGATATTGAAATGGTTATAAATAATATTCCAGGAGTTTTAGAAAACGGATTATTCGTTGATCTTACTGACAAAGTATTAGTTGGTAAAATTGAAAACAATGCTCCAGTGGTTTACTCACCCTCACGAGCAAGCTAATCTTCAAATCTTATTTGTACTGAGTTGGCATGGCTATGTAGGCCCTCACTATTAGCAAGATTAATAATATCAAGGCTATTAAATTTTAAACTTTCTTCATTAAATTCTATTATTGATGTATTTTTCATAAAAGTTTCAACTCCCAAAGAACCGCAAAATCTAGAATTTCCTGATGTAGGTAAAGTATGATTTGGTCCAGCAAGATAATCTCCAACAGCTTCTGGTGTCCATTTTCCTAAAAATATCGCTCCTGCATTCTCTATGCCTGCAAGAATTTTTTTTGAATTTATAGTGACAATTTCTAGGTGTTCAGGGGCAAAATTATTGCTTAGTTCAATACATGATTCATAATTCTCGCAAATCACAATTAACCCCCAATTTTTTATTGATTGCATGCAAATTTCTTTTCTTGGATGATCATCTATCTTTTTATAAAGTTCTTCTAAAACATCTTTTGCCAGGTTCTTTGATGTCGTTAGAAGTATTGATGAAGCTAAAGGATCATGTTCTGCTTGCGCTAGTAGATCAGATGCTATATGAGTGCTTTTAGCTGTTTCATCTGCAATGATTAATATCTCACTAGGACCAGCTAAAGAATCAATCCCTGTAGAACCATAAATCAGTTTTTTTGCAGTTGTAACATAGATATTCCCTGGCCCTGAAATAACATCAACTTTGTTGATTTGATTTGTGCCAAATGCTAAAGCACCAATTGCTTGAGCTCCTCCAATTCTAAATACTTTATTGATCCCTGATAAGTGAGCTGCAGCTAAAACAGTTTTGTTTATTTCCCCTTCTTTATTCCCAGGAGATACCATTATAATTTCTTCTACCCCTGCTACTTTTGCAGGTATTGCATTCATTAAAACAGTACTTGGATAAGCAGCTCTACCTCCTGGGATATAAATACCTGCATTTTTAACTGGTCTCCATCTTCTTTGGACCATATCACCATATTCGCCTTTTATAGTGAAAGATTGAGGAATTTCTTTCTCATGGAATTTTTTAATTCTTTTATGAGCTACCTCAAGTGAGCGCTTCAAATTGTTATC
>QCDR01000053.1 GCA_003278705.1 Prochlorococcus sp. AG-355-J23
ACTTTCTAAAGAAGAGGCTCATTATTTAAATAAAGTAATGAGGATAAAAAATGGAAAAAAAATATTTATAGCTAACGGAGAGGGTTCATTATGGAAAGCTATAAAAGTTAAAAATGATTGCTTAGAAATAATTAAATCAAAAAAACCTTACTTATTTCAAGAACAAGAAATTCACTTATTAGGAATAGCTGTTGTTATCCCAAAAAGTGGTTTTGAGAATATTTTAAAAATGTGTACTGAAATAGGAATTGATTATATACAGCCATTATTTTCAGAAAGACAGGTAAACAAAAATTTAAATTTTTCTAGAAAACTTTTGAGATGGAATTTAATTATCAATGAAGCGGTTGAGCAAAGTGAGAGATTATGGAAACCATCTATTTTTAATGGAATGGATATTATTGAATGGCTAAAAAGTAGAGATAATCAAGAAAGAGTTTCAATTTCTATAACTAGAGAAGAAACACTATATGACTTAAATCAATGGTTAAGAAAACAACAAGAATTTGGAAATAAAAAAGGAGGTATTTTTTGGAATGTAATTGGTCCTGAAGGAGGTTGGTCCGCTAAAGAAATTGATTTTTTTAAAAAAAATAATATTACCTTTGTTAAGCTTTCCGACACTATCTTGAGAACTTCAACGGCTAGTATTAACGCATCATCAATTCTAAATCAGTGGAGAATTGATTTGAAATTAAAGAATTAGATAAATATGGATTTAATTAGAAATCAATTTTTTATAGGTTTTTGCATTAATTTTATTTTGATTTATATATTTTGCAGGATTCCTTTGATGACGAAAAGTGGTTGGGTAAGTGCAGGCATCTTAGGCACAATTTTGTGGGGATGTTTGTCTTGGCAGGGATGGATGTCAGTTGTAATTTATTTATTATTTGGATCCCTCGTTACCAAAATAGGTTTTAAATTTAAAAAAGCGCAAGGAATTGCTGAAAAAAGAGGCGGGAGAAGAGGTCCTGAGAATGTTTGGGGCTCAGCAGCTACAGGATTATTTCTTGCCATTATGACCAAATTTAATGATGCCAATGTAGTGATGTTTAAAGTAGGTTTTGCTGCAAGTTTTGCTGCAAAGTTGGCGGATACTTTTGGTAGCGAAATTGGAAAAAGATTTGGTAAAGACACATACTTAATTACTTCACTTAAAAAGGTGGATAGGGGAACTGAAGGAGGAATAAGTATAGAAGGAACATTAGCTAGTGTTTTGGGATCAATATTTATGGCTTTTATAATGCTTCGTCTATCAATTATTTCTACAAAATATCATTTTATAGTTGTTGTAGTTTCTGGATTCTTGGCAACACTTTCTGAAAGTATTATTGGTGCTAAATTTCAAAACAAATATAAATTAAGTAATGAATTTGTAAATTCTATTCAGACAAGTATTGCTTCTGTTTTTGCTATCTTTGCTCTTATTTTATATTCATATTTTTAAAATTTATAATATTTGGAAAGACCTAAGATTCCTTCCATTTTGTAAGAATCTCCCAGCTTTTAAGTCTTTGGAAAAGCCAGAAATGACCTTCGGAATTTAGATGAATTCCATCATGCGTAATCCAATTTTTACTCCTTTTATCAGAGTATATTTCTCTAAAAGTAGGAAGAAATGGGACATTTTGATTGAGGCATACTTCCTCCATTCTCCTTTCATAAGAATTACAAAAATCATTTGAGTACCATAGACATCCTGCGAACGGCATTTTGCTTTCGTCAACTGGTGTCAAACCAATAACAAATACATTTGTTTGAGAGTTCATTTCATTAATTAGCCTCTCTAATCCATATTCAAATCCATCTATATCTAATTGATGTCTTCCATTTATCTGACCAATTGCTGCAGTGTCGTTAAGACCTACATTTAGTAGGATCGCTTTAGGTTTATTTCGTCTCGTTTCTCCTCTAGATGACCATTCTTTTTCCCATCTAGATGAAACTTTTTCTATCCCATCTCCCCTAACGCCAAGTTGATAAATAACTGGCCCATTTTGGTTATTACCCCAATCTTTTCTAAGCCTCTCACACCATCCACCACCCTCATTATCTCCCCATCCATAAACTGAGCTATCTCCAATTACAACAAGCTGTTTTGGTAAACTAATCACTATAACCGGAAAAAATAATTACTTGATTTAACAAATTATTCTTACAAATCAAGTTAAACTATTTTTGATTTTACCATTTATTAATTCGCCAACTATTGCAATGGAGCTATAAGCTATCAAAACTATGGTGACTTCTTGCCATGCGAAGGAACTTAGTGATTCTTGCAATTGCCAACCTAGACCAACACTTCCAATCACCCCAACAATTGCAGTTTCTCTAATAATGTTGTCAGATCTATAAGCGCAATATGCTAAGTAACTTTTTGCTTGTTGAGAAAATAAACCTAAAAGCCAACTAGTCTTTTTTGAGATTCCTAAAGATTTCATTGCAATATAATTTCTCTTGTCTTGGCTATCTAGATTTGTAAAAAGTAATTTGCTAGTAATACCAGCGTTGTGGAGACCTAATGTTAAAGCTGCTAAAGATAAAGAAGGATTATTAAAAGTTAATAGAGTTAGAAGTATTACAGGTGTAGGTATTAAACGTAATAAAAATGCAAAA
>QCDR01000054.1 GCA_003278705.1 Prochlorococcus sp. AG-355-J23
AGAAAATCTTTATAAATATTTTGCCAGTGTATAATCCTTTGTTCAAGTCTATTAGGCGGTCCAAGTTTAAAATTTTCCAGATAAGACTTATGAACTGATTCGACAATAACTTTATCTTCTCCAAGAAATTCTATTATACTTTTTTTCCAATTTTCTAAATCATTTTCACATAAAGAAGCAGAGGCTAATTTAATTTCAATAATACACTGACCAATATTTTTAGGAAGATAATTTATTAAAACAATCCCTTTACAAGGCCAGATTATTAGATGGGTCCATGGGAGTAATCCAAAGGTATATAGATTTCCTTCAATACTAAGAGGGGTAACAAGGACATTACAAAATTCACTGAAGAAATACCTGTAGTTTTTAATTGGACCTTGTTCTTTATGTAGGGTATTTTTATGAGCTATTGCTACATGATAATCGTCCAATGTATTGTCATGAGCAATTTTCCAATTGCAATTTAAGGTATCAGAAAATTCAGAAAAAATACTGTAATTCATATCCCATTGATCATTACATTTTCTCCCAACAAGCTCAATTTGATCATCTATAGATATTGGTTTTTTGCTGAAATTAATCCAAATTAAAGGTCCATTTATTAAAGAGTTAACTTTTTCTAAAAAATAATCCTCTGTTTCTACTTTTGTTTCAAAATCGTACTTTAATGGCAAGTTTTTAAGTTTGCCAAAACTATCAAAAGTCCAGCCATGGTAAGGACAAAAAATATTTTTAGAGGAATTTAATTTTGTTTTTGGCAAACACAATTTTGACCCGCGATGAGGGCATCTATTTTTGAAAACAGTTATTAAATTTTTTTCTGAACGCGAGATTAATAATGATTGATTAAAGAATTTTTTTTCCAATATTTCGCCAGGTTTAATTTCTCCTATGAAAATCAATGGGTGCCAATAATTTTTTGAATAGTTTTCTAATTCAAGTTCAAAAATTTTTTGGTCGCTATAAAGCCAAGTAGGCAAAAAACTAATTGACATTATTTATTTTTTTTGGAGGCCTCTTAAAAAATCAGATAACTCATATCTTAATTTTGCAAAATCCGAATCAAGTTTCAATTTATCTAAATCTCCTTTTTGTAGATCTACCTTAACTTCTTTTATGATTCTTCCAGGATTAGGTGCCAAAATACATATTTGCTGAGAGAGAGCTAATGCTTCTTCAATATCATGGGTTATAAGTAAAACTGTCAATGAAGTTTTTTCCCATAGTTCATAGAGAAATTTCTGCATAGATTCTCTTATCTGTAAGTCCAAGGCTCCAAAAGGTTCATCTAAAAGTAGAATTTTAGGGTTAGTCGCTAGAGCTCTTGCAATTGCAATCCTTTGTTGCATTCCTCCAGATAATTCTTTTGGATACTTATTACCCGAATCCTGAAGACCTACTACTTCTAATAAATAAGATGTCCTATATTTTATTTCTTTCAACTTGTAAGAATTTAAATTCATTCCAAATGCAATATTCTCAGATGCAGTGAGCCAAGGGAAAAGACTATATTTCTGAAAAACCATTCCTCTATCCAATCCCGGTCCACAAACTATTTTCCCATCTACTTTTACGTTCCCTTTAGATGGACTCTCAAGTCCAGCAATAATCCTCAATATAGTACTTTTACCTGATCCAGAGCTCCCAACAAGAGTTTTAAATTCGCCAGAACTTATTGAAAAGCTTATTCCCTCAATTGCCTTTTTTCTATTTGAACCTTCCCCAAAATATTTTGAAATATTATTAACATCTAATTTCATTTAAACAGCCCATTTACATGTACGTCTTAGTAGAAATCTAAAACTCATATCCAAAGCAAATCCAATTAATCCAAGAACTATTAATTCTGCAAATATTTGATCTGTACGAAAAAATCTTTGAGCTAATTGAATCCTTTTACCTAAACCAACTTCTGCTGCGATTAACTCTGCAACAATAACTAAATTCCATGAAGTTGCAATATTAATTCTTAAAGTATCAATAATACTAGGCAATGAATATCTGGCTATTACTCTGATCAATAAATCTTTTGAATTTCCTCCTAAAGTAAGCGTTGTTTCAATAAGTTCTTTGGGTACAAATTTTACTGAATCCATAACCATCAAAACATTAAAATAAACGGTTCCAATGAATATTAATGCGATTTTTGGAGCCTCTTCAATGCCTAAATAAATAATTAGCAAAGGAGAAAAAGCAGCTGCAGGCATATATCTAAGCATTGCAATTAATGGTTCACATAAAGCACAAAAAGAAGGGAAAGCACCCATTAAAATTCCTAAAGGAACTGAAAAAATTGTCGCAATTATAAAACCAGCAAATACCCTACCAGTACTTGCAAAAATATCTTCAAATAATATTCCACTTTCAGCCATATCTAAAAGAGAATAAAAGACCGCTAAAGGTGATGGTAAAAACATTTCACTCACAAGTTTTAATTGACACACTATTGT
>QCDR01000055.1 GCA_003278705.1 Prochlorococcus sp. AG-355-J23
GAAAACAGTTGATATGATTGAATCTGAAGATATTGAAAATCTAATAAGAAGACCACCTGTTATTACAGTTATGGGTCATGTAGATCATGGTAAAACAAGCCTTCTAGATTCCATCAGAGAATCAAGAGTAGCTTCGGGGGAAGCAGGGGGCATCACTCAACACATAGGAGCTTATCAAGTTGAATTTCAACATGAATCTCAAAAGAAAAAATTAACTTTTCTTGATACCCCTGGTCATGAAGCCTTTACTGCGATGAGAGCAAGGGGTACAAAGGTTACAGATGTAGCTGTTCTTGTAGTTGCTGCAGATGATGGTTGCAGACCTCAAACACTAGAAGCTATCAGTCATGCAAGAGCTGCAAAAGTACCAATTGTTGTTGCAATTAATAAAATTGACAAAGAAGGTGCATCTCCAGACAGAGTGAAACAGGAACTATCAGAAAAAGATTTAATTGCTGAAGATTGGGGAGGCGATACAGTGATGGTTCCAGTAAGTGCTATCAAAAAACAAAACATTGATAAATTACTCGAAATGATTTTATTAGTTTCAGAGGTAGAAGATCTACAAGCTAACCCTAATAGATTTGCAAAAGGTACTGTTATTGAAGCCCACCTAGACAAAGCAAAAGGGCCTGTGGCTACTTTGTTAGTACAAAATGGAACCTTGAAATCTGGAGATGTTTTAGCTGCGGGTTCAGTCCTTGGGAAAATCAGAGCAATGGTTGATGAACATGGTAATAGAATCAAAGAAGCAGGGCCATCATTCCCAGTGGAAGCGCTGGGATTCAGTGAAGTACCAACTGCAGGAGATGAATTCGAAGTCTACCCTGATGAGAAAACTGCTCGAGCCATTGTCGGAGAAAGGGCAACAGATGCTAGAGCAACAAAATTAGCTCAGCAAATGGCCTCTAGAAGAGTCAGCTTATCATCCTTATCAACTCAAGCAAATGATGGAGAACTAAAAGAGTTAAACTTAATTCTTAAGGCTGATGTTCAAGGTAGTGTTGAAGCGATATTAGGATCACTAGAACAATTACCCAAAAATGAAGTTCAAGTGAGAGTCCTACTTTCTGCTCCTGGAGAAATAACTGAGACAGATATAGATCTCGCTGCTGCATCTGGGTCAGTAATCATTGGATTTAACACCTCATTGGCATCTGGTGCGAAGAGAGCAGCTGATGCTAATGACGTTGATATAAGAGAATATGAAGTAATCTATAAACTATTAGAAGATATTCAATTGGCCATGGAAGGGCTTCTTGAACCCGACCTTGTCGAAGAATCATTAGGGCAAGCTGAAGTTAGAGCAACTTTTGCAGTCGGCAAAGGGGCTATTGCGGGCTGTTATATACAAACTGGCAAATTACAAAGGAATTGTTCTCTGAGAGTTATTAGATCAGAGAAGGTAATATTTGAGGGTAATTTAGACTCTCTAAAAAGAGCTAAAGATGATGTAAAAGAAGTAAATACGGGATTTGAATGTGGAGTTGGCTGCGATAAATTCTCTTCATGGATTGAAGGAGATGTAATCGAAGCATTCAAATTTGTCACCAAAAAGAGGACCTTATCACAATAATTAAACACCTAGCTTATTAATCTTTATTTCTGTCAAAGATTAATAAAGTTGGAAATATTACACAAGCAGCCAACTGTATGACAAGGTTATTTTGTTGTAATTCAGATCCGCTCGCAATTCTGGAAAGCATTATTAAAAGTCCCAAAAATGCAGAACCGCTAAAAGCTATCCACAATATTCTTCTCAATCCTTTGAAAGGAGCTTGGGATTCCTTTAATAATTTCTTTTTCAATTCAGGATCTATTTTTGACATAAATTCTTTCAATTATAAAATTAAGTCTATATTAAAATTCAATATTTAATTTGGCCGGTATAGCTCAGCAGTAGAGCAACTGTCTCGTAAACAGTAGGTCATTGGTTCAATTCCAATTATCGGCACTTAAAAAGCAAATTAAAATGGTAAATAAAACTTTAAAATTTAGATATCTCATTAAATTATTTATTTTTATTCCTCTTATATTTTATTTTGGCAAAAGAAGTTATATTGCGTTTGATGAAGGTTTTTATGCACTACAAGCTAGATGGATATTAGAGAAAGGTAACTGGACAATTCCACTTTGGTGGGATGAATATGTTTTAGATAGAACAATAGGATTACAGTTTTTAATAGCAAAGTCACAAGAATTATTTGGAAGAAATATTTTTTCTGCATATCTACCAACAACAGTCGCTTCAATATTGATGCTATTTACAACTTATAAATTGCATGAAGAATTATTTAATAAAAAATATGCAATTATATCTCCACTAATCCTTGCTACTACATATCTATGGTTTAACTTCTCA
>QCDR01000056.1 GCA_003278705.1 Prochlorococcus sp. AG-355-J23
GCTTGCAGAAAGATTTACTCAAATACAAGGAGGTTTAACAGCTGTAGAAAGAATAAACGAATTATTGGATGAAGAAATACAGATTAAGGACTCTACTACTGCAAAACATTTTTTAGAAAATGCTAAAAATGTTATTAAAAAATTCAAGGGCAAAATTGAATTCAAGAATGTTAACTTTTTCTACAACGAAGGAGAACACATCATAAAGAATTTATCTTTCAAGATCAATCCAGGAGAGCATGTGGCTTTTGTAGGGCCAACTGGTTCAGGTAAGACGACCATAATAAGACTATTATGTAGATTGTATGAACCTCAATCAGGCCAAATTTTAATAGATGATATAGATATCAAAGATATTCCTATTGCAACTCTCAGAAATATGTTAGGAGTAGTTTTGCAAGATACCTTTATTTTTAGTGGAAATGTCGCAGATAATTTAAAACTAAATTCGAATTTAGACAATCTTGAATTAGAAAACCTTTGTAACGAATTAGGGTTGGATAATTTGTTAAAAAAATTACCAGAAGGTTTGAACACCTTACTCAGAGAAAGAGGGGGAAATCTCTCATCTGGGGAGAGACAACTTCTTTCAGTAGCTCGAGTAGCAATTAGAAACCCTGTTGTTTTAATAATGGACGAAGCAACAGCGTTCATGGATCCTTCTACAGAGGCTACTTTGCAGAAAGATCTTGAGAGAATTCTGGCAAAAAGAACAGCATTAGTAATAGCTCACAGATTAGCAACTATTGAAAGTTCTGATAAGATTTTAGTCTTAAAAGGTGGATCATTAGTTGAAGAGGGAACACATAGTGAATTGAGACTGAAAAAGGGTTTATATTTTCAGCTCTCAGAGCTTCAACAAAAAGGATTCGTGAATTTTTAATGATTTTTAGAAATCAAGCATCATTAATAAAAAAATCAAACAGTATATCAAGGGATGAGCTGATAGATCTCTATGGTTTAAATTCTTATGAGTTCACTCAAAGAAATAAAGAAGAAATATTTGTTTGTAGTAAAAATAAAGATTTAGATCTAATAGAACTAGATCAACTTTTGCAAACTGTTGGTTGGAGCAGAAGACCTATAAGGAGGGTAAAAAGAGCTTTAGATTTCAGTATTTTGGTGATTGGTTTATGGCGTCATGATGATAAATTCCCCAGGCTAGTAGGATTTGCTAGATGCACTGGTGATGGAATTCTAGAAGCAACAGTTTGGGATGTAGCTATTAACCCTGTCTATCAAGGCCTTGGATTGGGGAAAGAGTTAATGAAATATGTCCTAAAAGAATTAAAAAATATTGGAATTTCTAAAGTAACCCTTTTTGCTGATGCTGAAGTGGTTTCATTTTACAAAAGACAAGGTTGGATATTAGAACCTAGAGGTTCTAAATGTGCTTTTTGGTATGCAAATTAATCATTTTTTGTAGTAGTCAGAATATATAGATTTTAACGATTCGCCTTTTAACCATCTTCTTCTAAAGTGCCAGTTCTTAATTGCTTGGAGAAAAATATTAGTTCTTTCCCATTTTCTTGAACTTATAAAAATAGGTAAATTTAATTGTTTTAAAACTTTTTTTTGGTTTAATCTCCTTAAAAAATCTACATCTTCCATTAAAGGTATATTTCTAAAACCATTATTCTTAAAGTAGGTAGTTCTATGAATTATTAAACCTTGGTCACCATACGGTTGTTTAAAAAATTTACTTCTAAAATTTACGAGAATCTCGAGGACTCTATAAATTACCTTTTTGTTATTAATTTTGAATTCAAAATAGTAAATACTATTCTTGTTTTCCTTTAAAAATGAATTTATTTTCTTAAACCAATCATAAGTTAATCTTGTGTCTGCATGTAAAAATATGAGCCACTCTCCTTTTGAATTTTTAGCTCCAATATCTAATTGTAAACCTCGATTCCTTTCTTTGGATATAAATACTTTAGCTCCATAAATATTTGCTATGTCAATAGTTTTATCTTCACTTCCACAATCAACAATTATGATTTCGCCCTCTTTCTGAATACTTGATAAGTCTGAAAGCAATAATGGCAAATTATTGGCTTCATTAATAGTTGGAATGATAATTGAGATTTTTGACAAGTCGATTACTTTCTATTTTCAATATCAATAATTGTATCTATATCTATTTTTTTATCTAAAAGCTTATATTTAAATTTGGT
>QCDR01000057.1 GCA_003278705.1 Prochlorococcus sp. AG-355-J23
TTCCAGTTTTGCTGCTAAATATCTTCAAGTACCGCTTATATATGTAAACCAGATTGGTGCAAATGATAATTTAATTTTTGATGGAAATAGTTTTATTCTTGATAAGAATGGATCTAAAATTAAGCAATTGAAATCTTTTTCAGAAGACCTCTCAAGTTGGCATATTAAGCAAACAATACCCGAGAAAAAAGAATTTGAACAATCTGAAATATCATCAATTTTTGATGCATTAGTCCTTGGGGTTAGGGATTATGCTCAAAAATGCGGTTTTAAAACAGCTTTAATTGGACTAAGTGGTGGCATTGATTCAGCACTAGTTTCAGCAATTGCGACTGCTGCTCTTGGCAGCAATAATATTTATTGCGTCTCAATGCCCTCCAAATGGAGTTCATCCCATTCAAAAAGTGATGCAAAAGATTTAGCAAGGAGATTAAAAATACATTTCAACAGCATCCCAATTGAAAACCTAATGAATTCTTTTGAAGAATCTTTTATAAAAACCATTTCTTTCGAGATGGCCGAAATAACAAATCAAAATATTCAATCAAGGATCAGAGGAACTCTTCTGATGGCTTTAGCAAATCAAGAAAAGCATTTATTACTTTCAACAGGAAATAAATCAGAGCTAGCTGTAGGATATTGCACACTTTATGGTGATATGAATGGGGGATTATCGGTAATTGGGGATTTATATAAAACTAATGTTTTTAAATTATGCAATTGGCTTGATAGTGAAGAATCAATAAATCATAGAAAGTCATATATGTTAGATACTAATGAAAATATAATTGGAGAAAATATCCTCACGAAAGCTCCAAGTGCCGAATTAGGTCCTGATCAATTAGATACTGATTCTCTCCCGCCTTATTCTATTTTAGATAATATTCTTAAAGGAATTATTGAAGAGAAAAAAGATTTACTACAGCTAGAAGAAGATGGTTATAAAAAAGATTTAATTTTAAAAATTATCTCACTCATAAAAAAAGCGGAGTTCAAAAGAAAGCAGGCTCCTCCAATCCTAAAACTGAGTAGCCAATCATTAGGAAGTGACTGGAGAGTTCCCATAGCAATATCGTACTAATCACCATAAAAACACTGTTGGATTTTTTTTAAAGGCCGTTTAACTGAATCAAGATTGATACCTTTTTTGATAGCAAGAATTATGCCTGCAGCTTCTAAATAATTATCCACTTCAAAAAGATTGGGATAATCGTAAAACTCATTTGTCACTTTTAATGTATTTTGATTTTTTACAGAGATAATATTTAAACCTTTTTCAATACCTGCTAGTACTGCTTCTCCACCTAGTGCTCCATTAGGAACAACAATAGATTCAATCTGATCAGGGTGTAGTGAGATTGATTCATTTTTAGCGGGCAATTCAACAATGTCAGGTGCATTGCTTAAACCAATCAGTACAGATGGTAAAAAAGTGTATCCTATTTCTTCTGCAGCTGCACGAGGATCTAAATTTTCATTCAATTCAATTGGATTTAGAGCAGGTGCGTGAGCACAGGGAACTTTTAAAAATTTGCTTATTAAATGACTTATAACTGCTTCGACTCCAGCAATAGGATCAACCCCTTTTCCCTCTCGATAGATATTTGTTTCTAAAGAATCTTGATCATCTGGAAATTTTGCCACAATTGCTATTGCTGTAACTCCTTTTTCTATTAAACATTTTCCAGCATCAATTAGAGTATCAGGATTTTCAATTGTGCCACCACTGATTTTTGAAGAATCAGAATCAATAACTATGTTTAATGGCTTTTTTGTAATCACATAAGAATGAACATTAATCCCTAAAGTAGAAACACATGCATCAGCAACTTGTAAATGTCTTACTAATATTTCTTTTTCAATGGCTAAATCAAAAATTATCCCAATTTTCTGTTGCTTTACTCTCTTTAAAGCGATTTCTCCTTTAGCAAGTCGGTCTAAACTATAACCCTCAACATAAAAAATATTTTTATCTTTTTCAGAAAGAGTACCGCCATTCATAACATTTGGATGAGTAATTAAACATCCACTTGCGGATGCTAATAATTTAGCGGTAGGGAGTGCATCCCCAGCAAAACCTCCTACTTCACAACCAATACCAGTTGGAACAATGAATATTGTTGGTGAATTTTCCATTATTAAAAATATTTC
>QCDR01000058.1 GCA_003278705.1 Prochlorococcus sp. AG-355-J23
ACTGAAATTATTAATTCTGTAGAAGATTAATGGAAAAAGACGGTTTAGCCAAATCCTCAGATACTTCAATAGAAAAAGAAGGTTTTATAAGCCAATCTTTGTCTAAAGATGGAATTCCAAATCAATCTTTATCTGATGATCACATAGGAATTGAAAACATTTCTGTGGAACCTAATAAATTATATGAAGCAGTATCTGCCTTGAGAAATTACGGTTTCAACTATCTCCAATGTCAAGGAGGATATGATGAGGGACCAGGCAAAAATCTCGTTAGCTTCTACCATTTTATAACTGTTGATGATTTACAAAAAATAGAAAAAATTAAAGAAGTCAGATTAAAAGTTTTCTTAAAAAGGGATTCTGATTTATCAATCCCTAGTTTGTATAAAATTTTTAAAGGAAGTGATTGGCAAGAAAGAGAAACTTTTGATATGTATGGAATTAATTTTATTGATCATCCCAATCCTAAAAGGCTATTAATGCCTGAAGATTGGAGAGGATGGCCATTACGAAAAGATTATATTCAGCCAGATTTCTATGAACTTCAAGATGCTTATTAGTTTATTTTTTTTAATTTGCGGTAAATAAACATAACTGCTCTTGCCAGTCTCCTTGGATCATGTCTAAGAGTTGGTGTTATTCTTTTTGAATATAATGGTGCTTGCAAAACATAATAACCCTCAGATAATAAATTTTCTTTATTACATAAGACAGGCTCTGCCCCTCTACTTTCGTAATAGTCTACTAATGGAGATTTTTCAAATTGAATCTGAGATAAGATAGAGTTAAAAATTCGAGTATTAACTCCAAAATTTGATAATTGTTTTTCTATTGCTTTGATATGTTGATAAACATCAAGTCCATCAGTTTCTCCAGGCTGAGTAATCAAATTACTTATTTAAATTTTAGGAGCATTACTTTGCAATAAGGCATCTACCATCTCTGGTACTAAAAGGTTAGGCAATAAAGAAGTGTATAGGCTACCTGGGCCAAGAACAATTAAATCAGCTTCACTTATAGATTCAAGAGCACTTGGAAGAGCTGAAGGAAATAAAAAATTAAACATACCTAAAAATACGCCTTTTTCAGAGTTGGATGGGAATACTTTTGCTTGCCCTGTTTGTAGAGCTGGTAAAAATTTTTATAAGGATATAGGCCCTAAATCTAAACCTAGTGGTTTTGAAGAAAATTTAGTTTATGGATTTGGTTTTAATAGTTTACCTCCTGGACAAAAAAAATTATTAATTTTTGGAGGTCTGGCTTTCGCTGCTGCTATGTTCCTTTCTTTGTACTCTTTGCATTAATATATACAAATGAAAAAAATTATTACTATTATTCCCAATCTTCTTTTATCAGTTCTTATTTGTTTTGTATTGAGCAGTTGTTCATCTACAGGAGTAAAGATGAGTGATAGCAGCCCTTGGAAAACAATTCAGTTTGAAGATCAGGCAAATGCTTTAGATGTTGATTTTATAGATGATAAAAATGGATTTTTAGTTGGTTCTAATAGACTTATTATGGAATCTAATGATGGAGGAGAAACTTGGGAAAAAAGAAATTTAGATTTACCAAGTGAAGAGAACTTTCGTCTCCTAGATATTGATTTTAAAGGTGAAGAGGGATGGTTAATAGGTCAGCCTTCATTAGTTATGCATACACTCGATGCAGGAAAGAATTGGACACGTTTATCTCTAGGTAACAAATTACCAGGTCAACCATTTCTAATAACAACTGTTGATGCTGGTGTTGCAGAATTGGCTACTACTGCAGGTGCTATTTATGAAACATCAGATAGTGGTGAATCATGGAATGCAAAAGTTGTAGATGCAACTGGTTCTGGAGGTGTAAGAGATTTAAGAAGAACTAATGAAGGAGATTATGTCAGTGTAAGTAGTCTAGGTAATTTCTTTTCTACGTTGGAAAAGGATAGTGATGCATGGATAGCTCATCAAAGAGCCAGTAGCAAAAGAGTTCAAAGTATTGGTTTTAATCCAGAAGGAAGTTTATGGATGCTTTCTAGAGGAGCAGAAATTAGATTTAATCAAGACACTAGTGACCTAGA
>QCDR01000059.1 GCA_003278705.1 Prochlorococcus sp. AG-355-J23
GGGGAACATCTCAAATAATCTTCAAACAAGATTAGGGGGGATGGTTAAGGCTGCTGCTCTTAGAGACGCCTCATCACTTGTTAGTCAATTACAACAAGCTGGGCTAATTTCAAAAGATATTGATATTGGACCAGTCAGAAGATTAGTCAGATTGATGCTTAAAGAAGCCTTAACTCCGCCATTTAGTCCTAATATTATTGAAAAATTATCTGGAGATTTATACGAACTGGTTTATGAAACGCCGTTTCAACTGCCAGTAGATTTAATCTTTGTGATGAGAGCTTTATCAACTTTTGAAGGAGTTGGTAGAATGCTTGATCCAGGGTTTAACCTTGTATCAGTTACCAAGCCTTATTTAATAGAACTTATGACTTCAAATAATCAAAGTCCCAACGATTTAATTAACCAATTTGGAAGGCAAGTAGGTGAACTAGGATCGAAAGCTGTTGGAATTCCCAAAAGAATAGATGAAAGTTTAGAAAGATTAGAACAGGGCGATTTACAATTGCAAATAAGAATGGGAGAGTCTGATAGGCAATTCAAAAAAATGTTTACGGCTCAAAAAACTTTAGGCCATTCAATTCTTATAGGAAGCTTATCAATTGCATCCGCTTTACTTGTAACCAATAAACAAAATAATTTTGCATTTTTGCCACTTTTTTTTGCACTACCAATAAGTATTGATTGGATAAAGTGCCAATTGAGTATGAGAAAAGGCTCACGTTTAGAAAAACTTAAGCGCTAAAAAAACTATATATTTTTGGGACCTAAACCAAGAGCTCCAGCGAATCTTGCTTGATTTCCTAATTCCTCCTCAATTTTTAAAAGCCTATTATATTTTGCAATCCTTTCACTTCTGCTCAAAGAGCCAGTCTTGATCTGACCGGATCTTGTGGCGACAGATAAATCTGCAATTGTTGTATCTTCAGTCTCACCACTTCTATGACTTATAACACTTGTGAAACCAGACATTTTAGCTAACTCAATAGCTTCCAAAGTTTCAGTTAATGTTCCAATTTGATTAACCTTTATTAAGATTGAATTGGCAGATTTTTCTATAATCCCTTTCCGTAATCTTTCTGTATTAGTAACGAATAAATCATCACCTACGAGCTGAACTTTATTCCCTAATTCTTTGTTTAATTCTGACCAACCCTCCCAATCATCCTCAGCTAAACCGTCCTCTATTGAAACTATAGGATAATTAGAAACTAATCTTGAAAGATATGAAATCATTTCAGAACTATTTAAGCTTTTACCTTCATATTTATAAATGCCATCACTAAAAAATTCAGTACTAGCAGCATCTAAAGCTAAAGATACCTGCTCACCAGGCTTAAATCCGGCTTTTTGAATTGCTTCTAATAATAAGTCCCCTGCTTCTTCGCTTGATGACAAATTCGGGGCAAATCCACCCTCATCGCCTACAGCAGTAGATAGACCTTTTTGATCAAGTAATGATTTTAATGAGTGAAAAATTTCAGTACCCATTCTTAATGATTCACTGAAATTATTAACTCCATGTGGAACAAGCATAAATTCCTGAAAATCAAGACTATTTGGTGCATGAGCACCACCATTTATTACATTCATCAATGGGACTGGAAGAAGATTTGATAATGGATCTCCAAGATATCTATATAGAGGAATGTCTAAAGCATTTGCTGATGCTCTAGCAGTTGCAAGACTTACTGCAAGGATTGAATTTGCTCCAAGGTTAGACTTATTAGGAGTTCCATCAATTTCAATCATTAATTTATCTACTGCAGTTTGATCTAAAGATGACAAACCACATAAAGCCGGTGATATTGTTTCATGAATTTTATTAACAGCATTCAAAACGCCTTTCCCCATATATTTCGAACCACCATCTCTTAATTCATGTGCCTCATGTGCACCAGTGCTAGCTCCGCTGGGAACAATTGCTCTACCACTTGCACCACATTCCAAAAATACTTCTGCCTCAACAGTTGGATTACCTCTTGAATCAAGGACTTGCCTTGCTTCA